>NZ_DASYHB010000078.1:0-28053 GCF_035999185.1 Ensifer sp. | reverse complement strand
TGGGTGACGGCCTGCGCGATGCGCTCGATCCCAAGCTGAAGAGGTCCTGATCATGGCGCTTCTCGAAATCGAAAACCTGGTCGTCGAATTCCAGACGGCCTCCGGTCCCTTCCGCGCCGTCAACGGCGTGTCGATGAAGGTCCATGAAGGCGAAGTGCTCGCGATCGTCGGTGAGTCCGGCTCGGGCAAGTCCGTGTCGATGTTGGCGGCCATGGGGCTTCTGCCCTGGACGGCGAAGGTCACGGCCGACAAGCTCACCTTCAACGGTCGCGACCTTTTGGGCATGTCGGCAAACGAACGGCGCAAGATCGTCGGCAAGGACATTGCCATGATCTTCCAGGAGCCGATCGCCAGCCTCAACCCATGCTTCACCGTCGGCTTCCAGATCGAGGAAGTGCTGCGCATACACATCGGCCTCGACAAGGCCGGTCGCCGCAAGCGCGCGATCGAACTGTTCGAGGCGGTCGGCATTCCCGATCCGGCCGAGCGGCTCGGCCACTATCCGCACCAGATGTCGGGCGGCCAGTGCCAGCGCGTGATGATCGCGATCGCGATCGCCTGCAACCCGAAGCTCCTGATCGCCGACGAGCCGACCACCGCGCTCGACGTGACGATCCAGAAGCAGATCCTCGACCTCCTGATGAGGTTGCAGGCCGAGCACAAGATGGGCCTGATCATGATCACGCACAACATGGGCGTGGTTGCCGAGACTGCCGACCGGGTGGTCGTGCAGTACAAGGGCCGCAAGATGGAAGAGGCCGACGTGCTGACGCTCTTTGAAAACCCGAAGAGCAACTACACGCGCGCACTTCTGGCGGCACTGCCTGACAACGCGACCGGCGATCGTCTGCCGACGATTTCCGAACTCTTCGTCGACGAAGGAGCGGCCCAATGAGCGTGATCCTCGAAGCGCGCAATCTGGTGCGCGACTACCATATCCCCGGCGGCCTTATCAAAAAGGCCAAGACCGTTCACGCCCTGAAGGGCGTGAGCTTCAGCGTCGAACAGGGCAAGACTCTTGCGATCGTTGGCGAGAGCGGCTGTGGCAAGTCCACGCTTGGCCGTATTCTGACCCTCATCGATCCGGCAACCTCGGGCGAACTTTTGATCGAGGGCAAGAAGATCGACATCTCCAAGGGCGACATGACGCCGGAGATGCGCCGCAAGGTGCAAATCGTCTTCCAGAATCCGTATGGCTCGCTCAATCCGCGCCAGAAGATCGGCGACATCCTGATGGAGCCGCTGCTCATCAATACGGACACGCCCGCCGACGAACGTCGCGACCGGGCGATGACGATGCTGAAGAAGGTCGGTCTTACCGAGCTGCACTTCAATCGTTATCCGCACATGTTCTCCGGCGGCCAGCGCCAGCGTATCGCCATCGCGCGCGCGCTTATGCTCAACCCGAAGCTCCTGGTGCTGGACGAGCCGGTATCGGCGCTCGACCTTTCGGTCCAGGCACAGGTCCTAAACCTGCTTGCCGACCTGCAGGACGAGCTGAAACTCACCTACGTCTTCATCAGCCACGACCTCTCTGTCGTGCGGTACATCGCTGACGACGTCATGGTGATGTATTTCGGCGAAGCGGTCGAATACGGCAGCCGTGACGAGGTCTTTGCCGACCCGAAGCACAGCTATACCAAGACGCTGTTTGCGGCGACGCCGCGGGCGGACGTGGAGAGCATCAAGGCTCGATTGGCGAAGAAGAAGCAGGCGGCCTGATCCTTCCTGCTGATTTCCGCTGAAGAAACAAGAGAAGCCGGGCAGCCACTGCCCGGCTTCTTTGACTCGGGGACGCGATGGTGTAGAGGTGTCGCGCCGCCTTCAATTCTCGCCTCTGGGCGGCGGGCAGCCGCTTTTCGGCCGGACGGACCTGTTCGGCCCAACCTCAGGAACACGTTCATGGAAATCAAGCGTTTCGAAACCGGCCCCCGTATGAGCCAGGCCGTGGTCTACAACAACACCGTCTACCTCGCCGGCCAGGTCGGCAACGCCGGTGACGATGTCGTGACGCAGACGAAGCAGGCGCTTGCCGAAGTCGACCGTCTTCTGGCGCTCGCCGGCACCGACAAGACCCGCATCCTCTCGGCCACCATCTGGCTCGCCGACATGGCCGATTTCCCGAAGATGAACTCGGTCTGGGACGCCTGGGTTCCGCAGGGCAACACGCCTGCCCGCGCCACCGGCGAAGCCAAGCTCGCGACGCCGGAATACTTCGTGGAAGTGATTGTCGTCGCTGCCGCCTAAGGTCGGCGGAACAAGGTATTCCCTTGTCCTTATCCAGCGCCGCCGGGTCTCGTGTCCGGCGGCGTTTTCGTTGCAGCCAGCGATGCCACGCAGGGAACCAATCGAGGCATCTGCACGTTAAGTGTCCGGTCCAAGAAACAGGTCGAGAATCGGCCGAGTGAACTGGGAGGACTACATATGCTGTATTGGCTGCCTCGGGTCTGTGTCCTTCTCTTTGCCGTCATCCTGATCGGCTTCGGCCTTGTCCCCTACACTGCCGCAGGTGTCGCCAACACGCTGCTCGTCATCATCCTGGGTCTTGGCCTGCTTTCCTTGACCCTGCATGTCTTCCCGCCGGAACACCATTGATGGCACGTGGTCCAGGTGGCGCGCCACACACTGATCCAGGGCGAAAGCCGGAACGCGACGACCCGTCGGCAAGAGTGGGTGCGCTCCGTTCACCTGCTGCCCACAAAAAGCGAGGCGTGATCGTGGAAACCTTGCGACGTGCCGGTGCTTCGCACGAATACAGGCGCGCAAGACGCATGGTCGAAGAGGAGGCGGCGGTTGCGACCGCCGCGCCGTCGACGGCGCCGCGGCGTGACGGCATCGACCTCATGGTCGCCTGGAGCATCATCGGTCTGTTCGTGATCGCGGGATGTGCCGCCATCTATGCGATGGAAACGATCCTGTTGCCTATCACGCTCGCGATCGTCGTCGGTATCGTGCTTGGGCGAACCGCTGACGCGCTTGCACGTTATGGCCTGCCGCCGATCCTTGGTGGCCTGTTGCTCGCTCTGGTCTTCGTGACCGGCTTGTCCTGGCTCATCAACGTGCTGCTCGGTCCCTTGACGTCGCTTGCCTCCGAGGCGCCCAGGCTCGCCGAAGGCGTCGTTGCACGCGTCATGCCCTTCATCGAGCGCTTCGAATGGTTGCGTCTGGCGGTTGCGCGCAGCGTCGGCAACGATGCGATTGCTGACACGGTCATGAAGAATGCAGGCCCAATGCTCGCTGCCACAGCTGCGGGCCTGACGCCCGCCCTCGTGCAGATCCTGATCTTCCTGGCAGCGCTCGGCCTGTTCCTGCTCGGACGGCTGCAGCTGCGCAAGGCCGTCATTCTTGCGTTTGCCAGCCGTGAGCGGCGGCTCAGCGCCATCCGCATCATGAACGGCATCGAAGACGCGCTCGCGCGCTACTTCTCCATCGCCAGTGTGATCTACCTTGTGCTCGGCACGGTGACGATGATCATCGCCTTCGCCGGCGGTCTGGCCATGCCGCCAGTCTGGGGACTGTTTGCTTTCGTCTCCAGTTTCATTCCCTATCTGGGCGTGACGGTCATGACCCTCAGCCTGCTCGTCGGCGGGCTGATGACACAGGAAGTCCTATGGCTGGCATTGGCACCGGCTGCGGCCTTCTTCGTCGTCCACCTCGCGATGGAGAACCTCGCCATTCCGGCCATCCTCGGCAACGAGCTCGAAGTGAACCCGTTCCTGGTGTTTATCGCGATCGTCTTCTGGACCTGGATGTGGGGTGCGGTCGGCGCCATGCTGGCGCTGCCGCTTTCGCTCATCGTCCTTGCGATTGTCGAAGAAATCCGTGAACAGCCGCCCGAACGGCAGTTGCCCGGCTGAACGCCGCCTGATGCATTTCCTCCGCACGTCCGATAGGACGCGCGGCGCTCAAGGGCCAGATCAGCGGCGCGCCGAGCGTGCGTGTTCGTCGAAAAACAGTGCCTGGCTGATCAGAGCCTTGACCATGTCAGGATTGAACGGCTTGGTCACCAGGAAGGCCGGTTCCGGCCGCTTGCCGGTGAGTAGCCGCTCGGGAAAGGCGGTGATGAAGATCACCGGCACGGCGGCTTGCCGAAGGATCTCGTTGACCGCATCGATGCCGGAGCTGCCGTCAGCGAGCTGAATGTCGGCAAGCACCATCTTCGGAGATGTCTTGTGGTAGAGATCCAGCGCCTCGCCATGCGTGCGCGCAATACCCGTGACCCGGTGGCCGAGGCTGGTCACCATGTCCTCGATGTCGAGCGCGATCAATGGTTCGTCTTCGATGATCAGCACGTCGGTTGCGACCTGGCGCGAGATGTCCTCGGAGGCAACTGTCAGAAGCTTTGAAAATTCGCCCTGGCTGAGGTTCATGATCTCAGAAGCGTCGGCGATCGAAAATCCCTCGACCGATACCAGCAGAAAGGCCTGACGCGGCAAGGGTGCGATCAGCGAGAGATTGGCGGCAGCCTGCTGTTCCCAGGCGAATGGTGACGTGTTGTCCGTCCGGTCGATCGATACCTTCTCAAACTGCGTGCAGAACAGCTTGTAGAGGCCGATGCGGTCGTTCGACGTTTCCGGAAAGAGGCTGATGTCTTCGATCAGCGCCTCGAGAACGGCGGCTACATAGCCGTCGCCGGCGGCCTGCGATCCGGTGACGGCGCGGGCATAGCGGCGCAGGAACGGCAGGTGTGGCGCAATCCGGGTCGAAAGGGACATCAAAACTTCCTTGAGAGCAATACGATTCGTTTTTCTGAGGATAGGGCACATGCCGCCGAAGAGGTGGATGTTTTGAACATGTTTTTCGGCTTAGAGCAAATCAGGGAAATGTGCGAAGCGGCGTGCCTTGCGACGGGCGACGGGAAGCTGCGAACGTCAGGGCGGTGAGCAAGACATGGACGAAGAACTGGCAAAGCCCGGTGGAGCCGATGGGCCAACCGACAGTGCAGCCGAAACGCTTGATCATGGGCCGATCGGGGCCAAGTTGAAGGCGCTCTATCGATCGTTGGAGCAGGAGCCGGTTCCTGAATTCTTTCTCGATCTGCTTCAAAAGCTGGATGAAGCGGAAACGGCGTCCAAGGACGCGTCGAGCGGACAGGTTCCTGGTTGAGGGAAGAAACGGGCCCAAGCCCGTTTCTTCATGCCGTGTGCTGGTCAGCAGGCGGCTTCGTAGCGGCGGCCGTAACGGTCGCGGTAGATGCAGCGGCCCGGTTCGTTGGCATTGCCGATGAGCGCGCCGGCGACGCCACCGATGGCTGCGCCCACGGCCGCACCCCTGACATTGCCTGTCGCTGCACCGCCGATGATGGCGCCGCCGGTTGCGCCGATCGCAGCGCCCTTTTCCGTTTGCGTACACGCGGCGAGGGGGAGGATCAGGCTTGCTACGATCAGTATCTTCTTCATGATGCGTTCCTATCGGGTTGCGTTGTTGAGTTGAGAATCAGATTGTCGGAGATCGACCTGCCGGGACTGATGGCGATGAGAATGACGACAATGAGGCGTCTTCGTTTCCCGGTGCCGCGCTGTTCAGGTCCGCTTTGGATATCTTGTGAATGGGCTTGATGCCGCTCCCAATGGGCGGACCTTTCGTGGTGTCTTCCTGCCTCGCCAGCGCATCCTCCATCGCTCCGCCGCGGTCGCAGCACTTGTTATCGTTGCGAAAACGAGAATAGAGACGTTTTGTTCCATCACCGGATCTGCTCCGGCCCGACCGTGACGGTTGTGCGCGGAAATCAGCCGCGGTCAGCGGCTCGCCCGCGTTTCGCGCGGGTCAAATTGCGCCGCAAACGCAAAGCGCGCGCCAAAGTTCCAGGAAATATTTGATGGTCGCCGGCGGAACCGAAGATTGCGGATTGCCGTTTTCTCCTCAGCTTTGACGCTAAGGAGGCATGCCAATGGAACACATTGCCGCCATCATGGTCCTCGTCGGCTGCATGCAGACGACAGAGGCCTGTCGCGAAGTGCCGGCGCCGACAGTGGCGTTCGAAACGGTAGACGAATGTCGTGAACTGCTGACGCCGGCGATCGAGGCGACGGGAGAGACGTTCAAGCGCGCCTACGGCGCCTGTGCGGAAGTCGATCCGGCCCTGTTCGCGGAAGATGCGACAATCGAGTGGCGGATCACGACGCACGGTGAGCTCAAGGTCGACGTCAAGATGGATGATGGCAGCTATGCCGTCGCAGCGCGCCACGACAGCGCGAAGGCTCGCAACTGAGCCGCGGAGGCACGACACCAATTTTACGGGTTGCCGCTTGGTAACGCATCAAAGGAAGGCCAGGACATGAATTGGGATATCGTTGAAGGCAAATGGCACGAACTGAAAGGTAAGGCCCAGGCTCAATGGGGCAAATTGACCAATGACGACCTCGACGTCGTCAATGGTCGTAGAGAAGAACTCTCTGGGCGGATTCAGGCGCGTTACGGTGTTGCCCGCGACGAGGCGGAGCGCCAGATCGATGAATGGATGTCCCGCAGCTAGAGCCGTTTCGGCGCGCAGTCAGCGCGCAAGTCAGATTGGCAGGAGCGCTCCCGCCAATACCAATAGCCAGGAGAATGAAGAGCCGCCCGGCCTCGGTCGTGGCGGCCTTTTGCATCAGAGCGGAGTTGGGCCTACTTCTTCTTCACCATCGCCTCGCGCCGTCTAAGTTCCTCAAGTAAATGCTCAAGCTTGGCGCTCTGCCCTTCACCGTCTCCGATGTATAGATCGCGCATCGTCTTTCCGATGTGAAGATTTGCGTCGGGAAGATCTGTTCTCTCTCGACCGGCCTTGACCGCCGTTTTCCAGATATGTGCTGCCGGCATCTTCATTTCGACCCTGCGTGTTTCATGGGTGGAGAACGTCGGAGTATTGCGAAGGTTCCGGGCATTTCCGGTACAGACTGTCCCGTTCTGGGACTTTTTCATCCAATATGGTAAGCGAAAGGTAAATGGAGTTGAGGTGAAGGCGCGCCGTTTAGCGGATTTTGTCAGCTATCCGGAACAATTTGATTGTTGCTGCGTTTGCAGTGCAGTGACGAATGCAAGGAGAATTTCTATGTTATACTACGCTCTTGTTTTCCTCGTTGTGGCAATCATAGCGGGTGTACTTGGCTTTGGCGGGATCGCGGGTACGTCCGCTGGCATCGCGCAGATCCTCTTCTTCCTCTTCCTCGTCTTCCTGGTGATTTCGCTCGTTGCCGGGCTACTTCGCCGAGGCTGAGCGAAGCCTGCGGGCAAATTGAAGCACATCTGAACAGGGCGGCGGAAACGTCGCCCTTCCTGCATTCCGGCGGTGGATTGTGTTGTTGCTCTGAGGGGTGCGCTTGGCTATTGATGCCAAAACCGTCGTTTTTGCCCTGGAGATGCTGAATATTATGAAATCGCTGGAACTGCTCGTTGAGCGGATCATCCTCTCCAGCCGCTGGCTCCTCGTTATCTTCTATCTCGGCCTTGTCGCGGCGCTTGCCCTCTACGGCATCTCCTTTGCCTTCAAGCTGTTCAAGATCGCCAGCATGGTCTTCGTCTATGACGATGCGCAGATGATCCTGGCGATGCTCGGCCTGATCGATGCCGCGCTGGTCGCCAGCCTGATCGTGATGGTGATGATTTCCGGTTACGAGAATTTCGTCAGCCGCTTCGACGAAGGCGACGCGGAGGTCTCCTTCCTCGGTAAGCTCGATTCCGGTAGCCTGAAGATCAAGGTTGCGTCGTCGATCGTGGCCATTTCTTCGATCCACCTGCTGCAGATCTTCTTGAACGCGCAGCAATATTCGAGCGAACAATTGATGTGGGCGACGATCATACATCTTGCCTTCGTCGTCTCGGCCGTGCTGCTCGGCTATCTCGAGCAGATCATGACCGCTCTGAAAAAGAAGTGAGGGTGGCGCCGCGGCTTGAGATCGGGCCGCGGTCGAAAATCGCGGGGCAGCAATGAAGACTGATGTAGTGGTTCTCGGCGCCGGCATCGTCGGCATTTCCACCGCCATCCATCTGGCGCGCCGCGGCAAGTCCGTGGTGCTGCTCGACCGTCGCGGCGCCGGGGAGGAGACCTCCTACGGCAATGCCGGCCTGATCCAGCGCGAAGGCGTGTTTCCCTACGGCTTCCCGCACGACTTCGGCGCGCTCTTCCGCTACGCGCTGAACAACACCATCGACGCCCACTACCACTTCCGTGCGCTACCGGGTCTGGTGCCGTTCCTGGCGCGCTACTGGTGGCACTCGGGCTTCACCCAGCACCAGCGCATCGCCCATCTCTATGCGCCGCTGATCGAGCATTCGATCGCTGAGCATCAGGATCTGATCGAGGCGTCCGGCGCCGGCGAGCTCATCCGCAAGGATGGGTGGATGAAGGTGTTTCGCACGGAAAAGCAGCGGGACGCCGCCTACAAGGAAGCGGAAAAACTGTCGGCCGGCTTCGGCGTCAACCACCAGAAGCTTTCGACGAGTGAGCTGAAGACGATCGAGCCTTCGATCAAGGCCGATCTGGTCGGCGGGTTGCGCTGGAGTGATCCCTGGTCGATCCGCGACCCGCACAGCCTCAACAAGGCCTATCTCGCCTATTTCCAGTCGCTGGGTGGACGCCTTGTTTCCGGCGACGCGGCGACAACGGAACATGTGCTGGAAGGTCCCGGCTGGCGTGTCGCGACCCCTGAAGGGCCGCTTGAGACCCGCGAAGTCGTCGTGGCACTCGGCCCTTGGGCCGACACGGTCACACGCAAGCTTGGCTATCATATCCCGCTCGCGGTCAAGCGTGGTTACCACATGCACTACGGCGCGCAGGACGGTGCGACGCTCAACAACTGGGTGCTGGACGCCGAAAAAGGTTACTTCCTGGCGCCGATGCTGCGTGGCATCCGTTTGACGACCGGTGCGGAGTTCGCCTGGCGCGATGCGCCGAAGACGCCGGTGCAGTTGACGCGTGCCGAGCGGGTTGCGCGCGAGTTCTTTCCGCTCGCCGAGCGCCGCGATGAAGAGCCGTGGATGGGCGCGCGCCCCTGCACGCCGGACATGATGCCGGTTATCGGCAAGGCTCCCCGTCACGAGGGCCTGTGGTTTGCCTTTGGCCATGCCCATCACGGCATGACGCTCGGGCCTGTGACCGGCCGGGCGCTGGCCGAGGCCATGACCGGTGAAAAGACGGTCATCGATATCACGCCCTATCGCCCGGAGCGCTTCCTGGGCTGAAGCCAGCTGTTGTTTCGCGGATGAGAGGGCCGGAAGCCATGCGTCCGGCCCTTCGCATGTCTGGCTGCGCGTCAGGCGTTGGTGCCGCCGTCAATGGTGAACTCGGCACCGGTGACGCTGCGGCCGTCGGGGCCCGCGAGCCAGGCAACGAGGCCTGCCACATCGCTTGCCTCGTTGAAGCGCGGGATCGCCATCAGTCCGCGCTGAGGGCCGGCGTGATCACCGTCGGCGGGGTTCATGTCTGTATCCGTGGAGCCGGGGTGGACGACATTGACGGTGATGCCCCTTGATCCGAGGTCACGCGCCACCGCCTTGGTAAATCCGACCAGGGCGCTCTTGCTCAGCACATAGAGGCTCATGCCGGGCCAGGGAACGCGGGAAGCAAGATTGCTGCCGATCGAGATGACACGACCGCCTTCCGGCATGTGCGCGGCAGCGGCGCGCGTCGCCAGGAACACGGCCTTGACGTTGACGTCGATCGTTCTGTCGAAGTCCTCCTCAGTGACCCCGGTCACCGTCCCGGCGTCGAAGACGCCGGCATTGTTGACGAGGATGTCGATGCGGCCGTGTTGTTCGGCCACGGTCCTGACTGCGGCCTCCACTGCGCCTGTCTCACGGTTGTCTGCCTTGATCGCCAGAGCACGCCCACCGTCTCTCGCAATCTCCGCGACGAGGGCCTCAGCCTTCGTCTTGGATTGACTATAGGTCACCGCCACGGTCGCACCTTCCGCGGCGAGCCGTCTTGCGATTGCCGCGCCAATGCCACGGCTACCGCCCGTCACCAGGGCCACTTTGTTCTTCAAATTCGTCACCGGCATCTCCATATGTGTAGTGATCGATACATATATGAGGATCGACTTGCCGTTTGATGTCAAGTGATTTATGTATTGATCATTACAAAAAAGGACTTCACGTCGATGTCGAGCCGCGGCCGGCCCCGCAATTTCTCCCGCCAGGAGGCGCTCAGGAGCGCGATGCAGCTTTTCTGGGAGAGGGGCTATGACAATACGTCGCTTGCGGATCTCACCCGGACCATGGGGTTGAACCCGCCTAGCCTCTATGCCGCCTTCGGCAGCAAGGCGCAGCTCTTCATCGAAGCGGTCGATCTCTATGGCCGGACCGATGGTGCTGGTATCTGGGATGACCTGGAGAACGCCCCCACCGCCAAGGCCGCCGTCCATGACGTCCTGAGGCGGACAGCGGAGAACTTCACCCGCTGCGGCGAGCCGCGCGGTTGCATGGTGGTTTTGTCCGCGCCGCAGATGGCGGGCGGAGATGCGGAGGTCTGCGACGCGTTGAAGGTGCTGCGGCTTGAGAAACAGAAGGCGCTGGAGCGACGGCTCGAACGCGGCGTCGCCGAAGGCGATCTCAACGCCGGCATCAGTTGTGCGGCAATCGCGGCCTATGTCGCCACGCTGCAGCACGGCATGTCGATCGAAGCGCGTGATGGCGCCACGCGGGAAACCTTGCTGGCAATCGCCGATTGCGCCGCCGCCGGCTGGGACGCCATGATCGCGGCATCTGTCCAATCGAACTAAATCTGCCCCCCCCCCGGCTCTTGGCCGGGGGGGCTCTGGGAAAGTGGCTGCAGCGACGTGTGTCGGTGGCAGCGCAAGGGCCGATCTAGCACTCTGCCCTGCTGTGCGTTTTTGTCCCTGGATCGGCGACGATCGAAGGAAACACGCAGTTGCTGCTTTGACGAACCCTACTGCGCCGGCTGCGTCATTGCAGGGGTCGTGCCCGGGGTCGAACCCTGTGTTTCAGGTGTCTGCGTACCCTGCTGCGGCGTGGCGCCCGGTGCCGGCTGGGTCTGCGTATCAGCCGGCGGCGTGGTCTGGCCCGTGGTATCCGTTGTCGGCTGGCCTGCCGGTTGATCGGTGGTCACCGGCGGCACTGTCGGTTGGGCGCTATCGCGGCTGAGCTCGGCCGGCAGCCAGGCGATCAGAGCCAGCACCAGGCCGGCAAGCAGGATGATGACAATCGGCCAGTTGCTGCGTCTGCGGGGCTCCAGAGGCTCGTCGCTTCCCTGTGTCGGCAACATCGGCTGGCCGGTCACCGGGTCGACCACCGGCTTCTCCTTGAACTCTTCGTGCTGGTTCATCTTGTTCATCCTTTCTTGGCGTCCTCCAGGCCGAGGCGAGTGCTCCCGAACCTTGCGGGGCAGTTGCCGACACCGGATTTCGCACCGTCGCGAAATGGAGCGACAAGGGCGCCTGAAGGGCGCGTGGCACAACCGGTAAACGCGCGGCGATTTGCAATGTTCCGACGGTGCAACCGGTGGAGCGCTTCCCGCTGCAACCGGCTTTACAGCACCCGTTCCCGCTGCAAGTAATAGGGCGCTCAGGGAGGATGATGCGCCATGACGGATCCAGCATTTCGCAACGGCACCTTTGTCGGCCGCGTCTGGCGGCCCGAATTCGGCGGACCCTCGCTGGTCACCATCCGCGACGGCGCGATCCATGACATCACATCAAAAGCGACGCCGACGATGCGCGACCTCCTGGAGCTCGCCGATCCCGTCACCTATGTCCGTACCGCGTCCGGCGAGCGGCTCTCAGCGCTTGACGATTGCCTTGCTCGGAAAGCGGACCCATCTCACGTGCACCTCATCGCGCCGCCGGACCTCCAGGCGATCAAGGCGTGCGGCGTCACCTTTGCGCGCTCGATGATCGAGCGGGTCATCGAGGAGCGTGCGGCCGGCGATGCATCGCGCGCCGAGGCGATACGCGCGCGCGTGATTGCCGTCATCGGTGACAGCTTGCGCAATCTGAAGCCCGGCTCGCTGCAAGCCGCGCGCGTCAAGGCGGCGTTGATCGAGGAGGGTGTCTGGTCGCAGTATCTGGAGGTCGGTATCGGCCCCGATGCCGAGGTCTTCACCAAGGCGCAAGTGCTTTCGTCGGTTGGTCATGGTGCCGACGTCGGTCTGCATCCGGCATCGCACTGGAACAATCCGGAGCCGGAGGTCGTGCTGGCTGTGTCGTCGAGCGGCCAGGTGAGGGGTGCGACACTTGGCAACGACGTCAACCTGCGCGACATCGAGGGCCGGTCTGCGCTGCTGCTCGGCAAAGCCAAGGACAACAATGCGTCCTGTGCCATCGGCCCGTTCATTCGGCTGTTCGACGAAACCTATACGATCGATGACGTCCGCCGCGCCGAGCTCACGCTAACTGTCCAGGGTGAGGACGGCTACCGCCTTGCCGGCCGCAGTTCGATGGCCGAAATCAGCCGCGACCCGCTCGACCTGGTCGCCCAGACCATCGGCCCGCACCATCAATATCCCGACGGACTGATGCTGTTCATGGGCACGCTCTTCGCGCCGGTCGAGGACCGTGACGAGCCGGGGCAGGGGTTCACGCACAAGCTCGGCGACGTGGTCACGATCGCCAATCCGGAACTTGGGCGGCTCACCAACACCGTCAGGCACTCAACAGCGTGCGCGCCCTGGAGCTTTGGGGCGGCGGCACTGATGCGCAACCTTTCAGGGCGGGGCCTGCTGTAAGGCTCGCTCGCTTCCTTGCTTTGTCTTCAATGGCTGCGGCTTTCGCGCAAAAGTGCGCAGCGGGTTTGCAGCAACGTCGCGACGCGCTTAGGTCATGTTCCGCATGATCCAGAGCGATCGGCCGGCATGGGCGATGTCCGGCACGGCTTGCAGGCGCGCATCGTCCTTGAGCCGTTCCGCCTCGGCGACGTCGATATCGAGGATCTGCCGGTCGGTTTCGTTCGCATTGGGCGTCACCCACCAGCGCCGCCCCTCCCGGCAAAGGCCGGCCTCCGGATGCTCCTGGAAATACTCGATCGCATAGGCTGCGTCCGCTTTTCTGCCGGTGTCGAGCATCTGTCTCTCTCCGCCTGATCGTTTCGGGACCGGGTGTGATTATGCGCCTATTCGCCCGACGTGGCAGCAAAAACCACCGACTCGCGGAAACTGGTCTCCGCGAGGGCTTCGCCGACCGCTGGCGTGACGGGGAGTGGCTAGTCGCGCGCGAGCCTACCGTTCCGGTGGGCCATCGATTGTGTGATGGCGTATGAGGTTGGCGACTTCTTTCCAGGCAGGTTTGCGTCGAGAATGAGTGTCTTGGCGTCGCTGACGCTGGTCGTGATTTCCAGAATTTGCGTCGAGGACTGAATGCGCCACATGCGGTAGCCGTTGCTCGATCCTGTCGGCTGGGCGTCGAACCCGCAGCCGATCGGGTCCTGGTCTTCGACGCCGGCAACGATGAACATTCGGTTGGAGTCCAGCCGGTAGCAATGGCCGTCAAAGGCATAGCCATAGGCCAGGACCACGGAAAACTGCCCGTTCGTCAGCGGATCGGATCCGGCAAAAAGCTGAAAGCGCAGTTCGACGCCGGGCTGGCCGACGCTGAGCTTTCCGTAGTCGTCGTTGCTATTGAGCTTTACGCCGTAGAGAATGAGCGCATCGGGAAAGTAAAGTCCCGTTTCAGCGGGTGCTGGCAGGTGTTGTTCGTAATCCATATCGACCTCCTTGGTTTTACCAGAGAATTTCACGCCACCTCATGCAGTCTTCGAATTGTTCGACATAGGCGCGGCCGCGCCCCCGTTCGGCCGCCGTCAAAAAGGCTTCGGCCGCGGTTTCGAAGGTGACGTCGTCCGGGTCGAGCAGGCGCCAGGAGCGCACCACGCTTTCGCCGACGATGTCTCTCGCCTCCTGCAGGGCGGCCTTGCTCGCGAAATGCTTCGTCTCATAGTCCGTCCTGGACGGGCGCAGCTTTACTTCGAGCATGTCCGGCGCCAGCTGCTGGCGCAGGTTGCTGAAGCGTCGCGGGTCAAGGTCGGACAAGCCCCGCTCGAAGAGCAGGGACTGATAGACCTCGATCAGGCAGTCGAAGAGCCCGCCGGCAAACGGCTTCGAATGATCATGCACCTCGCTGCCGACATCGCCTGCGCGCAGCGAATTGTTGAAGCTACGGATCTGCCTTTCGTCGCTGAGTTCGGCAAAGCGGTCGAGTTCGTTGTTGATCATCAGATTGCCGCCCGTGCGGCGCAAAATGCGATCGACGGCCGTGTCGAAATGGAGAAGCCCGAGCAGCGAAGCGAAGTCGGCAATGGCTTCGTGGTAGGCGAAGAACTCGCTGCCCGCGCCATCGCCCTCAAGCAGGCCCAGTTCGCTGAGCAGGATCAGGTGACCCATTTCGTGGGCGACGGAATCAAAGTTCAGCGCGAAGCGGGATGCCATCCGCTCAGGCTCGCTTTCCCCCAATTCCAGGAAACCGAAGCCCGACTGTGCGTTGTCCCAATCGACGATGTGCGGGATGATTTCGAGCCGGCTCAAGGTCGGTTCGAAGAACCACCTGATGTCCCGTCCGACATAGCCCTCGAAGATATCCAGCACGCGGCGCGCGCACGCAAAGCTGTGCGTCGCGAGAAACGCAGGCGAGTCGGGCGTGATGTGGTCGAAGTGTCCGTCCGCGTCCGGTTCCGCAGGCGGATGGAGGCCGCCGGCATAGGGCGGCAAGTCGGGATAGGCGTAGGGCCGCTTCAATTCCAGCGGATCGGCGACATACATGCGCCGATCGGACGGACCGGCCATAATCCTGCCCGCTGACGGAGCGAGCCAGACCACCTCGGGATTCTCGTAGCCGGGAACGTAGGGAGGCTGCGGGAAGACAAGAAAACGCGTGCCGAGACGCGGCGCTACGGCTCCGTCGGGATTGGTATCGGACGTGTGAGCGGTGGCATCCATGTTTGCCCCTCCCTCGCGGCTTCAACATCACCTGCGATTGCAGAAAACGATTGGCATGTTCGTGTCAGTCCGCCCGAACGACTGCGTCGAGCAGATCGGCGTCCTGAAGATCTAGTGCAAAAGCCTCGGTCATCTCAAAGAATTCGCCTGTATTCTGGTGTCGTGGCAAAGACGTAATTCGAGAAATCGCCCTGAGTAGTTCGATTGCATCGGATTTTTTCTGCTGGATCGGCCCGGCCGCGAGATGATTTCTTAGGCGTTCAATCTCGGCGGCATTTTTATTGTTTTCAGTCGAAAAGAAGATATTACGATAGGTACGCTCGGAAAAGTGCAGTGACCGCGCGGTCTTTTCGAGCAAAGCGCGAAGTTCCCCGCTGATAATGCCCCGCCGTTCAGACTGTTTCAGTGTCAGCCTGATGTCAATAAGTGCGTCGGTGAGGGCTTTTGAGCCCAGCTCGGGTGGAGCCATCGCCACGGCCACGTCCGCGTCGTCAGCCAGCTTTGTGCGCCGATACCATCGAAAGACGAAGCCGTGGCCCGCCATTCCGCAGTCGCCGAGTTCCGCCGCGCGGATGGCGCCCATGCTGGAGGCGCCACAGACGTGCACGCCTTTTGCCATGGCCCAGAGGATCTCCTTGTGGCGCACGGCTGGCCGCTGTGCGAACTCGCCGTCGATGATGGCGATCACCGAGGGCGCGCGCTCCAGGACCGCGCGCACGAGATCACCCTGGCCGGCGGGCGGAAGATACGTCGCGTCAAAGTGCGCTCGGGCCTCGGTCGCGCTCAGAGTTGGTCCCAGAAAGACGACGACCTCAGATCTCAACGCTCACCTCCAGGGGTGGAGCAACCACCCTCACCACGTTGAGAGGCAGCGTTTCATCCGAGAACAGGACCACGACGACAACCGCCCTGGCGCCGGCAACGACCAGCGCATCGAGGATGGTTTCCAGTGCATTCGTTCCCGCAAACCTCGGTTCGCTCTCGGGAAAAGGCCGGCCCGGCCGTGACAGGCGTTCAAACCAGGCGATCAGGTCGCTCTGGTCTGTCTGGGCGTAAAAGCGTCCGGTGACATCTTCACGGGTCGCGGAGATGGCGCCCAGGCGAGACTGGCACGCTTCAAGCAGCGCCTTGGCGAGGGCGCGGTCATGGCTGAGATCGCAGCCGAAGCCCGAGGCCGGCAACGGTGCCAAAGGAACGCGTGTCGGGTCTTCCATGACATGGCACCAATAGGCGGGCAGGCCGTGGATACCGGGCAGCGCCCAGACGCCGGCGGCGAAGCCCGCCTGGCGAAGACGATCGATGATCTCGAAAGCCTCACCGCCACGGATGCTGTCGATGCCAACCTGGAAGCGGTCGAAGAAGTGCGGCATCGTCATGGCCAGATGGCAGGCGTGGCGCTCGAGGATCTCGAGGCAGGCATGGGTCATCGCCTGTTGCAGGCTTGTACCGGCCGCAAGTCCGGTCGTGTTTCTTTGTAGCCAATGCGGATGCGGTGAGGGGAGGAGATAGTTTGTATCGACGGCCGCCAGTGGCACGGGCCGGAACGTACCCGAGATCAGGTCCCAACCGGTGATCCAGGTCAGCGTATCCGTATCGGCTGAAGGTGGAGCCGCTTGGATGAGGTGGGACCACATCCCGTCCGCGTTCATTTCTTTGAGGCTCGCCGTCCGCACACGCTCGGTCGCTATGCGCTCGGATGCCCATCCTTCAAGCGATTCCATGAGGCCGGATATGGCGGCCTGGGCATGTGTGAGGCCCTTGCCCTGGTTGACGGAAACCGACCGCGAGGCCGGTCGGATCACCTGCACGACCGGTATCCCGATCCGGTCAAGCCCGGTCACCGATCCGATCCGCGTGATGCCGAACGTTCGCTTGCGCGCGAGAATCCTCTCGACCGTTTGCCAAGTGTCGGGAACAGGCGGGAAGGGGCCGTGCAACAATCCTTGAAGAGGTCTTTCTTCGATTGGCACTGTCGGCATCGGCAACTAACCGAAATCGTGTCGCAGATCGCGTCGGGCGCGCTTTGCGAGCCACTCGGCGCCTTGCGTTTCGGCTGACTGCACGGCGTAGCGCAGGTCCCGCCTGGCGCGCATTGGCGCGTCGCCGAGCATCAGTGTCAGGTGCGCTCTGCGCCGGTAGAGTTCGGCCAGCCAGTACCACTGGCCGCTCTTTCGCCCAAGCGCGATGGCGTTCTCGATCGGCGCGACCGCTTCGGCGGGCCTTCCCAGGCGCTCCAGGATTTCGGAATGCATATCGCTGTGGATCGACAGGTTGTCGTCGGTTCCGGTCTGCTGCTGAAGGCGCAGGCCTTCTTCGAAACGCCTGGCGCCCCGCTCAGGCGATGAGGCCATCGCTTCGGCCCAGCCACAATACATGTTGGCACGCGCCTGGCTCGCCACCAGGTCGTTGTCCCTTGCCAGTGCCAACATCCGTTCCCCGAGCGTGTGCACGTCCTCGTATCGTTGCTGGCACCGGCGCAAGACTATTCCATAGTAAAGCGCATGCACCATGCTGCCGACATGCTCGGTCCTGTCGGCCCAATCCAGGCACTGGCGGATCGCCGTCTCGCTCGGCTCGTGCGCGTCCGTCAGCAGGTAGGACAGGGCGCTTTCGCCAAGGCCACACACTTTCGCGTCATGTCCGCCGTAAAAGGCCCGGTTTCGCGAGGCCCGCTCGGCATCGTAGAGTTCGAGACCCTTGCTCACGCAGTCGAGGCAGAAGCCGTGATGCCCGGCGTGGAAACTCGTTGCCCAGCCGCAATGATAGGCTTGTAGTCGTGCTTCCGGGTCATTTGCCCCCTGCATGTCGTCGACAAGGACGCGAGCCCTCGATTGCTGAAGAGAGATGTTGGGGGCGGTAAACCACCAGCCCCAATAGAGCGGAAGGCGCTCTTCGCGGTTTGCAGATTCATTCCGCTTCAGCAGTGAGATGGCGCGCGCATAGGTCCTGCGGGCGAGTTGCGAGCCCTCTCCCTCCAGCGCCGTCGCCACGACGCCTTGAAGCTGCAACAGGTCCAGGAGTAGATCTCGGCGATCCGCCTTTCGCGGCATTGCCGCAATCTCGCGTGCGCAGAGATCGAGCGACTGGCGGGCCTCCTGCATGGCCGAGCGCAAGACGCACGCCTCCGCCGCTTTCATCGCAAACTGCGCGGCCTCGCGATGAAGGCCTGCCTCGGCGCATTGCCAGGCGGCAACCGCCGGTGGCAGGCTCGGAACCTCTTCCTTGCTGAGCAATTGCGCGATGCGTTTGTGAATCCTGCGCCGGTCGCTGCGAAGCAGGCTGCCATAGGTTGCCTCATGCTGAAGGACGTGGCGGAACTGATAGGCGTCCTCGGCCGTGCCGTGCTCGATCACGCCATGAGAGACGAGGGCGGCAAGGTCAGCCTCGAGCGACGGCGCGCCCGCACCGTCGAGCAGACGTTTCAGCAGGCCCACACTGAACTCTTTGCCGATAACGCTTGCCAGCTGCGCGACGTGGCGCGCGCTTCCGACCTTTGCAAGCTTGGCGGCCAGCAGATCGTTCAGCGACGAAACGCCTTCTTCGACGAGCAGTTTCGTCCAAGCGGCGGCCGTGGGCGTTGCGGTATCCCTGCCTCGAAGGAGGAGCGCGAGTTCCTTGGCGTAAAGCGGCAGTCCGTCGCAATGCTGCAGAATGAAGGCCACCAGACCTGCGGGCGGTGTCGCACCCCACACCGAAGCCACAAGGCTCTTCATTGCGGATGTTTCGAGGCCCGCAAGCGTCAGCCGCTCGGCCGTGGCAGGTGCAACCGGTCCGCGCGAGGTCTGGATGACCAGGATCGGCAGGTGACGCGCGTGGGTGTGCAGATGCTCGATAAGCGCCAACGTCATGCTGTCGGCCCAGTGCACGTCCTCGACGACGATGAGCTTGGCTGTTGCGTCGGCGCAAAGGATGTGCGCGGCCGCGCGAATGACGTCCTTTCTGAAAGCCTCGCCGGAGAGGTCGGCAACCTGAATGTTCCCGGCTCTGCGCCGGGAAAAGCCACCGGTAAACGCGCTGATCGATCGCGCCGTACTCTCGTCGACAGCAAACCCGACGTTCCGCAATGCCTCCTGCAGGCGGGAAGCATTGCCGTCTTGCAAGGTGTCTCTTCCAACCTTCGCTTCGAGAAAGCCGATCAGCGGTTGCATGGGTTCGCCGGTCATGCGCATGTCGCATTGCAGGAGAATGTCGGCGTCGTTTTCGCGCTGAAGCGAACGGCGCAGCTCCGCGACAAGTCGCGACTTGCCGATGCCGGCCTCTCCAATCACGGCAACAGACTTGCCGTTCCCCTCGCACGCGGCGTGCCATTCGCTTGTCAGCCGCGCAAGCTCCTTTTCCCGTCCGCCCATCGGCGCGCTGCGGGCGGCGTTGGACGAAAACCGCACGGCTGCAGGGCTTCGGGCGAAAGGCTGCCAAAGGGGGGATGTTTCCGAGAAACCCTTGAGGGCGGCGTCTCCCAGGAACGCGTAGTCGAACCTGTTTTTCGTCAGCAGGTAGGTAGCCTCGGCAACGAGGACGGTATCGGGCTCTGCTTCGGCCTGAAGCCGGGACGCCAGTATCGGGGCTGTGCCGACGATGTCCTTGCCGTCGGACGAGAGGACGACGACGCTTGTTGCGACGCCGACGCGCAACTTGAACGGGACTGTGCGCGGCTGGTTCCGTTGCCGGTTCGCCATCTCGATGAGCTCAAGCGCGGCTTGCACGGCCCTTTCGGCCGCATTCTCGATCTGTGCCGGATATCCAAAGTAGCCGCAGCCGCCATCGCCAAGCCGCCGGTTGATATCGCCACCGTAGCGGTGGATGATCTCTTCGGACTTGTTGTGGAGTTTGGCGATGGAGTGGAGATATTTTTCCGGATCGTTGCTGAGCAGGAGCTCGGTCGAACCGACGATGTCGTAGAAAAGCGCCGTCACCTGACGCCTTTCGCCGCCAAGCTGTAACTGCGAATCGGACCCCTTCATCATCGCCAACGCCCAACATCTGCCGATTTGAGCCCATCCCACCCCATTTGCCGCCCATAGGCAAGCGACTGCGGCAAAGAATATCCTAATATTCCTAAATGCGGACGGAGGGGCGGCGACAGGAGGCGCGCGCGAAAGCAATCCAGACGGGATGGAAAGCTGTAGATGAAGGATTTTAAAGAAGATTGGCTGGGGAACCTGGATTCGAACCAGGACTAACGGAGTCAGAGTCCGTGGGTCTACCGTTAACCTATTCCCCAAAGCCGCCTTCGGGGCGAAGCCCGTCGGGTTGGTTGGCGGGCTTATAAACAAATCACGGGACGATGCAAATACCTTTTGCAAAAAAAATCGCACAGGCTGTGAAAATCGTTGCGGCCGCAGCAGGACGAACCGGCCCGGCAAACGCAAACCCCGTTCCGTCTCGGGTGTCTGGCGAGACGCGCGCTGTTTTGCCAACGTGTTGTGCACAAGCCGGTTTTCAAAAAAAGTTTGGCGAATGGGGCGTGCGCTGGTACAGTCGCGCCAACGAAAAATCGAGAGAGCGCCTTGAGCGGCCTGAGGGCATGCGCGGCGCCATGGTTGAAACACGTGAAAGACCCCGATCACGGCGAAAAGCCGTCCGAATCCGGGGCGTCGGCAGCAGGCCGCGGTGATGGATCGAAGCTCGGTCCGCGCAACGGCAAGGGTAAGCGCAAACGACGCAAGTCGTCTGGCTCGCCGTCTGCAATTGCCAGCCAGCCCGGTGCATCCGGTGCGGCAGGGCGTCCCGCAGGAGAGAATGACGCGGAACCGGCGCGCAAGCGCAAACGGCGTCGTCGTTCGAAATCCGCAAAACAACAGGCGCCAGGTGCTTCCGCACGAGAGGGAAGCAGCGTTCAACTCGTCGAGCCGTCGCTTGGCGAGCGCAAGGGGCACAAGCGCAGCAAGAAGGCGCGGCATCGCCGTGGGCTTCAGGGACGTCCGCTGACAAGTGGCGAGCGTCAACCGTCGCAGCAAAGGGCGGCTGACGGTGGCGCAAGCGCGCGGGCCGGTTCGCCTTCAGCCAATGGACAAGCGGTCGGACAGCAACGGCCCGGACACCGTGCCGAACAGCCGCGTGCGCCCTATGTTGCCGCCAGCGAGCCGCCGGCGCCGCTTTATGCGGCCCTCGATCTCGGCACCAACAATTGCCGCCTGCTGATTGCGCAGCCGACGCGCCCCGGCCAGTTCCGGGTGGTCGATGCCTTCTCGCGCATCGTTCGCCTGGGTGAGGGGCTTGGCGCCAGTGGCCGCCTGTCGGACGAGGCGATGGAGCGTGCCGTCGAGGCGCTGCGGATCTGTGCCTTGAAGCTTGGCGCCCGCACCATTCGCCGCAGTCGGCTGATCGCGACGGAGGCCGCACGCGCTGCCGAAAACGGCGAGAGTTTCCTCGATCGGGTGGCGCGCGAGACCGGGCTTGAACTGGAAATCATCAATCGCGAGACCGAGGCGCGGCTCGCCGTCTCCGGCTGCTCGTCGCTGGTCGATCGCGAGACCCGCTCGGTGGTGCTCTTCGATATCGGCGGCGGCTCGTCGGAAATCGCCGTCATCCGCATCGGCGATTCCAGGTCGAACCGGCTTGCCAATCACATCACCCATTGGACCTCGCTGCCGGTCGGCGTCGTCACGCTTTCGGAGCGCCACGGCGGCCAGCACGTGACGCCGGCAAGCTTCGAGGCGATGGTGCAGGAGGTTGAGGGCATGCTTGCCCGCTTCGACAGCCCACCGGTCGAGGCGCTTGCAAACGGTGCGTCCGGCAGTGGTTTCCACCTGATCGGCACATCCGGCACGGTGACCACCCTTGCCGGCGTGCATCTGGATCTTCCGCGTTATGACCGCCGCCGGGTGGATGGGCTGTGGCTCTCCGACGACGAAGTTTCGGCCATGCAGGCGCGGCTGCTTTCCTGGGATTTCGACGCGCGCGCCGCCAATCCCTGCATCGGCCCCGATCGCGCCGATCTGGTGCTTGCCGGCTGCGCGATCCTCGAGGCGATCCGCCGCCGCTGGCCTTCGACACGCATGCGCGTCGCCGATCGCGGCCTGCGTGAAGGCCTGCTCACCGATATGATGGCGGATGACGGAGCCTGGCGCCGCTCGCGGCCGCGCCGTCACCAGCGCGGCGCCCATGCGTCCGGCCAGGAAGGAAACAAGGCATGACGAAACCCCCCATTGGCGGAAACCGCAGCGGCCGCAAGCTTGGCCAGAAGGTCAAGAAGGGCAAGCTCAAGGCGTCGTCGCGCCGCTGGATCGAGCGCCACATCAACGATCCCTATGTGCAGCGCGCGCAGCTTGAAGGCTATCGCGCCCGCGCGGCCTTCAAGCTCCTGGAGATCGACGAGAAGCACAAGATCCTGAACGGCGCCCGCCGTATCATCGACCTTGGCGCCGCCCCGGGAAGCTGGTCGCAGATCGCCGCCAAGGTCACCAATTCGACCGATGCCGACCCGCGGGTCGCGGCCATCGACTTCCTTGAGGTCGATCCGCTGCCGGGCGTGCGCATCCTGCAGATGGACTTTCTCGATCCGGAAGCGCCGGGCAAGCTGATGGAAGCGATCGGCGGGACGCCGGACCTGGTGATCTCGGACATGGCGGCGCCGACGACCGGCCACCGGCAGACCGACCACATTCGCACCATGCATCTGTGCGAGGTCGCTGCCTATTTCGCCGTCGACGTTTTGGCCGAGGGCGGGCATTTCCTGGCGAAGACCTTCCAGGGCGGTACCGAGCGCGACCTTTTGAACATGCTGAAGCAGAATTTCCGTCAGGTCATCCATGTGAAGCCGGCTTCCTCCCGTGCTGAATCGGTTGAGATGTTCCTGCTCGCCAAGGGGTTTAAGGGACGCCAGAAGGCAGGCAACGAGACGGAAGCGGAAGACGAGGCGGCGGAATAGCGATGCTGCTTTACGTCACCGTCGGCACCAACGATCTCAACCGTGCCGGTGCGTTCTACGATGCGGTGATGCCGGCGCTCGGCTATCGCCGACAGCGCGAGGACGAGACCGAGATCGGCTATGGCTCAGACGGAGATCGCATTCGCTTCTGGGTGGTTACGCCTTTCAATCGCGAGCCGGCGACCTTCGGCAACGGTGTGAGCGTTGCGCTTGACGCCGAGACGCGCGCTGCCGTCGACGCTTTCCATGCGGCCGCCCTTCTCGCCGGGGGCACCGACGAGGGCGCGCCGGGCCTGCGTCCTTTCCATGCGAATTTTTACGGCGCCTGGGTTCGCGATCTCGACGGCAACAAACTTGCCGCCGTCTGCGAGCGTGCGGAATAGCGCGCGCGAACCCGCGACCCTTCTTCCAAATATTGCCAAGCTCCGACCGATTTCAGGCGCTGCCCCCCAAAAGCCGGCGCGTCGTGGTTAATCGGGCATTAAGGAGTTGAGTGCAACTTTAGCTGTATTCTCTGGTCCATTAGGACCTCCTAAGGTTTAGAATTCCACCCGGTGCCGGCGGCCCGTTCTGCTTGACGGACGGGCAACGACGCGCCTGGTTG
Source organism: Ensifer sp. (assembly GCF_035999185.1). GTDB lineage: Bacteria > Pseudomonadota > Alphaproteobacteria > Rhizobiales > Rhizobiaceae > Ensifer. The sequence continues at coordinate 4,719 of NZ_DASYHB010000078.1, read as the reverse complement.
GCCTGCATGTGGATGTACTCCGAATGACGATGATTTCGCTTGCCGTTCGGCTCAGGAGCCGTGCACATTTTTCTGTAAAGAGAAATGGCGGTGGCAAGCCGGGTGTCATCATGGGAACGAGCGCCAGCCGCAGGAACCAATCGCGGCAGCGGGTTGGAATATTGATCGCCGGCTTTGCCGTGCTTTTCCTGGTCGTCGGCGGCCGGTTGGTTCAGTACGGCCTGTCGGCACCGGCCGACACCGCATCGATCGGCGGTCGCGCCCATATCACCGCGTCTCGTCCCGATATCGTCGATCGCAATGGTCACCTGCTGGCGACCGACCTCAATATGATGTCGCTTTATGCCGAGCCGCGGAAGATCGTCGATGCGGACGAGGTCGTCGAGAAGCTTGCGACCGTCATTCCCAATCTCGATTGGCGCGATACGCATCGCAAGCTCCAATCGGGCTCCGCGTTCCAGTGGCTGAGACGACAGCTGACGCCGAAGCAGCAGTCGGAAATACTCGCCCTCGGCATTCCCGGCATCGGCTTCAGGCCGGAAAAGCGCCGCTTCTATCCAGGCGGGGTTACGGCTGCGCATATCCTCGGCCACGTCAATGTCGACAATCAGGGGCTCGCCGGCATCGAGCGCTATCTGGACCAGCAGGGATTTGCCGATCTGCGTGCGGCGGGCCTGACCAGCAATGCCGCCCTTGAGCCGGTGCGGCTCTCGATCGATCTGCGCGTGCAGAACATCGTGCGCGAAGTCGTTTCAAACGCGATGCGGGACTACCAGGCGGAAGCGGCCGGCGCGGTCGTTCTCGATGCGGAGACCGGCGAAGTGCTCGCCATGGCGTCGGTGCCTGACTACGACCCCAACGAGCCCTCGCGCACCTTGCCCGGTGGTGGCATCGACAAGGAGTACGAAAAGGGCTGGTTCAACCGGATGAGCAATGCCACCTTCGAGATGGGCTCGACCTTCAAGAGCTTCACGCTGGCGATGGGGCTCGATGCTGGCAAGGTCAATCTCAACTCGGTCGTGGATGCGTCCCGTCCGATCCGCATGGGCGGCTTCACCATCAAGGACTTCAAGGGCAAGAACCGCCCCCTGTCGATCCCGGAGGTGTTCCAGTTCTCGTCGAACATCGGTACGGCAGCGGTCGCAGATATGGTCGGGATCGAAGGCCACCAGCAATTCCTGACCAAGCTTGGCCTGCTTTCCAAGATGGAAACCGAAATGCCCGGCGTGGCGACGCCGACCCAGCCGCGGACCTGGAAGAAAATCAACTCGGTGACGATTTCCTTCGGGCACGGGATCGCGACGACGCCCTTGCAGACGGCCGTTGCGGCAGCAGCCCTCATGAACGGCGGACATCTCATTCCCCCAACCTTCCTGCCGCGTTCGCAGGAGGACACCCAGCTGGTTGCGCAGCGGGTGATCAAGGAGACGACCAGCGCCGACATGCGCTACCTCTACAATTGGAACGGCGTCAAAGGCTCCGGCCGGCGCGCGCAGGTGGAGGGCTTCCATGTCGGTGGCAAAACCGGCACGGCCGACAAGGTCATCGACGGGCGCTACGCCAAGGACATCAACTTCAATGCTTTCCTTGGGGCCTTCCCGATGGACAAGCCGAAATACATCGTGCTTTCGATCATCGACGCGCCGAAGACGGGTGAAAATGGCGGACGCACGGCGGCAGCCAATGCCGCCCCGATGGTCAAGACGATCATCGGCCGTGCCGCACCGCTTCTCGGCGTGAAGCCGCGCTTCGGCGATCTGGGTGCGGAGCAGTGGCTGGCGAACTACTAGAGCAATTTCAGGAAAAGTGTAGAACGGTTTTCCGTCCGAAATTGCGTAATATCAGGGAGTTAGATCATTTCACTGTTTCCACGAAACAATGAAATGATCTAGGTCCGCCTCGCTGCGCTCAGGTTAGGCAGCAGGTGCCCCTTACTTCCCTGCTGCCGTCTCGATTTCGCGCGCCGGCAGCCGGTGTCCCGAGACCGAAGCGCCGGCATTCTTTGCCATCGTGAGAAACGGGATCGCCGCGATCAGGTTGGCGGCGGCGATGATCATGAACGCCATGTGGAAGTTCTCGAGCTGCAACGGTTCGCCGCTGATCTTGGTCTCGATTTCGAGGATCGCGCCGGCAACAGCAACGCCAAGAGCAAGGCTGATCTGCTGCAGCACCGCGCTCATCGAGGTCGCCTTGCTGGCGTCGGCGTCGTCGATATCGGCGAAGGAAAGCGCGTTGACGCTGGTGAAGAAGAACGAGCGGGCAAAGCCGGCGATCAGGAGAATGGTGATCATGACGAGGTAAGGCGTCGCCGGCGTCAGGAATCCGTTGGCGAAGGTGGTGATCGCGGCAATGATGGCGGCGATGATCAGCGTCGTGCGGAAGCCGGCAAAGGCGAGTATGCGCCGCGCATAGAACTTGGTGGTGATCGCGCCGACGGCGCCGATGAAGGTGATGAGACCGGACTGGAACGGGTTGAGGCCGAAGCCGACCTGCAGCATCAGCGGCATCAGGAAAGGCACCGCGCCGACCGAGATGCGAAAGATCGTACCGCCGATCGAAGCGGCGCGAAATGCGCTGTCCTTGAACAGCTTGAGATCGAGAACCGGAGCGGGATGACGCCGGGCGTGGCGGATATAGAGGAGGGCGGCAATCACGCCCGTCACCACCGACGTGATGCCGACGATGGGCGGCAGGGCCGGCAGGCTGATCACCGACAGGCCGAAGACGATGCCGGAGGCGGCAATCCCGCCGAGAAAGAAACCCGTGACGTCGACCGGCGGCGGATCGCGGGTTTCCATGTGCGGCAGGTAGATGCCCGAGAGGATATAGCCGGCGATGCCGACGGGCACGTTGATCAGGAAGATCCAGTGCCAGGAGAAGTAGGTGGTGATGAAACCGCCGAGCGGTGGGCCCGCCAGCGGTCCGACAAGCGCGGGTATCGTCAGCAGCGCCATGGCCGAGACGAGCTCGCTGCGCGGCGTGCCGCGCACCAGCACGAGGCGGGCGACCGGCGTCATCATCGCTCCGCCCATGCCCTGCAGGAACCGGGAGAAGACGAAGGCCGGCAGGCTGTTGGAAATGGCGCAGAAAATCGAACCGGCGATGAAGACCAGGATCGCCGCGCGAAAGATCTTCTTCGCGCCGAAGCGGTCTGCCATCCAGCCGCTCAAGGGAATGAAGATCGCCAGCGCCACCATGTAGGCCGTCAAGGCCAGCTTCAGCGTGATCGGCCCGACGCCGATGTCGCGGGCGATGGCCGGCAGCGACGTGGCAATGACGGTGGAATCCATCTGCTCCATGAAGAGAGCGACGGCGAGGATCATCGGAACGATACGGTTCATGGAGCTGCGCTTCAAAGACGGTCTGCAATAAGCAGAAGCTAATAATGCCGGTGATGGCTTTTGTCGGGGCGAAACCGGTGATTGCGGATCAAAAGCCTGTGATCTCGGCTGGCCTTTGCTGTCAAGACGCTAGTTCTGGCCCAGTTGCCAATCAGCAACGAGATTGATGCAACGGGATCAGGACAAAGAAGGTGATGGACTATGACCGAGATGTCGATGAAGCGCAGGACCTTGATGGGAGCCGGAACCTTGGGCGTGCTGGCGGCGCCGTCGCTTATGACGGGCCTTGCCGTGGCTCAGGAAAAGACGGACAACACCCAGATGACACCTCCACCACCGATCCGGTCGTTCAAGCTGGGCGCCTTCAAGGTCGTCGCCATCAATGACGGCACGCGTGTCAGCGACAAGCCGCACGAGACCTATGGCACCAACCAGCCGCAACAGGCGGTGGCCGATCTGCTGGCCGAGAATTTCCTGCCGACCGATGCACTGCTCAACAGTTACTCGCCCGTGCTCGTCGATGCCGGATCGGATGTCGTGCTCTTCGATACAGGCATGGGCGAGGGTGGCCGGGAGGCCGATGCTGGCCGTCTCCTCGAGGGCATTCGCGCGGCCGGCTACCAGCCGGAGCAGGTCACGGTCGTGGTGGTGACGCATATGCACGGTGACCATATCGGTGGCCTGATGGAGGCCGGAAAGCCGGCTTTTGCCAATGCCCGCTATGTCATGGGCGAGACAGAATACGCCTTCTGGAAGGACCCGGCGCGGATGGGCACGCCGGCTGAAAACGGTCACAAGGCGGTGTTGGACAAGGTCGTGCCGCTTGCCGAGAAGACGACGTTCATTGCTGACGGCGCCGAGGTCGTGCCGGGGATCTCGGCGATTGCCGCCTTCGGCCATTCGCCGGGTCATATGGTGTTTCGCGTCGATTCCGACCGCCAGGCGCTGATTCTGACGGCCGACACAGCCAACCACTTTGTGTTGTCGCTGCAGCGGCCGGATTGGGAAGTGCGCTTCGACATGGACAAGGCGAAGGCCGCGGAAACCCGCCGCCGGGTGTTCGACATGATCGCGGCGGAGCGTCTGCCCTTCATCGGCTACCACATGCCGTTCCCGGCGGCAGGCTATGTGGAAAAACGGGGCGAAGGTTATCGTTTCGTGCCGGTCAGCTATCAACTCGATATCTGATAAGCGCTCGGCCGAATCTCGCGAAATTGCTGCTCTGCAACAAATATCAGCCGGAGCCGGGACATTTCCCGGCTTTGGCTATTTTCATCCTGACATATCCGTGTTACGAGCCCTCGCCAACTTCCAAGACACGCTTTGAAGTCGCCCGGTGGACAAATTGCCCCCGGGGGTTTTCGTTTATTGAAGGGAA
>NZ_DASYHB010000158.1:0-3294 GCF_035999185.1 Ensifer sp. | reverse complement strand
CTGCTTCAGCCGCGATTTCGGCGAAGATCAGCGGAAAGGTCGTTTCATGCAGCAGACCGAGATATTTCTGGGTGATCTGCGGGTCTTCCAGCGCCGACGCGATGAAGATCCGGATCCAGCGCTCGTCGAGGATCGCGGCCGCATAGGCCCTGAGGTAACGGACGAGGCGATCGCGGATGGACAGCGACCGATCGGCGAGCAATTCGTTCCAGCCCGGATCCCAACGCTTCAGATAGACTTCGTCATAGATCTTCTGGAGCAGGTCGTCGCGGTTCTTGAAGTACCTGTAGAGCAGCGGCTGCGAAACGCCCAGCGCATCAGCCAATTCCCGCGTCGTGAACCGTAGTCCCCGCTGGGCGACGAAATCGATCGCAAATTCGAGGATCTGCTGCTCGCGATCGGCCGCGTCGAGATATTTTCGTGCTGCTTTTGCCATAGCCTATCGTTCTGACACATGATTGGTGTCAGTCCTCACGCTTTGAAAATCAGACTTGGCTCCGACCCGAACGATGGCCGGGAACCTCCCATGCTCTCTCCCTGAGCTGACACAAGAGGTAACACCATCGCCAAAACTGATCAAGTGATAATTTATCAACTGATCACTTCTCGTCATATCGACCGTGCCAGATAGTCGAGGAACGTCCGGATTCTCTGCGGCACATGCGTCTGCGCCGAATAGATCGCCGATATCGGCTCGGTCTCGCCTGCATCCCAGGGCACAAGCAGCCGAACGAGACGTCCTTCGGCAAGATCACGGCTGATATGAAATGCAGAAAGCCGGGCGATGCCGGCACCCTGCAGCGCGAAGTGGCGCATGGATTCGCCGTTGTTGACGACCAGCCTGCCGGTGACGTCGACATGAACCGAAGCGCCGTCCACCGGATCCTTGAACTGCCAGGTGTTGAGATGCGGACGGCCGCCAAAGGCAAGGCACGCGTGCTTGCGCAGTTCCTCCGGGCGCACCGGTTCGCCATGCCGGGCCAGATAGTCCGGGGAGGCGACGACATGCCTCGGCGAATCGAGCAAGCGACGGGACCGCAGCGAAGAATCGCGCAGAACGCCGGTGCGGATGGCGATATCCGTCTTTTCCGCAATCAGATCGACGGTCTCGTCGCTGAATTCGAGGTCGATGCGCATGCCCGGGTTCTCCTCGAGAAACCGAACGACAAGCGGCGAGAGCACATGCGTGCCGAACGGCAGGTTGGTGCTGACTTTCAAAAGTCCGCCGACGGCCTCGGCCTTGCGTGCGATTTTTGCTTCCGCCTCGGCAATTTCCTGCACGATGGAACGTGACGTCTTGTAGAAATCGTTGCCTTCCGTCGTCAGCCGGAAACTGCGGGTCGAGCGCACGACGAGTTGCACGCCGAGACGATTTTCAAGCCGCGTGACCAGCTTGCTGACGGCCGAAGGCGACATCGAGAAGATCCGGGCGGCGGCCGAAAAGCTGCCGGCCTCGACGATCGTCACGAAGACTTCCATCTCGAGCGCCCGGTTCTGCATTGCCAGCTCCTTCGTGAACTTTATTCACTACAGTTATTCCTCAAGCCGCTCTACCTGACCAGAGGGCAAACCGTCATCCTCTCGCCCACACATCACAAAGGGAGGAATCCATGTATCAAAAACGCGCATTGATCGTCGGTGCGACCGGTATCGTCGGGCTGAACGTCGCCGAACATCTGAGAGACCTTGGCGGCTGGGAAATCCACGGCGCTTCGCGCCGGCCGCCGCTCGGCTCGTCTTACATCAAGCCGCATGCCGTCGACCTCTTGAAGCGGGACGAGGCGATTGCGGCCCTTTCCCACCTGGCACCGACGCACATCTTCTACTGCTCGTGGACGCTCGGATCGAACGAGGACGAGAACATTCGCCTCAACGGCAACATGTTGAAGAATGTGCTCGATGCCTTCAAGGACAAGGGCTGCGTCGAGCATGTCGGCGTCGTCACCGGTACGAAGCACTATCTCGGCCCCTTCGAGGACTACGGCAAGGTCCAGCCGGTCACGCCCTTCCGCGAAACGGCGCCGCGCCTGCCGAAGAAGAACTTCTATTACGAGCTCGAAGACATCGTCATGGCCTATGCAGCCGAGTACGATTTCGGCTGGTCGGTCCACCGCTCCCATACGATCATCGGCTATGCGGTCGGCAACCTGATGAACATCGGCGCGACGCTGGCGACACACGCCTCGATCTGCAAGGCCACTGGCCGTCCCTTCCGCTTTCCCGGAAGCCCGACCGCCTATCGCGGCCTCAACGACATCACCGACGCGCGCATCCTCGCCAAGCAGATCGTCTGGGCAGGCACAGAACCGAACGCCCGCAACGAAGCCTTCAACGCGGTCAACGGCGATGTCTTCCGCTGGGAGCAACTCTGGAAGACGATCGCCGACTACTTCGGCGTGCCCGTGGCGGAGTACCCTGGCGAGTACAATTCGCTTGCCGAGCAGATGAAGGATCTCGGCGATGATTGGGACGGCCTCGTCGGCCAGCATGGCCTGCAGCCGAACAAGCTCGACCGTCTCGCATCCGCCTGGCACACCGATCTCGACCTCGGGCGGCCGATGGAATGCGTGCATTCGATGTCGAAGGCGAGAGCGCTCGGCTTCACCGAGACGCAGGATACCGAACGCTCGTTCATCGACGTGTTCGACCGCCTGCGGGCTGAGCGCATCATTCCCTGATCGACGAGCCAGGTCGACTGAAACCGCGGCGCGCCATTGGCGCGCCGTTTTGCATTGCCGGGGCTAACACATCCAAGATGCACCACCGGACATAGAAAAACCGCGCTCCTTTCGGAAGCGCGGTTTCGAAGATCCGACGAACTTTCGTCCGGTCAGGCGATGAGCGGTCTCGACCCCAGTCGACGCGCGAGACGATCGAGCGTCTTGATGCTCGCATTGACCTGTTCGCAGCGGACTTCAGCCACGCCGTCCACCTCCATGAGATAGGTGCGGATCGGCCCGACATAGGTCATCGCCATGTTTGGGCAGGCCTTGCAGGCGCCGACGAGCTTGATGCTGACGACACCCTCCGGGCTGATATCGGCGATCTCGATATCGCCGCCATGGCCTAGGATCAGGGGGCGGATGCGCGCAAAGGCAGCTTCGAGCGCATCCGGCGAAATGGCGGACCGGGCGGTCATCAGACCAGCCCCAATTCGATCTTCTTGGCTTCGATATCGATGCCCATGCCGCGGGCAAAGGCCTTGCCGAGGATGTTCTCCTTCATCTCACGGGTGATTTCCGGATAGCCGTAGCGCTCCTGCAGTTCTTCGGGCATTTCGAGATTGGCAAGCGT
>NZ_DASYHB010000084.1:0-3115 GCF_035999185.1 Ensifer sp. | reverse complement strand
ATACCAGATCGAACGCCTGCGCCGCCTGGCCAAGGATGCCAATCTGGATCCGGATTTCGCCGAGAAGTTCCTGAACTTCATCATCAAGGAAGTCATCCGGCATCATGAAGCCATCGCCGCCGATCGCTCGCATTCCGCGGGTACCGCCGGCACAAACCATTCCGCTTGAACGAAGCGGTCAAGAAAGCCTGCAAGGAGTAACTCACATGGCACTGAAAATTCGTCTCGCCCGTGGCGGTTCCAAGAAGCGCCCTTACTACCAGATCGTCGTTGCCGACGCCCGCAGCCCGCGCGACGGCCGCTTCCTCGAGAAGATCGGCTCCTGGAACCCGATGCTCGGCAAGGACGACGAAAAGCGCGTTGAGCTGAACGCCGAGCGCGTCAACCACTGGATCGCCCAGGGCGCCCAGCCGACCGACCGCGTTCTGCGCTTCCTCGACCAGGCAGGCCTTGCAAAGCGTCCGGCTCGCAGCAACCCGACCAAGGGTGCTCCGGGCAAGAAGGCTCAGGAGCGCGCTGCTGAAGCCAAGCAGAAGGCTGAAGACGCCGCTGCTGCCGCTGCTGAATAATAGCCGGAGAACGGCCCTCAGTGGAACCGGCGGCCTCGTGCCGACGTTCCCCTCAGAGCTGCCGTGACTTAAGGAAACGGGTGGCATTTCCATGCCGCCCGTTTTCCGTTATGTCCACCGGGATATCCCGAACACGGATGAGATGATGAGCAAACTCGAGAACCCGGTTCTGATGGCGACGATCGGCGCGGCGCAAGGCTTGCGCGGCGAGGTGAGGGTCAAGTCCTTTACCGACGATCCGACGGCGCTGGGCGACTATGGCCATCTTCATAGCGCGGACGGTCGCGTCTTCGAGGTGCTGGAACTCCGTGAGGCGAAAAACGTCGTCGTCGTCCGCTTTCGCGGCGTCAACGACCGCAACGCGGCTGAGGCGCTCAACGGTCTTGAACTGTTCATCGAGCGCGACAACCTTCCGGACGACGATCTGGACGAAGACGAATTCTTTTATGCCGACCTCGAAGGCCTTGAAGCCATCGACGGCAACGGCACCAGCTACGGCAAGGTCAGCGGCGTCTTCGATTTCGGCGCCGGCGATCTGCTCGAGTTGAAAGGGCCGGGCCGACGCCCGGTGCTGATCCCGTTCACCGAATGGTCGGTGCTGGAGATCGATCTGGAGGCGGGCCGCTTGCTCGTCGATCCGGTCGCAGCCGGTCTTTCCGACGACAAGGACCAGGATCCGAACCCCTTTTCCGCCAAACGCAAGTGAGCGACGCGGCGATGACGTTTCGCGCGACTGTTCTGACGCTCTATCCCGAAATGTTTCCGGGCCATCTCGGCGCTTCGCTTTCGGGCAAGGCGTTGGAGCGCGGGCAATGGTCGATCGATGCGGTGCAAATCCGCGACTTTGCCGAGGATAAGCACCGCACCGTGGACGATACGCCGGCTGGCGGCGGTGCCGGCATGGTGCTGAAGCCGGACGTGCTCGCCCGGGCGATCGACCACGTGTCCGGGGATGACGAGCGTCCGCGGCTGCTGATGAGCCCGCGCGGCCGGCCGTTGACGCAGGCGCGGGTCCGCGAACTTGCCAAGGGTCCAGGTGTCGTCATCGTCTGCGGACGGTTTGAGGGCGTCGACCAGCGCGTGATTGACGCGCGCGGCCTCGAAGAAGTTTCCATAGGCGACTATATTCTTTCCGGTGGCGAACCGGCGGCACTGACGCTGCTCGATGCCGTGGTCCGCATTTTGCCGGGTGTGATGGGCAACGAGCTTTCCGGTGTGCACGAAAGCTTCGAGGGGGGCCTGCTCGAACACCCGCACTATACCCGGCCGCAGAACTTCGAAGGCCGGGAGATCCCCCCGGTCCTGACCTCGGGCAACCACGGCGCGATTGCCAAATGGCGCGAGGCGGAAGCGCGGCGCTTGACCGCGGAGCGTCGCCCCGACCTTCTCGATCAGCCGGTGAAGAAGTAATAGGCCGCAAGCAGCAGGCCGACCGCCACGACGAGTGCGCGAATGACCGCCTGCGGCACGCGGCGTGCCGCCCAGACGCCGCTGTAGCCGCCGAGCGCTGCCCCCGGCACCATGATCGCTGCATGCAGCCAGGAGACGACGCCGCCGGCGGCAAACACGACGATGGCGATCGCCGCAATCACGATCGAGATGAAGTTCTTGAGTGCGTTCAGGCGATGGTAGCCGCCGCCGGTCGCAAGCCCCAGCACCGCCAGCATCATGATGCCCATGCCGGCGCCGAAGAAGCCGCCATAGATCGACGTGACGAACTGCGCGCCGATGCCGGCCGGATTGATGGCGTGTTCGTCGATGCGTGCCTTCGGCTTTAAAAGCGGCCCGGCCGCGAAGATCGCCGTTGCTGCAAGCAGCAGCCAGGGCACCAGCGCCCGGAACGAGGCGTTGGAGAGCGAGATCAAGAGCAGCGCGCCGCCAAGGCCGCCGAGCGCCGAAATCACGCCGAGCAAGATGGCATAGCGCTTGTCGGCACGGATTTCCTTGCCATAGGCGAGAGCGGAGGTGATGTAGCCCGGAAACTGGATGATCGACGAGGTCGCGTTGGCGACGATCGGCGACAGGCCGCCAAGCGTCATCGCCCCGAAGGTCAGGAACGTTCCGCCACCGGCAATGGCGTTCACGACACCGGACAGGAAGCCGGCCATGAAAAGCATGAGCACTTCAAAGATATGCATGGTCTCCCCCAACCACCATGCTCGGGATAGCCGGTGGTTGTGCCGGCCGCAAGCCCGATCGTTCTGCAATCGTCACGCATGTATTTGCGTGCTTTCTGATAAATTCGACGTGCCCGGCGCGGATTGCCGAGAATTTATGGCGTTCGGGGATGACAAGGCGGGCTGATTGGTGTAAGTGCCGCCCCGGTTCGGGTTGCATGCCCGTCGACCAAAACAAAGAATGGCGAATCCGCTCCTGCCGGTTTCCGGCAAGACCCGAAGGCAAGTCCGACAGGTTCATCGAGAGCGCTCTGGCTGTTTCAGAAGAACTTGAAAGGTTAGACCGATGAACATCATCCAGCAGCTGGAAGCCGAACAGGCCGCCAAGATCGCCGCCAAGCGCACGCTCCCGGAATTCTCCGCAGGCGA
>NZ_DASYHB010000072.1:0-11425 GCF_035999185.1 Ensifer sp. | reverse complement strand
ATATCCGCCGCGAGAAGGCGACGTCGAATATCTGCACCGCGCAGGTGCTGCTCGCCGTCATGGCCTCGATGTATGCGGTTTTCCACGGACCGAAGGGCATCAAGGCGATCGCCCAGAGCGTTCACCAGAAGACCGTTCGCCTGGCCATGGGCCTCGAAAAGCTCGGTTACACCGTCGAGCCCGACGTGTTCTTCGACACGATCACCGTTGAAGTCGGCAAGCTGCAGGGCATCATCCTCAAGACCGCGGTCGCCGAGGAAGTTAACCTGCGCAAGATCGGCGAAACCAAGATCGGCATCAGCCTCGACGAGCGCTCGCGCCCCGTCACGCTTGAAGCCGTCTGGCGCGCATTCGGTGGCGATTTCAAGGTGGAAGAGTTCGAGCCGGGCTACCGCCTGCCCGAAAGCCTGCTGCGCACCAGCGAGTACCTGACGCACCCGATTTTCCACATGAACCGCGCCGAAAGCGAGATGACGCGCTACATCCGCCGGCTGTCGGACCGCGACCTCGCGCTCGACCGGGCGATGATCCCGCTCGGCTCCTGCACGATGAAGCTGAACGCGACGGCGGAAATGCTGCCGATCACCTGGCCGGAATTCTCGGAGATCCATCCGTTCGTGCCGAAGGACCAGGCGGCCGGCTACCAGCACATGATCGAGGACCTGTCGGAAAAGCTCTGCGCTGTCACCGGCTATGACGCGATCTCGATGCAGCCGAACTCGGGCGCGCAAGGCGAATATGCCGGTCTGTTGACGATCCGCGCCTATCACCTGGCAAAGGGCGATGCCCATCGTGACGTCTGCCTGATCCCGACCTCGGCGCACGGCACCAATCCTGCCTCCGCCCAGATGGCCGGCATGAAGGTCGTCGTCATCAAGGTGAGCGAAAACGGCGACATCGACATGGACGATTTCCGTGCGAAAGCCGAGCAGTACGCCGAAAACCTCTCGTGCTGCATGATCACCTACCCCTCGACGCACGGCGTGTTCGAAGAGAACGTGCGTGAGGTCTGCGAGATCGTGCACAAGCACGGTGGCCAGGTCTACATGGACGGCGCCAACATGAACGCCATGGTCGGCCTCGCCCGCCCCGGCGACATCGGTTCCGACGTCAGCCACCTGAACCTGCACAAGACCTTCTGCATTCCGCACGGCGGCGGCGGCCCCGGCATGGGCCCGATCGGCGTCAAGGCGCATCTGGCACCTTACCTTCCCGGCCACCCGGAAACGGACGGCGAGGATGGTGCGGTCTCGGCAGCTCCCTTCGGTTCGGCTTCGATCCTGCCGATTTCCTGGAGCTACTGCCTGATGATGGGCGGCGAAGGCCTGACCCAGGCGACGAAGGTGGCAATCCTCAACGCCAACTACATCGCAGCGCGGCTGAAGGGCGCCTATGAGGTGCTCTACAAGTCGTCCAAGGGTCGCGTTGCGCATGAGTGCATCATCGACACCCGTCCGCTCGTCGAAAGCGCCGGGGTCACGGTTGACGACGTGGCCAAGCGCCTGATCGACTGCGGTTTCCACGCCCCGACCATGAGTTGGCCGGTTGCCGGCACGCTGATGATCGAGCCGACCGAATCGGAAACCAAGGCGGAAATCGACCGCTTCTGCGAGGCGATGCTGGCAATCCGCGAGGAAGCCCGTGCGATCGAGGAGGGTCGCATGGACAAGACCAACAATCCGCTGAAGAACGCTCCGCACACGGTCGAAGACCTGGTTGGCGATTGGGATCGTCCCTATTCGCGCGAACAGGCCTGCTACCCGCCGGGCGCCTTCCGGGTCGACAAGTACTGGTCGCCGGTCAACCGCGTCGACAACGTCTTCGGTGACCGCAATCTCATCTGCACCTGCCCGCCGCTGGAAAGCTACGCGGAAGCTGCAGAATAACCATCAAGGACTGGCGGAGCGCTTGTTCGCTCCGCCAGTTCGCGTTTGCGCGCCGTCCGTGTGATTGCAGGCAACATGAGCATCTGGCCCCGGAGCCCATCTCCAAATTCGTGACGAGAAAGTGTGTGGACCAAGGGCATGCGCGCTGGACCGTGCGACGCATTCGTTCGTGCTATCGCCGCAGGCTCATGCTTGGCGGCAGGATCGCGCTTTCGACCCAGAAGCGTATGAACGCCTCGGCAAAGCGGCGATACTCCAGGACCGACGAGGGCTTGGCGACATAGGCGTTGGCGCCGGCACTGTAGCAATGGAGGACGTCGGCCGGATTGATCGACGACGTCAGCACGACAATCGGAATGAGCGCGGTCGCCCGGTGCTTGCGCACGCGCCGCAGAAGGTCAATGCCGTCGCTGCCAGGCAATTTGATATCCATCAGGATGTAGTCGAAATGGCCATGCGTGAGCTGTTCGACAGCTTCGTCGGCGTCGGTCGCATGAACGAGTTCGATCGCCTGGTCGACCTGGGCAAAGGCTCGCATGACGAAACGCGCGTCGTGCGCGTCGTCTTCCACCAAGAGCAATCGCTTTGGCGTCGAGACCACCTTTTTCCGCCCTACTTCGCCTTCCTCAGCCGCCTCGGAAGAAGCACGATGAAACGTGCGCCTTCACGGAAGGTTGTGTCAAGGCAGATCGAACCATCGTGGCTTTCGGCGATGCGTTTGGCGAGCGCCAGGCCGATGCCGGTGCCCCCATAGACCGTCTCGTCCTTGTGCAGGCGCTGGAACACCTCGAAGATGCGCCCCGCAAAGCGCGGGTCGATGCCAATGCCGTTGTCCTCGACGGAGAGCTCCACCATTTGGTCCGTAAGGCCGCCTTGGATGCGGATGATCGGTGGCCGGTCGCCGTGCCGGTACTTGATCGCATTGCCGACGAGGTTCTGGACGAGCCGTCGAAGAAGCTCGGGATCGCCCTCCAGTTCCGGCAATGAACCAACCTCGAACGTCGCGTTGGCCGCGAGTGCGTCACCGGCAAGCATCGTCAGCGTTTCGGATACGACGTCGTTCAGGCGAACATTCGTCCAGTCGGTGATCCGATGGGCGATCTGCGCATAATCGAGCAGACTGTCGACAACGCGGTTCATGCGCCTCACGCTGTCGCGCAGGTGGCGGGCGTTTTCGGCAAGTTCGCTCTGGTTGCCGGCCTTGAGGTCGTCCTCGATCATTTCGGAGAACATCGAGATGTGCCTGAGCGGCGCCTTGAGATCATGGGAGACCGTGGCGGTGAACTGGTCGAGGGCTTCGTTCTTGTGTTCGAGTTCCTGTCGCTGCCGCTCAAGCGTCAATTCGGCCCGCTTGAGGTCGGTGACGTCGACGCGCGCAACGACCGTATTGCCATCCTTCGTCCTGATGTTCTCGACCCTGAGCCAGCGGTCGTCCGCGTAGCGAAAGATCTTCGGTCGGCCATCGGGGTGACGGAAATCGCGCAGCCGCGACGAGATCCATTCGTCGCCTTCGCGTGTTCCTGGTATGGCATCCGGGTAGTGACCGCCCTGCCGTGCGAGCAGCAGGATCTCTTCGGCGGTGATGCCGGGCTTCAGCGCCGGGCCGGCCGGGCCGCAGATCGCCTGGTAGGCCCTGTTGTAGACGACCAGCCGCTCTTGGCGGTCGAAGATGGCAAAGCCCTCGGGCATGGCTTCCAGCGCCGCGTTCAGCATCTGGGACGCCTTCTCGCGTTCGCTGACTGCCTCGGTGAGATCCGAAATATCTCTGATGATACCGATGAGCGCCAGCTCTTCGCCCTGATCGTCGATCAGCGGCGTGGTTCGCAAGTGGCCGGAGAAAGTCGAATTGTCTTGCCTGACATAGAGGTAGTTGGACGAGCGGGGCGCGGTTTCGTCCACTCTTGCGGCGCGGTTCTTCAGCCGTTTGTCATATTCGGCATCGTTGGCATAGATCAGCCGCACCGACCTGCCGATAAAATCTTCCGCCGTGTAGCCGAACTGCTGGAGGGCCGCATTGTTGGCCGAGCGGATGATCCGCTCGGCGTCGATGATGATCACCGGATCGGGGAACGTCTCGTAGAGCGCTTTGAAGACGAGATCCTCATTGAACGCTGCCATCACCATAGTCTCCGTTCCAGCTCCGTTACATCTCATCAGAAAAAAGGCCCGGCGAAAACCGGGCCAACCTATCTGCGTGAACGAATGAAAGAAACTTAGTTAGCGCGCACCACCGCATCGCCCTGCGCGGCGAGCGCTGCAAGGTCCGCAGGCTTCAGCTCAACCGATTCGCCGCAGCCGCAGGCCGAGGTCTGGTTCGGGTTGTGAAAGGTGAAGCCTGAGCGCAGCGTCGTGACTTCGAAATCCATCTGCGTGCCGAGCAGGTAAAGAACAGCCTCGGGTGCTACCCAGACCTTGGCGCCCAGATGCTCGATCAGGTCGTCCTTGGGGTTGGGTTCAGTGACCAGGTCGACAGCATACTCCATGCCGGCGCAGCCACCCTTCTTGATGCCGACGCGAATGCCCAGGGCATCGGCGCCGGAATTTTCCACGATCGCTCGGACGCGGCCAGCTGCGGCATCGGTCAGGCTCATCACGGCAAAGCCCATGGGCTCATTCTCCTTGTCGTCACCGGGGTAAAGGCCCGGCGCCTTACAGAATCAAATGTAGTATCCGTGCCTTAACGGATCAATACGGCAAGGCCCGATCAGTACCAGCCGACGGCGACCTGCGCCTCCTCGGACATGCGGTCGGGCGTCCACGGTGGATCGAAGGTCATCGCGACCTCGACGCCCGACACACCTTCGACGGCACCGACGGCATTCTCGACCCAACCCGGCATTTCGCCGGCGACGGGGCAACCGGGTGCCGTCAGCGTCATGTCGATCTTGACCATGCGATCGTCTTCGATGTCGATCTTGTAGATGAGACCAAGTTCGAAGATGTCGGCCGGAATTTCCGGGTCATAGACCGTCTTCAGCGCCGCGACGATATCGTCGCTGAGACGCGCCAGTTCCTCGGCTGGAATTGCCGAATGGACGATGCCCTCGCGGACGTCGACCTTTTCTTCCGTTGCATCAAGGCTCATGTCGGCCTCCTGGACTTTCTCTTCTGGTTCAGAAGATTATGATATCTCTTTGAACCTTTTACACTATTTTCAAGCGAAGAACTTGCGCGCATGCTCCAACGCGTCCGCCAGTGCATCGACTTCGGCCCGCGTGTTGTAGAGCCCGAAGGATGCACGGCATGTGGAGGTCACACCGAAGCGTTTCAAGAGCGGCTGTGCGCAATGGGTACCGGCGCGCACGGCGACACCGGCGCGGTCGATGACCATCGACACATCGTGCGAGTGAATGCCGGCAAGCTCGAAGGCAAAGATGCTGCCCTTGTCGGGCGTATTGCCGAAGATGCGAAGCGAATTCACCGACGCAAGGCGTTCGCGCGCGTAAGCCGTCAGGTCCGCTTCATGGGCCTGTATGGCAGCCCGGCCGAGCTTCTCCATATAGTCGAGCGCATGGCCAAGCCCGATCGCCTGCACGATCGGCGGCGTACCTGCTTCGAAGCGGTGCGGCGGGTCGTTGTAGGTGACGGTGTCTTCGGTTACGACTTCGATCATCTCGCCGCCGCCGAGGAACGGCCGCATTTCTTTCAGGCGTTCGGTCTTGCCGTAGAGCACGCCGATGCCGGATGGGCCGTATAGCTTGTGCCCGGTCATCACGTACCAGTCGCAATCGATGTCCTGGACGTCGACCGGCATGTGTACGGCGCCCTGGCTGCCGTCGACCAGCACCGGAATGCCGCGCTCGCGCGCGATACGGCAGATTTCCTTGACCGGAACGACCGTACCCAGCGCATTCGACATGTGGGTGATGGCGATGAGCTTGGTCTTGTCGGTCAGGCACTTCACGAAATCTTCGACATGCAGCGCACCGTCGTCATCGACGGGGATCCAGACAAGCTTGGCGCCCTGGCGTTCGCGGATGAAGTGCCAGGGAACGATGTTGGAGTGATGCTCCATGATCGACAGCACGATCTCGTCGCCTTCGCCGAGCTTCGGCATGCCGTAGCCATAGGCGACCGTGTTAATCGCCTCGGTCGACGACTTGGTGAAGATGACGTTGTCGACCGAAGGGGCGTTCAGAAAGCGGCGCACCTTCTCGCGCGCCGCCTCATAGGCTTCCGTCGCGGCATTCGACAGGAAATGCAGGCCGCGATGGACGTTGGCGTATTCGTTGGAATAGGCATGGGCGATCGCGTCGATCACGACCTGGGGCTTCTGCGCCGATGCGCCGTTGTCGAGATAGACAAGCGGCTTGCCATAGACGCTTCGCGACAGGATCGGGAAATCCTTGCGGATCGCTTCGACGTCGTAGGCTGGCACCGGTACAGAGTGTTCCATGTCTTTCAATCCAATCAGACGCGCTTCTTAGGCGTGCTTGTCGAGCCAGGTCGAGATGATGTCTTCCAGTGCCTCGACCAGCGTCTCATGATCTTCAAGCTCTTCGACGATCTCGGCAACGAAGGCGTTGACGAGCATCGCCCGTGCCTTGTTCTCCGGAACGCCGCGCGCCATCAGATAGAAAAGCTGCGTGTGGTCGATGTCGGCAACCGTCGCGCCGTGGCCGCACTGCACGTCGTCGGCGAAGATCTCCAGTTCGGGCTTGGCCGACAGGTCGGCGTCGTCGGAGAGGAGCAGCGTGTTGCACGACATCTTCGCGTCGGTCTTCTGCGCATCCTTGGCGACCAGGATCTTGCCCTGGAAAACGCCCTTGGCGCGGTCGAATACGACGTTGCGGATGATTTCCGAAGACGTCGTATGCGGCACGTTGTGGCCGAGCGTGAAGGTCACGTCCGTATGCGTTTCGCCGCCGAGCAGATTGATGCCACGAAGCGTCAGGTCAGCACCCTCGCCGCTCGTCTTGCCGTGGATCTCCTGGCGCACCAGCTTGCCGCCGGCGTTGATGACGAAGAGATGCAGCTTGGCGTTCTTGCCGAGGTCGAAGCGGATCTGGCCGAGATGGGTGTCGGCGGCACCCTGCTGCTGCAGGATGATCCAGATGACATCGGCGCCTTCGGCAAGCGTCACGTCGCTGACCGACGAAACGAAGCTTTCTGCGTCCTTGGTCGACAGGTGCCGTTCGATCACGGTTGCCTTGGCGCCAGCACCAAAGGTGACCGGGAAGCGTGTGTGCGCCTGGCCGAGGCTCTGCACCAGCTGGATTTCCAGCGGATTTTCCAGCGAGGTTTCAGCAGCGACGTCGATCTCGAGACCGCCACGCACGAGGCCGCCATTGATGCGACCGATCGCATCGTCGGAACCGAGCACGGCAAGGCCTGATGCGGCCGAGCCGTCGAGCAGGCTGTCAACGTAGGAACGCACGGTCACGCCCTCGGGCAGGTTGCCCTTGAGGTCGGCCTGGCCGTTGCGCACGGAAAGTACCGTCGAGCCAGGAACCAGCGCGTCGACGCGATCGGCGAACGCCGTCGGGTCAGCGGCCGGAACGGCGCGCAGCAGCGTGCGAAGGTCCGTGTAGTGCCAGGATTCGACGCGGCGGGTCGGAAGGCCAGCCGTGCGCAGTTCGTGTACCAAGTTGTCGCGAACCGAAAGCACCGAGCCGTCGCCCGGCAGATCACCGATCTGGGCGGTGTAGGCGTCGACGAGCGCGTTCTCGGCCGCCGTCATCTTGATTGCCTGTTGCATATTCATTCGAACACTCCTTCAACAGGCGTCAGGCCGCGGCCTCGATGATTTCCGCGTAGCCATTGGCTTCGAGTTCGTGCGCCAGCGTCTTGTCGCCCGACTTGATGACCTGGCCCTTGTAGAGGACGTGCACCGTGTCCGGCACGATGTAGTCGAGCAGGCGCTGGTAGTGGGTGATGACCACGACGGCACGATCAGGCGAACGCAGCGCGTTGACGCCGTCTGCGACGATCTTCAGCGCGTCGATGTCGAGACCGGAGTCCGTTTCGTCGAGCACGCAAAGCTTCGGCTCGAGCAGCGACATCTGCAGGATCTCGGCGCGCTTCTTCTCACCGCCGGAGAAGCCGACGTTAAGCGGGCGGCGCAGCATTTCCGGAGCGATCTTCAGCTCGGCAGCCGCTTCCTTGACGCGACGCATGAATTCCGGCGTCGTCAGTTCGTCTTCGCCGCGATACTTGCGCTGCTCGTTCATTGCCACCTTGAGGAACTGCATGGTTGCAACGCCGGGGATTTCGACCGGATACTGGAAGGCAAGGAAGATACCCTTGGCCGCACGCTCGGAAGCGTCGAGCTCGAGGATGCTCTCGCCGTTATAGAGGATGTCGCCTTCGGTGACTTCATAGTCTTCGCGGCCCGACAGGATGTAGGACAGCGTCGACTTGCCGGAGCCGTTCGGGCCCATGATGGCGGCGACTTCGCCGGCCTTCACGGTGAGGTTCAGGCCACGGATGATTTCGGTGCCGTCTTCGGCGATGCGAGCGTGCAGGTTCTTGATTTCAAGCATTTCTATCGTCCTCTTGGGAAACGAACGTTTGTTCGCGCGCAAGCTCTTGGTGCGCGCCATTCGATATTCAGTTCAGGGCCTTAGCCGACCGAGCCTTCCAGCGAGATGCCGATCAGCTTCTGCGCTTCGACGGCGAATTCCATCGGCAGCTCCTGGATGACTTCCTTGACGAAGCCGTTGACGATCAGCGCGATCGCCGCTTCGGTCGGGATGCCGCGCTGCAGGCAGTAGAACAGCTGGTCCTCGGAAATCTTCGACGTCGTGGCTTCGTGCTCGAACTGTGCCGTCGAGTTCTTCGCCTCGATGTAGGGAACCGTGTGCGCCCCGCACTTGTCGCCGATCAGCAGCGAATCGCACTGGGTGAAGTTGCGGGCGTTCTCGGCCTTGCGGTGGGCCGAAACCTGGCCGCGATAGGTGTTTTCCGAAACGCCGGCCGCAATACCCTTGGAGACGATGCGGCTCGACGTGTTCTTGCCGAGATGGATCATCTTGGTGCCGCTGTCGATCTGCTGGTGACCGTTCGACACCGCGATCGAGTAGAACTCGCCGCGCGAACCGTCGCCGCGCAGGATGCACGACGGATACTTCCAGGTGATCGCCGAGCCGGTTTCGACCTGCGTCCAGGAGATCTTGGAGTTCTTGCCACGGCAATCGCCACGCTTGGTGACGAAGTTGTAGATGCCGCCCTTGCCTTCCTTGTCGCCCGGGTACCAGTTCTGAACCGTCGAGTACTTGATCTCGGCGTCATCGAGCGCGACGAGTTCGACGACGGCAGCGTGAAGCTGGTTCTCGTCGCGCTGCGGCGCGGTGCAGCCTTCCAGATAGGACACGTAGGCACCATCTTCGCAGATGATCAGCGTGCGCTCGAACTGGCCGGTGTTCTTCTCGTTGATGCGGAAATAGGTCGACAGTTCCATCGGGCAGCGAACGCCCTTCGGCACGAAAACGAAGGAGCCGTCGGTAAAAACCGCCGAGTTCAGCGTCGCATAGTAGTTGTCGGTCGTCGGAACGACGGAGCCGAGATACTTCTTCACGAGGTCCGGATGCTCGCGGATCGCCTCGGAGATCGACATGAAGATCACGCCGGCCTTCTTGAGCTCTTCCTTGAAGGTCGTGACCACGGACACGCTGTCGAAGACAGCGTCGACGGCGATCTTCGACTTCTGCACGCCGGCCAGGATTTCCTGTTCCTTCAGCGGGATGCCGAGCTTCTCGTAGACCTTCAGGATCTCCGGGTCGACTTCGTCAAGCGACTTCGGACCGGTCACGCCTTTGGGAGCGGCGTAATAATAGATGTCGTTGAAGTCGATCTTCGGATAGCTGACGCGCGCCCAGGTAGGCTCTTCGAGCGTCAGCCAGCGGCGATAGGCCTCGAGACGCCATTCAAGCATCCACTCCGGCTCGTCTTTCTTCGCCGAAATGAAGCGGATGATGTCTTCCGAGAGGCCTTTCGGTGCCTTTTCGACTTCGATGTTCGTCTCGAAGCCGTACTTGTACTGGTCCACGTCGATCTGACGGACCTGATCAATGGTCTCCTGCACGGCAGGCATGTCGTTCTCCAATCTTGCCGGATCCAAGGTCCGGCAGCTTGTCAGCGCGGTGCGAACTTGGCGCACCGCTTATGTAATGGCTAAAAGGCGCTTTTCACCCTGTTTGCCAAGCGGAAAATTGCTTTTCCGCAATTTCGTCGCATTGCCTGCGTCAGGCCGCTTGTCCCGACGCGCGTCGCCTTCCTGCTACCTTCGCAAAGGCTGCGGCGCAACGCTCGATTTCAGCCGGTGTCGTCGCGTCGCCGATCGATATTCTAAGCGCACCCTGGCGCGGATCGTAGCCCATCGCCGTCAGCACGTGGCTCTGCCCGACTTTTCCGGACGAACAGGCCGATCCCGCCGAAAGCGCCACCCCTTCGAGATCGAAGGCGATCTGTCCCGTCTCTGCCTTCAGGCCAGGAAGCGTGAAGAAGACTGTGTTGCCAACGCGCGAAACGTCGCGGCCGTGAATGACCACGTCGGCCGCCGCCGTCAGCATTTCACTCTCGAGCCTGTCGCGGAGCGCCGTGATCGCCGCCATGCGTGCGGCAACATCGGCCCCGACCTTGCGGGCAGCGGCAGCAAAGCCGGCAATCGCCACCGGGTTTTCCGTGCCCGAGCGATGCCCCTTTTCCTGCCCGCCGCCACGGATCAGCGGCACCGGCATCATCACCTCGCCGCGCGCGACAAGCGCGCCGGCGCCCTTGGGGCCGCCAATCTTGTGCGACGACAGAATCAGGAAGTCGGCGCCCAGATCTTCGATCGCGAGCGGCACCCGGCCTGCGGCCTGGACCGCGTCGACAACGAGTATAGCACCATGGCCGCGAGCAATCGTGGCAATCTCGGCAATCGGCTGGATAATGCCGGTCTCGTTGTTGACGAGCATGACGGCGACCATGGGCAAGCCAAGTGTGCGGTCATGTGCGGCCAGCAGCGCCTGGAGCGCGGAAAGATCGACGACACCTTCAGAGGTCACGGGGATTTCGCAAACCGCCTCGCGCGGGAAGCGTCCGCCTTCGCGCACGGCCGGATGCTCGATCGCCGAAGCAAAGAGCCGGCCGATCTTGAGTGGTGTGCGACCCATTCGGAAATCGGGCGTCAGCACAAGGTTGGCCGCCTCGGTCGCACCACTGGTGAAGATGACGCTCGAGGCCTTAGCGCCGCAAAGGGCGGCCACATCGCGACGGCAATTTTCGATCAGCGTACGAACCGCCCGGCCCTCGCCATGGACGGAAGACGGGTTGCCGATAAGGTCGAGCGCAGACAGGCAAGCCTCGCGCGCTTCGGGCAGAAGCGGCGCCGTGGCGTTCCAGTCCATATAGATGCGCGAACCCGACATGATTTCCTTCGCTAGATCAACAGGCTGCACGCCGGCAACCTCTGGCGATGCATTTTCCTTGAATTTTCCGCGCCGCTTGCCTTATGAGACGAAGCACAGGGCGGAATGCCCGTACAGAAGTTTTGAACGGTTCTAAACTAGGTTTTAGAAAAGCTGACTGCTTTCGTCAAGACTGATCGCGATCTGAAG
>NZ_DASYHB010000159.1:0-21412 GCF_035999185.1 Ensifer sp. | reverse complement strand
CTTCATGCCGCTGGAAGAAGCCCAGCTCTACTTCAACGCCGAAGGGCTCGTGCAGTCGATCGAGATTTTCGTCGAACATCCTGACGTCGTGGAAGAGCTGCGCCAGCCGATCGAGGATGCGTCCGGCCGGCAGATCTTCATCACCGATTGGCGCGATCGCAACAGGACCTTTTTCTCGACGCTCGAGGTCCAGCGCAACGTCATGTTCATGATCCTGACGCTGATCGTGCTGGTCGCCGCGCTGAACATCATCTCCGGCCTGATCATGCTGGTGAAGGACAAGGGCAGCGATATCGCGATCCTTCGGACGATGGGTGCGACGTCCGGGTCGGTCATGCGCATTTTCTTCATGGCTGGCGCTGCGATCGGTGTCGCCGGCACGGTTGCCGGCGTTGCCCTCGGCGTCGTCGTCTGCCTCAATATCGAGTCCATCCGGCAGTTCTTTTCGTGGGTTTCGGGCACGACGCTCTTCAGCCCGGAACTCTACTTCCTCAACCAACTGCCAGCCGACATGAATGCGGATGAGACCGCGGTCGTCATCGTCATGGCGCTCACTCTTTCCTTCCTCGCCACGATCTTCCCGGCTTGGCGCGCCTCGCGCCTAGATCCGGTACAAGCCTTGCGCAACGAGTGACAAGGACATCGGCGGATGAGCCGGCATGCAACCGCGGTCCGCAGACGCGCAGCTATGTTTTCGAGGTGTTGCCAACGTTTGGGCCAGGGCCGGCTCTGGCGCCCTGATCGCCCCGCACGATCATGAACTCGCAGGCCTGACGGATCGCGGATGCTGTCGGCACGCGCGCATTCCTCCAGAACGCCAATGCCAATGGTCGTGGACGTGCGTTGTCAGCGCTTGATCAGACCGCCGCGATAATCGAGTTCATAGGCTTCCTCGCCGTCGACAAAGATGACCTCATGGCCGGAAAAGTGGCTGGTGTCGCCGCGACTGCAATCGATGTAGTAGCCATGGGCGTGGCGAAACTCCATGCCGCCGAGAAAATGGCGCTTCTCCTGATACATCGCCTTTAGCGCCGCCTTGATAACCAGCCCGGCCTTCTCCCCATTGATGAGGTCGGGGCGCAGGATCCGGCCGAAATAATTCATCGCCCAGCGTGGCTCTCCATCCTGCCAGACCGTCTCCTGTCCGGCGAAATCGCTTCCGCCGAAATAACTGTCGAGATAGCGCCAGCCGCCAGTTTCATAACCGATGTCGTGGGAGCCTGGGCGCGACGAAGGCCGCGGCACGCCACCACCGACGTAGGTGTTTGCTTTGGCTTCGACGATAAAGTCCTTCAGTCCTTCGATCGCGATCATGGATGTTCCTCAAATGTTCCCGTTGAGGATGGGTTCGAGCGCGCCGAATGTAAAGAACAAATAAAGAACATTCACCGAATTGTCACAGGCCGCATGCACTCTGGCCGCGGTCATCGGTCCAATCTTTTAGAAGCACGAGTTCGCCTCTGGTGTTGACGGGCTTGTCATTGGCTTTGCCTTTGCCCGTTAGCACGTTGAAGTCGCAATGCGACGTGTTGTCGGGATCGAGCGTGTCATAGGACGAGTAGGTATAGCCGGCGACCACGAATTCGAAATTGCGATAGGCGAGCGTCAGCTTCTGCTCCCAGCGGTCGCGCCCGATGGAATCATTGTGGCTGGTGATGATCAGCGAACCGTTCGCGGTCGCCTCGATCGCCGGAGCCTGCCCGGCAAAGTCGAATTGGCCCCAGACCTTGTTCGGGAGAGCCGACTTTAGCTCCAGTGCGCCGTTCTTGCCGGCCAGATAGAGATAGACGCCGTTGTCTTCATCACTTCCCTCGGCCGGACGGACGAGCAGCGCAAGATCGTCTTCACCGTCCTTGTTCCAGTCGCCAGTCGCCGCCGACACGATGCGGCTCGGATCAATTGTTTCGGCGGCCAAGGCCGTGACAGGCGAAAGGAACAGCAACGACAATATAAGGCCTGTGCGCATCGGAAACTCCCCTTATGGTTGTTGCTATTGATAGGAGGGAGCCCTCGTTTCCTCAAGCCGTCTGCGCGCTCGCACGCCAAGCGGCCGCCCCCACATTAACCATCGCGACCAGAACGTCTGGTCCATGCTTGACGAGTGAACAGAAATAGAACAAAGTAGAAACATAACGGAAAAGGAGCCATGTTATGACTGATTTTGTTCGTGACCTCGCCGCCTTCACATCGATGAGCCTGTTCATCGCCAGCATCTCTTTCATTGCCCTCGGCCTCTGATTGAGCGCCGAGTTTTCACCTCAAGCACCTCCCAGTCCTCCTCTGCCTCACTGAATAAGGGGGACGACATGTCCGGCGAAACTGGACATGTCGCGTGATAAGCGGGATACCCTGTCGAGCAGACAGGAATCGAGGTGCGACGATGGCAGATGGCGGCATGGCAGTATCGAGTGGGACACTCGCGACGGATCCGCAGTTTGTACATCTGCGTGTCCACTCGGCCTTCTCGCTGCTTGAAGGCGCTCTGCCGCTGAAGAAAGTCATCGGCAAGGCAGTCGCTGATGCCCAGCCGGCGATCGGGATCGCCGACACCAACAATCTGTTTGCTGCTCTCGAATTTTCCCAGAAGGCTTCCGATGATGGACTGCAGCCGATCACCGGCTGCCAGCTATCCATCGACATGGAAGACGAGGTGGAGGGAGAGCGACGCGGCCCTCACCAGCAACTGGCCAAGCTGCCGGCGATCGTGCTGATTGCGGCCACCGACGATGGATACACCCGGCTCGTCGACCTGGTGAGTCGGGCATATCTCAGCGGCGAGGGAAGCCAGGCGACGCGGATCACCCGCTCCTGGCTTGCAGAATGCGGCACCGAAGGATTGATCGCGCTGACCGGTGCATCCGGCGGACCGGTGGATATGGCCGTGAAGGCGGGCTCCACGGCACTGGCCGAGGCGCGTCTCGAAGCCTTGCACGACCTCTTCGGCGATCGGCTTTACATCGAGCTCCAGCGTCACGGTGGCTACGATCGGCGCCATGAGAGCCGGATGATCGATCTTGCCTACAAGTTCGACATTCCGCTCGTGGCCACGAACGAGGCCTTCTTTCCGTCGCCGTCCGATTATGAGGCGCACGACGCGCTGATGGCGGTCGCACACAACGCCATGGTGTCGGATGACAGCCGTTTTCGGCTGACGCCGGATCACTATCTGAAGAGCCGCAAGGAAATGGCGGCGCTTTTTGCCGACTTGCCGGAGGCGCTGGAAAACACCATCGAGATCGCGCGGCGCTGCTCGTTCATGCTGAAGACGCGCGGGCCCATCCTGCCGCGCTTTACCGGCGCCACCGCCGACCCTGAGGAGGCCGAGCGCGCAGAGGCGGATGAGTTGCGTCGCCAGGCCGAAGAGGGGCTTGAGGAACGTCTTGCCAAGCTTGGTATGGCGCCTGGCTATAGCGAGCAGGACTACCGCGAGCGCCTGGCCTTCGAGCTCAGTGTTATCGCGCGCATGAAGTTCCCCGGCTACTTCCTCATCGTTGCGGACTTCATCAAATGGGCGAAGCAACATGACATTCCCGTCGGACCCGGCCGCGGTTCGGGTGCAGGATCGCTGGTTGCCTACGCGCTCACGATCACCGATGTCGATCCGATGCGATTCTCCTTGCTGTTCGAGCGCTTCCTCAATCCCGAGCGCGTCTCGATGCCCGACTTCGACATCGACTTCTGCCAGGACCGGCGCGAAGAAGTGATCCGATACGTGCAGCGCAAATACGGCCGCGAGCAGGTGGCGCAGATCATCACCTTCGGTTCGCTGCAGGCGCGCGCCGCGCTGCGCGACGTCGGGCGTGTTCTCGAGATGCCCTACGGCCAGGTCGACAAGATCTGCAAGCTGGTGCCCAACAACCCGGCGAACCCGACGCCGCTCTCCAAGGCGATCGAAGAGGAGCCGCGCCTGCAGGAGGAGGCCGAGAAAGAGCCGGTCGTCGCGCGCCTTCTCGATATCGCCCAGAAGATCGAGGGCCTCTACCGCCATGCCTCGACCCACGCCGCCGGTATCGTGATCGGCGACCGGCCGCTGTCGCAACTCGTGCCGATGTATCGCGATCCGCGTTCCGACATGCCGGTCACCCAGTTCAACATGAAGTGGGTGGAGCAGGCGGGCCTCGTCAAGTTCGACTTCCTCGGCCTGAAGACGCTGACGGTGCTGAAGGTCGCCGTCGATTTCGTCAAACGGCGTGGCATCGAGGTGGATCTGGCCAGCATTCCGCTCGACGACCCGAAGACTTACGAGATGCTGTCGCGCGGCGAAACGGTCGGCGTGTTCCAGGTGGAAAGTGCCGGCATGCGCAAGGCGCTGATCGGCATGCGGCCCGACTGCATCGAGGACATCATCGCGCTGGTGGCGCTTTACCGCCCGGGCCCGATGGAGAACATCCCGGTCTACAACGCCCGCAAGCACGGCGAAGAGGAGATCGAGTCGATCCATCCGAAGATCGACCATCTGCTGAAGGAAACGCAGGGCGTCATCGTCTATCAGGAGCAGGTGATGCAGATCGCCCAGGTGCTCTCGGGCTATTCGCTCGGCGAGGCCGATCTTCTGCGCCGCGCCATGGGTAAGAAGATCAAGGAGGAAATGGACAAGCAGCGCGCCCGCTTCGTCGACGGCGCGGTCAAGAACGAAGTGTCGAAGCCGCAGGCCGACCTGATCTTCGACCTGCTTGCCAAGTTCGCCAACTACGGCTTCAACAAGTCGCACGCAGCCGCCTACGCCATCGTCTCCTATCAGACCGCCTTTATGAAGGCGCATTACCCGGTCGAGTTCCTGGCGGCGTCGATGACGCTCGACATGTCCAACACCGAAAAGGTCAACGATTTCCGCCAGGACGCCAAGCGCCTCGGCATCGAAGTAATCGCGCCGTCGGTGCAGAC
Organism: Ensifer sp.; assembly: GCF_035999185.1. Taxonomy (GTDB): domain Bacteria; phylum Pseudomonadota; class Alphaproteobacteria; order Rhizobiales; family Rhizobiaceae; genus Ensifer. The sequence continues at coordinate 16,528 of NZ_DASYHB010000159.1, read as the reverse complement.
ATCGTTCCGGCATTTCCAGACAGGCGAGAACCGGATCTATTATTCGCTAGCCGCCATCAAGGGCGTGGGCGAATCCGCCGTCGAGCACGTCGTCGAAGTGCGCGGCGACCAATCCTTCGCAAGCCTTGAGGATTTCTGCCTCAGGATCGATCCGAAGCTTCTCAATCGTCGCGTGTTTGAAAGCCTGATCGCCGCCGGCGCGTTCGATTGCTTCGGCTATGATCGTGCGGAACTGGTGGGGGGGCTCGATCGCGTCCTCGGCTTTGCCCAGCGCGCGCAGGAAAACAAGACCAGCGGTCAGAGCGACATGTTCGGTGCAGGAGCCGCCACCGGGCCGGAGCGTATTGCCCTTCCGACCTATACGCCGTGGCTCGCTTCGGAAAAGCTGCATCGTGAATTCCAGGTGTTGGGCTTCTACCTCTCGGCCCATCCGCTTGATACGTATAACGCGCTGCTTGCCAAGATGCGGGTGCAGAACTTCGGCGATTTCGCCGGTTCGGTGAAGAAGGGGGCGACCGCCGGGCGGCTCGCCGGCACCGTCACATCGAAGCAGGAACGCAAGACGCGCACCGGCAACAAGATGGGCATCGTCGCCTTCTCCGATTCGTCCGGGCAATTCGAGGCGGTGCTGTTTTCCGAAATGTTGCACCAGTACCGAGATCTTCTCGAACCGGGCAAGTCGCTGGTCATGACGGTGGCCGCAGAGGAGCGGCCGGAAGGCATCGGCCTGCGCATCCAGACCCTGCGCTCGCTCGAAGAGGAATCGCTGCAGCTGCAGAAGGCCTTGCGCGTCTATGTGCGCGATTCCGGCCCGCTGAAATCGATTGCCTCGCACCTCAACACCAGGGGCGACGGCCTCGTTTCCTTCGTTGTCATCAAGGACAACGGCCAGCGCGAAATCGAGGTGGAGCTTAGCGAAAAATTCCGAATTTCGCCCGAGATTGCCGCCGCACTTCGTTCGGCACCAGGGGTGATCGACGTCGAGCTCGTCTGATCCGGCGCAGGGTTCTCTCTGCTTTTGGTGTCAGCCCGCGGGACGCGATCGTGTAATCGTGATGAAATCGGTGCCTTGGCCGGTTTCGAGCCCGTTTTCCGTGTCGGCGATCGAAAGCGACGAGCCTTCGGCCATAAGCTGTTCGATCCGTTTGCGAACGTCGTCGGAAATCGTCAGCCGTGCCAGTGTGCGCTGTATGCCGTTGAACGCGAATGGATCGGCTTCGATGGAAATGCCGAGCCGTTTCTTGGTTGAGGACGGCAGATGGTCCTCAAGGGAAACGCCGAACCATTTTCCTTCCGCGCCTTCCTCCTCGTTGTGCCGAAACTGCAGAAAATGCGTGCCAAGCGCCTCTTCCGGCTTGTCGATGGTGAGGCCCGCTTCGAACAGCGGCTTGAACCCTTGCCGGACAAGGATCTTGCCGTTCTGCGGCGGCGCGCGACCGGCCTTGCGCAGCAGCCTGTCGGTCAGCTCCGGTGTCAGCTTGCCGTCGCTCTCAAGGCCTTCGCTCGTCTGGAAAGCGCGGAGCGCCGCGATCGTCGCCGGTCCCGCATGGCCGTCGATCGTCCCGGGTGCGTAACCCAGAAGCTCCAGCGACGCCTGCACTTCACGCATGTCGTCGCGCGCATCGCTGCGTGTGATGAGGATACGGATCGGCTCGACTGCCGAGGCGGACATGCCGGGCGCAGGTCCAGCGGGCTCCGTCATCGCCACCTCCACCGGCGTATCGCCGGCCTGGCTGATAGCGGGTCTCAGCGGCACGTCGGAGAGTGGCGGCAATACCTCCGCCGGGACAGGTCGAAAGAGCAGGGCGCTCTTGACCTCGGTCGGCGTTACCTGTCGGTCCGAGATCAGCACATGCACGCCACGCTCGGTCATCTTGTAGAGCGAGGCCGCAAAATCGCTCGGCAACCGTACGCAGCCGTGCGAGGCCGGATACTCCGGAACGTGGTTCGAACCGTGCAGTGCGATCCCCGACCAGGTGAGCCGCTGCATGAAGGGCATCGGCGCATTCGAATAGATATTCGATTTGTGATGGCGCCGCTTCTCCAGGATCGAGAAGATGCCGCTCGGGGTCGTATGACCCGCCTTGCCGGTCGAGACCGGCGACGTCGCAATCACCGCGTCGCCGTCATAGACGACCAGCGATTGCTGATCCTTCGAAACGATGATCTGTAGCGGCCCGCGACCGCCTGCAAACCCGGTTGAGGGTGACAAAAGCAGGGCGATGAAGCTGGCGGTGAGAGCAAAACGCGATACCATACACTCAACCCGACACATGACTTGGCGAACGAGCCTAGCCGGCAATCTTTAAGGAATTGGTCTGGAGACTGTGTGGGGCTGATCAAGGTTGCGTGATCGCGCGCCGGACGCACGCACGCGAGCGCAACGGGACCGCGGTTTGCGGTTTCAGGGCTCGCGCTTCCTGGTTCCGAATGTGTAACCGGTTTCGACGCTCGCCTTGCCGAACTTGTCGCGCAGCTTGTTCATGGCGTCTTCTGCAGCTGCGCGCCGGGTGGCGGCCGGATCGACGAGATCTGGGGGATCGGCGAGGTCCGGAGCAGAGAGATCGCTGACGCCGATGCCGATCAGGCGGTATTTCGTGCCGTCGGTCTCTTTCTCCAGGAGTTGAAGTCCGGTGCGGAAGATGCGGTCGGCAAGCCGCGTGGGGCTGTCGAGCCGCCGGTTGCGGGTGCGGATCTTGAAGTCTGTGGTTTTCAGCTTGAGAACGACGGTCTGGCCGGCGAGTTCCGATTTCCGCAGCCGGTGAGCCACCTGCTCGCTCAGATGCCGCAGATGCGTCACAAGGTCGTCGTAGCGGGCGAGGTCGTCGTTGAACGTCGTTTCGGAGGATACGCTCTTGGCTTCCCCGTCGATTTCGACCGCGCGCTCGTCGAGCCCGCGGGACAGGCGAAAGAGCCGCTGCCCCATCGTGCCGTAGCGCCGCATGAGGTCTGCTTCGTCCATGGTCTGCAATTGACCGATCGTGCGCACCCCGTCCCGTTCCAGAGTTGCGGCAAAGGCCTTGCCGACGCCCCAGATCAGCGTCACCGGCTTCTCTCTCAGGAATTCCAGCGCCTCCGCCTGGCCGATAACCGAAAAGCCGCGCGGCTTCTGCAGGTCGGACGCCACCTTGGCGAGGAACTTGCAGTAGGAGAGGCCAACCGAGACGGTGATGCCGATCTCCTGCTCGATGCGTCTGGCCAGGCGCGCAAGCGTGCGCGCCGGCGGATCATGGTGCAGCCGCTCGGTCCCCCGCAGCTCCAGAAAAGCCTCGTCGATCGACAGCGGCTGCACCAACGGCGTCAGTTCCTGCATCAGCGTGCGAACCTCGCGCCCGACACGCACATATTTCTCCATGTTCGGCTTGATCACCACGGCCTGGGGACAGGCCTCCAGCGCCTTGAACATCGGCATGGCCGAGCGCACGCCATGGATGCGCGCGACGTAGCAGGCGGTGGACACGACGCCGCGCTTGCCGCCGCCAATGATCACGGGTTTGTCGGCGAGTTCCGGATTGTCGCGCTTTTCGATCGACGCATAGAAGGCGTCGCAATCGATATGCGCCAAGGTCAGATCATTGAGTTCTGGATGACGCAGGATGCGCGGGCTGCCGCAGGCAAGGCAGCGCCGCACGGACGCCGCCTGTTCCCGAAGGCAGTCGCGGCAGAAGCCTGGAATTTGAGCTGCGCTGTCGACCATGCTTGGAACAAATATTGAACATTGCGACCTTACGCTCTAGGCTAGCGAGTCTCAAGGGAGGCGCGATTGGAAATCACACCGCAATTGTCGCCGTTGACAGAGCTCGCCAGGGGCATTTCGAGTGGCCCCGGCGTGAGATTAGCTGCGCCTGTGATGCGCCGAACCGAACTCGCTGCCGAAATGCCTGCGAATGGTCGCGGCCGCTTCCGTCCAATCGGTCACGGCGCAAATCCCTGCGTCGGGTTCCGGCGCGAGAGGGCGAAACTCGGAGCTGGCCATCAGGTTGATGAGCAGGCAGGACGGGGCGTGGCTCCTGACCGATCTGAGGTTGCGAAGCATGTCGTCGATGAATACCAGCGGGACGGCGCGCGCGCCGTGCAGCCGCTCGACGATTGGCCCCTTCGGCTCCTCGGAGGCCAGAAGCGGGTAGGGAAGGCCAAGCCGGTCGAGCAGAGCGCGGCGCACGGCTGCATGTTGAGGCGGCATTGCGGTCAGGAAGACGATGTCCGCTTCCTCCGACAGCGCCGCCAGCGTCTCGGCGGCCTGTGCGGCCGGGGTCTGCCAACGATCCTGCGAGCCGTAGAACGCATCGAGCAGGCTCTTGACGTCGGCCTCCGTCACCGGCTGATCGTCGGCGCGTCTGACGATGTTTCCGGTCAGACGAAAGGATCGGGGCAACAGCACGTGGCCGCAGCTGTCGAGAAAGGCTTTGAACGGATTGATGAATTCGAGAACGACATCATCGATGTCGCTGACGATGAGCGGCCGTTCCTTCAGCTTGATATCATCGATGGCGGCCATGTCTTGGCTCAATCGTCGAAGCTGGAATGGCCGGACAGGGCTGTGTGGGCACTGACCACATCCTGCGGCGCGGTGCCCGTTGCCTCGCAGAAAGCCATCAGCGTCGGCTCGTGCTCCATGAGGAAGGCGACGATGCCGCCCATGAAGCCGGGTTCGGTGATCGCGCTGCGCAGCGCTCCCGGTTCGGTGCCGGTCAGCGCCAGGAAACGGGATAGAAGCTCAGGCTCTGCCGCCAGCCAGGCAAGAATATCGATGGCGATTTCGTCGGCGTTTTTCATTGGTGCGTCCCCGTATGGTTTTTACGCCCGGAGTTACCTATTTTTCAACCAAATAGGACTATCTCTGAAGTCGAGGAAATGGGTCGAGTCGTCGGCTCCGCAAGTTAAGTATCCTGAGACGACTTGCAAGGCGGCGATGGACAGCAAGGGATCGACATGCCCAAACAGGTAATGATTGTTGAAGACAACGAGCTGAACATGAAGCTGTTCCGCGACCTGATTGAGGCTTCCGGCTATGCGACGATCCAGACGCGCAACGGCATGGAGGCGCTCGAGCTCGCGCGCAAGCACCGGCCGGATCTGATCCTGATGGACATTCAGCTGCCGGAAGTCTCCGGCCTTGAAGTAACGAAGTGGCTCAAGGAAGACGACGAGTTGCATGTCATCCCGGTCATCGCCGTTACCGCATTTGCCATGAAGGGAGACGAGGAGCGGATCCGCCAGGGCGGGTGCGAGGCCTATGTTTCCAAGCCGATTTCCGTACCGAAGTTCATTGAGACGATCAAAACCTACCTGGGCGATGCCTGAGCGGCGGGAAAATTGATATGACTGCGCGTATTCTTGTTGTCGACGATGTCCCTGCCAATGTGAAACTGCTCGAGGCGCGGCTGCTCGCCGAGTACTTCGATGTGCTGACCGCCAACGATGGCTACGCGGCACTGGCGCTCTGCGAGAAGACGCCGATCGATCTTGTGCTGCTCGACATCATGATGCCCGGCCTCGACGGTTTCGAGGTCTGCGAGCGCTTGAAGGCGAACCCGAAGACCGCACATATCCCGGTTGTCATGGTCACGGCACTTGATCAGCCATCGGACCGCGTGCGGGGCCTGAAGGCTGGCGCCGATGATTTCCTGACCAAGCCGGTCAACGATCTTCAGCTGATGTCGAGGGTAAAAAGCCTTGTGCGGCTGAAGAACGTCAGCGACGAACTGCGCCTGAGGGCACTGACGGCGCAGACGATTGGCCTTGAGGATGTTGCCCGTGCGGATCGGCCCGATGAGCCCGGCAATGTTTTGCTCGTCGATGGCCGCGGCTCGTCGCAGGAGCGCCTGCAGCGCGCCCTCAAGCCGATCGCCGATGTCTCGGTCATCTCCGATCCCCAGGCTGCACTTTTCGAGGCGGCGGAGAACAATTTCGACCTGGTCATCGTCAATGCGAATTTCGACGACTACGATCCGCTGCGGCTGTGCTCGCAGCTACGCTCGCTGGAGCGCACCCGCTTCATCCCCATCCTGTTGATCGCGGAGCAGGGCAGCGACGAACTGGTGGTTCGGGCGCTCGATCTCGGCGTGACGGACTACCTGATGCGGCCGGTCGATCCCAACGAGCTGATCGCCCGCTCGATGACGCAGATCCGCCGCAAGCATTGCAACGACAGATTGCGTGCCAGCGTCCAGCAGACGATTGAGCTCGCCGTCACCGACGGGCTTACCGGCCTGCACAACCGCCGCTACTTCGATACGCACTTGAAGCTGCTGATGGATCGGGCTGCCGCGCGCGGTCGGCCACTGTCGATCTGCATGACCGATATCGATCGCTTCAAGCAGGTCAACGACACCTACGGGCATGATGTCGGTGACGATGTTCTGCGTGAATTTGCCAATCGTATCCGCACGACGGTGCGCGGGGCCGATCTAGCCTGCCGTTTCGGCGGGGAAGAGTTCATTGTGGTCATGCCGGATACGTCGGCAGAAATGGCGGCAGGTGTCGCCGAGCGCTTGCGCACCATAATCGAGAGCCTGCCTTTCCCGATTTCGCAGGCAGATGGCCCCCTGAAGGTGACGGCGTCCATGGGGATTGCCAGCCTCAGGCCCGGCAGCGACACGGCCGAAGCTCTGCTGAAGCGGGCGGACACGGCGCTCTACCAAGCCAAGAACGAGGGCCGCAACCGAGTGGTAGCCGCCGCCGCCTGACGGACTGTTGCGCGGGTTTTCCAGACGTCCCAGGTACCCAAGGATTTTATTGGGTCACCTCTTGCAGGTTGCATTCAAAACTGTATTCTCGCTTCGACTGTTGCCGCCGGGGACCTTGGGTGGCAGCGGGCAGAACGCATTCGCCTGTCCTAGTCTGATACAGAATTAACCATGCGCCGAGCGGCCCGCTCCGCGCATTAAGAATTCGTTGATTTTTTTTCATTTTCAGGTGATGCTGATGAATAAGGAGGCATCCGCCTTCTGAGATTTTGGTTACCCCATGATGCTCAGGTCCGCCGCATCTCCTGGGTCGTGGGGTCGGTCGGTTGGCTTTTGACATCCGCGGAATCCTCGTGCCGCAGTCAGATGCCAGCCGACCCCCTATTGTGAAACGCCGTCTCGGATAGGGGCGGCGTTTTTGATTCTGCGAGCGATATCAACGCGGGAAGGGGATGCGTATCCTCAGCTGATCCGTGCTGGTCGCTCTCCCGCCGCTTGCAGCGGTCCACGGCAATTCATTCATTGCGTCCAAAAGGAAAGGGCGCCAGACCTTGCGGTCGGCGCCCTTTTCAATTCCTGGAACGATCGATCTTACTTGATCTTCGTTTCCTTGAATTCGACGTGCTTCTTGACGACCGGGTCGTACTTGGTCTTGGTCATCTTTTCCGTCATCGTACGGCTGTTCTTGGTCGTGACGTAGAAGAAACCAGTGTCGGCTGTCGAAAGCAGCTTGATCTTGATGGTAGTGGCTTTTGCCATGGTCGTCCTGCCTTTGTAACAATGAAAGCCGTGGACAACCGGTTGCGGGCCACGGGCAAGGTTGGCGCGAAACTACAAATCGCGGCCAAAAAGTCAAGGCCGTTTTGGATTCAAAACGATCCTGACCACCGAAAGCGCAACATAGAGGCCGAAAAAGGCGGCGATCGCCCAGGCAAAACCATTGTTGCCGGTGACGTCCATCGCAGCTCCAATGACCTGCGGACCGGCGACCGTACCAACCGCATAGGAAAACACGAAGGCGGCGTTGGCGGCCGCGAGGTCTGCGCCCTGCAGGCGCGAGCCCAGGTGGCTGAGGCCCACGGTGTAGAGCCCGGAAACGCAACCGCCCCAGAAGAGCAGGACGATTGCCATCAGGAACCAGCTTTCGGCGAGCATTGGCAGACAGAGCGCACCGATCAGGCCGATCACCGTCATCGCCGACAGGAGCGTGCGGCGATCTTTCACCCGGTCGGACAACATGCCGAGCGGGATCTGGAAGATGAAGTTGCCGATCCCCATCACCGTCAAAAGCAGGGCTGCCTGTGATTCGGTAAAGCCGGATCGGGTACCGAAGATCGGAAACAGCGATAGCCCACCCGATTCGACGGCGCCGAAGATGAAAACGGCGGCCGTTGCGGTTGGAACGAGATAGACGTAGCGCAGGAAATGCCGTTCCGGCTTCTCGTCGATCACGGGGCTTTCGTCCCGCGCCAGGAAGATTGGCACCGCTGCAAGCAGGATCACGCCGGCACCGACGACGAATGGAAGGATGCCGTCGCTGCCGAGGATGGAGAAGAGCAGGGGGCCGGTGGCAAAGCCGAGCGAGAGGACGGTGCCGTAGATGCCGAGCACGAAGCCGCGTTTGGCCGGCGGGGCCGTCGCGTTGATCCAGAACTCCGACAGGATGAAGAGCACCGTGATGGCGCCGTGAAAGACCACCCGCAGCGGGAACCAGAGCCAGAAGTTGGTGATGTAGTAAAAGCCAAAGGCGCTGACGGCAGCGAGAAGCACCGCCCAAAGCATGGTTGGCGCGACGCCGTGGCGATGGGCGAACTTGGTGGTGAGCGGCGCGGCCGCCATGGCGGCAAGGCCGGCCATGGCGGAGTTCAGGCCGATGAGCGTCGAGGAAATCCCGCGCTTCTCCATGATGATGGAGAGCAGCGGCAGTCCGAGGCCGATGGCAATGCCAACGGCACTGATGGCGGCAACGGCGGCGATCAGCGACCGCCAGTGAATTTCCTCAACCGGTGCAGTTGTACCGGGCGACGGCTGTGACATCGAACGCGGGTCCTTAGAGCAATGTGCGGACGAAGCGCCCACGGTGCGTGGTGTAGAGTGGCACCGGTCGCTCGCAGGGCAGCGATGGATCGGCCTTGAGACCGCTTCTGAGGTCCGCGAGTATGACGGCGGTGATGTCAGGTATCCGTAGCGACGGCGTAGCGTCTACATCGATCCACTGCAAATCCTGAAGCTCCCGACTGTCCAGGAACTGCGTCGGATCGATTTCGGCCTCGTCGGTAAAAACGGCGAAGAAGCGCGTATCGAACCGCCTTGTGTTGCCCGGAGGGGTGATGGCCCGAGCCATATAGCGCAAGTTTGCAAGATCGGGAAGGAATGGAACCGGCGAGGCTGGCGGAGAGTGGGGTGCACCGATCGCGATGCCGGCTTCCTCGTAGAGTTCGCGCACAGCCGCAAGCGCCAGCGCGCGGGCGCGCGCATCCGTCAACTCGCGCGTGCCAGAACCCTTCAGCGCCCGCAGAACGGACGGATGAAGATCGGAGCCGAAGCCAATCCGATGGTCTCCGGTGTCACGGCGTCCGCCGGGGAAAACATAAAGATCCGGCATGAAGGCATGTGCACTGTGCCGTCTGCCCATCAGGACACGCACGCGGCCGCCGATACGATCAAGCAGCATGACGGAGGCGGCATCGCGTGGTCGCATCGTTGCGGAACGCTGGCGCTTGACCTCGTCGCCGGTATCCCGCTCTAGGGTCATGCCCGGTCGTCTCGCGGGGGCAGCACGTCTTCCGGTCCGTCTTCGTGACCGCCGAAGCCGTGCATCTTCAGCGCCCATTGCAGGCCGATGACGGCGCCCTTGACCGGCTGAAGCAGCGCCAGCGAACTGATGACGGTGATGGGCACCCAGATGGCCAGGTGCTGCCAGCTGGTGAGCGGCAGGATGAGGTCGGTCGCCATATAGCCGCCAAGCACGAGATGGCCGACGATGGTCACGACGATGTAAGGCGGGAAATCATCGGCGCGATGATGATCCATGCGCTCGCCGCAGGCGGCGCACGCGTCGACGGATTTGACGTAGCTGCGAAACAGCTTGCCGCTGCCGCAGGCCGGGCAGCGGCCGAGAAAACCGCGCCGCATCGCCTGGCCTACGGAGCGCTCTTCGCTCTCGCTTCCGCCAAGGTGAAGCGTTTCGCCTGCAGCTGCTTTCATGTCCATTCCTTTACCCTGGCCGGGCGTTATCTCCGGCCCCGCGGTGGCCGGGTTCCCGGCTTCTTGCGCGGCCCTGTACGATCGCGGCGACCGGACTTGTGGAAGGAGCGCGTCGCCGTCGGCATCTTGCGCCCCTCGCTCATCATTTCGAAGCGCAATGCGCCCGCAAGCGGGACAGCCTCGACGAGTTTGACCCGGACCGGGTCACCGAGGCGATAGCCGAGCCCGGTCTTTTCGCCGGAAAGCGCCTGGTGCGCCTCATCGTAGATGAAGTAATCGCGCCCGAGCGTAGATATCGGAACGAAGCCATCGGCGCCATAGGCGGGCAGGGTGACAAAGAGTCCCGCCTTGGTGACACCGGAGACGCGGCCCTCGAACTCCTCGCCGACGCGGCCATTCAGATGGTGCGCGATCAGCCGGTCTACGGTGTCGCGCTCGGCAGCCATGGCGCGGCGCTCAAATGTCGAAATCTCGGCCGCGATGTCGTCGAGCACCGCTTCTTCCTGCGGCGTCAGGCCCCCTTCGCCAAGACCGAGCGAGGCGACGAGCGCGCGATGCACGATCAGGTCGGCATAGCGCCGGATCGGCGAAGTGAAATGCGCGTACTTCAAGAGGTTCAGGCCGAAGTGCCCGATATTCTCGGGGCTGTAGATCGCCTGGCTTTGCGAGCGCAGCACCATTTCGTTGACCATGGTCTCGAAGGGTTTTCCCTCGGCCTTGGCGAGCACGCCGTTGAAATGGTTCGAGCGCATGTTGCCGCCCTTGACGAGCGAGATATCGAGGGTCGCCAGGAACTCGCGCAGTGTCTCCTGCTTTGCAAGCGAAGGCTGGTCGTGCACGCGATAGATCAGTACCTGGCGTTTCTGCTCCAGCGTCTCTGCAGCAGCCACGTTGGCCTGGATCATCATCTCCTCGATCAGCTTGTGCGCGTCGAGGCGTTCGGGAACGAAGACACGGTCGACCGTGCCATCCGGCTTCAGGATGATCTTGCGCTCGGGCATGTTGAGCTCGAGCGGCTGGCGGCGGTCGCGACCGCGCGTCAAGATGCGGTAGCCTTCCCAGAGCGGCTTCAGGATCGTCTCGAGGATCGGTCCGGTCTTGTCGTCGGGGTTTCCGTCGATCGCTGCCTGCGCCTGCTGGTAGGAGAGCTTGGCCGCACTCTTCATCATGATGCGGTGGAACGTGTGGCCGGCCTTGCGGCCTTCCTTGGAAAAGCGCATGCGCACGGCAAGCGCCGGGCGGTCGACGCCTTCCTTCAGCGAGCAAAGGTCGTTGGAGATCCGCTCGGGCAGCATCGGCACGACGCGATCAGGGAAATAAACCGAATTGCCGCGCTTCAGCGCCTCGAGGTCCAGTGCCGATTTCGGCCGGACATAGTAGGAGACGTCGGCGATCGCAACAGTGACGATGACGCCGCCGGGATTGTCTTCGGACGGATCCGGCTCGGCATAAACCGCGTCGTCGTGGTCCTTGGCGTCAGCCGGGTCGATGGTGATGAGCGGGAGCGCGCGCCAGTCCTCGCGGTGCGCCATGGTCGCGGGACCCGCGGCATTTGCCTCTTCGATCACCCGTTCCGGGAAAACATGGGGGATGCCATGTGCGTGGATGGCGATCATCGAGATCGCCTTTTCCGAAGCGACCGACCCGATGACGGTCTGCACCTGTGCGCGCGGCAGGCCATAGCGGCCGAGCCGCGACAGCTGCACCTCGACGAGGTCGCCGTCCTGCGCATTGCCGGTGAACTCCGGATCAACAAGGATTTCTTCGCCGCGCTTTTCGATCGGCATCAACCGGCCGCCGCCGCCAGGCGTCGAGCGGAAGACGCCGAGCACGGCGTCCTTGCGCTTGTCCAGCACCTTGATGATGCGGGCGGTATAGGCCGGGCCGCCGCGCTCCTTGGCCGGGAAGATCTTGGCAAGCACCCGGTCGCCGAGGCCGCCCACCGGAGCCTTGCCCTTACCCTTGGCGACGGAGGATTGCTTGATCAGCACCGCCGGGGCAACGCCGTCGTCATCGAGCCATTCGGCCGGGCGGCCGATCAGTTCGCCATCGACATCGCGGATGGTGATGTCGAGCACCGTTACCGGGGGCAGGGCGCCGGGGCGGACGAGCGACTTGCGTTTCTTTTCGACGAGCCCGTCTACCTCAAGCTCCTTGAGCAGAGCCTTGAGTTCGACACGGGTGTCGCCCTTGAGGCCGAAGGCTTTGGCGATCTCGCGCTTGGAGGCACGATCCGGGTTTTCGGCGATGAAGCGCATCAGCACGTCACGCGGCGGAACCGCACCATGGATGATCGCTTCGCCTTCGGGAGCGGAACCACCCCCCTTGGCCGCGCGAACATGCTTGCCCATGCTTTTCTTGCCGAACTGTTCGGTCGGGTCGCGCGGTATTCTGGTCAAAATCAGCCCTTCTTGGCCTTGGCGGCCGTCTTTGATTTGCTCTTGGCGGGCGCCTTGGCCTTCGTCGCCTTCGCGGCGCCGTCCTCGGACTTGGCCGCAGCCTTCGTCGTCTTGGCCTTGGTTGCCTTGCCCTTCGTCGTCCCGCCCTTGGCCGCGCGTTCGGCAATCAGCACAAGTGCTTCCTCGACGGTCACCGACTGCGGGTCCTTGCCCTTGGGCAGGGTGGCGTTGACCTTGCCCCAGTTGACGTAGGGACCGTAGCGGCCGTCACGCACTGTAATCGCGCCGCCGTCAGGATGGTCGCCGAGCTCCTTGAGCGAAGCGGCCGCGGTGCGGCCACGGCCGGCACCGGCCTTCGACTGCTTGTCGGCGAGCACGGAGACGGCGCGGTTGAGGCCGATCGAGAAGACGTCCTCGATCGATTCGAGGTTGGCATAGGTGCCGTCATGCAGCACGAACGGTCCGTAGCGGCCAAGGCCGGTCGAGATCATCTTGCCGCTTTCGGGATGCGCGCCGATGTCGCGCGGCAGGGACAGGAGTGCCACTGCCTTTTCGTGGTCGATCGTCGACGGCGTCCAGCCCTTCGGCAGGCTCGAGCGCTTCGCCTCCTTGCCGTCGCCACGCTGGACATAGGGGCCGAAGCGGCCACTGCGCAGGGTGATTTCCTCGCCGGTGTGCGGATCCTTGCCGAGCGCCTGCGGTTCGTTCGAGACCGCAGCCTCCTCGCCATTGCTTTCGGAGGAGAGCTGGCGGGTGAAGTTGCATTCCGGGTAGTTGGAGCAGCCGACGAAGGCGCCGTACTTGCCGAGCTTCAACGATAGCTTGCCGGTGCCGCAGACCTGGCAGGTACGCGGGTCGCCGCCGTCTTCACGTTTCGGGAAGACGAGCGGCGCCAGTTCTTCGTTCAACGCGTCGAGCACGTTGGTAACGCGCAGCTCCTTGGTCTCTTCGATCTGGGCGAAGAAGTCCTTCCAGAAGTCGCGAAGCACGTCCTTCCAGTTGACCTCGCCGGCCGAGACCTGGTCGAGCTTTTCTTCGAGCGATGCCGTGAAGTCGTAGCCGACATAGCGGGTGAAGAAGCTTTCCAGGAACGCCGTCACCAGACGGCCCTTGGCCTGGGGGATGAGTTTGCGCTTGTCGTTGGTGATGTAGTCACGGTCGAGCAGGGTCGTGACGGTCGCAGCATAGGTGGACGGACGGCCGATGCCGAGCTCTTCCATCTTCTTGATCAGGCTTGCTTCCGAGTAGCGCGGCGGCGGCTCGGTGAAGTGCTGCGAGGCGTTGATCTTCTGCTTTGCGAGGTTTTCGCGCGCATTGATCTCCGGCAGGCGGCCGTCCTCGTCGCCATCGTCCGACTGTTCGCCGTCTTCCTTGGCGTCCGTATAGGCGGCAATGAAGCCGTCGAAGCGGATGACGGAGCCGACAGCGCGCAGGCCAGCCTTCTGGCCGCCGTTGTCTGCGGTGATCTCAGCGGTCGTGCGCTCAATCTCGGCCGATGCCATCTGGCTGGCGATGCCGCGCTTCCAGACGAGGTCGTAGAGCCTCAGCATGTCGCCATCGAGGAAGCGGCGGACCTCGTCCGGCGTCCGGTTGAAGTCGGTCGGGCGGATCGCTTCGTGCGCTTCCTGGGCGTTCTTCGCCTTGGTCGAGTAGAACCGCGGCTTTTCCGGCAGATAGCGTTCGCCGAACTGGCTGGCGATCGCCTTGCGCGAAGCGTCGATCGCTTCCGGCGCCATCTGCACACCGTCGGTACGCATATAGGTGATCAAGCCGACGGTCTCGCCGCCGATGTCGACACCTTCATAGAGCTTCTGCGCGACCTGCATGGTGCGCGAGGCGGAAAAGCCGAGCTTGGAGGAGGCGGCCTGTTGCAGCGTCGAAGTGGTAAAGGGCGGCGACGGATTGCGCTTGACCGGCTTTGCCTCGATGCTGTCGACGACATAGGCGGCGCCGTCGAGCAAAGTCCGCAGGCGGTTTGCTTCTTCGCCATTGCCGATCGCCTTGGGGGCGAGGCGCTTGCCATCGGCTGAAACAAGGCGGGCTTCGAACTCGTCGCCGCGCGGCGTCTTCAAGAGCGCCGAGATGTTCCAGTATTCCTCGGAGATGAAGCGCTCGATTTCGTTTTCGCGGTCGCAGACCAGGCGCAACGTCACGGATTGCACGCGGCCGGCCGAACGAGCGCCCGGCAGCTTGCGCCAGAGCACCGGCGAAAGGTTGAAGCCGACGAGATAGTCGAGCGCGCGGCGCGCCAGATAGGCGTCGACCAGCGAAATATCGATGTCGCGCGGATGGGCGATTGCTTCGAGAACCGCCTTCTTGGTGATGGCGTTGAAGGCCACGCGCTTGACCGGCTTGTCGCCGAGCACCTTCTTCTTCTTCAAAAGGTCGAGCACGTGCCAGGAAATCGCTTCGCCTTCGCGATCCGGGTCGGTTGCCAGAATGAGGCCGTCGGCGGATTTGACCGCGTCAGCGATATCCTTCATGCGTTTGGCAGAGGCGCCGTCGACTTCCCAGGACATTTCGAAGTCTTCGTCCGGACGGACCGAACCGTCCTTGGCCGGCAGATCGCGCACGTGACCGAACGAAGCCAGCACCTTGTAGCCGGGGCCCAGGTACTTGTTGATCGTCTTTGCCTTGGAAGGCGATTCCACCACTACAACATTCATCGTCATTTTCTGAGACAACCGGTTCTGGTTCGGCGTCAGCGCCGTTCGCGCCGTACTTCGCCTTATATCGACGCCCCGAAATGGACAGGGATTCGAGCGGGGTCAAGAGGGTTCACCCAAAATAACGACGAGAGGCCGGTGGGCGATCCATGCGAAAACATGCCGAATCTGCGATCTGAAACCAATGCCTTGCCACTTTGCAGTGCTTGTCGGCGGTCGCGGCTGGTCCTCATTCGGGAGCCGCGAGAGACACGAGCCCGCCCGCATGGCGATCGAGCCGACCGGCAAGATCGAGTTCCAGGAGAAGCAAATAGACCTGCGCAGGCGAGAGCCCGGTGTGGCGCACGATGTCGTCGATCTCGACGGGCGTCGGGCCAAGCGCGGTATTGATCGCGGCGCGATCGCTGTCGCTGGTCTTGATCGGATCGTTTGGTCGGGCGTGACCATCCGGCTCCCTGGCACCGGGCAAGGGCAATTCGAGCTGGCTGAGCGGCGCCAACGCCTCGATGACGTCGTCCGGGGAGGTCGTGACGATGGCGCCTTGCTTCAAGAGATCGTTGGTGCCGTGGCAGCGCGGATCGAGTGGCGAACCGGGAACAGCGAAGACAAGACGGCCGAAATCGGCAGCGTAGCGCGCGGTGATCAGCGAGCCAGATCGATGGGCCGCCTCGACAATGGTCACACCGAGGCTGACGCCCGCGATCAGCCGGTTGCGCCGTGGGAAGTCGCGCGCACGCGGCTCCCAGCCAAAAGGCATTTCGCTGATCGCCAAGCCGCGGCCGGACGCGATCTCGTCGAGCAGGCTGATGTTCTCAGGCGGATAGGGACGGTCGAGCCCGCCGGCAAGGGCGGCGATCGTGCCGGTTTCGAGACTGGCGCGATGGGCGGCCGTATCGATGCCACGGGCGAGACCGGACGTGACGACGTAGCCGGCACGGCCTGCGTCGCGCGCGATCATCGCCGCGAACTTTGCGCCGCTTGCGGATGCATTGCGCGAACCGACGACGCCGAGCGATGGGCGCGTGGCTGCGGCGAGGTCACCTTTCATCGCCAAGAGCGGGGGAGCGCCGTCGATCTGGCGCAGCGCCGCGGGGTAGCCCGGCTCGCCGATGCCGACGAATACGGCGCCGTGGCGTCGTGCGGCTTCCAGTTCCCGTTCGACCTCGTTTACGGATGCGACGCGATAGGCCTGCTTGGTTCCGCCGCGGCGCGACAGTTCCGGGAGCGCGTCGAGCGCATTTTCTGCGGTGCCGAAATGATTGATCAGGTCGCGGAAGGCGATGGGGCCGACATTGTCGCTGCGGATCAACCGGAGCCAGGATATTTTCTGTCGTTCGGTCAGCGCCACTCCGGTTCGTCCTGCGCTGCCATCAGACATTATCCCTTGTCTCCGATCTTGCTTTCCGTGCCGGCAAGCAGCCGCTGGATGTTGGCGCGATGCTTCACCCAGGTGATCAGGGTCATGAGCGCAAACAGCAGAGCGACTTTCTCGTGTCCTGCAAAGTAGAGTACAACCGGAATGACCGCCGTTGCAACCAGGGCCGAGAGCGACGAGTAACGGCTGATT
>NZ_DASYHB010000125.1:0-4515 GCF_035999185.1 Ensifer sp. | reverse complement strand
AAGATTGATGGAGTATTTCGTCCAGCAGCTCGTCAATGGGCTGACTCTTGGGTCTATTTATGGTATGATCGCAATCGGTTATACCATGGTCTACGGCATCATTGGCATGATCAACTTCGCCCACGGCGATATCTTCATGCTTGGCGGCTTCGCTGCTTTGATTGTCTTTCTAATTCTCACAACATTCATCGGGGGTGTCCCGGTTGTACTTGCGCTGCTGCTGATGATGGTCGTCGGCATGCTGACCGCTGGTCTCTGGAACTGGACGATCGAGAAGGTGGCCTACCGGCCCCTGCGCGGTTCGTTCCGGCTTGCGCCGCTGATCACCGCAATCGGCATGTCGATTGCATTGTCGAACTTCATCCAGGTGACGCAGGGCCCGCGCAACAAGCCGATCCCGCCGCTCGTCTCCTCGGTCTATGATGTCTTCGGCATCACCATTTCGCTGAAGCAGATCATCATCATCATCATCACGGCGATCCTGCTGACCATCTTCTGGTACATCGTCAACAAGACGCCTCTCGGCCGTGCCCAGCGCGCCACCGAACAGGACCGCAAGATGGCCGCGCT
This sequence comes from Ensifer sp., assembly GCF_035999185.1. Classification (GTDB taxonomy): domain Bacteria; phylum Pseudomonadota; class Alphaproteobacteria; order Rhizobiales; family Rhizobiaceae; genus Ensifer. The sequence goes on along the minus strand of NZ_DASYHB010000125.1, from coordinate 3,945 downwards.
GCTCGGCGTCGACGTGGACCGCACCATCTCGGTGACCTTCATCATGGGTGCAGCGCTCGCTGCCGTCGCCGGTACGATGTATCTGATGTATTATGGCGTCGTCGTCTTCACTGACGGTTTCACTCCGGGCGTCAAGGCGTTCACCGCCGCCGTTCTCGGCGGTATCGGGTCGCTGCCGGGTGCCGTTCTCGGCGGACTGCTGATCGGGCTCATCGAGTCCCTTTGGTCGGCCTATTTCACCATCGACTACAAGGACGTCGCGACCTTCTCCATTCTCGCTATCGTCCTGATCTTCAAGCCGTCTGGTATTCTCGGACGACCGGAAGTCGAGAAGGTATAATTCCATGGCAAACATTGCTTCTACGACTGCAAGCGCCGGCACTGACGTGACGGCGCGGGCCCTGCGCGAGGCTGTCTTCGCGGGCCTGATTTCCCTCGGTCTCTTCGTGCTGTTCGTCGGCCTCAAGTCCGACCAGAACATCCGCAACGAGCTGATCCTGACTCAACGCTGGGGCCTGCTCGCGATCTTCGTGATCGTTGCTGCCGTTGGCCGCTTCCTGATGGTCGCCTATGTCCAGCCGGCCATGGCCCGTCGCAAGGCCGCCAAGGCTGAGGCGGAGGATGTGGCAAAGGAAGAGAGCTTCTTCAGCCGCAACTTCTCCAAGCTCGCCATTGCGTTCCTGCTCGTCTATCCGCCGATCATCGTCGCGCTCGTCGGCGTGCAGGGTTCGCTGAAGTGGGTCGACAACTTCGGCATCCAGATCCTCATCTACGTGATGCTGGCCTGGGGCTTGAACATCGTCGTTGGTCTGGCGGGTCTGCTTGATCTTGGCTACGTCGCCTTCTACGCGGTCGGCGCCTACTCCTACGCGCTGCTGTCGACCTATTTCGGCCTTTCCTTCTGGATCCTGTTGCCGGTTGCCGGCATCCTTGCCGCCTTCTGGGGCATGATCCTCGGCTTCCCGGTGTTGAGGCTAAGGGGTGACTATCTCGCGATCGTCACGCTGGCCTTCGGGGAAATCATCCGACTTGTCCTCATAAACTGGACAGAGGTCACGAAGGGTACGTTCGGCGTCTCCGGTATCGCCAAGGCAACGCTCTTCGGCATCAAGTTCGACGCGTCCAAGGACGGTTTCGCGGCGCTGATGGGCCTGCCGATGTCGTCGGCCTACTACAAGATCTTCCTCTTCTACCTGATCCTGGCGCTGGCGCTGCTGACGGCCTACGTGACGATCCGGCTGCGCCGCATGCCGATCGGTCGTGCCTGGGAAGCGCTGCGCGAAGACGAGATTGCCTGCCGCTCGCTCGGCATCAACACGGTGACGACCAAGCTGACCGCCTTTGCGACCGGCGCCATGTTCGGCGGTATCGCCGGCTCGTTCTTCGCGGTGCGTCAGGGCTTCGTCTCGCCCGAGTCCTTCGTCTTCCTGGAATCGGCCGTCATCCTGGCGATCGTGGTTCTCGGCGGCATGGGCTCACTCACCGGCATCGCCGTCGCTGCGGCGGTGATGATCGGCGGCACCGAAATCCTGCGTGAACTGTCCTTCCTGAAGATGGTCTTCGGACCGGACTTCACCCCTGAACTCTACCGCATGCTGATCTTTGGCCTGGCCATGGTCGTCGTCATGGTCTGGAAGCCACGCGGCTTCGTCGGATCACGAGAACCGACAGCCTTCCTGCACGAACGCAAAGCCGTCTCCGGCAGCTTCACCAAGGAAGGGCATGGCTGATGGCCCGCGAGACAACGACAATGACAAAAGACCCCATTCTCAAGGTTGAGCACCTGTCGATGCGCTTCGGCGGTCTCATGGCCATCAACGACTTCTCCTTCGAAGCCTATCGCGGTGATATCACCGCGCTGATCGGCCCGAACGGAGCTGGCAAGACCACGGTGTTCAACTGCATCACCGGCTTCTACAAGCCGACGATGGGCATGATCACGATGAAGCAGAAGGCCGGCAAGGAATACCTGCTGGAACGCCTGCCGGACTTCGAGATCACCAAGCATGCCAAGGTGGCGCGTACCTTCCAGAACATCCGGATGTTTTCCGGCCTGACGGTGCTCGAAAACCTGCTGGTTGCGCAGCACAACAAGCTGATGCAGGCATCGGGCTACACTTTCCTTGGCCTGCTCGGTTTTCCGGCCTATCGCCAGGCCTCGAAGGAAGCGATCGACGTTGCCAAGCACTGGCTGGAAAAGGCATCGCTGATCGACCGCGCCGACGATCCGGCCGGTGATCTTTCCTACGGCGCCCAGCGTCGTCTCGAGATCGCCCGCGCCATGTGCACGGGACCTGAGCTTCTTTGCCTGGACGAGCCGGCCGCCGGTCTCAATCCGCGTGAATCGCTGGCGCTCAATGAACTCTTGCAGGGCATCCGCGCCGATACCGGCACATCGATCCTGCTGATCGAGCACGACATGTCCGTGGTCATGGAGATTTCCGACCACGTGGTGGTCCTGGAATACGGACAGAAGATTTCCGACGGCACCCCGGATTTCGTCAAGAACGATCCGAAGGTCATCGCGGCCTATCTGGGTGTCGAGGATGAAGAGGTTGAAGAGGTGATCGAACAAATCGAGGAAATCGAAGGCGGACCGGGAGGCACTCACTGATGACGGCGCCTCTTCTCCAAGTCAAAGCCGTCGAGACCTACTACGGCAACATCCGGGCTCTGAGCGGCGTCGATGTGGAAGTCAACCGCGGTGAGATCGTCTGCCTGATCGGTGCCAACGGCGCCGGCAAGTCGACCTTGATGATGACGATCTGCGGCAGCCCGCAGGCCCGCACCGGCTCGGTCTTCTTCGAGGGCCGGGACATCACCCGCATGCCGACGCATGAGATCGCCCGGTTGCGCATCGCGCAGTCGCCGGAAGGTCGCCGCATCTTCCCGCGCATGACGGTGTTTGAAAACCTGCAAATGGGTGCGAGCCTCGACAATCTGAAGCACTTCAACGAGGACGTTGAAAAGGTCTTCACGCTGTTTCCGCGCCTGAAGGAACGCCAGGCACAGCGCGGCGGCACGCTTTCGGGTGGTGAGCAGCAGATGCTGTCGATCGGCCGTGCGCTGATGGCCCGTCCGAAGCTCCTGCTTCTCGACGAACCGTCGCTCGGCCTCGCGCCGCTGATCGTCAAGGGCATCTTCGAAGCGATCAAGAAACTCAACAAGGAGGAAGGGCTGACCGTCTTCCTCGTCGAGCAGAACGCCTTTGGCGCGCTCAAGCTTTCGGACCGCGGCTACGTCATGGTCAACGGCCGGGTGACGATGAGCGGCTCTGGCAAGGACCTGCTCGCCAATCCGGAAGTTCGCGCCGCCTATCTCGAAGGCGGCCGCCATTGATGCGTCGCATCTGGAGTTTGTGACATGCAGGGTATTCTCTACGAAGAAGTGTCGATCTGGCAGTTTCTCTTCATCACCTGTGTTCTGGGCGGCTGGACTGCCTGGAGAACGGGAAAGAGCGTCGCCGAGAGCTGGGAGGAGCTTCCGCGCCTCTTGCTCTACGTGGCGTTGCTGGGGCTTGGCATCCGTTTCGTGCACCACGCCCTCTTCGAAGGCACGATGTTCAGCCTGCACTACTATGTCGTGGACACGATCGTGCTTTTGTTGTTTGCTACCGCAGGTTTCCGGTACTACCGGACCAAGCAAATGACCAATAACTACTATTGGCTCTACGAGAAGGCTTCGCCTTTCTCCTGGAAAGCCAAATAAAGGGAACAGCGCGCGCCGGCCGCCGCGGCCGGTGCGAAAGAAACACCGGCGCAACTATGGTGGGCATTGCGCAGGTTGGTAACGAGACCCGCTCGGATAATTGGGAGTAACAAGATGAAAAAGTCTCTTCTGTCGGCGGTCGCGCTGACGGCTATGGTTGCCTTCAGCGGCAGCGCCTGGGCTGATATTCTCGTTGGTGTCGCCGGCCCGCTGACTGGCCCGAACGCCGCCTTCGGT
>NZ_DASYHB010000091.1:0-2594 GCF_035999185.1 Ensifer sp. | reverse complement strand
CTTCATGCCGCTGGAAGAAGCCCAGCTCTACTTCAACGCCGAAGGGCTCGTGCAGTCGATCGAGATTTTCGTCGAACATCCTGACGTCGTGGAAGAGCTGCGCCAGCCGATCGAGGATGCGTCCGGCCGGCAGATCTTCATTACCGACTGGCGCGACCGTAACAAGACCTTCTTCTCGGCGCTCCAGGTCGAGCGCAACGTCATGTTCATGATCCTGACGCTGATCGTGCTGGTCGCCGCGCTGAACATCATCTCCGGCCTGATCATGCTGGTTAAGGACAAGGGAAGCGATATCGCCATCCTTCGAACGATGGGGGCGACGTCCGGGTCAGTCATGCGCATCTTCTTCATGACCGGCGCTGCGATCGGTGTTGCCGGCACGGTTGCCGGCGTGGCGCTCGGCGTCGTCGTCTGCCTCAATATCGAGTCCATCCGGCAGTTCTTCTCCTGGATTTCGGGCACGACGCTCTTCAGTCCCGAGCTCTATTTCCTGAGCCAGCTTCCAGCCGACATGAATGCGGATGAGACCGCGCTCGTCATCGTCATGGCGCTCACTCTTTCCTTCCTCGCCACGATCTTCCCGGCCTGGCGCGCCTCGCGCCTCGATCCGGTGCAGGCCCTGCGTTACGAATGACAAGGACATCGCTTAAATGAATGCGCGTGTGGCACTGCAGCTTTCCGGCGTCGAGCGACACTACGGAGAGGGCGAGACGTTCCTGTCCATTCTCAAGGGCGCTGATTTCACGCTGAGAAGCGGCGAGACGGTGGCGCTGGTCGCGCCGTCGGGAACCGGAAAATCGACCCTCCTGCATGTCGCAGGGTTGCTCGAACGGCCGGATGCGGGGGAGGTGCTCGTCAATGGCGTCTCCTGTGCCGCCCTCAACGATGACAGGCGCACGGCGATCCGCCGCAACGAGATCGGCTTCGTCTACCAGTTTCACCATTTGCTCCCGGAGTTCACGGCTCTCGAGAACATCATGATGCCGCAGCTGATCGCTGGCCTGGGAAAAGCCGAAGCCGGGGAGCGCGCGCGGGCCTTGCTCGACTACATGCGCATCGGCCATCGCGCCGATCATCGCCCGACGGAACTGTCCGGCGGCGAACAGCAGCGTGTCGCCATCGCGCGTGCCGTTGCCAATGCGCCGCTGGTCCTTCTCGCGGACGAACCGACGGGTAACCTTGATCCGGAAACCGCCGGTTACGTCTTTGAAGCGCTGGAGGCGCTCGCGCGTCAGTCCGGCCTTGCGTCCCTGATTGCCACGCACAATCATGAACTCGCCGGTTTGATGGACCGCCGTGTGACGATCGAAGACGGCAAGGTCGTCGAAATGGCGTGATGGTCTGGCGCGCGCGCGGAGTCCACTTCGGACGATTTCTCGCAGTCGCTTGCCGGGCAAACCGTCGCTCGGCTTAATTCTCCACTGACACTGCATTCTCCACTGACACTGCGCAGGACGTTGCCTGCTTAGGTGCTTCTGGTTCAGTCTGCGCGCAGCGGTCGGGCCCGGCGCCGTCCTCGTGCGTCGTGATCGCGCGTGATCCGTTTGGCAGCGCCGTGTCGGAGGGTGCCCATGTGGGCGAGATCGAACTGTTCCCGGATCGTGTCGAGGATGGCTGACTTCAGCGCCAACGTCACGTCATCGCGGCGCAATGAAAGCGGGTGATACCGTTTGCGACGGCCGATCTGATCGGCGTACCAGTCCAGGTGATCGTCGGTCCGCGCTCGATCGCCAATGGCGAAGTCGAGCTCAAGGATCGCAAGACCGGCGAGCGCGAGACGCTGACCGTCGAGGCGGCGATCAACAAGCTGATGGCAACGAAGTGAAAAGACGAGGGAAGGCAGGATGACCGCCGTGACGCAAGATCAGGTGCAGGCTGCGACGCAGCCTGAGACGTCCTCCAGCCGACCTTTTTCCGCCTTCGAGCGCATGGTGGCCTGGCGCTACCTGCGCTCCAGGCGCAAGGAAGCCTTCATCTCGGTGATTGCCGGCTTTTCCTTCATCGGCATCATGTTCGGCGTCGCCACGCTGATCATCGTCATGGCGGTGATGAACGGCTTCCGCACCGAACTCAACTCCCGAATTCTCGGGATCAACGGTCATATGATCGTCCAGCCGATCGACGGTCCGCTCAACAACTACGCGGAACTGGCGACCAAGTTTTCGGGCGTGAAGGGCGTCACCATGGCGATCCCCCTGGTCGAGGGCCAAGTGCTCGCCCAGGGCATTGGCGACAGTTCGACCGGCGCTCTGGTGCGCGGCATCCGCGCCGATGAACTCAGCAAGATGAAGTCGGTCTCCGACCACATCCAGTCCGGCGATCTCGTCGGGTTTGCCTCCGGCTCCGGTGTGGCGATCGGCTCGCGCATGGCCGAGCAACTTGGCATAACGGTCGGCGGCACCATCACGCTGACCTCGCCCAACGGCGACGTCACCCCGCTCGGCATGAATCCCCGCGTCAAGGCCTATACCGTCTCGGCGATCTACGAGATCGGCATGTCGGAATACGATTCGACGATCATCTTCATGCCGCTGGAAGAAGCCCAGCTCTACTTCAACGCCGAAGGGCTCGTGCAGTCGATCGAGATTTTCGTC
>NZ_DASYHB010000090.1:0-38157 GCF_035999185.1 Ensifer sp. | reverse complement strand
CGATCCCCAATTTCGACAAGCTGATCGACTGGGGCTGGTTCTACTTCATCACCAAGCCGATGTTCAAAATGATGGATTTCTTCTTCCGTCTGTTCGGCAACTTCGGCATCGCGATCCTGATCACCACGATCGTCGTCAAGGGTCTCTTCTTCCCGCTCGCCAACAAGCAGTACGCGTCGATGGCGAACATGAAGAAGGTTCAACCGAAGATGGAGGAATTGAAGAAGAAGTTCGGCGACGACCGCATGGGCCTGCAGCAGGCGATGATGCAGCTCTACAAGGACGAGAAGATCAACCCGCTGGCCGGCTGCTGGCCGATCCTGATCCAGATCCCGGTATTCTTCGCGCTCTACAAGGTGATCTACATCACCATCGAGATGCGCCATGCGCCGTTCTTCGGCTGGATCCGCGACCTTTCGGCGCCCGATCCGACGACGATCGTCAACCTCTTCGGTCTCCTGCCCTTCGACGGCCCGACCTTCCTGCATCTCGGCGTCTGGCCGATCATCATGGGCATCACCATGTTCGTCCAGATGCGAATGAACCCGACGCCGCCGGACCCGACCCAGGCGATGCTGTTCACCTGGATGCCCGTCGTCTTCACCTTCATGCTGGCGTCCTTCCCGGCCGGCCTCGTGATCTACTGGGCCTGGAACAACACCCTTTCGGTGCTGCAGCAGTCGATCATCATGAAGCGCCAGGGCGTGAAGATCGAGCTCTTCGACAACCTGAAGGGCCTCTTCACGAAGAAGCCCAAGCCGGCGGAGTAACGCCGGCTGGCTGAAGCCACGCGAAGGCCCCGAACCGCAAGGTTTGGGGCCTTTTCTTTGACGGGCCGACATGCGACAGACGGCGGCGCGGATGCGAGCGTCGAAACGACCTGCCCCGCACTATTGTGCACCATCTTCCTGGCGAGCCGCATCATGACGCATCCATCCGCCTCCTCAGCGCCGCTTGCGACCAACGAAAAGCTTGGGGCCCTGCTCGTCTTCGGCTCGGCCTTCTTCTGGAGTTTCGGCGGCGCCATCGCGCGTTTCCTCGAAGTCCCCGACAGCTGGACGATCGTCTTCTGGCGCTGCCTGTTTGCCGGGCTGTTCCTGCTCGTCTTCATGCTCGTGCGTGACGGACCGCGCGGCACGGTGGCGCTGTTTAGAGGCATGGGCTGGCCGGGCGTTGCCGTCGGGCTCTGTTTCACCATCGCTTCGACCTCCTTCATCATCGCCATCTCCCATACGACGATCGCCAATGTCCTGTTGCTCGGCGCCGGCGTTCCGTTGTTTGCGGCCCTGATGAGCTGGATCTTCTTTCGCGAGCGTGTCTCGCGCTTCACCTGGGGGGCCATTGCGGCGGTGATCGTCGGCGTCGGGATCATGGTCTCGGAGAGCCTGACCGGCACAGTCTCGCCGGTCGGCGATGCGCTGGCGCTGCTTATCCCGGTGGTCTTTGCGCTTGCGACGGTGATTACCCGTCGCTACCCGCATGTGCGCATGACGCCGGCCACCTGCTTCGGCTGCTTTGCCGCCGCCGCGATCGCTGCAAGCCAGTCGTCTGACCTTGCGGTCACATCGGGCGAACTGGCGCTGCTCTTCGTCTTCGGTGCCTTCAATCTGGGGCTTGGCATGGCGCTGTTCGTCACCGGCGCCCGGCTGGTGCCGTCGGCGCTGGCGGCCCTGCTCGGCACGGCTGAAACCGTGCTCGGCCCGCTCTGGGTCGCCATCATCCATGGCGAAGTGCCGAGCGGCCGCACGATCATCGGCGGCACCTTCATCTTCCTGGCGCTGCTTGCCTATCTCTATAACGAGTTCCGACGCCAGCAGACGGCCCCCGGAAGGCCCCTGCGCACACCGACGCCTTGACATCCACGGCCAAAACCTTGAAGCCATGGGCTTTCTCGATGAAGGACCGACCGCTGATGGCCGAAACCAGAAACAAAGACGACAAGCCGCTGTTCGGCCGGCCGTGGATCTTCATTCGCGGCGTTCCCTCCATGGAGTTCCTGCCGCCCGAAGGACCGGCCGAGATCGCCTTTGCCGGCCGCTCCAATGTCGGCAAGTCGTCGCTGATCAACGCGCTGGTCGGCCACAAGGGACTGGCGAGAACCTCCAACACGCCGGGACGCACACAGGAACTCAATTACTTCGTTCCCGATGGTTTCTCCGGCGCTGCCGACGACCTGCCGCCGATGGCGCTCGTCGACATGCCCGGTTACGGCTATGCTCAGGCCCCGAAGGAACAGGTCGACGCCTGGACGAAGCTGGTGTTCGATTATCTGCGCGGCCGCTCGACGCTGAAGCGCGTCTACGTGCTGATCGACAGCCGCCACGGCCTCAAGAAGAATGACGAGGACGTGCTGAACCTGCTCGACAAGGCGGCCGTTTCCTATCAGATCGTTCTGACCAAGACCGACAAGATCAAGGCGGCAGGCGTGCCGCGCCTGGTTGCCGAAACGCTCGACAAGATCAAGAAGCGCCCCGCCGCATTCCCTGAGGTCCTTTCGACCTCGTCGGAAAAGGGCGAGGGTCTCGAGGCGTTGCGCGCTGCGATCGGCGTGGCGATCGAGCGGTGAAGGCCGCGCTTTCCGACAGTCTTTGATCTCTGTCACTACCCCGATATGCAAACTGCTCTATCTCTGCGTTGCGCCTCAAACTGCGGCGCGCTCAGAGACAGGAGAGAAACATGTCCGATTTGATCGTTGTCGGGTTCGACGCGCCCGATGAAGCCGACAAGGTCCTCGTCAAGCTCGCCGGCCTGAAGAAGGAATACCTGATCGACCTTGAGGACGCGGTGGTCGTCGTGCGCGACCCCGAAGGCAAGGTCCACCTGAAGCAGAGCCTCAATCTGACGGCGGTCGGCGCCACCTCGGGCCTGCTCTCCGGCTCGATCTGGGGCGGGCTGGTCGGCCTGCTGTTTCTCAATCCGCTTGCGGGCTTTGCGATCGGCGGCGCGCTCGGCGCAGGTGCTGGCGCTCTTTCCGGTTCGCTGACGGACTACGGCATCGATGACGAGTTCATCAAATCGCTCGGCAATACGATCCCGAACAATTCCTCCGCGCTGTTCATCCTGGTGCGCAAGGTGCAGCCTGAGAAGGTGCTTGCGGAGTTCCCCAACGTCCGCGGCCGCGTGCTGAAGACGTCGCTCTCGCCCGAACAGGAGCAAAAGCTGCAGGCAGCACTCTCCGGGGCCGCGACAGCGTCGCCGGCGGCCGGTTCTTTCTAGGTTTCGAGCAACAGGCTTCGCGCGCTGGAACGGCGCGCGAGGATACGTCAGCTGGACTTTGCCGCCGGCACGAAGGCGAGCGCCAGGCCATTGATGCAATGGCGCTTGCCGGTCGGCGGTGGTCCGTCGTCGAAGACATGGCCCAGATGGCCGCCGCAACGACTGCAATGGCATTCGGTGCGGGTCATGAACAGCGAATTGTCCTCCCGTGTCGCCACGGCGCCGGAGAGCGACTGCCAGAAGCTCGGCCAGCCCGTGCCGCTGTCATACTTCGCCTCAGAGGAATAAAGCGGCAGCGCGCAGCCGGCGCACTGGAAGACGCCCTTGCGCTTCTCGTGGTTGAGAGCGCTGGTAAAGGGTCGCTCAGTGTCTTCATGGCGCAGTATGCGATACTGGTCATCCGTCAGCAACGCCCGCCACTCGTCGTCTGTCTTGACGACTTCGAACGTCTCGGCTCCGGCCGCACGCGCAAGCGGGATAAGTCCTGGAAACGCTATCGCTGTCGCGATCGCGCTGCTTGCCATCAGGAAGACACGCCGGGTGATCATGCAACCCTCCCATTTCGCCTCAAGGCCACGTCAAAGCATAGTGGCTGGGCGCAAAGAAGCAAAACAAGGGCGATCAAAGCGCCGTGAGGCCACGCAAAAACGCCACCGGTCGGCAGGACCGGTGGCGAGGCGCCAAGGCGAGGGGGAACCGCCTCGGCGGTGGGTCGCGCGGCGCTGCGGTGCTGACGTGCAACCGGTCGCGTGCGCAGCATTTCGCGAAGCGACCCCGTTGCGAACCGCGTCAACCCTTGGGCAACAACACCTTGTCGATCACATGGATGACGCCGTTCGACTGCTTGACGTCGGCGATCGTCACCGTCGCGGTGCCGCCGGCCTCGTCCGTCAGCGTGATCTTGCCGCCGTCGTCCTTGGCTTTGAGAACGCAGCCGCCGACGGTCTTGACGTCATGTTCGCCGCCATCGTCCTTGACCATCTTGGCAATCGCCGAGGACATCGCGTCGGCGGCAACGACGTGGCAGGTCAGGATCTTGGTGAGCTTGTCCTTGTTTTCAGGCTTCAGAAGCGTATCCACCGTTCCGGCTGGCAGGGCGCTGAAGGCTTCGTTGGTCGGAGCGAAGACCGTGAACGGTCCCTTGCCCTCTAGCGTCTCGACAAGGCCGGCTGCCTTGACGGCCGCGACCAGCGTGGTGTGATCCTTCGAATTGACGGCGTTCTCGATGATGTTTTTCTTCGCGTACATCGGCGCGCCGCCGACCATCGGGTTTTCGGCATGGGCGACAAATGCGCTTGCCGCAAAAAGGGACGCGGTTGCAAACAAGCGGATAGCGGACGTGAACATCTTTCTCTTCCTTCCTGTTAAGGGAGGCGACGCTTGTTCCGCGCCGCCGAAGCTGCCGATCCCATTGTGGGAACAAAACAAGCAACGGAGGGGCGAGAGAAAGAGTTTCAGGAATAGTTACAAAAACTTATCCTATTGATAAGATGAGACATTTCTGCTGCTAGTGGCTACGAGCCTTGCCGAGCGCGATGATGGGCCCGGTGGCAGATCCAGTCGGCGATCCGCCCAACGGCTCGACACTGACGGCCAGAACCGAGCCTGCCGAAATTCTCGACTGGAAGGCTGACGGGACGGCAATCTCGCCCTCGCCGGATTGCGGCAGGACGCCAAGCGAGATCGCCGGATTGCTGCCATTGATGAGCCAGAGTTCCAGCGATTTCTGCTCGGCCTGCCGTGCTGCGACCGGCGTCACCTTCAACCGCCCGGATGCCCGGTCGAATTGGGCGACCAGATCAATGGCGCTGCCCTTGCCAGCCAGTTCCGCGACGAGCGAGGTTCCCGTCGACGGCACCTTGAACAGGCCAGCCATCGAGGCGCCCATGACCGCAACTGCGGCGAGCGACACCAGCGCCAGGCCACGCCAGACCGCCAGGGAATTCCAGAGCCCGCGGCGCGAGGGCGCCGGCTCGAGTTGCGCCGTCTCGAAAAGCCGCCGTTCGATCGCCGTGAAGGTTCTGGGTGGCGGCACCACCAGGTCATAGGTGTCGTCGAAAGAAGACAGGTTGCTCTGCCAGCGGTCGACCATGGCCGCAAAATTGCGATCGGAGGCAAGTCGAGCCTCGACCTTGCGGCGGTCGTCGGCAGACAGAACGCCAAGCACGTACTCTCCGGCGATGACCTCATCGCGGCGAAAGTCTCTTCCCTCTGGCGTTGGTGCTGTCATCGCTCCATACACTCTCGTAACTTCAGGAGGCTGCGCCTCAACCAAGTCCGCATCGTGTTCAGCGGCACGGCGAAATTATCCGCCAACTCCTGATAACTCAGCCCCTCGACATAGGCACGCCGCACCGCCTCCGCGCGGTCCTTCTCAAGCTCCTCCATGCAGGCGTCGATCCGCCTGCCCTCTGCCTTCACGACTGCCGATTTTTCCGGATCGGCAGCAGGATCAGCCAAATCGTAGGCTTCGTCAATCACGTTGGCGGCCGGTTTGCGCGCTCTGATGAGATCAATCGCCTGATTGCGCGCAATTGCCGCCAGCCAGGACATTGCCGCGGCCTGCCCTTGCGAGAAACGACCGGCACGCTGCCAGATCTTGACGTAGATTTCCTGCAGCGCTTCTTCCGCTTCGCCCCGATTTCCAAGAATACGCAGGCAGATGCCGAAAAGTTTCGGGCTCGTCTGCCGGTAGAGCTCGGCAAAGGCTTCGCGATCGCCGAGCGAAACGCGGCCAAGCAGCCCGGCAATATCTTCGTCGATCATTCGGCACGCGCCCCAGAACCTCGTCCGCTCTAGAGATAGGGCGCAGATCACATTGTGCCAGCCGTATCGTCATTCGGCCTTTATGTTGCTCTCCCATCATTCCATCGATCCGGAACTTGCGCTAAACAGCAGCCGGTATTTTTCGAGGGTCCGCCATGTCCGCCAATGAAAGTGAAATCCAGGCACGCCTGCTTACCCAGGCCCTGCCCTACATGCAGCGCTACGAGAACAAGACGATCGTCGTCAAATATGGCGGCCACGCCATGGGCAACAGCGAGCTTGGTCGCGCCTTTGCGAGCGACATCGCGCTTTTGAAGCAGTCGGGCGTCAACCCGATCGTCGTGCATGGCGGCGGCCCGCAGATCGGCGCGATGCTGACGAAAATGGGCATCGAATCGAAGTTCGAGGGCGGCCTGCGCGTCACCGACGAGAAGACCGTCGAAATCGTCGAAATGGTGCTCGCCGGCTCGATCAACAAGGAGATCGTCGCGCTCATCAACCAGACGGGCGAATGGGCGATCGGCCTTTGCGGCAAGGACGGCAACATGGTCTTCGCCGAAAAGGCGCGGAAGACCGTCAAGGATCCCGATAGCAATATCGAGCGCGTGCTCGATCTCGGCTTCGTCGGCGAAGTGGTGGAAGTCGACCGCACGCTGATCGACCTGCTCGCCCGTTCGGAAATGATCCCGGTGATCGCGCCGGTCGCACCCGGTCGCGACGGCCACACATACAACATCAACGCCGACACCTTCGCCGGCGCCATCGCCGGTGCGCTCAACGCCACGCGCCTTCTGTTCCTGACGGACGTTCCGGGCGTGCTCGACAAGCAGGGCAACCTGATCAAGGAACTCTCGGTGTCCCAGGCGCGCGCGCTGATCGCCGACGGCACGATTTCCGGCGGCATGATCCCGAAGGTCGAGACCTGCATCGACGCCATCAAGGCGGGCGTCCAGGGCGTCGTCATCCTCAACGGCAAGACCGCCCACTCGGTGCTGCTCGAAATCTTTACCGAGCGCGGCGCCGGTACTCTGATCGTTCCCTGATCATCCGGACTGCCTCACATCGACAAGAAAGAAGCGGGAGAAGGTTTCGGCCTTCTCCCGCTTTCGTTTGGGAACAGATGCCCGATCAGGCGCTGTAGACCGCCGTCGCTGCTGCCTTCAATTTCTCCATCATCGCGCGATAGGGCCCCGGACCGTAGCTGATGCGGGAAACGCCAGCTGAGGCAAGCGCCTTCAAGTCCGGCGCGGCCGGCCGCATCATGACGTTGACCGGCAGGCTTGAGGCGGCGCAGACCTTGGCGATCAGCGCCTCGTCCACCAGCCACGGCACGAAGAAGCCGCTGGCGCCCGCTTCGGCAAATGCCTTGCCGCGCGCGATCGCCTCGTCGACCAGGCCGGCATGCCGCGTCTCGTCGCTCTCCTGCAGGAAGAGATCGGTGCGGGCGTTGATGAACAGCGGTATGCCCCGCAGATCGGCCATGTCGCGGATCGCGCGGATGCGCGCCGCCTGCTTTTCGACCGCGTGCACGCCACCCTTGCCGACCACCTGATCCTCGAAATTGATGCCGATCGCCCCGGCGTCGAGGATCCGTGAAACATTGGCCGCACCCGTTGCCGGATCGTCGGAATAGGCGCCTTCGAAGTCGACGCTGACGGGCAGCTCCGTCGAAGAAACGATCAGACGGGCGATATCGGCAAGCCACGCCATCGGCACCTTCTCGCCATCGCCGAAGCCATGGGCAGCCGCCACCGACCAGCTTCCGGTGGCAAGCGCCTTGGCGCCAGCCTCGGTCACCGCCTTGGCGCTGCCGGCATCCCAGATGTTGTAGAGCACCACCGGATCGCCCTTTTTATGCAGGGCGGCAAAGGCGAGCGCCTTTTCCTTCTGGTTCATTGCGTTTCCTCCACGAACGGGCTGACAGGTTTCGCTTTCGCCTCGTGCCGCAACAGCCATTGTTTCCGCCAGAGCCCACCGCCGTAACCCGTGAGCGAACCGTCCGCGCCAAGGCAACGGTGGCAGGGGATGACGATAGCGATCCGGTTGGACCCGTTGGCATGGGCCACGGCGCGCGCGGACTGGATCGTAGCGACCTCGCGGGCAATGTCACCATAGGACCGCGTGCCACCGGCGGGAATTTTCACGAGCCTCTCCCAGACGTTGCGCTCGAAAGGCGTCCCGCCGGGCGCAAGCGGCGTCTGGAATGCGCCCATATCGCCTGCGAAATAGGCCTTCAACTCGCCCTCGATCCTGTCGATCGGCGCCGTCCTGCCGGGGACAATCGCCGAGCGCGTCGATCGCTTCAGCGCCGCGAGTTCCGTCGGTAACGCCTTGCGATCGTGGAACTCAAGCAGATGCAGATGTGTGGCGTCGCCGATCGCAACCATGGGGCCGATCGGCGTCTCGAGCCAATCGAAGGAGAGCAGCGCCCGCCCCGAAGCGGCGGCCGGCGCGTCGCCAAGCAATCGCTGGAAGGCGGCACGAAAGCCGCTCGGCGATTCGTAACCGGCTTCGAGCTGGGCGTCGATCACGCGCCCTCCGTCGGCAAGCTGTCGGGCAGCAAGCCCCAGGCGGCGATACCGCGCCAGATCGAGAAAGGTGATGCCGAGATTGCGTTTGAACGCGCGCCGGACAGTCGACGGATCGAGCCCGCGGCGCACGATATCTTCCTCGCTCCAGCGCCTCTCAGGCGCTGCTTCCAGCGCCTGCAACAGCTCGGTGACGAGCGGATCCTTTGCACCGAACGTCGCGAGCGGCCGGCAGCGCTGGCAGGGACGGAACCCCGTCTCCAGGCAGGTGCCGATCGAGCCCACGAAGATCGTATTCTCTCGTTTGGGCTTGCGGGCGGGACAGGACAGGCGGCAGAAGACGCCTGTCGTCTTGACACAGACGAAGGCTGAACCTTCGTACTCGGTGCTTCGCGCCATCAAGGCGTCGTAGAGCGTTTCATCGGAAGGAAGATCGAACAACATGGCGTGGTTCTACCACGACCACAGTTCGAGGAGACGCCGGTTTTCGGGCGTCTATTTTTTTGAGGTCAGCACGTTCAGATCAGCACGAGCATCACGACGCCGAGCACGATCAGCAGGCAGCCCACAAGCTCCAGCCGGTTGATCCACTCGCGGAAGATGAAGAAGGACGAGGCGAAGGTGAAGAGCATCTCCACCTGGGCGACGACCTTGACGACGGCGGCCTGCTGCAGCGTCATCGCCATGAACCAGCCGAAGGAGGCGGACGCCCCGACGAAGCCGACGACGAAGGCCGGCTTCCAGGCGGCCGCGATGCGCGGAAGCTCGTCGCGCTCGCGCAGCATGATCCAGATGAGCATGACCACGGTCTGCAGCAGAATGACGAAGCCGAGCGTGTAGCTCGCCTGCATGACGTAGTCAGGTGCTGGCAGGCTTGGCGCCAGCGCCAGCGAGGCGGAGCGGTAGGAAACGGCGGAGAGGCCGAAGAACGTGCCCGAGAGCAGGCCGATGCCGGCGGTGCGGCTGAAGACCGACGTCAGCAGCGTGCGTGCGCTCAAGGTCGTGCGCGCAACTGAGATCAGCATCACGCCCACGACCGAGATGGCGATCGCAACCAGCGTGCCCTGGCTTGCCTTCTCGCCAAGGAAAATCAGCCCGAACACCGCCGCCTGCGCCGGCTCGGTGCGCGAATAGGCGGTGCCGACCGCAAAGTTGCGGAACGAGAAAAGGTGGACGAGCAGGAAGGTCGCGGCGATCTGGGCAAGGCCGCCAATGACGGCCCAGAGGAAGAAGGTGCCATTCGGAACCGGAAGCGGACGACCCGCCACCTGCCAGAGCAGGAACAGGTAAAGAAAAGCGAACGGCAGGCCGAAGCCGAAGCGCACGAAGGTCGCGCCCGTCGTGCCCATGACGCCTTTCAGGTGTTTCTGCATTGCGGAGCGGACATTCTGAAGGAAGGCCGCAGCGACAGTGATAAGGACCCATGTTTCCATGGTTGCGAGCTAGCACGCGGCTCGCGGCATTGCCAAGGCCCTGTAGGCCATGGCGCGTCAGTCCGCTTTCTCCTGAGCTTCGGCGAATTCAAGCGACGGGCTGATCGTGATGCGCGGCGCTTCGTCCTCGAACGTCTTCACCCGTTCATCGTAGTTCGGCGCCAGCGTCCCGAGCACACGATCCCAGAAGGAGAAGTAATTGGCATAGTTATACCTGAAGCTCTGGTGATGCTGGTCGTGGAACGTCGTGCACAAAAGCGGTGACGGAGAACGCGCCGTCGACGTGGCGAAGTACTCGAAGCCGCAATGCCCGATCATGCCGTTGAAATGCTCGAACAGCCTGTGGCAGATAAGGATCGCCGGCGGGAACGGTACGACGAAAACAACGACCGCCGAGAAGCTCTGCAGCAGGAAATTGTCGAAGACGTCTTCGGAATAAGTGGCCCAGATCGTCGGCGCGACGCTCCTGTGATGCAGGGCGTGCAACGGATAGAGCCATTTGGTGTGCAGCAGCCGATGCATGAAATAGAACCAGGCATCGTAGAGGATCATGCTGAGCAAGAAGAGCGGCAATGCCCACCACCAGCTGAAATCCCAGGGGGCCGGCGCCCAGCCCTTCTGCTGAGCATACATGCCGATCGTCAGCGGCAGGCAGGCGCTGAACATCGATGCCAGGCTCTGGCGGATTTCCGCCTTGCGTCGCTTGTCGGTTCCGCGCCCTTTCTGGATCTTTCGCTCGGGGTTGCGCTCGTTGAGCCATGTGATGCCATAACCAACGGCAAAATAGGTCACGACGGTGAACGCGTAGAATCCGAACAGAAACACGAGATAGAACACTTCGTTCGACATTGGCATCCGCATCCCCGAGCCAAGAACTGTGCGAGGCGGAAGATGCCATGCGCTACCGGCAATTCAAAGCGCTAATCTATGCGTAAGCATTGCGCACTCACGCGCCGCGTCCTTATTTTCTCGTTTGCGGCCATCGATCCCCGTGTCATAAGGCGGTCATGAAAAAGCTCGATCGCCTGCCGACCCGTTCCGAATTCGCCCATGTCACCGACTGGGTCTTCGACCTCGACAACACGCTTTATCCGCACCACGTCAACCTGTTTGCGCAAATCGACCGCAACATGACGGCCTACGTGGCGAAGCTTCTGTCGCTGGACCCGGCCGACGCCAAGAAGCTGCAGAAAGACTATTACCGCGACCACGGAACGACGCTCAAAGGCCTGATGATCCACCACGGCGTCGATCCGAACGACTTCCTCGAGCATGCGCATGCGATCGACTATTCGATCGTTCCGGCCGACCCGGACCTTGGCGAAGCGATCCGCTCCTTGCCGGGCCGCAAATTCATCTTCACCAATGGCAGCGTTGCGCATGCGCAGATGACGGCGCGGGCGCTCGGCATTCTCGACCATTTCGACGACATCTTCGACATTGTCGCTGCCGATTTCGTACCGAAGCCGGCGGGCGAAACCTATGACAAGTTCATGAGCCTGCATCGGGTCGATACCCGCAACGCCGTCATGTTCGAGGACCTGCCGCGCAATCTGCTGGTGCCGAAGGCGCTCGGCATGAAGACGGTGCTCCTGGTGCCGCAGAACCTCGAATACACATTCGCGGAGTCCTGGGAAAAGTCCAACGACACCGACGAGCAGATCGACTATGTGACGGAAGACCTCACCGGGTTTCTCCGCAACGTCATTTCCGATCTCTGACGGACACAATTTGGCCGGCAAAAAACCTCTTTCCGGCCAATGACTTAAATTACCAAAGTTTAACTGGTGCCACGTGTTTCAGCGTCTATCCTTTCGCTCAGGGACAACCCGATCGAAAGGAAGCATGATGCCGAACAAGATCCTGATCCTTAGCGTGACCGCGCTCTCGGTCGCCGTCACCGGAATGGCCGGCCCGTCTTTTGCCGCGCGCGACAAGCTGACGCCCGAGCAGCGGGGCGCGCGCATGATTGAGCGGCTCGACGCCGACAAGGACCAGAAGGTTTCGCTCACAGAGTTCCAGGCGCGGATCTCCGACAACTTCAAAACCTTCGACACCAATGGCGACGGCCAGATCAGCACCGAAGAGATGAAGGTGAAACGCGAAGCGTTTCGCGAGGCGCGCAAGGCCTGGAAGGATGCCAAGGACAAGGCAGGGCCAGAGCGCGAGACCGCCCTTGCCAAGCTGAAGGAAGCTCGTCCCGCGATGCTGCCCGGCCTCAGGCCCAAGGCCTTCAAGCGCATCGACACCGATGGCAACGGCTCGCTCAGCACGAGCGAAGTTTCAAGCGCTGCGGAAGCCATGTTTAAGCGGCGCGACAAGAACGGTGACGGCGTCATCGACGCGGCCGACTTCACCAAAAAGATCTGACGGGGGCTCTTCTCTCTCTCCCCACCGCCCGGTGGAGAGGCTCCTGTCTAGCCCATAGCCCCTTGCTCCCCCCAGCGAGGGGCTATGTGCCTTCCAGAACGCCGGTCGGCTCAGCGACGGCCGTTGGCCATCGGCACCGACTTCGGATCGACGGTCTCGTAGAACTTCGAAATGATCTCCCAGGCCTCGTCAGCGGTTTCGACGAAATGGAAGAGATCGACATCGTTCGGCGCGATGGTGCCGAACTCGGCAAGGGCGTCGAAATTGATGATCGAGCGCCAGAACTTTTCGCCGAAGAGAATGAGCGGAACCAGTGCCAGACGTCCCGTCTGCATCAGCGTCATCGTTTCGAAGAGTTCGTCGAGCGTACCGAAGCCGCCCGGAAACACCGTGACCGCCTTGGCGCGCAAGAGGAAATGCATCTTGCGGATGGCGAAGTAGTGGAAATTGAACGACAGCTCCGGCGTCACGAAACGGTTCGGCGCCTGCTCATGCGGCAGCACGATGTTGAGACCGATCGACGGTGCGCCGACATCATCGGCACCGCGGTTACCCGCCTCCATCACGCCCGGGCCGCCACCGGTGACGACGACATATTCCTTGTGGCCGAGCTTGGCCGAATGCTCGGAGCAGAGCCGCGCAAACTTGCGCGCTTCTTCGTAGTAGACCGATGCCGCCTCAAGGTTCTTACGCTGCGTCTCGTTCTTCGCCGCCCAGGCGTCACCGCCGGGCTCGGGGATGCGGGCGCCGCCGAACATCACCACGGTCGAGTTTATGCCGCGCTCTTCGAGCATCATTTCGGTTTTCAGGAGTTCGAGCTGCAGCCGGATCGGGCGCAGTTCCTCGCGGCAGAGAAAATCGTCGTCGATGTAGGCGAGACGATAGGATGGCGAGGCCGATTGCGGCGTGAGCGGAACGGTCTGTGCGCGTTGCCGGCTCTGCGAGCTGTCGGCCAATGGATCCCAGACCCCGTCCTTGCGGCGTAGCGCGCGCTTCTTCATACGTGCCATCGTGTCGTCTTCCCGTCGCGTTCCGGACAATCGGCATCTCGTCCAGACGCGTCCTATCCTCAATTCTCGATCATGAAGGTCGCAAGCGCACCAGAGCGCTACCGCAGCCTTTAGCGCATCCAAAACGGGTACGCGGCGCTGTAGTGCCGCAGTCGCCCCGCTTTGCCAAGCCCCGGCTACCGAAGGGACCTGAAAAGCCCTTCAACTTTTCAGGATCGTATTCTGCAGCGAAGCGTCCTCAAGGACATGTCAAGGTCGCTGCAGCAGCTAGATCTGCCGCATAATTTTGTCCTTAAATCGATTCCGATTTTCGGAATTATGCAGTAGAGCTTTCGCAGGATAACCGCCGAACTTTAAGGAATTCCGATGACGAACCACGACCTCGCCTCCCTGTCGCAGACGATCGAGACCGCCTTCGACGAACGCGATTCCGTCAACACCGGAACACGCGGTGCAGTGCGCGATGCCGTCGAGACGGCATTGAACCTGCTCGACAGCGGCAAGGTGCGTGTCGCCCAACGCGGCGAAGACGGTGTGTGGACGGTCAATCAATGGCTGAAGAAGGCCGTGCTCCTGTCCTTCCGTCTCAACCCGATGGAAATCGTCAAGGGTGGCCCGGGCCAGTCGGTCTGGTGGGACAAGGTACCGTCGAAGTTCGACGGCTGGAGCGTCAACGAGTTCGAAAAGGCCGGCTTCCGCGCCGTTCCGAACTGCGTCGTGCGTCGCTCGGCCTATATCGCTCCCAACGCGATCCTGATGCCTTCCTTCGTCAACCTCGGCGCCTATGTCGGCGAAGGCACCATGGTCGACACCTGGGCGACCGTCGGCTCCTGCGCCCAGATCGGCAAGAACGTGCACCTGTCTGGCGGCGTCGGCATCGGCGGCGTGCTGGAGCCGATGCAGGCCGGCCCGACGATCATCGAGGACAATTGCTTCATCGGTGCGCGCTCGGAAGTCGTCGAAGGCTGCATCGTGCGTGAAGGCTCGGTGCTTGGCATGGGCGTCTTCATCGGCAAGTCGACCAAGATCGTCGATCGTGCCACCGGCGAAGTGACCTATGGCGAAGTGCCGCCTTACTCGGTCGTTGTTGCCGGCTCGATGCCCTCGGGCTCGACCATGGGCAACGGCCAGCCGGCGCCGCACCTTTATTGCGCCGTCATCGTCAAGCGCGTCGATGAGAAGACCCGCTCGAAGACCGGCATCAACGAACTGCTTCGGGACTGATCTCGATGACACCGGAGGGGCCGCAGCCGAGCATGATCTGGCTGTTCTTCAGCCCCTCCGGTCGCATCGGCCGTCTGCCCTTCTTTCTCTCCTGGCTGTTCTGGTTCCTGATCGGCGGCTTCATGGTCACGAGAATGGTCGCCAACGAGGGCGACCAGACAATGCTGGCGCTCTGGACGCTGGCCTTCGTCGTCTCGAGCCTCGTGTCCCTGCCCTCGATCGCCATGCTCGCGATCAAGCGCCTGCACGACATCGGCTACCCCGGCCCGCTCTCGCTCTGCCTGTTCATTCCCGTCTTGAGCCCGATCGTCTTCCTCGCCCTCTGCCTCTGGTCGGGCACGCCCGGACCAAACGAATTCGGCGCGCACAGCGACGAACCGGGCCCTTGAGCGCTCGGGTGAGCGCTCGGGCCTGTACATTGACCGCCCAAACGCGTATGTAGCGCGCGATGAACAGGCCCGCGACGTGTTGGCCGCGGCAATTGCCGCCGAGACGATCCGATCGTCTTGGGCATGACGACCGAAATCCGAAAGACAAGATATGACTGAATTCGAAGGGATCGCGCCTGCGATCGCCGAGGCGTTGGCAAAACGCGGTTACAACGAATTGACGCCGGTGCAAAAGGCGATGCGCGACCCGGAACTCGCCGAGCGCGACGCGCTGGTGTCGGCGCAAACCGGCTCCGGCAAGACCGTCGCCTTCGGCCTGGCCCTGGCGCCGACCCTGCTTGGCGACGAGCGCCGCTTCGGTCCCGCCGGCGCACCGCTGGCGCTCGCGATCGCGCCGACGCGCGAACTGGCGCTGCAGGTCAAGCGCGAGCTTGAGTGGCTCTATGGCGAGACCGGCGCAACCATCGCCTCCTGCGTCGGCGGCATGGACATGCGCACCGAGAAGCGCGCGCTTGAGCGCGGCGCCCATATCGTCGTCGGCACGCCCGGCCGTCTCTGCGACCACATCCGTCGCAACTCGCTCGATATCTCCTCGCTGCGCGCCATCGTGCTCGACGAGGCCGACGAGATGCTCGACCTCGGCTTCCGCGAAGACCTCGAATTCATTCTGGAAGAATCCCCGGAAGACCGCCGCACGCTGATGTTTTCGGCCACCGTGCCGAAGTCGATCGCCACGCTTGCCAAGAACTACCAGCGCGACGCCGTGCGCATCAGCACCGCGTCCGAGCAGAAGCAGCATGTCGACATCGAATACCGCGCACTGACGGTTGCTCCGAACGATCGCGAAAACGCGATCATCAACGTGCTGCGCTACTACGAAGCTCGAAATGCCATCGTCTTCTGTTCGACGCGTGCTGCCGTCAACCATCTGACCGCCCGCTTCAACAATCGCGGCTTCTCGGTCGTGGCGCTTTCGGGCGAACTGAGCCAGAACGAGCGCACCCATGCGCTGCAGGCCATGCGCGACGGCCGCGCCCGTGTCTGCATCGCGACCGACGTTGCTGCCCGCGGCATCGACCTGCCGGGCCTGGAACTCGTCATTCACGCCGATCTGCCGACCAACTCCGAGACGCTGCTGCATCGCAGCGGCCGTACCGGACGTGCCGGCCAGAAGGGCGTCAGTGCCCTGATCGTACCCGTCAACCAGCGCCGCAAGGCCGAGCGCCTGCTCGACGGCGGCCGGATCACCGCGACCTGGGCGCGGCCTCCGTCGGCCGACGACGTCAGCCAGCGTGACGACGAGCGCCTGCTTGCCGACACCAGCTTTGCAGAGCCGATCCGCGAAGACGAACAGGCGATCGTTGCTGCCCTTCTCGAGCGCCACGGCGCCGAGCAGATGGCCGCCGCATTCGTGCGCCAGTTCCGTTCGGGCCGCTCGGCGCCGGAAGACCTGATCGAGGTTGCCGTTGGCGCCAAACCGCGCCGCGACGAACGCGCACCGCGCGATGACCGTGCACCGCGCGAAGACTTCGGCGCGGAGCGGGCCGATTTCAGCGACGGCAGCTGGTTCTCGCTTTCGGTCGGCCGCAAGCAGAGCGCCGAGCCGCGCTGGCTGATCCCGATGCTCTGCCGTCACGGCAAGCTGACCAAGCGCGACATCGGCGCCATCCGCATGCAGCAGGAAGAAACCTTCGTCGAGATGACTGCCGAGGGGGCCGAACGGTTCCTGTCGGCGATCGGCAAGGACAAGATGCTGGAAAAGGGTATCCGCGTGAAGCCGCTCGCCGGCGCGCCGGATCTTTCGCAGCAGCGCCAGGAAAAGCCTGGCTATTCCAAGGACAAGCCGAACTTCTCCAAGGATAAGCCGGGGTTCTCCAAGGACAAGCCGGCCTTTGCGAAGAAGCGCCCCTATTCCGATGATGCCGTGCGCAGCGACGACCGCGGCGACTTCAAGCCGAAGCGCAAGTTCGACAAGAAGCCCGGCTACTCTGAGGGGCCGGCCTATACCGAGGATCGTCCACCGGCAAAGGCTGCCGACAAGCCCTGGAGCAACAAGAAGAAGGGCAAGCCGGACGCAGGCAAAGACGGCGGCTTCAAGCCCAAGACCAAGCCGAAGGGCAACGCCAAGAACCGCCAGGGCTAAGCCGACACGGGCAGAGTTCACAGACAATCAAAAAGCGCCGCGATCCAATCGCGGCGCTTTTTTCATGAGCAGGATTGCGGGCGATACGGTCTCAAGCTTCCAGGAAGCGAAGACCCGCGACAGCAACGATGATCATCGCAATGCAGGCGACCCGCATGAAGGAAACCGGGTCGCCGAAGAGCACGATGCCGAGCACCGTGATGCCGACCGACCCGATGCCGGTCCAGGCGGCATAAGCGGTGCCGGCCGGCAGGTCGCGCATCGCGATCGTCAGCAGGTAGACGCTACCGAGTGCAGCCGCGATGCCGATCACGCTCGGCACCAATTTTGTCCAGCCCTCGGCATATTTCAGCGCCAACCCCATGATGATCTCCACCAGGCTCGCCGCTATCAGAATGATCCATGCCATGTTCGTCTCCATTGGATTTCTCACATGTGGATCAATCTGGTAGGGTGGGCACCGAAGAGCAATTACGCACCTTTTGGTAACTATGAAAAATCCGGATAGCCCCTCGCCACCGACCTCTGTGCCCGATGTGTTTGACCCGACCTGCTCGTCGCGTCATGCGCTGGAACTGATCGCCGGAAAATGGCCGATGCTGATCATCTCGGCGCTCGAAGAAGGGCCGATGCGCAACGCCGCGCTGATGCGCCGTCTCGGTGATGTCTCGCAAAAGATGCTGACGCAGACGCTGAAGGAACTGGAGCGAAACGGCCTCGTGATCCGAAAGGATATGCAAACCGTGCCGCCGCATGTGGAATACAGCCTGAGCCCAGTAGGCAGCTCGCTCAGCGAAACCCTGCTGGTGCTCGACCGTTGGGCCGAGACGCACTTCGGCGCGCTCGACGCCGCACGCGAGCGTTACGACGCCGGGCGCAGCAAATGAAGCTCAGGCAACGTCCAGCTGCGACTGGGCGACGACCTTGACGACCCAGTCGGCAAAGACGCGCAGACGGCTGCTCAAATGCCGGTTCGGCGGATAGACCAGGTAGATCGGCATCGCTTCGACCTCCCAGTCCTCGAGAACGGGCCGCATCGCGCCGGACAGGAGATCGTCGCGCACCATGAAGCGCGGCGCCTGGATGACGCCGAGGCCGGCGCGCGCAGCGGCGAGATAGGTGGTCGATTCATTGGCTGCCACGGCATAGCGGCCGTTCACCTCGATCTCCTCGTTGCCACGCTTGAAGTAGAACGGCATCTGCTGCCCTGTCTGCGGTCGGAAATATCCGACGACATAGCAGTTTTTCGAAAGGTCCGAGGGGTGCTGCGGCGTCGCGTGGCGGGAGAGGTAGTCGGGTGCCGCACAGGCGACGAAGCTCATCTCGGTGATGCGGCGCGCAATCAGCGACTGGTCCGTCAGTGCGCCGACGCGTATCGCGCAATCGACGTTCTCGGCCACATAGTCGACCGTGCGGTCGGAAACGCCGAGATCGATCTGGATGTCGGGGTAACGCTTGTGAAACTCCGGCAGCGCCGGGATGACGATCAGGTTGGCGATTGCACTTGCCATCTCCACGCGCAGCCGCCCCTTCGGCAGCGTTTGGGCGCTCGACAGGCTGCCGTCGAGCTCATCGAGGTCGGTCAGAAGCCGGGCCGCGCGCTCGTAGTAGAGCGCACCATCGGGCGTCACCAGCACCCGGCGGGTGGTGCGGTTCAAAAGCTTGGTGCGCAGATGCGCCTCCAACCCTTGGATGAGATTGGTCAGCGTCGCCTTGGGCATATTCAGCGAAGCGGAAGCGCGGGTGAAATTTCCGGTTTCGACGACCCGGAGGAACGCGCGCATGGCCGTGAGCTGGTCCATTTTCAAGAGCCGTGATTGTTCGAGAATACGAATAGTGTAGTCAGTTTGAAAAGACTATTCCAGACAGAAGACAATGTTATTCTCCTATCGTGGCTTGTAGTCGCCACATGTGGGTTGAGCTCGGGCCGAAGGCAAGAGAGATGGGCGAACTGTTCAAAGTGGAGACGATGCAGACCGGCCAAGGCTGCTGCACGGCACGCGTCTACCGCGGCGAAGCTTTGCTCAATCCGCCGCCGGTCGTGCTGCACCTGCATGGCGGCTCGTTCATGGGCGGAACGATCGCCGCCGGCGAGCGCGTCGCCGAGGCGCTGGCGGCAGCCGGAGCGGTGGTGATCTCGCCGGAATATTCGGCGGCCTGCCTCAATCCGTTTCCCGCAGCCCTTGATGTGGCCTATGCCATGCTGTCGTCGATGCGTGCGCGCTGCCCGCAGTTCGCACACAAGAAGTCGATGTTGTTCGTGGCCGGTGAAGAGGCGGGCGGCAATGTTGCGGCCGGCGCGGCACTGATGGCACGCGACCAGTATCTGACGGACCTCAAGGGCCAGATCCTCTTGTCGCCGATGCTCGATCCGTGCCTGGCGACGGAATCGTTTCGGCAATACTGTCCGCAGTCCTCGGCGCAATCGATCGCCGACGGCTGGCAGCGCTATCTCGGCCAAAGCGGTGGCTTCACCCACCCCTATGCCGCACCGGCCCACTGCACGCGGCTTGCCGGCCTCGTACCGTCGCTGATCGTGACCAGCGAGGAGTGTCCGATGCGCGACGAGGCGGAAGCCTATGCCGGGCGCCTGCGTCAGGCGGGCGTGACGGTTGAAACCCACGTTCTTCCCGGGCGGGCCGGATGGTTGCCGCAGAATGCGGCTTCCGGTGAAGCCTGGACTGCCCAGCAGCAAGAAATTACCGGCATCTTCTCCCAGTTCTTCCAGAAGGCGGGGGCAAAGCCGGCGGAAATGACGGTGCGTTAGACGCGGGGCAGCGGTTCACCCAGCCCCTCCCCCCGATCTGACATCGAAAGCAAAGCGCCGGCTCCCAACCGGCAAGGAGAGAAAAATGACATCGACAGTGACCCGCCGGGCCCTTTGGGGCGCCGGCCTGAGTATCCTTTTGTCCGTCGCCGGCGGCGCTGCCGTCATGTTCGGTGTTCCGCATTTCGAAGCGGATGCCGCGACCGACGCAGCGGCGGCGCCGCCACCGGCCGTTCCGGTTTCGGTGGCACGCGCGCAGTCCAAGCGCATCACCACCTGGGAAGAGTTTTCCGGGCGGCTCGAAGCGATCGAGCGGGTCGAAGTTCGCCCCCGCGTCGGCGGCGCCATCCTGAAAGCCCATTTCCGCGAAGGCGCGCTCGTCAACAAGGGCGACCTGCTTGTGACGATCGATCCGGAGCCATTTGCTGCCGCCGTCGAGCGGGCAAAGGCGCAGGTTTCGGCCGCAGAAGCGCGCGTTTCTCTCGCCAAGATCGAACTCGATCGCGGCCGCAAGCTGGTGACCACCAGCGCCGTGCCGCAGAGCAGCGTCGACCAGCGCGCCAGCGCCTATGACGAAGCGCAAGCCGAAGTCCGCTCGGCCAAGGCGGCGCTGCGCACGGCCGAACTTGACCTGCAATATACCGAGGTGCGGGCACCGATCTCCGGCCGCGTCGGCCGTCTCGACATTACCGCCGGTAACCTCGTTGCTGCCGGCTCCGCCTCGCCTGTGTTGACGACGCTCGTCTCGGTCGATCCGATCTATGCGAGCTTCAACGCCAGCGAAGAGGTGGTGACGACGGCACTGGCAAGGCTTGCGGCTTCGACCGGCGGCAGCGCCATCGAGCGCATTCCGGTCCAGGTCGGCACCGCCGCCGACGAGGGCACACCGATCTCGGGCCATATCCAGCTCATCAACAACGAGGTGGATGCGGCAACCGGCACGATCCGCGTGCGCGCCGCACTCGAGAATGCCGACGGGAAGCTGATCCCCGGCCAGTTCGTCCGCATCCGCATCGGCGAGCCGGACCCTGAGGAGAAGCTTGTCATCAGCGATCGCGCCATCGGCTCCGACCAGGACAAGAAGTTCGTCTTCGTCGTCGGCACCGACAACAAGGTCGAATATCGCCAGGTGAAGCTCGGGCCGAATTCCGACGGTCTGCGCATCGTCGAAAGCGGCCTGAAGACTGGCGAGAACATCGTCGTCAACGGCCTGCAGCGGGTTCGCCCCGGCGTCGTCGTGGCGCCGCAGCAGGTCGAGGAAACGACCGCCTCGATCGCCAACTAATCTGAAGCGCCTCTTTGCCCGGTGCGAAGAGGCGGCCCAGGCATCACTCAGCAGACACCTTGCCGCGCGGCGACGCTTTTCGCCGCGCACGGGCGAGCTCTGCCCGAACTCATCCCAAGGGGGATACCATGAACTTCTCACGCTTCTTCGTCGACCGCCCGGTCTTCGCGGGCGTATTGTCGGTCCTGATCTTCGTGGCCGGCCTGATCGGCATGACCGGTCTGCCGATCTCCGAATATCCCGAAGTCGTCCCGCCGCAGATCGTCGTGCGCGCACAGTATCCGGGCGCCAACCCGGCCGTTATCGCCGAGACGGTGGCGACGCCGCTTGAGGAACAGATCAACGGCGTCGAAGACATGCTCTACATGCAGAGCCAGGCGACGGCCGACGGCCTGATGACGCTGACCGTCACCTTTGCGCTCGGGACCGACCCGGACCAGGCCCAGCAGCTCGTGCAGAACCGCGTCTCGCAGGCCGAGCCGCGGCTGCCCGAAGAGGTGCGCCGCCTCGGCGTCACCACGGTCAAAAGCTCGCCCGACCTGACCATGGTCGTGCACCTGCTTTCGCCCAACGGCCAGTACGACATCAACTATCTGCGCAACTACGGTGTGCTGAACGTCAAGGATCGGCTGGCCCGCATCGAAGGTGTCGGCCAGGTGCAGATCTTCGGCGGCGGCGACTATTCGATGCGCATCTGGATCGACCCGCAGAAGGCGGCCGAGCGTGGCCTTGCCGCCGGCGACATCGCCAATGCGGTGCGCGGCCAGAACGTCCAGGCGGCAGCCGGCGTCATCGGCGCCTCGCCGTCCGTTCCGGGTCTCGACCTGCAGCTCTCCGTCAACGCGCAAGGGCGCCTGCAGACGCCTGAGGACTTCGAGAACATCGTCGTCAAATCCGGTGCTGAAGGGGAAGTAACCCGGCTCGGTGACGTCGCCCGCGTCGAGATGGGCGCGTCCGACTATTCGCTGCGTTCGTTGCTCGACAACAAGCCCGCCGTCGGCATGGCTGTCTTCCAGGCTCCTGGCTCGAACGCGATCCAGATTTCCGACGACGTGCGCAAGGCCATGGCCGAGATGAAACTCACCATGCCCGAGGGCGTCGAATACAGCATCGTCTACGACACGACCCAGTTCGTGCGCGCCTCGATCGAATCTGTGGTCGACACGCTGCTTGAAGCGATTGCGCTTGTCGTGCTCGTCGTCATCATCTTCCTGCAGACCTGGCGCGCCTCGATCATCCCGCTCGTCGCCGTTCCGGTCTCGATCGTCGGCACCTTCGCCGTCATGTATGTCTTCGGCTTCTCGATCAACGCGCTCAGCCTCTTCGGCCTGGTGCTGGCGATCGGCATCGTCGTCGACGACGCGATCGTCGTCGTCGAAAACGTCGAGCGCAACATCGAGCAAGGTCTGTCGCCCGTCCAGGCGACCTATCGCGCCATGCAGGAAGTCTCGGGCCCGATTATTGCGATCGCGCTGGTGCTCGTCGCGGTGTTCGTGCCCCTTGCCTTCATCACCGGGCTCACCGGCCAGTTCTATCGCCAGTTCGCGCTGACGATCGCAATCTCGACGGTGATCTCCGCCCTCAACTCGCTGACGCTGTCGCCGGCGCTGGCCGCCCTTCTGCTCAAGGACCACCACGCGCCAAAGGACTGGCTGACGCGGGTGATGGACAGGCTGTTCGGCTGGTTCTTCCGCGCCTTCAACCGCTTCTTCGGAGCGAGCTCGGAAGCCTATGGCCGCGGCGTCGGCCGCATCCTGACGCGCAAGTCGCTGATCATGGTCGTCTATGTCGTGCTTCTCGGCGTTACGTTCACGCTGTTTCGCGCAGTCCCCGGCGGCTTCGTGCCGGCGCAGGACAAGCAGTACCTGATCGGCTTTGCCCAGCTTCCAGATGCCGCCACGCTTGACCGCTCGGAAGACGTGATCAAGCGCATGAGCGAGATCGCGCTCAAGCACCCGGGCGTCGAAAACGCCATCGCCTTCCCGGGCCTGTCGATCAACGGCTTCACCAACTCGTCGAACTCCGGCATCGTCTTCGTCGCCTTGAAGCCCTTCGAGGAACGCAAGACACCCGAGCTGTCCGGCGGCGCGATCGCCATGCAGCTCAACCAGGAATTCGGTGTCATCCAGGATGCTTTCATCGCCATGTTCCCGCCGCCGCCCGTCCAGGGTCTCGGCACGACCGGCGGTTTCAAACTGCAGCTGGAAGACAAGAACGGCCTCGGCTACCAGGCGCTCGACGAGGCAGCCAAGGCCTTCCTCGCCAAGGCCTACCAGGCACCCGAACTGGCCGGGCTCTATTCGAGCTACCAGATCAACGTGCCGCAGCTCTATGCCGACCTTGATCGTGTCAAGGCACGACAGCTCGGCGTGGCCGTCACCGACGTCTTCGAGACCCTGCAGATCTATCTGGGCTCGCTCTACGTCAACGACTTCAATGCCTTCGGCCGAACCTACAGCGTGCGCATGCAGGCGGACGCCAATTACCGCAGCCATGCCGACGACATCGGCAAGCTGAAGGTGCGTTCGCAGTCCGGCGAGATGATCCCGCTGTCGGCGCTGCTGAAGGTCGAGCAGACGGTGGGTGCCGAACGGGCGATCCGCTACAACGGCTTCCTGTCGGCCGACATCAACGGCGGCCCGGCACCGGGCTTCTCGTCCGGCCAGGCACAGGCAGCCATCGAGCGCATCGCCGCCGAAACCCTGCCGCCGGGCATCGGCTACGAGTGGACGGACCTGACCTACCAGCAGATCCTTGCCGGCAATTCGGGCCTGCTGGTGTTCCCGCTGGCGCTGCTGCTCGTCTACCTCGTGCTGGCGGCCCAGTATGAAAGCCTGACGCTACCGATCGCCATCATTCTGATCGTGCCGATGGGCATCATGGCGGCATTGGTGGGTGTCTGGCTGACGGGAGGCGACAACAACGTCTTCACCCAGATCGGTCTGATCGTCTTGGTCGGGCTATCGGCGAAGAACGCCATCCTGATCGTCGAGTTCGCCCGCGAACTGGAACTGTCAGGCAGCACGCCGGTGAAGGCGGCGATCGAGGCAAGCCGGCTGCGTCTGCGCCCGATCCTGATGACCTCGATGGCCTTCATCATGGGTGTCGTGCCGCTTGTCATGTCGACCGGCGCCGGTGCGGAAATGCGCTCGGCCATGGGTGTTGCGGTCTTTGCCGGCATGATCGGCGTTACCGCCTTCGGCATCTTCATGACGCCGGTCTTCTACGTGCTGATCCGCAAGCTCGCCGGCGAGCGGCCACTGAAGCACGCAGGCGCCCACATCGAGGCGCCGCATCTGGCGCCTGGAGAATAAAGCCCCTCTCCTCCCATTGCGATCTTCAGGCGGGCCGGATCACTCCGGCCCGTTGAAGCTGCGGCGCTGCGCCTCCGCCCAGGCGCGGCGCCGTTTTGCAACCCGCGCGACAGTTCCCATCTCACGTGACAGGTCGCTGACTATCGGATAAACCAGCAGCCTCCATTCCCAAGGCCCCATGCGGCCATGCAGACGGCATAGCGTTAGATGACCTCCACCGATCCGATCGCCAATCTCGCCACCCTCATTCGTTGCCCCTCGGTCACCCCGGCCGAAGGCGGGGCGCTGTCCGCGCTCGAAGCCATGCTGAAACCGCTCGGTTTCGCGGTCGACCGCGTGACGGCGAAAGAGGCCGGTACGCCCGACATCGAAAACCTCTATGCGCGGCTCGGAACCGAAGGCCCGCACCTGATGTTCGCCGGCCATACCGACGTTGTCCCCGTTGGCGACGAGGCCGCCTGGAGCCACGCGCCGTTTTCGGCCGACATCGCCAATGGCGAAATGTATGGCCGCGGCGCTGTCGACATGAAGGGCGGCATCGCCTGCTTCGTCGCGGCGGTTGCCCGCCACATCGAAAAGCATGGCCCTCCGAAGGGCTCGGTCTCCTTCCTGATCACCGGCGATGAGGAAGGTCCGGCGATCAACGGCACCACCAAGCTTCTGCAATGGGCGGCCGACAAGGGCGAGCGCTGGGATGCCTGCCTCGTCGGCGAGCCGACCAATCCCGACCAGCTCGGCGACATGATCAAGATCGGCCGGCGCGGTTCGCTTTCCGGCCGCATCACCGTCCACGGCGTTCAGGGGCACGCGGCCTATCCGCACCTTGCCGACAGCCCGGTGCGCGGCATCCTGCAACTGACACAGGCGCTGATGGACCCGCCTTTCGACAACGGCACCGAGAGCTTCCAGCCCTCCAATCTCGAAGTCACGACGATCGACGTCGGCAACAGCGCGGTCAACGTCATTCCGGCGAAGGCCACAGCGGCCTTCAACATCCGTTTCAACGACACCTGGACGGCCGAGAGCCTGATGGCCGAGATCATCGCCCGTCTCGACCGTGCCGCAGCAAGCGGCAGCTTGCGCCCCGACCGTGCGCCGGTTCGCTACGAGATCACCTGGGCCGAGCGCCCGAGCCACGTGTTTCTCACGCGCAACAACGCGCTGATCTCATCGCTCTCAGGTGCAGTCGAGGCCGTCACCGGACGCCAGCCGAAGCTGTCGACGACCGGCGGCACTTCTGACGCACGCTTCATCAAGGACTATTGCCCGGTGGTCGAATTCGGCCTGGTCGGCCAGACCATGCACATGGTCGACGAACGCGTCGCCGTCGCCGACCTCGAGACGCTGACGACCATCTATGAAACCTTCATTTCCAGCTGGTTCGGTCATGCCGCTGCTTGATGAGGTGCTCGCCTATATCAAGGGCATCTGGCTTCTGGCGCAGGGCAAGGACGAGGGTTTCCGCTGGCTCGATTTCAGCGAGAGCGGCCTCTGGCGCTCGTTCACCTCGATGCTCTGGTGCCTGCCGGCGATTGCCGTCACCTGGGCGTCCTGGCGGCTTTACTACCTCTCGGCAATGCCTGATGGCACCACGATCGGCATAGGCTTCGTCTTCAAGCTGCTGGTCGTCGATCTCGTCAGCTGGCTCTTGCCGCTGGTGCTGATCACCGTCCTGTCCCGACCGCTCGGCTTTGCCGGCGCCGTGGTGCCGATCGTCGTCACCACCAATTGGCTGTCGGTGCCGCTCTCCTATGCGATGGCGGTGCCCGCAGCGATACGGATGCTCATTCCCGGAAGCCAGGGCCTGACCAGCATGATCTGGCTGACATTGCTGGTCGTCAGTGTCGCCGCGCTCTTCCGGCTGCTGCGGATGATTACCGGCGACCAGACGCTGCTCGCCTCGGCGCTGACCGCACTTTTCCTGCTGCCGTCGATGATGATCGGCGATCTGTTGCAGAGGTTCTTCGGCCTGATCCCGACCTGACCTCGGGATCAATAATCCACTTGCAGGAAATAGAGACCGTCCGGTGGGGCCACGGGGCCGCAGGCCTTGCGGTCGCGCGCTTCGAGTGCGGCCTGCAGATCGTCCGGGGTCCACTTCCCTTCGCCCACCAGCTTCAGCGAGCCGGCGAAAGAGCGGATCTGGTTGTGCAGGAAGCTCTGCGCCGTCGCGCGGATCTCGATGACACCGGCAACCAGCGCGACATCCAGCCGGTCGAGCGTCCGCACCGGGCTCGCCGCCTGGCAATGGGCGGAGCGGAACGTGGTGAAGTCGTGATGGCCGACGAGCCGCTGGGCGCCTTCGTGCATCGCCGCGTGGTCGAGAGGCTTGGGCACCCACCAGGCGCGCCGGGCTTCGAGCGCCAGCGGCGCCGGCCGCGAAATGATCCGGTAGAGATAGTGACGGCGCAGCGCGGAGAAGCGCGCGTCGAACTCCGGCGCAACTTCCTCCGCTTCGAGGATCGATACCCGCTCGCCGCCCATCGCCAGATGGGCGTTCAGCGCATTGCGCAGCGTATAGGGTTTCCACGCCCGCGTGAGATCGGCATGCATCACCTGGCCGCTTGCGTGCACGCCCGAATCCGTTCGCCCGGCGCCGCGGATCGAGACGGTCTCACCTGTCAGTGACAGGATGGCCTTCTCAATCGCGCCCTGCACCGACTGGCCGTTGTCCTGCCTTTGCCAGCCGACATAATCAGAGCCGTCATATTCGACGGTCATCTTGAACCGCGGCATCAGCCGACCCTCGTGCCGACAGCAACGGGGTTCCCATGCAGGAAGTCGGCGGCACCGAGCGCCTTGCCGCCAGCGCGTTGCAGGCGCGTGAGGCGCAAGGCGCCCTCGCCGCAGGCAATCGTCAGCCTATCGTCAAGCACCGCGCCGGGCGCACCAGTGCCGGATGCCAGCTCCGAGTTCAGCAACTTGACGCGTTCGGGCTTGCCGGCGATTTCAAGCTCGAACCAGGCGCCCGGGAACGGCGACAGGCCGCGGATATGGTCGTGCGCCTCTTTTGCGCTCAGGGCGAAATCGATGCGGGTTTCCGTCTTGCTGATCTTTGCGGCATAGACGACACCCTCTTCCGGCTGCGGTGTCAGCGGCAGGTCGCCGGCTTCAAGCTTGGCCATCGCCTCCCGCATCAGCGCACCGCCCACCTGCATCAACCGGTCGTGCAGTTCACCTGCCGTCATGGTCTCGCCGATCTCAACAGTCTTGGTGAGAGCAACCGGGCCGGTGTCCAGCCCCTTGTCCATCTTCATCACCATCATGCCGGTCTCACGGTCGCCGGCCATGATGGCGCGCTGGATCGGCGCTGCACCGCGCCAGCGCGGCAGAAGAGAGGCGTGGCCGTTGTAGCAGCCGAGCTTGGTGCCGGTGAGGATCGCTTCGGGCAGAAGCAGGCCATAGGCAACGACAACGGCGACATCGGCGTCGAAGTCGCGGAAGGTCTGGCGATCCGTCTCGTCCTTGAAATTGACCGGCGTCAGCACGGGAACACCGAGCAGCTCGGCCGCCTGATGGACCGGCGACTTCTGCAGGTCGAGCCCGCGGCGGCCGCCCGGCCTCGGCGGCTGCGTATAGACAGCAACGATCTGGTGGCCGGCCTCGGCGAGCGCTGCGAGCGTCGGCACCGAGAATTCCGGCGTGCCCATGAAGATGATGCGAAGCGACAAGGCGGCGAACTCCGTCCTTTTGAAATCAGGCCCCTTCAAACGGGTTTCCCGGCTTCAAATCAAGCCCTTCGCGCGAATTGTCTCGGCTGCGTCCGCGCCCAGCGGCTTTAGATCGCCTTGGCGCCGCGGGTCTTGGACGCCTTGGTGAACTTGCGGATCACCATGTCGCGCTTGAGCTTGGAGATATGGTCGATGAACAGCACGCCGTTCAGGTGGTCGATCTCGTGCTGCAGGCAGGTGGCCAGCAGGCCGTCGGCTTCGATCACCTGTTCCTTGCCGTCGCGGTCGAGATGCTTGACCGTGATGGCGGCCGGACGCTCGACCTCGGCGTAGTAATCCGGGATCGACAGGCAGCCTTCTTCGTAGACCGAAAGCGCATCGGACGACGCGACGATTTCCGGGTTGATGAAGACGAGCGGTGACTTCTCGTCGCCTTCCTTCGACACGTCGAGCACCAGCATGCGGCG
Source organism: Ensifer sp. (assembly GCF_035999185.1). Lineage (GTDB taxonomy): Bacteria > Pseudomonadota > Alphaproteobacteria > Rhizobiales > Rhizobiaceae > Ensifer. The sequence continues at coordinate 9,574 of NZ_DASYHB010000090.1, read as the reverse complement.
GGCGACGCCGATCTGGATGGCGGCAAGGCCGATGCCGGGCGCGTCGTACATGGTTTCGAGCATGTCGTCGGCCAGACGGCGAACGTCCGCGTCGATGGTCTCGATCGGCGTGGAAACCTGGCGAAGCACAGGATCGGGAAGGATGATAAGCGGCTTGATCGTCATATCGCTCCCATAGCCGATCTTTCCGTCGGCGTGCAAGAAAATTGCCTTGCCACCCGCAGTCCTCGACGCTGGCGCGCGTCGCGTTAACCGAACACGGTGAATGTTCTTGTTTTGATCTACCGTTTAACGACGAATCTGTTAGGCTTGCAACATGGAACCTGCGCCGCTCGACCTCTCCCAACCGCTGTTTTTCGTCGGCACCCTGCCGGTCACTCTAGGCCATCTCGCGATAGCCGCCGGCTTGATGGTGGCCGTGTGGCTGCTGGTCGTGCTGACGCGTCGGCGCGATAACCGCGACGAGGAGAGGCAGGAGCAGATGGCGACGTTGCTCGCCGCCCAGACGGAGATGCAAGGCCGGATCGCTGCCATGGCAGACGTATTCGGCGCCCGCCAGGCCGAACTCAACCAGACGCTCAGCCAGCGCATCGACGGCATGACCCACCGCATCGGCACGTCGATCAGCGAACAGACCAAGGCGACGCACGAAAACCTCAGGCGGCTGCAGGAGCGCCTGGCCGTTATCGACACCGCCCAGAACAACATCCAATCGCTCGCCAAGGACATGGCCGGGCTTCAGGCCATTCTGTCGAACAAGCAGACGCGCGGCGCTTTCGGCCAGTCGCGCATGGAAGCGATCATCGCCGACGGACTGCCGATCGGCGCATTCGAATTCCAGGCGACGCTGTCGAACGGGGCGCGTCCCGATTGCACCATTCGCATGCCGAACGGCCAACCGCCGCTCGTCATCGACGCCAAGTTCCCGCTCGAGGCCTGGAATGCGATGCGCGACGCGCCAAGCCCGGAGCGCCGCCAGCAGATCGCGCAACTCTTCCGCCGCGACATGGAAACCCATGTCCGCGATATCGCCAGCAAGTATCTGATATCAGGCGAGACGCAGGACACGGCCTTCCTCTTCGTGCCGTCTGAATCGATCTTCGCCGATATCCACGAGCATTTCGAAGCGATCGTGCAGAAGGCGCACCGCCAGCGGATTGTTATCGTCTCGCCGTCGCTGCTCCTGCTGTCGATCCAGGTGATCCAGGCAATCCTCAAGGATGCGCGCATGCGCGAGCAGGCCCACCTGATCCAGGGCGAAGTCGCAAGGCTGATGGAGGATCTGGGCCGTCTCGACGAGCGCGTGCGCAAGCTCCAGGGCCATTTTGCCATGAGCCAGAAGGACGTCGAGGACATTCTGGTGTCCTCCAGCAAACTGACCCGTCGCGGCGCCAAGATCGAAGCGCTTGAGCTCCAGGCTGAGGGCGCCACGCGAGAGACAAGCGACCCACGCCCCGCCGTCGACAGCCGTACCGGTCAATTGCGCCTGCGGGTGGTTGACGAGGACTGAGGCTCTCGGGCACTCTCCGGCCCACTTTTGAAATCCGACGGGACATTTTTCACATGATCACAGTTTTTGGGTCCATCAACATGGACCTGATCGCCACCACCGCACGCCTTCCGAAGCCCGGCGAGACGGTTGCCGGAACAGGCTTTGCCACCGCGGCCGGCGGCAAGGGAGCAAACCAGGCGCTTGCCGCGCGCCGCGCCGGAGCAACGGTCAAGATGGCAGGCGCGGTTGGCAAGGACAGTTTCGCCGACGGTGCGCTCGAACTGCTGAAAGGTGCCGACGCCGACCTGTCGCTGACCAAGGCCGTCGACGCGCCGACCGGCACGGCGCACATCCTCGTCGGCGGTGACGGTGAAAATGTCATCGTCGTCGTCGCCAGCGCCAACGCGACAGTCAGCGAAGCCGATGCCGTTACTGCGGTCGATGGCATGAAGCCGGGCGACACGCTGATGCTGCAGCTCGAGATCCCCGCGGCTTCGGTGGAGAAGGCCCTCAATGCCGCCAAGCAGAAGGGCGTGCGCTCGGTCATCAACATCGCACCTTTGACGCCCGAGGCCGCTCGTCTCGGCCGCATGGCCGATATCGTCATTGCCAACGAGACCGAATTCGAACTGCTTGCCGGCAAGTCCGGTATCAGCGGTACCGAGCGGGAAGAGGCGATGAAGGCGCTGCACGCCGAGACCGGCCAGACCGTCATCGTGACCGTCGGTGCTGAAGGCGTTGTTGCTGTCCACGAAGGGCAGATCCAGCGGGCGAAGGGCCTAAAGATCGAGCCGGTCGATACGGTCGGCGCCGGCGATACCTTTTGCGGCTACCTCGCCGCCAGCCTCGATGCGGGCATTGACTTCCCCGATGCGCTTCGCCGCGCAGCCGTTGCCGGCTCGCTCGCCTGCCTGAAGAGCGGCGCGCAACCGTCGATCCCGCTTTCGTCGGAAGTGGCGGCGCGCCTCTAGATCCCAGGCGTGATTGCAGTTTAAGGACAGCACGGGACGTGGGCGAAAACGGCTCGCGTCCTTTTTTCGTTCCGCCATTCAGACGGCTATCCCCTCCTTGAAGAGGCGCTTGCGCAATTCGGACAGGCGATGTCGCGGAGGCAAAACTTTGCGCGCAATTTTATCAAAGCGACGCGTGAATTAGCGTTCGCGTTGGCCCTATCTTAAGATTCTCCGGTCTATTCAGGACCTTGAGAAAGCCGGTCGACATGATCCGGTCGTCTCCGACATGCCGGTCGGCATCTGACGCTCCATGATGGAGTCCACCCCCATTGCGAAATGCGTCCACCGCAGGCGATAGCCCGCGGTCCTCCCAGCACGTGAGGATTTCATGTTCAAGTTCCAGGCCAAATCGCTGGCGACCAAACTGATCGCGGTGACAGGCGGCACAATTGCACTCGTCCTGCTCGCTTCGAATTTCGTTCTCATTTCCCAGACACAGGATCGCGTCGAGACGCTGGTCCTCGAACAGGCGAACGGCGAAGCCCGCGCGATCGCCTCCGACATCGCCGGCGACGTCGGCGAGCTGGCAAGCGCCGCCCGCTCGATGGCCGGCGTCATTGGCCGGGCGCATGCCGAAAAGTCGATGGAGCGCACGGGGGTGATCAACGTGCTGAGGGCGAACCTCGAGCAGAACCCGTTTGCCTTCGGCAGCTGGTTCGCCGAAGAGCCCAAAGCCTTCGACGGCCGCCAGGAAGATGTCGTCAACAACAAGGAACTGGGTGGCAACGATCTGGGCATCTTCACGCCCTACTGGTCGAAGACCCGCAACAACGAAATCCAGTACTCGACCTTCAAGGCCGATTATCCGGCCGAATGGTATGCGCTGGCGGCAAAGAGCGGCAAGGGTGCGATCACCCAGCCCTATACGGCTGAGGGCACCGACGTTCCGACCGCAATGAGCTCGATCGCCTATCCCGTCATGTCGGGTGGCAAGCTCATCGGCGTCTCCGGCGTCGACATCTCGCTTGCATCGCTGGCCGAGGGCCTGGCGAAGCTGAAGCCGTTCGAAACCGGCCGCGTCTACCTGCTGTCGCAGAGCGGTAAGTGGCTGGTCGCGCCGATCCCGGAATTGCTGCTCAAGGAATATGACGGCGAAGGCAACGGTATCGTCAAGGACGCGCTTGCTTCCGGCAAGCCGGGCATCATTTCCAACCTTTCCTATGATGGCAACGAACCCTTCGACCGTCTCGTCTATCCCTTCGCGCTTTCCGGCGTGAACACCAGCTGGGTCGTGCTTGTCGACGTGCCGCGCACGGCGATCAACGCACCGGTCAAGGACCAGACCTACATGATGATCGTCGGCGGCCTCGTCGTTCTCGGCGCCGTGCTGCTCGGTCTTTACCTGGCCGTCCGCGGCTTCGTGCAGAAGCCTCTTGCTGCCCTCGTCAAGGACGTCAACAGCCTCAGCCACGGCGACTACACCAAGGCGATCGCCGGTCAGGACCGCTCCGACGAAACCGGCGAAGTCGCCAAGGCGCTCGAAGGTTTCCGCCATCAGCTGGCCGACACCAAGCGTCTCGAAGGCGAAGCGCGCCATGAGCGCGAACAGGCCGAACGCGAGCGTGGCCGCTCGGAAACCGAACGGGCGGAATCGAGCGCGCTTCAGCGCGACATCGTTGCCCGGCTCGGCAAGGGCCTGTCGCATCTGTCGTCCGGCGATCTCGCCTTCCGCATCAGCGACGAGTTCCCGGGCGAATATGCCCAGCTCAAGCGCGACTTCAACGCGACGATGGAGAGCCTCGAAGAGACGATCCGCACCGTCAACCATTCTGTCGTCAACATCGGCAACGGCACGAGCGAAATCAGCAGCGCGGCCAACGACCTGTCGCACCGCACCGAACAGCAGGCCGCAAGCCTGGAAGAGACGGCAGCCGCCCTCGACGAGCTGACCTCGCAAGTCAACGCCAGCGCCGAAAACGCCAAGGTCGCCGCCAAGTCCGTGGACGTGGCCAGCAGCGATGCCGGACAGTCCGGCGAAGTCGTGCAGAAGGCGATTGCGGCGATGAAGGGCATCGAGCAGTCCTCGCACGAGGTCAGCCGCATCATCGGCGTCATCGACGAGATCGCCTTCCAGACCAACCTTCTGGCGCTCAACGCAGGCGTCGAGGCTGCTCGCGCCGGTGACGCCGGCAAGGGCTTTGCCGTCGTCGCCCAGGAAGTGCGCGAACTTGCCCAGCGCTCGGCCAATGCCGCCAAGGAGATCAAGACGCTGATCAACACGTCGGCCGGACAGGTGCGCGAAGGCGTCGACCTCGTCGGCAAGGCTGGCGGTGCTCTCGAAAAGATCGCCGAGCAGGTGGTGCAGATCAACGGGCTCATTCGCCAGATCTCGAGCTCGGCCTCCGAGCAGGCCGTCGGCCTCAAGGAGATCAACTCGGCGGTCAACCAGATGGACCAGGTGACCCAGCAGAACGCCGCCATGGTCGAGGAAACGACCGCTGCCGGCATGGCGCTCAACGAAGAGGCCCGTACGCTCAGCACGCTGGTCTCGCGCTTCCGCGTCGCCCAGTCGTCGGGTACCGCTCAGCCGTCCTCCGCGGAGATGCTGCGCGGCACGGCCGATCGTATGCGTGCAGCTGAACGTCCGGCTCCGGCTCCGACCCCTGCCCGTGAGGCACGGCCGGCACCGAAGGCAAGCCCGGCGCGCAGCAACTACTCAGCCTCGACCCAGCGCGTGCTTACACAGACTTCGGGCGCCAACGCGCTTGCCCAGGACAACTGGGAAGAGTTCTGATCGAACGCAAGCAGACATGAAAACGGCGCCCATCGGGCGCCGTTTTTGTTTCAAGCGAGTTGATCGAGCGCGAATTCAGATGCGCGCCAGGCGCTCGGTCAAAAGATCGAAGAAGCCCTGGTCATCGACGAAACGCATGACCTTGGCATTGTGCGGGCGACCCGTCACCTGCCACCAGTCGACGACAGTCATGCCCGCCGTCAACGGCGACTTCGTTTCGATCTCGACGTTGCAATCCCGGCCGGTGAAGAGCTCCGGGCGGAGCAGATATGCAATCACGGTCGGGTCATGCAGCGGGCCGCCATCCGTGCCGTATTTCTCGATGTCGAAGCGCTCGAAGAATTCCAGCATCTCGGCCATGGCGATCGCCGGGCGGCTGCCAATATCGCGGATTTTCTGGACGCGCGCCTTGTGGGTAAGCACGCGATGGGTGACATCGAGCGGCATCATCACAATCGGGATACCCGAACGGAAGACGATATCGGCAGCTTCGGGATCGACGTATACGTTGAACTCGGCCGCCGGCGTGATGTTGCCGCCTTCGAAGAAGCCGCCTCCCATCATTACCAATTCCTTGACGCGGGGCGCGATGTCGGGCGCCTTCTCAAGCGCCAGCGCGACGTTGGTGAGCGGACCGAGCGTGCAGAGCGTCACGGTCCCTTCTTCTTCCTTGCGCAGCGTCTCGATAATGAAGTCGACTGCGTGCTGCTCTTCGAGCTTCATCGTCGGCTCAGAAAGCGTCGGGCCGTCCAGTCCGGTCTTGCCGTGCACGTGCTCGGCGGTCACCAGCGGGCGCGCAATCGGCTTGTCGGCACCGGCAAAGACCCTGACCTTCGGCCGATCGCAGATCTCACAGAGAATGCGGGCGTTGCGCGCCGTCAGCGCCAGCGGCACGTTGCCGGCGACAGCCGTGATGCCGAGGAGGTCGATCTCTTCGGGGCTTCCGAACGCCAGCATGATGGCGGCGGCATCGTCCTGCCCGGGATCGGTGTCTATGATTATCTTTCTCGGCACGGGCACTCTCTCGTCCTCCCTGGAACGCGTTGAATTGGGTCGACCTGACCCAGACCCAGGCGCGATCGAAACCCATGCAGCGGAGCGGTACGGGCGAAACGTCCTCCTGTACCGTTCTCGGATTCTGCGCTGCGGACTATGATTTGCGTGCACGCCGTAGGCAAGCGGCTTGCACTCATTGCGCACAGCTACCATATTGCCAGGAGGATGCTGCCAGGCAGGTCCGAACACCGGTCGCTTGATCTCGCAAGGACTTGAAGAATGAGCCGAATTACGCCCTTTACGAGCCCGCTGCTTTTGGGTTTCGACACCATGGAAAAGACCCTTGAGCGCATCGCCAAGGGCAATGACGGATACCCGCCCTACAATATCGAGCGCATCCGCGGCGACGAGTCGGCCGATGCGCCGGAGCGGCTGAGGATAACGCTCGCCGTGGCGGGCTTTTCGGATGAAGACCTCGAAGTCACGACCGAAGAAAACCAGCTCGTCATCCGCGGCCGCCAGGTCGACACCGGTGACCGCGACTATCTGCACCGCGGCATTGCGGCGCGCCAGTTCCAGCGCACCTTTGTCCTTGCCGACGGCATGAAGGTTCTCGGGGCGGAGCTTCGCAACGGCCTGCTCTCCGTCGACCTCATTCGGCCCGAGCCGGTCCGTATGGTAAAGAAAATTAACATTTCAGTCCCAGAGTAGGATAACCGGCGGGATTTTCCCCTCACCGGCGACCACGGAGTGTCACCATGGGACTGAAAGCCATCAGCTCGTCACTGTCGAAGAACGACCTTGCGCATCTCGGCGAAGGCGAAATCGGCTACATCCGGAAAATGCGCTCGGACGAGGTCTCACGCTGCTTTCCGGAAGCGCCCGAGATGGGACCGGGTATCGATCTCTGGGCCCTGTTTGGCGCCGACGGCACACCGATCCTTTTGACCGACAACCGGTCCAGCACCTTCTTCAAGGCGGCTGAGGACGATTTGAAGACTGTCACCCTGCACTGATCGGGCTGCCGTTCATGACGGCGTCACCCTGATATTTCGTTGAAAGCCGTCGCTTGCGTGAGCGACGCGAGTCGGAGCGGAAAACCGCTTCGCACTTTTCCCGGAATTGATCTTCTAGTCCGCAAGTCGGAGCGGAAAACCGCTTCGCACTTTTCCTGGAATTGCTTTAGACGCGCCGGAAGGTGAGATAGGCGGACTTGCGCCCTTCCCTGCGTGCCTTGGCCTCGTAGCGCGTGCTCGGCCATCCCTCATAGGGCGTCAGCCAATCAGCCGCATTTTTCGCCGTCCATTCGAAGGCGGCGTGATCGCGGCAATGCAACAGCGTCCAATTGACATAGGTGTCGATATCCGAGGCAAAGCAAAACAGCCCGCCCGGCTTCAGCACGCGCGCGAACCGGTCGAGGTTGACCTTCGACACGAAGCGGCGTTTCCAGTGTTTGCGCTTGGGCCACGGATCCGGATAGAGCAGGTCGATCTGGTCGATCGAAGCGGCTGGCAGCCAGTCGAGGACCTGGGTCGCATCGTCATCGTAAAGACGGATGTTGCTGACGCCGCGATCTTCGATATGGCCGACGAGCTTGGCCATGGAATTGACGAAGGGCTCAACGCCGATGAAGCCCGTCGAGGGCGTCTCCGCCGCGCGGTGGATCAGGTGCTCGCCGCCACCAAAGCCGATTTCGAGGCGCATGCGCTCGACGCCCTCTGGGTACATCGACTTGAGGTCGGCCGGGGCCGCTGACGAAAGATCGAGCTTCAGTGTCGGCAGGACGCTTTCCAGATGCGCCGCCTGCCGCTCGCGGAGCGGCTTGCCCTTGCGGCGGCCGAAGAAGGCCTCTGTTGCTCTGGCGCGGCGCGGTTCGGTCATGTCGTTCGTCCCTTGATCACACTGACCCCGCATCCCGACGATCCGAAGTCAAAATGAACGAAGCGGACGCTCCTTGCCGGAGCGCCCGCCCTGAATGTTGCAGCGCCTGATAGCAGGCCGCTGCTTTGTCTTCAATGCACGACTTGGCGCGCTTACGCGGCCGCCCGGCCGTTGATCGCACCGGCGTCTTCGTCGATCGCCGCCTTCAGCGGCTTCACCAGATCAAGCTTCTCCCAGGAGAAGGAGCCGTCACGACCAGCCTTGCGACCGAAGTGGCCGTAGGCGGAGGTCTTGGCGTAGATCGGCTTGTTGAGATCGAGGTGACGGCGGATACCGGTCGGCGACAGATCCATCGTCTTGCGGATGGCGTTCTCGACCTGGTCTTCCGAAACCTTGCCGGTGCCATGCAGGTCGACATAGATCGACAGTGGCTGGGCAACGCCGATGGCGTAGGACAGCTGGATCGTGCAACGGTCGGCAAGGCCGGCGGCAACGACGTTCTTGGCCAGGTAGCGCGCAGCATAGGCAGCCGAACGGTCGACCTTGGTCGTGTCCTTGCCCGAGAAGGCGCCGCCGCCATGAGGTGCTGCACCACCATAGGTGTCGACGATGATCTTGCGGCCGGTGAGGCCGGCGTCACCATCAGGACCGCCGATGACGAACTTGCCGGTCGGGTTGATGTACCAGGTGCAATCGTCGGCGATCTTCAGATCGTCGAGTGCTTCGCGGATGTAGGGCTCAACAACGGCGCGAACCTTGGCCGAATCCCAGCTATCGTCGAGGTGCTGGGTCGACAGCACGATCGAGGTGACTTCGGCCGGCTTGCCGTCGACGTAGCGGACGGTAACCTGGCTCTTGGCATCCGGGCCGAGCTTGGCGACTTCGCCCTCGCCCTTCTTGCGGGCGGCGGCGAGCAGGTTGAGGATGCGGTGCGAGTAGTAGATCGGCGCAGGCATCAGCTCGGAGGTTTCGCGGCAGGCGTAACCGAACATGATACCCTGGTCGCCGGCACCCTCTTCACCCTGCTTGTCGGCAGCGCTGTCGACGCCCTGGGCAATGTGGGCGGACTGGAAGTGCAGGAGAACGTCGATCTTCGCCGTCTTCCAGTGGAAACCGTCCTGCTCGTAGCCGATCTCGCGGATCGCCTTGCGCGCTGCAGACTTGAACTTCGAGGGATTGATGACGTCGTTGCCGTCCTTGTCCTTCTTCAGAAGGCTCGGCGGCAGGCGAACTTCGCCGGCAATCACGACGCGGTTGGTGGTCGCCAGCGTCTCGCAGGCGATACGAACGCCCCAGGGATCGACGCCGGTCTTGGCAGCTTCGCGGTAGACCAGGTCGACGATCTCGTCGGAGATACGGTCACACACCTTGTCCGGATGACCTTCGGCTACGGATTCACTCGTGAACAGGTAGTTTGCACGCATGCGGGAAGTCCCCTCAATGAAGAAAAAGCGCTGG
>NZ_DASYHB010000038.1:0-25796 GCF_035999185.1 Ensifer sp. | reverse complement strand
ACTTCATACTCGTACGACCAGTACCACTGGTTGCCGGTCGCCTTGAGCGTCAGATCCGGATTGGCCGGCGGCGTCAGCTGCGCGGTCAGGAGCTGGAAGGACGGGATCGCGAGGAAGAGAAGGATGACGACCGGACCAACGGTCCAGACAACTTCAATCGCGGTGTTGTGGCTGGTCTTCGACGGAACCGGGTTCGCGCTTTCGCGGAACTTGACCACGACGATGATCAAAAGGAGGAGAACGAAAAGAGTAATCGGAATGATGAACCACAGGGTATAATGTTCAAACCACGTGATTTCTTCCATGATGCCCGTAGCAGCCGACTGAAAATTCGTCTGCCATTCGACAGGCTTGTCAGCAAAGGCGCTCGAAGCAAAAAGCAGACAGGCAAGCGCTGCCAGAACTGCATAAGCCTTGTTTTTCACAATATGTCTCCCCAATGCGCTTGATCAGGATCAAACCGGAACGCAGAATCCCTGCGATACTGCTGCGCTTCAAACCACAGTTTGTCCGATGCCGCAACATCTGACCAATCAACCCCATGCGGCATTTTTGCACAAACGTCGCTTTTCACACAGGCACCCCTCGAAAGCCGTGGCAAATCAACCTATAGAGGCTCTTCCTTGCGTCGGGCGGCGCGATTTCACGCAGCCGCATCGACAACACATCGGACAGGGCCCGCAACACGCCCAATTTCCGCCATATGACGCTGGAATGTGCCCCGCAGGGCTTTTCATTTATTCCCGCGCGCTTCAAGAATAGCCCTGATGATTCGACGTTTTGAGGTTTACATGGGCCTGCCCCTCTTTTCCCGACTGTCGGCCTTCGCCGCCTTCGGCCTTGCCGTTCTCGCTCTGCCTGCCGCAAGCATGGCCCAGCAGCCCGCCGGAACCCCCGGCACGGTCAAGTCCAACCATGGCGCGTGGTCGATCGTCTGCGATCAGCCGCCGGGCGCTTCTGCCGACCAATGTGCCCTGATGCAGAACGTGATTGCCGAAGACCGGCCGGAAGTCGGTCTGTCCGTCGTCGTTTTGAAGACCGCCGACCGCAAGGCCAAGATCCTGCGCGTGCTGGCCCCGCTCGGCGTGCTTTTGCCGAACGGCCTCGGTCTCAATGTTGACGGCAAGGATATCGGCCGCGCCTATTTCGTGCGTTGCTTCTCCGACGGCTGCTATGCCGAAGTGGTGCTCGAGGACGAACTCCTGAAGACCTTCCGCTCCGGTGCAACGGCAACCTTCATCGTCTTCCAGTCGCCCGAAGAAGGCATCGGCATCCCGGTCGACCTCAAGGGCTTCGGCGAGGGTTACGACGCGCTGCCCTGATCGGGCGCGCGACTACCGAATGAGCAAGGCCGCGCTTAGTGCGCGGCTTTTTATTGGGTGGAGCGCCTCTCAAACGACAAGGCCCGGATCGTCGATCCGGGCCTTGTCGTAAGCCATGAGCCTTTGCCTCAGATGATGTCGGTTCCGGCAATCTTGATGCCGAAACCTTCGAGGCCGACATAGTGACGTTCGCGCGACGCCAGAAGCCGGATGGAGCTGATGCCCAGATCCTTCAGGATCTGCGCGCCGAGACCGATTTCCAGCCATTCGTTTTCGCGCGCCTGCGCTTCGTCATGCCCCTCGCGGTCGTGCTTGCCCTTGCGCGCCGTCTGCGAGACGCCGACACCGACCGATCCTTCGCGCAGATAGACGATGACCCCCCTGCCCTCATCGGCAATGCGCTTCATGATGCGGTCGATCTGGCAGTCCTTGCCGAACACGTCGGCACCGACATTTTCGAGATGCAGTCGCACCGGGATATCGACGCCGTCGCGGATGTCGCCGAAGACGACGGCCAGATGCTGCATCGGGTCCCAGGGCAGAGAATAGGAATGTCCCTTGGCCGGGCCGTAGGGCGTCTCGATATCGAAGGAACCGCCCTGCTCGATCAGGGTTTCCTTGCGCTGGCGGTAGGCAATGAGGTCGGCGACCGAGACCTGCTTCAGGCCATGGGTATCGGCAAAGCTCGCGACCTGCGGCCCGCGCATCACGGTGCCGTCGTCGTTGACCAGTTCGCAGATCACGCCGATCGGCGGCAGGCTGGCGAGCTTGCAGAGGTCGACGGCCGCTTCCGTATGGCCGGAGCGCATGAGCACACCGCCTTCGCGCGCCACCAGCGGGAAGATGTGGCCAGGGCGAACGAAATCGGTCGGCCCAACATTGGGATTGGCAAGGTTGCGCACCGTCAGCGTGCGATCGTCGGCGGAAATGCCCGTCGTGGTGCCGTGCTTGAAATCGACCGAAACGGTGAAGGCCGTCGTGTGGGCGGAATCGTTCTCCGCCACCATGGCGTTTAGGTTGAGGCGCTTGGCCTCTTCGCGCGGCATCGGCGTGCAGACGATGCCAGAGGTGTGGCGCACGATGAAGGCCATCTTCTCCGGCGTGCAATGCACCGCCGCGACGATCAGGTCGCCCTCGTTCTCGCGGCCATCGTCATCGGTCACGACGACGATCTCGCCGGCCTCGAAGGCGCGGATGGCATCGACGACACGCTTCTGATCATAGGACATGGTGCTGTTCCCGAATTCCTTGAGAGGCAAAACTACTTGAGGCGGCCGGTCTGGCCACGGTCACGCAGGTAGTGATCGGCAATCGTGCAGGCAAGCATCGCCTCGCCGATCGGCACGGCGCGGATACCGACGCACGGATCATGACGACCCTTGGTGCGCACATCGACCTCGTTGCCGTCGCTGTCGACCGAGCGCCGCTCGGTGAGGATCGACGAGGTGGGCTTGATGGCAAAGCGCGCAACCACCGGCTCGCCGGTGGCGATGCCACCGAGAATACCGCCCGCATGATTGGACAGGAAGACCGGCTTGCCATCGTCGCCGATGCGCATCTCGTCGGCGTTCTCTTCACCGGTGATTTCGGCCGCCCCGAAGCCATTGCCGATCTCCACACCCTTGACGGCGTTGATCGACATCAGGTTCGACGCAATATCTTGGTCAAGCTTGGCATAGATCGGAGCGCCGATGCCGGCAGGCACGCCTTCTGCAACGACCTCGACCACCGCACCGATCGACGAGCCGGACTTGCGGATGCCGTCGAGGTACTCCTCCCAGACCGGAACGATCGCAGGGTCCGGCGCGAAGAACGGGTTGTTGTCGACCTCGGCCCAGTCCCAGTTGGCCCGGTTTATCTTGTGCTTGCCGATCTGGACGAGGGCGCCACGGACGACGAGACCCGGCACGACCTTGCGGGCGACGCCGCCGGCCGCCACGCGTGCTGCCGTCTCGCGCGCGGACGAGCGTCCGCCGCCGCGGTAGTCGCGAATGCCGTATTTAAGGTCGTAGGTGTAGTCGGCGTGGCCGGGGCGATAACGCTTGGCGATCTCCGAATAGTCCTTGGAACGCTGGTCGGTGTTTTCGATCAGCATCGAGATCGGCGTACCGGTCGAGATCATCGTCTCGCCGTCCTCGTCGAACATCACGCCGGAGAGCACCTTGACGAGGTCGTCCTCGCGGCGCTGGGTGACGAAGCGCGACTGGCCAGGCTTGCGCTTGTCGAGCCAGGCCTGGAGTTCGGCAAGCGTGAAGCGAATGCCGGGCGGGCAGCCGTCGACGACGCAGCCAAGCGCCGGCCCATGGCTTTCGCCCCAGGTGGTGACGCGGAAGAGGTGACCGAAAGTGTTATGCGACATGAAGGCAACCGACCCTAAGCAAGCAACGGCCGTACGTTACGTACGCGGATGCCCTCTCTTAGTGGAAAGCCGAAGACGGGGAAAGACTTTTGCGGCCTAACGCGATGACCTTCGTCACGACGCCAGGCGCAGGCCGCGTTCCGTTGCAAAGGCGAGGAACTTCTCCGAACTCAACGGTCGGGCAAAGGCATAGCCCTGGAGCACGTCGCAGCCGAGAATGCCGAGCATTTCGGCATGCGCCATGGTTTCCACGCCCTCGGCCACCGTCTCGATGTTGAGCGAACGGGCGATATCGATGATCGAGCGGACCAGCGCCTGCTCCCGGCGGGCGCTCAGGATCGGAACGACGAGCTGGCGATCGATCTTCAGCCGTTTCGGCTTGATCTTCAGCAGGCTGACGATCGAGGTATGGCCGGTGCCGAAATCGTCGAGCTCGATGTCGATGCCAAGTTTCTTGATGCCCTCGATATTGGCGGCGACGATGTCGTCGCTTTCGTCGAGGAAAATCGACTCCACCAGCTCGAAACAGATCTGCCCCGGCGCGATGCTCAGGCCTTCAAGCGAGGACAGCAGGTCATCGTCCTGCAGCCGCTTGGCCGAAACATTGACCGAGATCTTCGGCACCCGAAGCCCGGCCGCGGCCCAACGCATCTGGTCGGTCAGCGATTTTTCCAGAACCAGGCGATCGAGCACCGCCGTCACGTTGAGTTCGTCGGCGATCCCGAGGAAACGATCCGGTGTCAGGATGCCTTCGCGCGGATGCCGCCAGCGCACCAGTGCTTCGACGCCGCAGAGTGCCAGAGTGGTCGCATCGAACTGAGGCTGATACCACGGCTCGAACTCGTCGCGCTCGATGCCCTCCAAGATCTCGTCGGCGATGCGCTTGGCGGTCACCACCTCCGCCTGCAGCACTTCGGTGAAGAACTGGTAGCGATTACGGCCGGCCTCCTTGGCGCGATAGAGCGCAATATCCGCGTTGACGAGCAGCTTGCGTGCATCGATATCCGCCCCGTGCCCGACGGCCACGCCGATGCTGACGCCGAAGCGGCAGGGAAAGCCGTTGTAGTCGACCGGCTGTCGCATTGCGGCAATGATCCGGTCACAGCGTCCCGCCAATGCCGCATCCGCCGGCGCACTGGTGACCGCCACCACGAACTCATCGCCGCCGATGCGGGCAATGATGTCGCCTGGCGAGGTGTTGGCCCTTAGAATCTCGGAGGCATGGATCAACATCGCATCGCCAGCCGCATGACCGAGTGTATCGTTGATCTGCTTGAACCGGTCGAGATCGATATGGAGAATGGCGATGCCGTCGCCGGCCCTGGCCAAGCGCTCCAACGCCTTGTCGAGCATGCGCCGGTTGCCGAGCCCGGTCAGCGGATCATGCAGCGCATTGTGCTCGATGCGCACCCGCGCCTGTTCGAGCTCGGCGTTTTTCGCATCCGCCATCGCCTTGGCCGCGCGCAGTTGCTCGGTCATCAGCACATCTTCGGTGACATCGAGAGCCATGCCGACAAGCTTGCGCGCGCCGTCGGGCGCCACATGCAGCTTGCCGACCGACCGAATGTGGCGAATGCCCCCGGCAGACAGCACCACACGCGCTTGATGCACGTAGGTTTCGTCCGCGGCAATGGCGCGGTTGACCGCCTCCAGGGCCGCCTGCCGGTCATCCGGATGAAGGGTGGTGAGCCATATATCCTCGTTCGTGGCCCCGTCGGTGTAGACGATGCCGTAGAGTTGGTGCATGCGCTCGTCCCAATAGGCGACGTTGTCGTCGAGATCCGCCTCCCACATGCCGCAACGGTAGGAGTCGAGCGCGAGATCGAGCCGGCGGGAGAGCAGTTCGAGGTCCTGCTCGCGTTCATAGAGGCCCTTCAACGCCAGTTCGAGCTCGTGGTTCTGTTGATCGACCTGCGCCTTGGCGGCGCTCAGCCGCTCGTTCTTCAAAACGTCGTCGCTGACATCCCAACTGATGCCGGTCACCTTCGCGCGGCCATCGGCGCCCCGGTGGCTCGACCCGACATTGCGGATGTGGCGCACCGTACCGTCGGGCAGAACGACGCGATATTGCGATCGGTATTCCAGGCCGTCATCAAGGCTGCGGAACAGCGCATTGGCGGCAATACCGATATCATCGGGATGCACGGTCGTGCGCCACTCATCGTAAGTGGGTTCGTCCAGATGCGCCTCCAGCCCATGCAGGTGGAACATGCGGTCGTCCCAGGAGCGTTGCTGCGTCTCGACGTCGATTTCCCAGATGCCGATCTTCGAAGCGTCGAGCGCCAGGTTCAGGCGATGCGACAGCGTCATCACCTCCCCTTCCCGCGCCTTCAGCTTGGCGATGTTGCGCTGGCGCTCATTGACAAGGCCGCCGGTCAAGAGGATCGGGATAACGACGACCGCAATGGCTGCGATCATCGCCTGGCGAATGCTGTCACTGTTTTCCGGCAGTTGCCCCCAGCCCCCGACCGGCATGGCTGCAAGCTCCCAGACGCCGCCGGCCAGTTCAAGCCGGCGCGTGACCGGCGCCTTGCGAAAGAGCGCGTCGTCGCCATAGAACGCGTCCTGGATACGATCTGCTTCGGAAACATCCCTGATGGCGAGGTGAACGTCGACGTGGCGGTGGTCCCGCGTCAGTTCCGGTGCCTCGCCGCCGGCCTCAAGCAGGCGCGCCGCACGGTAGAGCGCCTTCTCGTCGATGATGGCCTCGACATAGCCCCACCGTTCCATCCGCCCCTGGATCTTGGAGAAGACCGGCAGGAACAGTTCGAAACCACTGCGGCCAGTCGGCAGTCGGATTGGCCCGATCATCACCGGCCGCACCGTCGACGACGCCCGCTCGACCGCGCGCCTCGTCGCGCCGAACCTGTTGAAGTCGCTGCCGATGAACCATTTCTGGCTCTCGCGCGGAAAAGCGATCCGCACCACGCCGCCGGGTGCAGCAGACGCCCGGGCCATCTGCGGGTTCTGCAAGAGAAGCTTCGTCGCCATGACCGTGAAATCGTCAGGCGTCATGGCCGGATGCACGCCAATGCTGTTGGCAAAACCATTCAGCGCCGCAATGTTGGTGTTTACCTCCGATTGCAACCGGTTGGCGATGAGATTCAGTTCATTCTCGACGTCGATCCTGAGGTCGTTCTGGAAGTTTTCGCGATTTTGCCGCTCGTAGATGTGCCCGCCCGTGAAGACGACAAGGCCGGCGATTGCCGCAGGTATGAGCGATGGTTTCGCAAACCTGGCGGCCGCCCGAATGCGGTGGCGCAGAACGTCAATGATCTTCAATCTATTCCCCTTGGTCCCCAACCAAAGGTAGCGATCGAGTCTTAAGATTGGCTTTCGTCACAAATCCTTGGAAAACCCCATAATTCATGGGGAAACTCTTCCGTGAAACCGCCGACTTGGGCGCTCCCCCGCTTGAAAATTACGGTGTCGCCGTCCAGTCTTTCGGCGCCGGGCGGGGCGTCAAAAAAGCGGGCAACCCGGCCAAAAGCCAAATCGCAAGGCAATTTTTGCCACAATCGGGGATCAAGGGTGATGACAACAGTGTTCGCAGAATCGTTGAAGAGGGCAAGAAAGATGCGTTTTGTCATTGCCGCGCTTATGGCCACCGCAGGCTTGCTCTCGCCGTTGTCCGCCCTTGCCGAAAGCGCCGATGTAGAAGCTACCATTACGGGTGTCGATACGGACCGCCTGAGCCTCTCGCTCGATGACGGCAAGAACTACCAGGCGCCGGAAGAGTTCAACTTCGAGGGCTTGAAGGCTGGCGTAAAGGTTCTCGTCTTCTACACGGAAGTCGACGGCAAGCGGGTCATCAACGACCTCGAAATCGTCCAGTAAAGAGCGTCACGCCCTCCACACGCTTCACGAATTCCGACGCAAAACCGCTTCACGCATTCTCTGGAATCGTGGCGCGGTTTTTTCGTTGTGGTGGATCAGATCCAGCCGATGGCGCTACCGGAAATGCGCAGCAGGCGGTCCTGCGGGATCGCTGCGGAGGCGGCTTCTTCGGCCTCCATTTCCCCGAACAGCTTGAAAAGCGCGCGGATGACGCCGCCGTGACTGACGCAAACCGTCGGCTTCGTCACGTCCTTCAGCCAGGCAGCAATGCGCCAGGAGAGGATTTCGTAGCTCTCCGCGTCATCGCCGGGCGGAATGAAATCCCACTTGACGGCGCGCCTTTCGGCAATCCGCAACGGCACCGAGCGCTTGAGTTCGGGCAGCGTGTGCCCTTCCCAGTCGCCGAATGAAACTTCCTTCAGCCGTTCGTCGGTGCGGTAGGCGTCGGGGTCAAGCCCCATTGCACGCCTCACCCGCTCCATGGTCTCGCGCGTTCTGCCGAGCGGGCTGGCGACGAAATCGAAATGCGCGGCGTCCGCGCCGAGGATACCGGCAAGCGCAACGCCGTTGCCGGTCGCCTGCTGGCGACCGATGTCATTGAGCGGGATGTCCTTCTGCCCCTGGAGCCGGCTTTCGGCGTTCCAGTCGGTCTGTCCGTGACGGATCACATAGATCAGCACAACTTGTCTCCGGGCGACAGGCTACAGGACAGAGCCGATCAGTCCTTGATGACCGAGATATCGGGCGCGTCAACGGCCTTCATGCCAACGACATGGTAACCGCTGTCGGCGTGGTGCACTTCACCGGTGACCGAGCGCGACAGGTCGGAGAGCATGTAAAGGCCGACGTCACCGACTTCCTCGATCGTCACGGTGCGACGCAGCGGTGCGTTGTACTCGTTCCACTTGAGGATATAGCGGAAATCGCCGATGCCGGACGCTGCGAGCGTCTTGATCGGGCCAGCCGAAATGGCGTTCACGCGAATGTTCTTCGGGCCGAGGTCGACCGCAAGATACTTGACGCTGGCTTCAAGCGCGGCCTTGGCAACACCCATGACGTTGTAGTTCGGCATGACCTTTTCGGCGCCGTAATAGGTCAGGGTCAGCATCGAGCCGCCATCGGTCATCAGCTTTTCAGCGCGACGGGCAACCGACGTGAAGGAATAGACCGAGATCTGCATGGTCTTGGCGAAGTTCTCGGGCGACGTGTCGACATAACGGCCGGTCAGCTCGTCCTTGTCGGAAAAGCCGATCGCGTGCACGACGAAGTCGATCTTGCCCCACTTCTTTTCCAGCGTCTCGAACACGGCATCGATCGTGGCTTCGTCGCTGACGTCGCAGTGGCCAGCCATGAAGCCGTCAATCTCGGCCAGCAGCGGCTCGACGCGCTTCTTCAGCGCGTCGCCCTGGTAGGTCAGTGCAACTTCACCACCCTGAGCGTGGATGGCCTGGGCAATGCCCCATGCGATGGAACGGTTGTTTGCAACGCCCATGATGACGCCGCGCTTGCCCTTCATCAGACCGGATGCCTGAGCCATGGTAAGTCCCCAATACTATTTCAAGCAACAGCCGGCGCCGGTGCCAAAGTTCAAAGATGTCATAGATGCCGCAACGCAAGGAGCGGCAATTGTAGAGAATTGCCTATGGCATAGCCGCCGGGGTGGTTCAAGCACGGCCGGGATCAGGAACTGTTAGTCCCCGTAATATTGGGTCAGCATGTCAGCAAACTGTCACAAACGGACCGTCACAAATAGAGGCCGTCGCGCTGCGCCTTCATAAGATCGGTGACCTTTTCGTCCGGGGCGTCGTTGAGGACCAGACGCAACTCGACCAGGAGAGCGCCGTGCATGCCATAGGCGCCGGGCAAACCGCGGCCCTCGAGGCGGATGACCTTGTCCGAACCGGACCAGGCCGGCACGACCACGGTTACGGGTCCCACCGGTGTCACGATCTCTTGTTCACAGCCCAGCACTGCGCCTTGAAGGTCGATAGACAAGGTCGTCAGAAGATCAAGGCCGCGGGTGCGGAATGCACCGCCCTGGTCGACCCTCAGCGTAACGACGACGTCGCCACGGGTCATGCCGGTGACCCGATACCCCTGCTCCGCAAGGCGAACGGCCTGACCGTCGACCGCACCGGGAGGAATTTGGACCTTCAGCGTCTCCCCGTCCGGAAGTTCCACGGTCAGGCGCTGGCGATTGATCAGATCGTCGATGCTGACGGACAGATCGACCGGCAGATCGGGGACCTTGTCGGCCGTCTTTGCGGCACGGCCGCGAATACGCCGGACGATGGCTGCGACGAGTTCTGCGGCGGGAGCCGCCGCGCGCTGCATCAACGGCGCTTCTGCCCGAACTTGGGCCTCCTGCTGCGGCTCGGCGACCGGTTCCGGCTTGGCCTCCGGAGCCTGGGTCGAGCGCTCAGGCTCCTTCGCCGCCGGTTTCGGCGCTGGCTTGGGTGATGGCTTGGCCTCCGACCTCGGCGCGGACCGGGCGGCCTTGGCGCGTGCTTCGGCCGCAAAGATCTGGGATGCAGCGTCCTCTGCGGTTTCGGCGTCGACCGGCGGCTCTTCCTGGGTGGCGCCGCGCATCTTCGCCTTCATCGCCTCCATGCGACGAAGCTCTGCCTCACGGCGCGCGTAGTCGTAGCGGCTCCTGAGCTTCGGATCGCGCAGAAGCTCGTAGGCTTTGCCAGCTTCGGCAAAACGCTCCGCCGCATTCGGATCGTCCTGGTTATGGTCGGGATGCACGGCCTTGGCCAGCGAACGCCAGGCCGCCTTGATTTCGTCCTGCCCGGCGTTGCGCCGGACACCGAGGATCGCATAGGGATCACGCATGGCTTCTACCATCTTCTCTGATCGGCGGCCTCTCCCTGACGCTCGCCTTTATGCCCCAAGATTGAAGGCGCCATCGTCGCCCGTTCACTGAACACCGATGATTGCGGGAACTTGCTAAATAGTGGTTAGCCGGTGCCGCGCCAGCGATCGCCGATCAGCCGCGGGGCGCGATCATGCGCACTTTTAGGGAATTGTGGTTAATCGCAGATTTCAGGCGCGCGGGCCGAAGCTCGTCAGATACCAGGCACCGTCGCCGCCCTGACAGGTGTTGCCGTCGAATTTGGCAATGCCTTCATAGGAGTGGCGCGTGGTGGTGAAGCGACGGCAGAGCATGCCGCTGGCGCGATCTTCCTGAATGGTGCTGATGACGCCGGCGCTGCCGGAGGTCGCATTGGCCCACGGGATCGGATTGATGCTGCCGGTGGCGAGATCGGCCGATGTCACGGCGTCACGGACCAACACTGCGTCGGAGAGGCCATCGGAAGTTTTGGCGACAGGAACCGTGCCGGTGGAAACCGTACGGTCGACACCTTTGCCGAAGAGGTCGAGACCCGCGCCCATGCAGCCGGGAAGAACCAGGACCGGCAGGCAAATTGCCGCGCCACGCAGCAGGGCGAAGGAATACCCCTTCTTGGCGTCGATCCACTTTGCTATGTCTTGCACGGCAATCCTGTCAGACTCGCTGGAGCCGTCAGTTGCGCAACTAGGGCAACTACAGGCTCCGACATTTTCGATGCGGAACTACCGGTCGGGCTCATCCCGAAGTATTTCCGCGCCAGACATCACGGCATTGGGACGTAATATGGCGGCGAATGAGTTAACAAGCGGTGACTTCACCGAATCAAATGAACCCTTTTCCCTGTTTGGCACATGGCTGAAGGACGCGGAAGGCAGCGAGATCAACGACCCGAATGCGGTCGCACTGGCCACCGTCGACAACGACGGGCTGCCGAATGTCCGCATGGTTCTGCTGAAGGGTTTTGATGAACGCGGCTTCGTTTTCTACACGAATTTCGAAAGCCAGAAGGGCCAGGAAATCCTGGGCGCGCGCAAGGCGGCCATGTGCTTCCATTGGAAGTCTTTGAGGCGACAGGTGCGCGTGCGTGGTCCGGTCGAGATCGTCACCGATGAGGAAGCGGACGAGTATTTCAAGAGCCGGCCGCGCGGCAGCCGCATCGGCGCCTGGGCATCGAAACAGTCGCGTCCGCTCGAGGGCCGCTTCGCGCTGGAAAAGGCGGTTGCCGAATACACGGCCCGTCACGCTCTCGGTGAAATCCCGCGCCCGAGCTACTGGTCGGGTTTCCGCATCCGCCCGACCTCGATCGAATTCTGGCACGACCGCCCCTTCCGCCTGCATGACCGCATGGAGTTCCGGCGGGCGGCTCCGGAAGGCGGTTGGGAAAAGGTGCGCATGTATCCCTGACGGTCGCCCTAGCCGCGCGCCAGGCGGAAGGGAATACCCGACGCCAGCGCCGATGCGTAGCGTGCACGTTGGAAATGTCCGTTCAACGATATGCGCGGCAGCGCGTGAAGTGCCGGTGCCGGCGCACGGAGCGTCCCGGGTCTCGTCGTGACCGCCAGGGTGAAGCCAAGGTCTGCGACGATCTGATGATCCCGCGGCGACGCGGCCAGCGCGTCGCCGTAGGGATAGGCGAAGGTCAGCGGGCGCCGGCCGACGATTGCCTCCACCCGTCGCGCGGAATCCTCGATTTCGCGCCTTGCCTCGTCCTTATCGAGACGCGCGACCGAGCGGTGGCTGATCGTATGGGCACCAAGACTTGCAAGCGGACTTCCGGCCAACCGCCGAAGTCCCGCTTCGTCCAACGTCAGTTGCGCGGTCATCGCCAAAGGGTCGACACCACGCGCCATCGCCAGGGCATTCAGCGACGCGATGGAGCCGGCCTCGTCCCGGCTGTGAATGAAATCGGCCACCCGGTTGAAAGCCATCTGCCTTTCGCTGACGGTACGCGCTTGCAGCGTCTCGACACCGGCACCGAAATCGAAGCGCAACTCAGCACTGCGCGCGAGCACTTCGGCGAGCGTTTCCCACCAGAGCGTATGGGTTCGGTCGACGAAGCCACCGGTCACGAACACCGTAAACGGTGCTCGATGGCGCTCGAAAACCGGCAATGCATGGTCGAGATTGTTCCTGTAACCGTCATCGAGCGTAAAGCACGCGACCGGCCCCCCTTCCGCGGCAAGCGCTTCGGGCAATTGATCAAGGGCGACGAAACGATATCCGTCGCGCTTCAAGGCCGACAGCGCCGCATCGAGAAAATCCGGCGTGATCTCCAGATGCGCGTTGGGATCGAAGGGCCTGGCACGTTTGGGCCGGACGTGGTGCAGCGTGAAGATCGCTCCCCGCCCCCGCGCTGCGGCCATCATTCCGGCGCGGCTCAGCCCATGGGCAAGCTCCAGCCCACCTGCGATCGCGGCACGGCGAACGGCGGTCCTCAACGTGTTCTTGATGTCCGGCCTCATGTTCCCCCGCGTGGCGCACCAAGGCTCGAAGGTTAACGGCAGGGGCGTTAAACCTTGTTGAACGCCGTTGCGTTCATCGCCCATTTACCACACGCCTCAAAACAGGACGGAGCCGACGCATTCCGCCCTAAAGTTGCAACAAAGACACGGATCTTGTCGCAAAACGAAACAGCTCTGCGCCTGCCGACGGCGCTTTCGACGGGGACCAACATGAAAACTCTGCGCTGCCTCCTTCTGGCGACCTTCGCTCTCGCTCTTGGGACCGCAACGGCCGTGGCCGGCTCCGCTTCGTTGGTCCTCGACGCGCGCACCGGCAAGGTTCTGTCAGCGGAAAACCCTGATGTGCTCAACCATCCGGCATCGCTCACCAAAATGATGACGGTCTACATGGCCTTCGAGGCGCTCAAGCGCGGAGAGCTGTCCTGGGACAGCAAGATCAAGGTCTCCAAGGCAGCCGCGGCCAAGCCGCCGATGCGCCTCGGGTTGAAACCCGGCATGACGATCACGGTTCGCGAAGCAGTGCTCGGCATGATCGTGCGCTCGGGCAATGACGCAGCCGCTGCCATGGCCGAAAAGCTCGGAGGCTCGGAAGCGAATTTCGCCCGGATGATGACCGCCAAGGCGCGCCAGCTCGGCATGAACAAGACCGTTTTCATCAACGCTTCGGGCCTGCCGGCCAGCAGGCAGGTGACAACGGCAAGGGAAATGTCGACGCTCGCCGTCGCCCTGATGCGCGATTTTCCCAGAGAGTATCGGCTGTTTGCGACGGAGAGCTTCAATTTCCGTGGCCGCAAAGTGCGGGGCCACAACAATCTGATGTACCGCTACGACGGCATGGACGGTATCAAGACCGGCTACACCAACGCGTCCGGCTTCAATCTCGTCAGCGCCGTCAAGGACGGCAATCGCCGTGTCGTCGGCGTCGTGCTCGGCGGCAAGACGGCACGCAGCCGCGACGCCAAGATGGCCGCCCTGCTCGACCGCCATGTCGGCAAGGCGGCAAAGGGCGGACGGCAACTGGTTGCGTCCACGCGCGGGGGAAAGGTTGCCGAGGCCCCGGTCGAGGTCGCGTCGGTATCAGCATCCGCGTCAGCATCGGACGTGCCGATGCCCTACGCTGCGCCGCAGCGGGCAAAACAGGATTCCGTAGCAGCATTGATTTCCGCAACAGCAACGACCGCGATCCCCGCGGAGCGCCCGACCGAGGTGGTCGAGATCGAAACAACGGCCGCCGTCCCCGCAGCCGGCGGCGGCTGGCAGATCCAGATTTCGGCAGCGCCTTCGGCCGAGGCCGCGCGCATGCTGCTTGCCCAGGCGCGCTCCGAAGCCGGCGCGCCGCTGGCAGGCGCTACCCCCTATACCGAAGCGGTGGGCAAGGGTGCCAAGGCGATCTACCGTGCCCGTTTCGTCGGATTTTCGAGCCGCGATGCGGCAGCTGCCGCCTGCGATGCGCTCAAGCAGCGCTCCTATGATTGCATGATGCTGCCATCACGCGGCTGAGCCGGGAACGAGATAGCTGCCGCCGGGCGATCTCCGGCGGCAGGCAAAAGGAACGCCAGAGGCAACTAGGCCTGGGTGCCACCAACGGTGATCTGGTCCATGCGCAGGTGCGGCTGGCCGACGCCAACCGGCACCCATTGTCCGGCCTTGCCGCAATTGCCGATGCCGGTATCGAGCTTGGTGTCGTTGCCGATCATGGTCACCCGCTTCATCGCGTCCGGGCCGTTGCCGATCAGCATGGCGCCCTTGACCGGCGCGCCGATCTTGCCGTTCTCGATCAGATAGGCCTCGGTGCAGCCGAAGACGAACTTGCCGGAGGTGATGTCCACCTGGCCGCCGCCGAAGGAGACGGCGTAGATGCCCTTTTTCACCGACGCGATGATTTCTTCCGGCGTCCTGTCGCCCGAGAGCATGTAGGTGTTGGTCATGCGCGGCATCGGCACATGGGCATAACCCTGCCGACGGCCGTTGCCGGTCGGCTGCATGCCCATCAGCCGGGCGTTCTGCCGGTCCTGCATGTAGCCGACGAGCTTGCCGTCCTCGATCAGCACGTTGTAGCCGGACGGCGTGCCCTCGTCGTCGATCGAGATCGAGCCACGACGCGCCTCGATGGTGCCATCGTCGACGACGGTGACACCTTTGGCGGCAACCTGCTCGCCCAAAAGCCCTGCAAAAGCCGAGGTCTTCTTGCGGTTGAAATCGCCTTCGAGGCCATGGCCGACCGCCTCATGCAGCATGACGCCCGGCCAGCCGGAGGCAAGCACCACGTCCATGGTGCCGGCCGGCGCGTCAACTGCGTCGAGATTGACCAGCGCCTGGCGTAGCGCCTCGTCGGCACCCGCCTTCCAGTTCTCCTCGGTAACGAAGTCGCCGAAACCGCGGCGGCCGCCGGTGCCGAAGGAGCCGCTTTCCTGCCGGTCGCCGTCACCGGTGACGACGGAAATGTTGATTCGGGTCATCGGCCGGATGTCGTGCACGCGATGGCCGTCGGCGCGAAGAATATCGACGACCTGCCAGCTTGCCGCGATCGACGCCGTGACCTGGCGCACCTTCGGATCCTTGGCGCGCAGATAGGCGTCGATTTCCTGAAGCAGGGCGACCTTCGCCTCGAAGCTTGGCTCGCCGATCGGGTTCTCGTCGCCGTAGAGCTTCTTGTTGGTGCGCTGCGGGGCTGCGGCGTAGGAGCCGGCATAGCCGCGGGTTACCTGCGCCACGGCGTCGGACGCGCGACGCAGTGCCGACAGCGAAAGCTCGCCGGAATGGGCATAACCGACCGCTTCGCCGGCGACGGCGCGAAGGCCAAAGCCCTGGTCGGTGTTGAAGCTACCGCCCTTGAGGCGCCCGTTGTCGAAGGACAACACCTCGGCTTGCGCGTGTTCAAGGAACAGTTCGCCGTCGTCGGCACCGGCAAGCGTCTCCGAGAGAACCTTGCGGATCGTTGCCTCGTCGGCATCGAAGAGGCTCATCAGATCGGTGTTCATGGTGGCACGCTCCCGCATCAAGAAATTCTATCGCCTCCATTTAGGAAGGCGGCGGGTTCAAGCCAAGGAAAATATCACGTCTGCGTAATTCCAGATGCCGGGACGATCCATGGAACGATGCGGAAGTTCCAAGTGCGACAGCGACCTTGGCGCGTCTCAAAGGACGCGCGGCGCTGTCAGTGACGTGTTCCAGCCGTCGAGACGCTCCACCCGCTCGACGCCGGTAAATCGGGCGACACGATCGAGCTCGGCATCAATGCGCTCCAGGCGACCTGCAGATGCCTTTACTCCCTTCTCAAGCCAGAGCCTGCGCACATCGAGGCTGCCACGCTTGCGATCCGCCTTCATGTCGATGCGGCCGATCAGCCGGTCCCCTTCGATGAGCGGAAAGACGTAGTAGCCATATTCGCGTTTCGCCTCGGGCACGAAGACCTCGATGCGGTAGTAGAAACCGAACAGGCGCTCTGTGCGATTGCGGTCACGCAACAGCGGATCGAAGGGGCTGAGCACCCGGACCCGTCCAGGCGGTTCGGGAACATCGCCGAGCGTTCCCGGGAACCCGGTGAAGGCAAAGGCTGCACGCGGTTTGCCGCCGTCGATCGCCTCGATCGCGATTTCGTCAAGCTCGTCGCGATGCTCGGCCACCCAGGCCTTGGCTTCGTCAGGAGAAACGAGATCCCAAAAGGCGGCGATCTCGCCATGGGTCGCAAAACCCAGTCGGTCAAGCGCGCTGCGGCAGGCCCAGTCGATGAACTCCGGATGGCTGACATCGCCTTCGTGATGGTGCGACGGGATCACCCTCTCGGTCAGGTCGTAGACCTTCTGGAAGTTTTCCCGGCGGGCAATCGCCAGCTTGCCCGTGCGCCACAGCACTTCCAGCGCCGTCTTCGAGGGATGCCAGTTCCACCAGCCGCCGGACTCGTGCTCCGCCTCCTTCAGCTCGCGGGCCAGCACCGCGCCGCCCTCGGCGATGCGCGCATAGGTCTCGTCGCAGCTTTTTTCGAAGCCCTCTCCACGCCACTTGCGCCAACGCTCGACGATCGTTTCGCCTTCCCATTTGAAACGGTGTTTCCAATAGCGGTAGAAACTGCTCGGAATGATCGAGGCGTCATGCGTCCAGTGTTCGAACAGGTCGCGGTCGTCTTCCAAAAGTGCCGTCAGATGCTCGCGGCGATAGGTCTGGTTGCGGGAAAACAGGATCTGGTGATGGGCGCGCTCGACCGTTGCGATGCTGTCCACCTGCACGAAACCGATATCGTGGATCAGCTTCAACAGCCCCTCCTTGCCGAGCGCACGGTTCGGCGCGCCGGAAAGGCCCTGCTTGGCGAGGAAGATGCGACGGGCGTCGCTGTTGGAAAGGCGAATCGTCATGACAACAAGAGTAGGCTTTTATTCCCACAATTCAAATGCGGCGTCGGCCCGGAGGTCGCATTGCTCTTGTTGTCGGACTTGGCCTATAGAGCAACCCGAAAACAGCACGGGCCTGAGGACAGCGAGGAACGGAATGGACATCCGCTTTACCGATTGCGCGGTCCGCTTCGGCGAACGGGTGGCTTTGCATCCCCTGACGCTGACGCTCAGCGAAAAGCGCATCGGCATCATTGGCCTCAACGGTTCCGGCAAGACCACCTTTGCCCGGCTGATCAACGGCCTGGTCAAGCCCACGACCGGCCGCGTCACGGTGAACGGCCTGAACACGGTCGATGACGATCGCGCCGTGCTGTCCGAAGCCGGTTTCATCTTCCAGAACCCGCAGCACCAGCTGATCATGCCAGTGGTTGCCGAAGACATTGCCTTCGGCTTGAAGAACCGTGGCCATTCACGCGAAGACATCGACCGTCGCATGCAGGCCGCGCTGACGCGCTTCGGCATCGAGCATCTGGCAAGACGCCGCGTGCACGAGCTTTCGGGCGGCGAGACCCAACTCGTCGCCATGGCAAGCGTCGTCGTCACCGATCCGAAGATCCTAATCCTCGACGAGCCGACCAACCAACTCGACCTCAAGAACCGGCGCCGCGTCGCCGAGACGATCGAGAGCCTGCCGGAGGATACGGTCGTGATCACCCACGACCTTGCATTGGTCGAAAACGTCGACCGCCTGCTGCTCTTCCACGAGGGGCGGCTTGCCGGCGACGGCAATCCGGACGAGACCATCCGCCTCTACCACGAGATCGCCGGATGCTGACGAGCCTGCACATCGAGGGCGACAGCCTGCTGCACCGCCTGCCGGTCAGGGCAAAGCTCATCGCGCTCGTGACGCTCAGCATCCTCCTGTTTCTCAGCTCCTCGCTCGCGGTTCAGGCCATCGCCTTCGTCGCCGCCGCCGGTCTCTATCTGTCCGTCGGCCTCCCCTTGAGAGAAGCGCTGAAACGCGTCGGCTTCGTCTTCCTGACGATCTTCTTCCTCGCTGCCGTTAATCTTTTCCTGCTGCCCGTTCTGGACGTGGCCACGCTGACCTTGCGCCTGATGGCCCTGGTGCTGTTTGCGGCCGCCGTGACCGCGACGACGACGATCAGCGCCTTCATGGACGAGATCACAGTCCTGTTGACGCCGCTCGAACGGCTGGGTTGGCTGCGGGCGGCGGACGTCAGCCTGGCGCTGGGGCTGGTGTTGCGTTTCGTGCCCGATATCTTTGCCCGTTACCAGGCGATCCGCGAGGCGCACCGCGCGCGGGGCCTGCCGGTTCGGCCGTTGACGATCATCGGGCCGCTGATCATCCTGACGCTCAAGGACGCCGATACGATCGCCGCGGCGATTGACGCGCGCGGATTTCGCCGCCAATAAATGCAAAAATCCTAATACACAGGGAACCGGAATTTCATGAACACCAGAGACCTCGTCCTCATTGCACTCTTCGCCGCGATCGTCGTCGTGCTCGGCCTCATCCCGCCGATCACGCTCGGCTTCATTCCGGTGCCGATCACCGCCCAGTCGATGGGCGTCATGCTCGCCGGCTGCATCCTCGGCGCCAAGCGCGGCGCGCTTGCGTTCCTCCTGTTCCTGCTGCTCGTCGCCATCGGCCTGCCGGTACTTTCGGGCGGTCGCGGCGGTCTTTCCGTCCTTGCCGGCCCGTCCGGCGGCTTCATCCTCGGCTGGGTCGTCGCCACCTTCGTCACCGGCCTGATCGCGGAACGCGCCGTGCGTGAAGGCCAGGCCGAGACGCGCCAGTTCGTCGGCTTCTTCCTCGCCTCCGTCCTCGGCGGCATTGTCGTGCTCTACGCGATCGGCATGCCCTGGATTTCCGTCGTCACCGGCACGCCGTTGATGGCCGTCGCCACCGGCTCGCTGGCCTTCATTCCTGGCGACCTCCTGAAGGCGGCCATCGCAACATTGGCAGCGCGCGCCGTCTTTGCCGGCTATCCGTTGCTGCCGGCCCGCGCCTGAAACGATGCCCTTTGCCGCCGCGCTCCATCGGCACGCGGATGAGCATCCGCATGCCCCGGCCTTCCGTATGGAGGGCCGGGTTTTCACGTTCAGCGAACTGGCGCGGCTTGGCCGACAGCTCGTCGCCGTTTTCGATGACCTGGTCGGCGATGGAGGGGGCAGAAGCGCGCTCGGCGACCGGGCGCGCCTGGTCGCTCTCGAGATCGGCAACCATCCGCTCTTTGCCGCAGCCTTGCTCGCCGCAACCACCCGCGGCCATTGCGTCGCGCTGATCGATCCGCATCTGCCGGCATCGACACGCCAGGCGATGCGCGACCTTCTGTCTCCCGACCTCGTCGTCAGCGCCGAAGGCGCCGGACTTCGGATCGAATGTCCGGCAAGCGGCACGTCGCGACCTTTTGACGAGCATGACGAACAGGTGGGAGAAGCGCCGCTCGCAATCGGCACTGACACCGAGCCCTTCCTCATCGTGTTTACCTCGGGGACAACCGGTACGCCGAAGGCGATCATACGCGACCGCGGATCGTGGCGACGGAGCCTTGCCGCTGGCCAGGATTTCTTCGGGATCAACCGCGACTGCAAAACCTTCGCCCCCGGCCCGCTGGCGCACGGGCTGACGCTCTATGCGCTGGCGGAAACCCTCGTCGCCGGCGCCGAATTCATCGGTGCGCCCCATTTCGACGCGCCCCATTCCCTTGCCGTCATCGAGGCGGAGGCGGTGCAACGACTGGTGCTGGTGCCGACCATGCTGCGCAGGCTCTGCGCGGCAAATCCAGGCAGTCCACACAAGTCCGTCACGCAAATCACCGTCGCCGGCGCCAAATTGACGCCAAGCGACCGAGCGGCTGCCACCGTCGCCTTCCCTGAGGCCCGCGTGATCGAATATTACGGCGCTTCCGAACTGGGCTTCATCAGTGTGGCGACCGAGAGCGACACCGCATCTGCGACCGCCGTCGGCCGCGCCTTTCCCGGCGTCACGCTCCAAATCCTAAGCGACACGGGGGCCGACATGCCGCCGGGCGAAACGGGAACCATCTTCGTCGACAGCGCGCTCGTTTCCGACGGTTATGTCGGATCGGCCGACGGCGCCGGCTTCCACCGCTCAGGTCGGCTGGCGACCGTCGGCGATCTCGGATTTGTCGATGAGGCCGGCACGCTGCACCTTCTCGGCCGTGCGGGCGGCATGGTGCTGTCGGGCGGCAACAACATTTACCCGCAAGAAGTGGAGGCAACACTGACCGCGTTTCCCGGCGTGCACGCTGCCCTTGTGCTCGGGCTCGACCATCCGGATCTCGGCAGCGAGCTCGTCGCCGTTATAGAGCCTGAAGGTTCCGCCTTTGACCGGGCAGCGCTCGAGCGCCATCTTGCCGCCCACCTGCCCCGCTACAAACATCCACGCCGCCTCTGGCTTTGCCGGGAGATGCCGATGACGCGTTCGGGCAAGGTGGCGGCGGGGATACTCAAGCAATGGATCGCGGACGACCACGATGACCTCGAACGCATCGACTGACGCTTCGCGCGTACCTGTCATCGTTGCGGCGCTCAGAACGCCCATCGGCCGCGTCAACGGCGCGCTTCGCGATATCGAACCGTCGCGGCTCGTCGCACCGTTGATCGCCCGCATTCTTGCTGATGTCGGGCTGGCGGCAACCGATGTTGACGATGTCATCCTCGGCAATGCCGCCAACAGCGCCGGCAATCTCGCGCGGCTCGCAGCACTCGAAGCGGGGATGCCAGTCTCGACACCGGGCGTGACCGTCGATCGTCAATGTGGATCGGGGCTGGAAGCGATCACGCTCGCGGCGCGGATGATCCAGGCCGGCGCCGGCCGCTTTTATCTCGCAGGCGGGACTGAGAGCGCCAGCCGGGCGCACATCCGCCTGCGGCCACCGCTGGAGCGCGGCGGCGAACTTGCCCCGGTCAAGCGCGCCCGCATGGCGCCCGACGAGATCGGCGATCCGGACATGGGGGTCGCCGCAGAGAATGTCGCGACCGAGTGCGGTATTTCTCGCGAGCGGCAAGATGCCTTCGCCCTTCAAAGCCATCGCCGCGCTGTTGAAGCCGATGCAGCAGGCAAGTTCGCCCGCGAGATCGTCCCGATCGAAACCGCGGCAGGTCTTGTATCGCGTGACGAATGCCCGCGGGCCAATGCCTCGATCGAAACGCTGCAGCGGCTGAAGCCGGTTTTCGTCGAGGGCGGTACAGTGACTGCCGGCAATGCCTGCCCGATCAACGACGGCGCCGCCATCGTGCTGGTGACGAGCCTTGCCGAGGCGGAGCGACTCGGCGTTTCCCTTGCGCTGGAGTTCGTCGACGCGGCAACCGCCGGCGTCCATCCAGAGCTGCTCGGCCTCGGCCCTGTTCCGGCGATGCGCAAGCTGAAAGCGCGGCAGCCCACGCTCGATCCCGCCAAGGTCGATTTCATCGAGTTCAACGAGGCCTTTGCCTCGCAAGTGCTTGGCAGTCTCGACCAGATGGAAATTGGATCCGAGAGGGTCAACCTCGATGGCGGCGCCATTGCCCTTGGTCATCCCTACGGCGCCTCGGGCGCGATCCTCACTGTCCGGCTGTTCTCACAGATGCTGAAATCGCCTGCCGGCACGGAGGGGCTCGCCATGATGGGTGTTGGCGGCGGTATGGGCATCGTCGCGCTGTTTCGCGTGGTTTAAGTTTCGGCTTACACCGTATACGCGGCGAGCCATTCCCGCGTGGCAGTCGGCAACGGCAAAGGTGTGTGGCGCTGCGGGTCGACGGCCACCCAGACGACCTCCACCTCGGCGACAAGCTGACCGCGGGCCTCGACCTTGACGGCGAAGCTGATCGAGCTGCCGCCAACCTTCGCGACGTTGACGGTGAACCGCGCCGGCTCGTCGTAACGCAGGCCACGGTGGTAGACGCAACCGGAGCGCCGGACGAGATAGCTCGGTTCGTTCACGACATGGGGACGGTGGCGCCACAGGCTGGAAAGGGCTGCTTCCGCGTGGGCATAATAGGCGGCATTGTGCATGTGGCCGTGCATGTCTATATCGCGAAACGGAATACGGATTTCCGTGACGTTCTCCAGCTCCCTGCCGTCCATGCGAGGCTCCCTGACGATGCGCTCCACCCTCGTTAGCCAGTTCGGCGATCCCCGGCAAGTGATTGCGCTCGTGGATGTCGAGCAGCCGGCACCGGCTGCGGGCGAAGTCGAGGTGGCGCTGTCGCTCGCGGCCATCAACCCGTCGGATCTCATCCCCGTGACCGGCGCCTATAGCGCGCGCACCACCCTGCCCTTCGTGCCGGGTTTTGAAGGTTTCGGCATTGTGACGCGCACCGGATCGGGCGTCAGTTCGCTAAAGCCGGGTGATCGCGTGATCCCGATCGGTGCCAGCGGCCTCTGGCAGCAAAATCTGCTGCGACCGGCAGAATGGTGTTTCGCCCTGCCTGACGACATTGGCGATACCGATGCGGCGACCTGCTACGTCAATCCGCTGACCGCGCTGCAATTGATCGAGGCATTGCGCAAGCATTTCGGCTCGCTCGAACGGCGCCGGATCGGCGTGACGGCCGCGGGGTCCGCCATCGGCGGCATGCTGATGAAGCTGCTTGCCGGTGAAGGCGTCGATGCCATCGGCATCGTTCGCAGCGAGCGCAGCGCCGAGCGGCTTGCCCGTGAGGTTCCGGGCCAGGTCGTGATCGGCGACGAGCGGCATCCGCCACAGCTTCGCCTGGACGCGATCATCGACGCGGTCGGCGCACCGTTTGCCGGTGACCTGATCCGTCACACGCTCGAGCCGGGCGGCGCCTTCGTCCAGTACGGGGCGCTGAGCGGTGTGCCGGTGCCCCAAACCGCAATCCAGGCGCGGCCGGATTGCCGCTTTTCCTTCCTGTGGCTGCGCACCTGGGTGCATTCGGCCGGACGGCCCGCGATCGAGGCCGCCTTCGCGAAAAGCTTCGACGGCCTGCGGTCGGGCCTTTTTTCGAGCCGGATCGCCGCGATCTACCCGTTGAGCCAGCTCGACGCCGCCCTTGCGCACCAGGTGGATCCCGGCCGCGACGGCAAACTTCTCCTCGATCCGCGCTGTTGAAAATTCGGTCTTTTCGACCGCCGCGCCATGGACGTTGCTGGGTGGGAGCACTAGGTTTGCGCCATGACCACCTTCCTCTATGAAAATCCGGTCTTTCTGGAACACGAGGTTCCCGAGGGGCATCCCGAACGGCCGGACCGGCTGAAGGCGCTGAACCTTGCGCTCGAACACCCGAACTTCGCCGACCTCAAGCGGATCGAGGCGAAGAAGGCGAGCGAGGACCTCGTCCTGCTCGCCCACCCGGAAGAGCACTTGCGTGATGTCAAGCGTGCCATTCCCGAGGAAGGCCTCAACCATATCGAGGCGGACACCTATGCGAGCCCGTTGAGCCTCGATGCCGCCCTTACGGGCATCGGCGGGGCAACTGCAGCGGTGGACGCAGTCTTTTCCGGCGAGGCCGACAATGCCTTCGTGGCCGCGCGCCCGCCTGGCCACCATGCCGAAAAGAACAAGGCAATGGGTTTCTGCCTGTTCAACACGGTGGCGATTGCCGCCCGGTACGCGCAGAAGGCCTATGGGGCCGAGCGCGTCGCCATCGTCGACTGGGACGTGCACCACGGCAACGGCACGCAGGACATCTTCTGGGACGACCCTTCCGTTCTGTTCTGCTCGACCCACCAGATGCCGCTTTATCCCGGCACGGGCGCCAAGGACGAGACCGGCGTCAAGGGCAACATCGTCAACGCGCCGCTGTCGCCGAACATGGGCAGCGAGCACTTCCGCGAGGCTTTCCGCACCCGCGTGCTTGCCGCACTCACCAATTTCCGGCCGGACTTCATCCTGATTTCCGCCGGCTTCGACGCCCATCACCGCGATCCGCTGGCACAGATCAACCTCGTCGGCGAGGACTTCGACTGGGCGACCGGCCGCCTGCACGAGATCGCGGACCGCAGCGCCGGCAACCGCATGGTCAGCCTGCTCGAAGGCGGCTATGACCTGCAGGGCCTGGCCGAATCGGCCGGCCTGCACATTTTGAGACTGATGAGAGGGTAGACATGAACACCAGCACGCAACCGGACGTTTCCGCCCTCTCCTTCGAGCAGGCCGTCGAGGAACTGGAACGGATCGTCTCGGCGCTGGAGCGCGGCGACGTGGCGCTCGACAAGTCGATCGAGATCTACGAGCGCGGCGAAGCGCTGAAGAAGCATTGCGAGGCGCTTTTGAAGGCGGCCGAGGATCGCATCGAGAAAATCCGGCTCGACCGCGCCGGCAAGCCGCAGGGCGTAGAACCGCTCGACGCAGACTAAACGGGAAAGATTGATCGCCGCGCGGAAACGCTGCGTCTTTGCTTCGCCCCTATCCGCCTGCCCATGCAGGCGTTAGTACTTGATGCGACAGCAAAAAACGGGAGCACGCGCCATGTCTTTCTTCCCAGGCCCCGATCCGCTCGCCGGCGACAAGCCGGCCTGTGATGCCATCGAACACCTGATCGTTCCGCGCACCAGCGATATCGGCGGCCTGCAAGTCCGCCGTGCCCTGCCGACGGCAAAACGCCGCCTGGTCGGGCCGTTCATCTTCCTTGACCGAATGGGTCCGGCGCTGTTGCGCGCCGGCGAGGCGATCGACGTACGTCCGCACCCGCATATTGGGCTTTCCACTGTCACCTATCTTTTCGACGGCGAGATCAAGCATCGCGACAGCCTCGGCACCGAAATGGTCATCCGCCCCGGTGACGTGAACCTGATGACCGCCGGCCGCGGCATCGTGCATTCCGAACGCTCGCCCGAAAACCAGCGCGGCCACGACCGGTCGATCTCGGGGCTGCAGACCTGGCTGGCGCTGCCCGACCACAAGGAAGAAATCGACCCGATCTTCAGCCATACGGAAGAACGCTTGCTGCCGCATATGAGCGACGGCGGCATCAAGGCGCGCGTCGTGATCGGTGATTTCGAGGGCGCGAAATCGCCCGTCTCGGTCTTCAGCGACACGATCTATGTCGACCTCAACATCGCGCCTGGCAAGAGCGCGCCCTTTGCGGCGCAATGGGAAGAGCGTGCGCTCTACATCCTCTCGGGCGAAGCGATCATTGCCGGCGACCATTTTGCCGACAACCAGCTGCTCGTCTTCCGCGCGGGCGACGAGATCACGGTGACGGCCGGACCGCAGGGCTGTCACGTCATGCTGTTCGGCGGCGCCGCTCTCGGTTCCGCTCGACACATCTGGTGGAACTTCGTCTCCTCG
The DNA here is from genome assembly GCF_035999185.1 of Ensifer sp. Classification (GTDB taxonomy): domain Bacteria; phylum Pseudomonadota; class Alphaproteobacteria; order Rhizobiales; family Rhizobiaceae; genus Ensifer. The sequence goes on along the minus strand of NZ_DASYHB010000038.1, from coordinate 349 downwards.
TCGAAAGAACGCATCGACAAGGCGAAGGAAGAGTGGCGCACCGGCCGCTTCGACATCGTGCCCGGCGACGAGGAAGAGTTCGTCCCGCTGCCAGAAGGGTAATTCGACCTAGAGTGGAACAGAATGCCCCGGGAAAACCGCGCAACATTGCCTCAGGGCGCTTGAATCGATTTCGATTCACAGAATCATGCGCTAGTCTCTTGGTCTGTGACGCAGGAATGCCTAGTTTTGCATTCAGCAACGATTGCGTCTAAAGAGCCGCTTCGACGGTACCCACCAACTATCGCGCGCCCGATTTTGCGGCGCGCATGAGGCATGCAGCGTGACACAACTGCCAACCAATCCGATG
>NZ_DASYHB010000152.1:0-13843 GCF_035999185.1 Ensifer sp. | reverse complement strand
GCAGAGGCGATGCGGACAAGCAGAAACCTGAACATGCCGTTTCCTTCTGTCGTTGGGGTGATCGAGCGCTCCTCCGGCCTTTCAACCGGAGGAGCGGTTGCTTTAGTTGCTCAGGCCCTTCTCGCCGGGCTTGCCCGGGAGCTGCTCGGCAAAGAGCTCGAAGTCACCCTGCTTGTCTGCGGGAACGAACAGGCGCTCGCGCATGATCGTGTCCTCCGCCCAGTTGAACATGAAGATCGGTGCACCCGTCGGCACGTTGGCGAAGCGCTTGTTGATGATCAGCGCGCCCGGATATTCGGTAAGACCGATGGTATCGAGGTTGGTCGTCGCGATCTTCTGGTAGTCTTTCATCAGCGCCACGCGCTCGGCATTGTCGTTGCTGGCGATGAACTTGTTGATGGTGTCGACAAGCTGCTTCTCGAACGGCATCAGGTCGACCTCGCCGCCCTCGGGCGCGCGGTGGTGCCAGCTGGTGCGCGGCCCCGTTGCGCCGAGCTGCGGCGTGTTCTGTACGACGGAGGCGTATTCCGGTCCGTTGCGGTGAACCATCCAGTCGAAACGGCCGGCATAGTTGGCCGCATCACGCTGCTTGCCGTCGAGCGAATTGAGGACGACGCGCAGGCCGAGCTTTTCCATCTGGCCGATGATGCCTTCGGCAAGATTGCGGTCGGTCGCATAGCTGTTGTCGATCAGCAGCACGATCTCGACGTCCTTGCCGCCAGTTTTGTCGGCGGGGAAGTTGACGAAGCCGTTGCCGTCGGTGTCCTTGAGTCCAGCCTTTTCCAGCAGCGCCTTGGCGCCGTCGAGATCGAACGGATAGTAAACCGTCGACTGGCGATCGTAGAAGCTGGTGCCGGAGGAGAGACCGCCCGGATAGATCGCCGTGAACGGACCTTTCACCAGGGCTTCGCCGAGCTTCTTGCGATCGACCGCCATGGTCACGGCCTTGCGGAAGTCCTCGTTGCGGTTGAGCTCGCGCACCGCCTGCGCCCGCTCGTCCGGCTCGCCCCAGCCATTGGCCGAGAAGTTCATGTGCAGATTGTAGCCGATGAGGCGCGGGCCGAAGGCAAGGCGGGCGGGCGCCGTATCCTGCGCCGCGCGCTTCAGCGACTCGACGAAGTTTTCGGGCTGCTCAAGGTTGGAAAGATCGGCGGAGCCGGCAATCGCCTGCACGTCGCGATCGGCCCAGGTCGAGAGCTTGTAGTGCAGCTCGTTGATATAGGGCAGCTGGTTACCGGCCTCGTCGACCTTCCAGTAGTACGGGTTGCGGCGCAGAACGATGATGTCGTCGGGACGATAGGCGACCGGAACCCAGGCGCCCATGACCGGAATGTTCATGTATTCCGGCGGGAAGGCGTTCTTGTACTGGTCATAGGTGGTGCCGGCATATTTCGGATGCTTGGCTTTGAGGATATGCGACGGGCCGGGGCAGAAGGTGCCATAGGCCATGGCATAGAGATGCTGGCGCGGGAAGGCCTCCTTGAAGGTCCATTCGACCGTGTACTGGTCGATCTTCTTCAGCGTCGTGCCGACGCCGAAGGTTTCGGGCGTCGCGCCGTTGAGCGGGCTGACATTCGGGTCGAGAACGTTGTCGTCCCAGTAGAACATCACGTCATCGGCATCGAAGAGGTCGCCGTCGGACCACTTGGCGCCCTCGACCAGATGCATCGTCAGCTTGTGCCCATCAGCGGACCAGTCCCAGCTCTTGGCAAGGTTCGGCAGCGGCTCGACGTCGTTTGCTTCCACCTGGAACAGTGGCGCGGTGCGCGTCAGGCATTCGGACATGCCGATATCGATGCCGCCCCAGCCCTGACTCTGACCGGCCGAATAGTTCCAGCCTTCGGGACGGCCACCGATGACGTGGCGCAGCGTGTCGCCATAGACACCGACGCCGTCGGGCATGTTGCCGGTCTTGAAGACCATCGGCTCCTTCGGCAGACGTTCGGCGACCGGCGGCAGCTTGCCGGCCTTGACGTATTTCTCGGTGACCCAGGCCGGTTCCTTGTATTCCGGCAGCGTCTTGAATTCGGCGATAGAGTCGCGCGGCACATAGGTGATCTTGCCTTGGGCTGGGAACGGCGGCTGTTCCGGCACGACAGTCGGATCGGACGCTGCCGCCTGAAGCGCGAAGGTTGAGATGCCGACGAGCAGCAGGCTCGCCATTTTCGTCAGTCTTTGGCTGGTCATTGGCTCAAATTCTCCCTCTATTCGCCGCGCTGGAGCGTGGCCTCCTCCTTGAACGTCTGCACTTGCGGCAGTGCCTGCCCCACGTCTCCTCACGCGGGGCACGCACTGCAATCGATCAGCGAGCGGCGCGGGCCGCCTGTCGTTCGGCGCGCAGCTCGTCGAGCGAGCGCACCTTTCGGCGCGCGGCACCGGCCCAGTCGCGTGTCTTGACGGTGGCGCGGGAAAGCCGTTCCTTGGCGCCGTCGATGGCATGGGCGTATTGCGGCAGCCACTGACTTTGAGCGACCACCATCTCGTCGACCATCTGCCAGACTTCCTCCGGCGTGCAGATGGCGCCGACCAAGGGGTCGTGCAGCATCGCCAGCTTCAGAAGGTCGAGATCGCCGGTGACCGCCGCATGCACCGACATGCGCTGGACATTGATCGACGACAGGCAGGTGGCGGCGCAGGCTTCCGGAAGCGTGATACCCGAAACCATGTTGATGCCGAAGCGGTCGACGAACCCTGGCGATTCGATGATGGCGTCCGAAGGCAGGTTGGTGATGACGCCAGAATTCTTGACGTTGAAGTGGCCGCGATAGGTCCTGCCCGTCTCCAGCGCCTCGAGGATATGGCTCGCATGTTCATTAGAGCGCTTCGTCGCGTCGAGCGGCTTTCCGGCGGCTTCGAGAAACTGCGGGAACTCGGTCTCGAACCAGTTGCGGGTTTCCGTCGAGTAGCGGAGGTAGCCGCCGGTTTCGCCGTGGATCCAGTCGGACATGTCGATCCAGCGGGAAATTTCGTCCGGGCGCTTGCGGTACCAGGGCAGGTATTCGGAGAGATGGCCGTTGCTTTCGGTCGAATAGAGACCGAAGCGCTTCAACACGTCGATGCGCAGTTTCTCCTGCTGCGAGAAGACCGGATGCGCCTCGAAGGCGGCGACCAGTTCGTCCTTGCCGATCCTGCGGCCCCTGAGCCTGACATCGGTGAACCAGGTCTGGTGGTTGATGCCGGAGCAGATGTAGTCGAGCTCACCCTCGCCTGCGCCAAGGATTTCGGCGATCTGCTCAGCCCCGTGCTGGACACCATGGCAAAGCCCGACCGTGTCGACCTTACCGTATTCAATCGCCGCCCAGGTGTTCATCGCCATCGGGTTGGCATAGTTCAGGAACTTTGCGCCCGGCTCGGCGACAGCGCGGATATCCTTGCAGAAATCGAGGATAACGGGAATGTTGCGCTGGCCGTAAAGAATGCCGCCGGCGCAGATCGTGTCGCCGACGCACTGGTCGACGCCATATTTCAGGGGGATGCGGATGTCGTCGGCATAGGCTTCGAGACCACCGACACGCACGCAGCTGATGATGTAGCGCGCGCCTTCGAGCGCCTTCAGCCGGTCGGTCGTTGCCGTCACCTTGGTCGGCAAGCGATTGACCTCGACGATCCGGTCGAGGATCGCCTTGATCATCTCCAGATTGCGGGCGCTGAGGTCGGTCAGCGCCACCTCGATATCGCGCAATTCCGGCACGGCGACAATGTCGGTGAAGAGCTTCTTGGTGAAGCCGATGCTGCCGGCGCCGATGATGGCGATCTTGAATGTTGCCATGCCCTTTCACTCCTCATGAACTGCACGTGTCTCTGACAAAGGGTAAAATCAATTCACAGTTTTTCGCCGCTTAAGTGCGCAACTCCAATGCAGCCCCTCATTTCTTACGGGCAGAAAGCACTGCCTGTTGCGCTGTTGGCGGTCATTATGTGTATAATCAGCGACCCCGCCAGAGCGGTATTGTGCTTTCATGGGTAATTTTATGCTGCAAGATTTGATCGATAACGGCCCCATCATGCGCACCGTTTCGCTGCCACGGGGACGCCAGAGCCTGCACACCATGCCGACCAGCACCGGCTATGAAATCCGCTCCAATGCGACCTATGACTGGGATGGGCGAAAGCGTGGCAACACGCCTTTTACGGTGCTGCAGCACACGATCGCGGGTGCAGGAAACCTGCGCTACGAAAACCGGAACTATCGGGTGCGCGAAGGCGAGACGCTGCTGTTGCTCGTTCCGCACAATCATCGTTACTGGCTGGAAGACAGCGGGCGCTGGGAGTTTTTCTGGATCTCGATGAACGGCGACGAGGCCTTGCGCGTCCACCGCGCGATTCTCGCCGTCACCGGCCCGGTGCTGAAGCTGCAGCCGGAAACGATCGAGCATCTGGCCGATTGCAGCTTGCGCCTGATCCGCGGTGGCGAGACGCCGGGACGGGCGTCGGCGATCGCCTATGAGGCGGCGATGGCGCTTTATGACGACGTCTTCGGCTCTCATCCCGTGTTCAGCCAGGAGCACCAAACGATGCACCGCGTCGTTGACCACATCATGAACAACCTGCAAAAGCCGCTGCCGGTCGAGGAACTGGCGCGCGTCTCGGGCCTGAGCCGCGCGCATTTTTCTCGCGTCTTTGCCGCCAGCGAAGGCATGGCACCGGCCGAGTATGTCTTGCAGAAGCGCTTGAAGCGCGCCGTCAAGCTTTTGACGAAGACCGCGAGCCTGCCGGTCAAGGAAGTGGCAATCCTGTCGGGTTTCGAAGATCCCAACTATTTTGCCAAGGTGTTCCGTCGGTCCTTCGGCTTGAGCCCGACCGAATTCAGAACGACCGGCATGTATGCGAGCGTGGCGGCAGGCTCCGTGGAGCAACCGGTCGATACGCCGGAGGAAACAGGACGGACGGCATAGGTCGAGTGCAGATCGTCACCCGGCCATCTGCTGGCGAAGCGCCTGTGCTCTTGGCAAAACCATCCCAAGATCGGCGTGCATTGCCCGCGCAATCACGCGAAAATCCCGTTCGCTGATGGCGAGATAGCCGAACCGGAGTTTCTGGTCCCAGTTGCGGTTGCCTTCGGCAAACTCCAGGCTGTCGAGCCACGGACGAACAGGGGCCTCCATGCTGTCGGCCCAATCGATGTCGCCGCGATGCGGCGCAACGCCACCCATGGCAAAGAAGTAGGGCGGACGCTCCTTGACCACACCGATGGCCGCAAAACATGCGAGCGCCGCTCTGCCGTTGAACGCGGCATTGAGCGCGTAGCCGATAAACCCGTCACCGGCCTTCATCCGCGTGATTGCCTGCACGTTGCTGTAACCGTGGCCGAAACGCGAGAAGCCGTCGCCCGGACCAGGCTGAAAGTCTTCGGTCGAGACGGCCCCGATCCAGAAATTGCGCTCGCCCGACCTGCTTGCTGCACCCATCTGAAACATATCCTGCGCCGACATCGGTCATCCCTCGATCTCTGATCATGGAACCACTTTACGCGCGACCCCTGCCAGATTCTGTCAGCATTGATTCACGCCTCGTTCTCATTCGGCGCGGTCCTGCACACCCCCGATCGGGCAAGCGATCACCGCGACTTCAGCCATCCGAAGCAGGTGAAACCGGCTGCCATTCGCCAAACAGCGTCAGACCCGCCGCTTTGGCGAGTGCCGTCGATGCGGCATTGTCGAGTTGACAGCGGTACTGCGGCTCAAACCCCTGCCCGAGCGCATGACGGCTGATGGCACGAACGACGCTGCGGGCATGGCCTTTACCGCGATGCGTCGCCAAGGTCAGGATCCCCATATCGGCTATGCGGCTTTCCTCCCTCCAGGGATACATGCTCGCGGCGCAGACCAGACGGTCGCCCTCGAACGCGCCGAACACGAGCCAATGGTCGAGTTCGACATAGGCAGCATCCAGATCTTCCTCCGAAGCGGACGACTGAAATTCGGCAAAGGCCGCCGAGTCTTCGGTCGTCAGCAAACGCACCCAGCTTGCCGGCTGCTCCCGAAGCAATGCCGCTTTTTCCGCTTCGGCAAGATAGAAGATGTAATCCGCGTCGTGCAGCGTGATGCCCATTTCCTGCAGCATGTGAAGGAATACGGGCTCGCAGAGGTCGGGCCGGCCGGACACTGCCAGCTTATCCGCAAGCGCCGGCGAGACTGCGGCCATGACCTTGCGGTCGGCGGTCTTCATCATCATCGCTTCACTGTCATCGTCAAGGGCAGAGGTGAGCGCGACGGTGAACCCGCTTTCGCCTTGTACGACCGTGCCGGACGAAAATGTCGCGCGCCAGTGGTTGGTGATCTCTGTGGAAAATTGGGGCATGGCCTCCGCCTTTTAAAACAGACCGGCGAAGGCGCATGGGTCGCGCCGCGCGCCAAAAATGGATCAACTCGTCAATTCGTAAAGCAATGGCTTCGAATTGCCGAAGGACCATGGCGCAATGGTGGCGGCAAAAAGCAAAAGCGCCCGCAGGAGATGCAGGCGCTTGGCAAATTTCAGTCTATGTGGGTCGCCTTAGCGGGCGAAGGCCGTGCGTGCGACGCGGTCGATGTCGGCGCGTTCGATGCCGAGGTCACGGAGTTCCCGGTTCGACATGCGGCCCAGCTCGGTGACCGTCTGACGGTACTTGCGCCAGTTGTTGATGGAGCGTGCGATGTTCATGTGATCCCCCTTTCAATGGGCTTTCGAAGCCTGGCTGCCAGTCCTTGGCGCCTCGTTTCGCTTCGATGAACACCTTATAACTCAGGCCTTTGGTAAGTTGCAGCGCTCAAACGGCAGCGCTCCCATGTGGCAAATGCATGGGTCGATTTAACGGCGGCTTGAGGTCGCGCGTCCAGAGGCCAGGGGCAACCCTCGATCCCGTCGCCAGCAGGCGTTGCGCTCGGTCGCGACTCTCAGCAGAGTGTGGCGCAAACGACAATGCACGCATGCGGATATTCGGGCTTGCCCGGCAATCACCCCACCGAACCCTGTTGATCCTGGCGACAGAGACAAGTATTTCTTTTGTCGACAAAGGAATCCGAAATGACCGATATCGATACCGACAACAGCCCCATCCCTGAACGCAAGCGTGGCTCCGGCGTGAAAATGGTCTATGACCTCTTGCGCGACGAAATCCTCGACCTGGTGCTGCCGCCCGGCAGTCCCATCGACGAAGTACAGCTTGCCGAGCGATTGAAGATGTCACGTACGCCGATCCGCGAGGCGCTGGTCCGGCTTGCCGGCGAGGGCTTGATCGACACGCTTCCGAACCGCTCGACGATGGTCGCCAACATCGATTTCCTCAACCTCAACCCGTTCTTCGACGCGCTCGTGCTGATGTACCGCGTGACGACACGGCTTGCGGCGCAGAACCACCGGCCGGAAGACCTCGCCATTATCCGCGGCTTCCATGAGGACTATGCGGCGGCAGTAAAGTCGCGCGATGCGCTGGCGATGATCGCCACCAATGCCGCCTTCCACGCGGCGATCGCCGAGGCCGGCCGCAACCCCTATTTCACCAGCCTGTTCCGCCGGCTGCTCGACGAAGGCCGGCGGATCCTGCGGCTTTACTACCAATCCTACGAAGAGCAGTTCCCGCAGCGCTTCGTCGACGAGCACGCGGCGATCATCGCCGCGATCGCCGGGCGCGACATTGAGGCGGCAGACCGTCTCGGTAAGGCGCATGCGGAGCAGATCGTCGAGCAGGTACAGAAGCTTTTTGCCCGCAACAACAAGCTCGACATCGCCCTGTAGCGATCTTTGTATTTTTCTTGTCGACAAATAAAATACAAACGGCTATTGTCTAGATCAAAGGCAGGCAGTGGCGCGCCGCAAAGTGCGAACAGCCTGCCGAGGAACACAGCCGAGAGGAGTTTCACATGAAGGCTCAGATTTTCACTGGCGTCATCCCGGCGCTCATGACCCCCTGCAAGGAAGACCGCACCCCGGATTTCGACGCACTGGTGCGCAAGGGCAAGGAACTGATCGCGCAAGGCATGTCCGCGGTCGTCTACTGCGGCTCGATGGGTGACTGGCCGCTGCTCACCGACGCGCAGCGCATGGAAGGCGTCGAGCGCCTGGTCAAGGCCGGCATTCCTGTCATCGTCGGCACCGGCGCCGTGAACACCGCTTCGGCCGTCGCTCACGCAGCACACGCCGAGAAGGTCGGCGCCCAGGGCCTGATGGTCATCCCGCGCGTTCTGTCGCGTGGTTCGGTCGTCGCCGCCCAGAAGAACCACTTCAAGGCCATTCTTTCGGCAGCCCCGAGCCTGCCGGCAGTCATCTACAACAGCCCTTACTACGGCTTTGCCACCCGCGCCGACCTGTTCTTCGCACTGCGCACTGAGCATCCGAACCTCGTCGGCTTCAAGGAATTCGGCGGCGCTGCCGACATGCGCTATGCGGCCGAGAACATCACCAGCCGTGACGATGGCGTCTCGCTGATGATCGGCGTCGACACGGCCGTGTTCCACGGCTTCGTCAACTGCGGCGCAACCGGCGCGATCACCGGCATCGGCTGCGTTCTGCCGAAGGAAGTCATCCACATGTGCAACCTGTCGCGCGCGGCCGCCGAAGGCGACGTCGACGCCCGCCAGCGCGCACTGGAACTGGAGCAGGCACTCGCCGTTCTCTCCTCCTTCGACGAAGGCCCGGACCTCGTTCTCTACTTCAAGCACATGATGGTGCTCAAGGGCGACAAGGAATACACGCTGCACTTCAACGAGAGCGACGTGCTTTCGGACAGCCAGCGCGGCTATGTCGAAGCCCAGTTCAAGCTGTTCAACAGCTGGTACGCTGAGTGGAGCAAGCTCCCGGGCGCCGTCCAGAAGTACAAGGCCTGATCGTCGGTTGACGACACTCTGGCGAGAAACCCTCCCGGTTGAGGCTCGCCAGGTGCGGAATTTCAGGTAGCGTTCTGCCGACCCCCCTATGCCGCAAGGCCATAGGGGGTTTGTTTTTGTCGAGCGATCCGAAGGACGCGAGAGGCGGGATCTGCCTCCGCCTTAGCGTCCCTGCTGCGTCTGATTTCGGATGATTGACGTCAACTGCTCGCCACAAACCTTCAATGGAGCCACGGACTGGGTTGCTTTCGCCATCGCCATGGCACCGGAATAGGCTGCAACAACCAGGGTTGCCATAGCGTCAAAGTCGAAATCGCAAGCGCGATCCACACGCAGGTCTGCCCGCAGCTTGTCGGCGATGGCGGTCCTCCAGCGCAAGAAAATCGCCTCGATCGCGGCTTGAAAAGCCTCATCCTCGCGTGACAGTTCAAGCGCAAGGTTGTTCAACGGACAGCCCGACACAACCCCCTTCCGCTCCAGTTCGGAAATGATCGTTGTGAAAACCTCCTGGATCCCTTCAGCCGTCGTCGTCGCAGCTCTGACGGGTGTGATCCAGGTCGATTCAACGGCTTCCGCCACACGATCCTCGATGACCGCGAGGCCAAGGGCCTTCTTGGTCGGGAAGTGATGGGCAAGCGCTCCACCCGTAACGCCTGCTTCGCGCTTCAACTCATGCAGCGCGCTGGAATGATAGCCACGCGTCGTGAAGGCAGCGAAGGCCGTATCCACAAGCCGCTGCCTCAGCCCTTCGGGATCGTTCGTGCGCCGATTGGGTGATGCCGGTCGTTCCGCCATGAGTTCCTTCCGTTCTTTCCGAGTTATAGCAGATTGACAAAACAGGACAACTGTCCTGTATTTAAAAACAGGACGACCGTCCTGTTTGTGGAGGAATGCACCATGGCAGTAATCACGGAAGGCGAACCAATGACGCAGGCCGCTCCCGTTAGAACCAACGCGATCATCGAACTGCGACGGTATCGGCTTCGACCGCACGCTCGTGAAACGCTGATCGACTTGTTCGACCGCGCGTTCCTTGAAACCCAGGAGGCGGAGGGAATGTCGGTGATCGGGCAGTTCCGCGACCTTGATGATCCCGACAGCTTCGTATGGCTAAGAGGCTTCAGCGACATGCCATCTCGCGCCGCGGCGCTGAACGCGTTCTATACCGGCCCGGTATGGGCCGCGCACCGCGACCAGGCGAACGGCACGATGATCAATTCCGACAACGTTCTGCTTTTACGGCCCGCATCGCCTGATGCCAGCTTTGCGCCGTCGCACGCAAGGCGCGCCCAGCCCGGCGCGGCAGATGCACGGAGCGGCCTTGTGGTTGCGACGAGCTGTTATCTCGCACCGCGTACAGACGAGGCGTTTGCCCGGTTCTTTGAGAGCGCGGTAAAGCCACACCTGGTGCAAGCGTCGGCCACGGTGCTGGCCGCTTTGGTCACGGAGCAGAGCCCGAATACGTTTCCGAGGCTGCCTGTTCGCGAAGGGGAAACGGTCTTCGTCTGGTTCTCCGCCTTCCCCAGTCTGGCCGCGTACGAGACCCACCTTGCCGCGCTCGCGCAGTCCGGGAGCTGGACGGCGGAGGTCGTTGCGGAAATGGAGCGGAGGACGTGGCGAAAGAACGAAGTCTTGCGCCTAACACCGACGGCACGATCGCTGCTGCCGTGACGCCTGTCGCCGGAAGGAGCATCGGCGGGCCTTCCCGACCAGGTCGCAGAGGTCTCGCGGTATTGACGCCAGATGCCTTTGGCGGAATCGCAAAATGCGGAACCAGGGCAACCTGGTTCCGCATTTTGATAAGAGCCGTGACGCCGGATTGGATGTTACGCGACGGCGTCCAACCCGAGCGCGAGCAGCCGGTCGAGCTGCTCCGTCTCGGCCTGGTTGAGCACGACGCCTTCCGTTTCCGACTTGGCGCGTGCAATGAAGCGGCGCTGCGACGGCAGGCGCGCGCCCTGGCCGACGATCGCCTCGAACAGCACTTCGGCGCGGGCAAAGGGATCGCCCGGACGACCGGCTGCGAACTTCTCCGGCGAGAAGGCGACGATCAGTTCCCCATGGAAGGGCGCCAGCGTCGTGGTGCCGAGATAGTCGAGCACTTCCGGGCTTGTCAGGTCGCCGATCATGATGCCGGCGAGAAGCTCGACCATGGTGCCGATCGCAGAACCCTTGTGGCCGCCGAAGGGCAGCATGGCGCCGGCGAGCGCCGCCTCCGGATCCGTCGTCGGATTGCCCTCGGCATCGATCGCCCAGCCCTCCGGCAGCGGCTTGCCGGCGCGGCGATGCAGCTCGATCTCACCGCGGGCGGCGACAGACGTCGCGAAATCGAAGACGTAGGGCGGCTGATTCTTGCGCGGCCAGCCGAAGGCGAAGGGGTTGGTGCCGAGCAGCGGCTTGTTGCCACCGGTCGGCGCAACCGTCGCATAGCTCGGGCACATGACGAGACCGGCAAGGCCTTCGCCCGTCAGCCCTTCAACCTCGGGCCAAAGTGCCGAGAAGTGCGTGCAATCGTTGATAACGAGGGCGGCAACGCCGAGCGTGCGGGCACGATCGGCAAGCACCGGCAAACCGAGCTCGAAGGCCGGATTGGCGAAACCGCCCTTGGCGTTGACCTTGACGATGGCAGACCCTTCGCCCGCATCGAGTTCCGGCACGGCATCCGGCTTCACCTTGCCGGCCTTCACCGTACGCAGCGCACCTTCGATGCGATAGATACCGTGCGATTTGCAGGCGTCGCGCTCACCGGCAACGATGACGCGCGCAAGGGCGCCCGCCTGGACGTCGTTCAGGCCCGCCTTGCGGAAGATCGCCTCGACGCGCTCGAAAAGCGCTGCGATCGTCAGGTTGGTCTCGCTCATCTCTCTCCCTTTTCGTAGATGCACCTGGTCTGCGTGGACACTCAGGCGATTGATGTTCTGCATACATATAGTATACAAAGATCCGACAAGTGCAATTCAGCCATGATCTCCTCTGCCATAAAAGGCAATCCGGGATCGAACGAAAGGATCGCAAGATGGCCTTCACCCCCAAAGGAAAACACCTGGTTGCCGGCGAATGGCTCGACGGAGCGGGCACCTTCGCCTCCGCACCCGCCCATGGCCCGGTCCATGAGTTCGCCACCGGCACCGTCGATCTGGTCAACCGCGCTGCGGAAGCCGCCGAAGAGGCGTTCCTGAGCTACGGCTATTCAACCCGCGCTGAACGCGCCGCCTTCCTGCGGGCGATCGCCGACGAGATCGAGGCGCGTGCAGATGCCATCACCGAGATCGGCACCCAGGAAACCGGTCTGCCGGAAGCCCGCCTGCAGGGCGAACGCGGCCGCACCACCGGGCAGCTCCGTCTTTTCGCCGACCACATCGAAAAGGGCGAGCACCTCGATCGCCGCTTCGACGCGGCGCTGCCCGAGCGCCAGCCGGCGCCGCGTCCGGAGATCCGTCTGATCCAGCGGCCGATCGGCCCGGTCGCCGTTTTCGGCGCCTCCAACTTCCCGCTCGCTTTTTCGACCGCCGGCGGCGACACGGCCGCAGCGCTGGCTGCCGGTTGCCCCGTCGTGGTCAAGGGACATTCCGCCCATCCCGGCACCGGTGAAATCATCGCTCAGGCTGTCGAAGCCGCCATCCGCAAGACCGGCGTTCACCCGGGCGTGTTCTCGCTGATCCAGGGCGGCAACCGCCAGGTCGGCGAAGCGCTGGTGCAGCATCCGCTGATCAAGGCGGTCGGCTTCACCGGCTCGCTCGCCGGCGGCCGTGCGCTCTTCAACCTCTGCGCCGCACGTCCGGAGCCGATCCCGTTCTTCGGCGAGCTTGGCTCGGTCAACCCGATGTTCCTGCTGCCGGAAGCGCTGAAGGCGCGGGCAGAAGGTCTTGGCCAGGGATGGGCGGGCTCGCTCACCATGGGTGCCGGCCAGTTCTGCACCAATCCCGGCATCGCCGTGGTCGTCGAAGGCGCTGACGCCGACCGCTTTACCGCCGCCGCCGTCGAGGCGCTCGGCAAGGTCGCGCCGCAGACGATGCTGACCGACGGCATCGGCAAGGCCTATCACGACGGCAAGGCGCACTTCGAGAGCCGCAACGCCGTCAAGCCGCTGCTGACCACGGAATCGTCCGGCCGCTCGGCTTCGCCGAACCTGTTCGAGACGACCGGCGAGCAATTCCTTGCCGACCATGCGCTCGGCGAGGAGGTCTTCGGTCCGCTCGGCCTCGTGGTCCGCGTCGGCTCGACCGGCGAGATGGAACAGCTCGCCCGCGGTTTCCAGGGACAGCTGACGACGACCATTCACATGGATGATGCCGATCTCGAAACGGCCCGCCGCCTGCGTCCGATCCTCGAGCGCAAGGCCGGACGCGTGCTCGTCAACGGCTTCCCGACCGGCGTCGAAGTCGTCGACTCCATGGTCCATGGCGGTCCCTATCCGGCTTCGACCAATTTCGGCGCGACCAGCGTCGGCACCATGTCGATCCGCCGCTTCCTGCGCCCGGTCTCCTACCAGAACATGCCGGAAGCCCTGCTGCCCGAAGACTTCCAGGGCTAACGCGGGGGTTGAGGAAAAGTGCGGGCGGCCCATCGCCCGCATGCCTTTCGCCCCAAGGGGCCAAGACAGATCGCTGCGCAACGACCCCATTTGGCGAAACAAATGGGATCGTTGCGCGCGTTCTGCGTTATCATCTTATACTTTTTGTATACTAATTGTATTTTTCTATTGATTTACGCTCTCTAAACCGGAATAGTGCCTCAGCCGTCAAACGGCACACCACCTCAGGGAGAGAGATAATGAAGAATTCGGTGCTCGCGCTCGGCCTCGTTGCGGCCGCTGCTTTGACCAGCCAGGCCCATGCCGACAAGCTGGATGACGTCATCGGCTCGGGAACGCTGCGCTGCGCAGTCGTGCTCGACTTCCCGCCCATGGGTTCTCGCGACGAGAACAACAATCCGATCGGCTTTGACGTCGACTACTGCAACGACCTCGCTAAAGCGCTCGGCGTCACCGCCGAAATCGTCGAGACCCCGTTCCCGGAGCGTATCCCCGCTCTGATGTCGGG
>NZ_DASYHB010000117.1:0-16004 GCF_035999185.1 Ensifer sp. | reverse complement strand
CGAGATGGACGAATCGACCCTCGACCTCGTCGTCGCCGGCACCCAGGAAGCGGTGCTGATGGTCGAATCCGAAGCCAAGGAACTGGCTGAAGACGTTATGCTCGGCGCCGTCGTATTCGGCCAGAAGGGTTTCCAGCCGGTCATCGACGCCATCATCAAGCTCGCTGAAGTTGCCGCCAAGGAGCCGCGCGACTTCCAGCCGGAAGATCATTCCGCGCTCGAAGCTGAAATGCTCGGCATGGCCGAAGCCGAACTGCGCGACGCCTACAAGATCACCGAAAAGGCTGCCCGCTACGCTGCCGTCGACGCCGTCAAGGCAAAGGTGAAGGCACACTTCTTCCCGGAAGGCGCAGAGCCGAAGCACACTGCCGAAGTCATCGGCGCCGTCTTCAAGCACCTCCAGGCCAAGATCGTTCGCTGGAACATCCTCGACACCAAGAGCCGCATCGACGGCCGCGATCTCGAAACCGTTCGCGCTATCGTGTCGGAAGTCGGCCTCCTGCCGCGCACCCACGGCTCGGCCCTGTTCACCCGCGGTGAAACGCAGGCGATCGTCGTTGCCACGCTCGGCACCGGCGAAGACGAACAGTACGTCGACAGCCTGACCGGCATGTACAAAGAACGCTTCATGCTGCACTACAACTTCCCGCCCTATTCGGTCGGCGAAACCGGTCGCATGGGCTCCCCGGGCCGCCGCGAAATCGGTCACGGCAAGCTCGCCTGGCGCGCGATCCGCCCGATGCTGCCGGAAGCCGAGCAGTTCCCCTACACGCTGCGCGTCGTCTCCGAAATCACCGAATCCAACGGTTCCTCGTCGATGGCCACCGTCTGCGGCACCTCGCTCGCTCTGATGGACGCCGGCGTTCCGCTGGCAAAGCCGGTTGCCGGTATCGCCATGGGCCTGATCAAGGAAGATGAGCGCTTCGCCGTTCTCTCCGACATCCTCGGCGACGAAGACCACCTCGGCGACATGGACTTCAAGGTTGCAGGCACCGAAGCCGGCATCACCTCGCTCCAGATGGACATCAAGATCGAGGGCATCACCGAAGAGATCATGGGCATCGCGCTCAACCAGGCCAAGGGCGGCCGTCTCCACATCCTCGGCGAAATGGCCAAGGCCATCTCGGAAAGCCGCGGCCAGCTCGGCGAGTTCGCACCGCGCATCGAAGTCATGAACATCCCGGTCGACAAGATCCGTGAAGTCATCGGCTCGGGCGGCAAGGTCATCCGCGAAATCGTCGAAAAGACCGGCGCCAAGATCAACATCGAAGACGACGGCACCGTGAAGATCGCATCTTCGTCGGGCAAGGAAATCGAAGCGGCCCGCAAGTGGATCCACTCGATCGTTGCTGAACCGGAAGTCGGCCAGATCTACGAAGGCACCGTTGTGAAGACGGCCGACTTCGGCGCCTTCGTCAACTTCTTCGGCGCCCGCGACGGCCTCGTCCACATCTCGCAGCTGGCCTCCGAGCGCGTTGCCAAGACGACCGACGTCGTCAAGGAAGGCGACAAGGTCTGGGTCAAGCTCATGGGCTTCGACGAGCGCGGCAAGGTTCGCCTGTCGATGAAGGTCGTCGACCAGGCAACCGGCAAGGAAGTCGCTGCCGAGAAGTCTGAAAAGAAGGGCGACGGCGAAGCTGCCGAATAAGCGGGCTTCACCCGAATGCATTCGGGGCGCGGAGCGGATCGCTCCGCGCCCCTTTCTTGTAGGAAGATGACGGATAGACCGATGAGCCGAGATGCGTTGAAGACCCTGTTTTACCCGTTCGACAGCGGCGTGATCGACCCGCCGGGCGAAGGCGAGCGCGTGCTCTTCCTCGGCGCCGAGGCGGGCTACCGGCTGCCTGAGGGCTTCGCGGCGTCGATCTCGGCCGTTCAGCCACTCCGGCCGCTCTACCGGGCTCTCGAGGCCGCACGCGCCGACGTGGCCCCTGAAGTTGCCGGCGAGGACTACGACGTCACGCTGATCCTTTGCGGCAAGCACAAGGGCGAGAACGAGGACCGCATCGCCGAGGCGCTGAAGCGCACCCGCGAGGGCGGCCTGATCGTCGTTGCCGGCGGCAAGGAAGACGGCATCCAGTCGCTGAAGAAGCGCATCGCCAAGTTCGAATGGGATGGCGACCATCTGCCGAAGTACCATGGCGTTGCCTTCTGGTTTACCCGTCCGGAAGATGTCACCGACGCCGTGCGCAAGCTCGCCAAGGTTCCGGTGCGTGTCGACGGCCTGTTCGAGGCTGCGCCCGGCATGTTCTCGCATGACCGTATCGATGCCGGATCCGAACTGCTCGCCTCGCGTCTGCCGATCGATTTCCATGGCCATGCCGCCGATTTCGGCGCCGGCTGGGGCTATCTAGCAGCCAAGCTCGCTCAGGCGTCTCCCGGCACCAAGGGCATCGACCTGTTCGAGGCCGATCACGGCGCGCTCGAGGCCGCCCGTGCGAACATGATGGCGAACGCGCCCCGCATGCCGACGCGTTTCTACTGGTTCGACCTGACAAGCGAAGAGCCGCGTGACAAGTACGATCTCATCGTCATGAACCCGCCGTTCCATGAGGGACACGCCGCCGAGCCGGCGCTCGGCACGGCCATCATCAAGACGGCGCTGAAGGCGCTGAAGCAGGGCGGCAAGCTGATGCTGGTCGCCAATCGCGGCCTGCCCTACGAGCAGGTGCTGGCCGAAACCGCCAAGGAATACGGCGAGACCTGCCGCAACGCCCGCTTCAAGGTGCTGTGGGCCAAGCGCTGAGGTGCGGCGTCGCCGCATCCGTGCAAAGACGGCATTGAACAGGAGCCGGGCCGCAAGGTCCGGCTCTTTCGCGTTGCGCGTTCTCCGATACCAAAGTTTGCCCGTTGCCTTCGCTCCTGTTCGGGCTCAACATGCGGCCGGTATTTCCCTGTCGGAGGATGCGATCCATGACGTCGGGAGTGAACAGGCCGCCCTTGAGCGAGGAGGCGGCCGAGGCCATCGCCAAGGATATCAAGCAGGGGGAGGGACATGGTGCTACCTCCGAGGTCCCCATGTCTTTTCTGCGGAGTCTTTATCACTCTCCGCTCGCTCCGGAGCGACGCACGCATACGGGATTCGTCATTCTAGCGATCATCGCTGCCCTGCTGGTGTTGTTCATGCTGGTATGACCCGGTCCGTCCCGGTCTTGCCCGACCGTCGCTCCCTCGTCAGCGCCGTGCTTTCTCGGTCAGCAGAAGCCCTGCTAGTACGAGGCAGAGCAGGCCGAGCGACAGCGGCAGCCCCTGATGCCCCACCAGTTGCATGACGAGCCCCGTCGCCGGCGAGCCCACGATACCGCCCACGCCCCAGGCAAGCGCGAAGGCGGCGTTGCCGGCCACCAGTGTCTGGCCGGAAAACCGCTCGCCGAGCTGGACCAGCGAAAGGGTGAAAATCCCGAAGGTGACCCCACCCCAGGCAAAGGTGAGCGGCCAGATCAGCCATCCGTCAAAGAGGAATGGCAGCAACAGGCAGCCGAGCAACGAGGCCAGCACGCAAAACAGCATCATCTGCCTCGAACCCACGCGCTCAGCCAGCCGCCCGAGCACGATCTGCAGTGCCGCATTGCCCGCGATGAAGCAGGTCGCAAGCGGGGCGATGCGCTGTTCGGTGCTGCCGAGTGCGGCGCCATAGACGGCAAGCATCGAGAGCAGGGTCTGCTCGAAGGCCGCGGCCGTTGCGACGGCGAGAAGAAGCAAGGGCGCCAGGGTGAAAAAGCCGACCACGGAGGTCGCGGCACCCTCCTGCGGCATGTCGGGCAGACGCGGCACGACGGCAAGCACGATCAGGCCACAGGCGAGGAAAGCGACGATGCCAATCAGGAAAGGTGGCCAGCCCGCGCTGCCGACCAGGCTGAGCGACAGCGGGCCGATGCAGAAGCCGGCTGATACCACCGACGAATAGAGGCCCATGATACGGCCCCGCCGGGATGCAGGCGTGATCGTCACCAGCCAGGTCTCGCTGATGACCGAAAGCGGATTGGCAAAGACGCCCAGCAGAAAACGAAGCGGTATCCAGGTCCAGGCGTCCTGCGTCCAGGCAATCGCTGCAAGCGTTGAAGCGGCCAGGACCGAGCACAGGATCGCAAGTCGTGCGCCGCCCAACCGCTTTGCGAACACCGGAATGAAGGGCGCCGACAGGATGAAGCCGAGCGGCGTCATGGCGGCCGAGAGGCCGATCAGCGCGGGTGCTGTCTGTTGCCGCTCCAGGATGAAGCTGAGCAGCGGGTAGGTCAGCCCCTGCGCCACGGCAAAGACGGTCACGGTCGCAATGATGCCTGCCATCGCGGCCCATGGGGCGCCGTCCTCTCCCGGGGATATCTTGTTCTGCAGGTTCCGGTGAACGGCGGCAGTCGGCCGAATGTGAGGGTCGGATGTCATTGCGGCTTTCATCCTACAAGACATGCCAGAATGGCCTGGCAAGCTCGTCTTCGACCTGGCGCCGTGTCAGGCCGACATCGTCGAGCACATGCGGATCGCCCTGCAGCTTGCGCTCCAGGTCTATCTGGAAGCGGTTTTTCTCGCGCCACGAGGCGATCAAGGACCGCAGGCTGAAGCGTCGGTACGACCTCGTAGCACCCGGCACCGCCGGCGGTGTTGCTTCAGACGAGGCTGGGATAGGAAAGGGAATATGGGGCACGACAACCTCCCGATGTTTTGAGGGTTCAAGAAACCCGGATTGCAAGAAGTTGAATTGTGCGGGATGGGAGCGGCGACGTCCTTAAGCCCTTCCAAAAAGTTCTCAAAATCTTCCAAAGCGTCTAGATTGCACCGCATGCGGGATGTGCGCTTTGCCTTTGGTCCGTTCGTTCTTGATCCGGGTGCGGGAACGCTGCTGCGGAACGATGATCCCGTTGCGGTTGGCTATCGCGGCGTAAAGCTGCTTGCGGCACTGGTCGGGCGAGCCGGCGAAATCCTTGGTAAGGCCGAGTTGATGGACGCGGCGTGGCCGGGCACGGCGGTCGAGGAAGGCAATCTCACGGTCCAGATCGCCCAACTGAGGAAATTGCTTGGCCCGGCTGTCGACGGCGGCGAATGGATCTCGACCGTACCGCGCGTCGGTTATCGGTTCACCGGCACGATCGAACGGCTTGGCGGCGCGACGCGAAAACTACTGCCCCTGCCGGACAAACCGTCGATCGCGGTATTGCCTTTCGTCAACCTCAGCAACGATCCGGAACAGGGGGCCTTTGCGGACGGCTTGACCGAAGACCTGATCACCGACCTGTCCACCAACGGCGACCTGTTCGTCATCGCGCGCAATTCGAGCTTCGCCTACAAGGGAAGGGTGATGGACGTGCGTGCGATCGCCGAGGACCTTGGCGTGCGCTACCTGCTGGAGGGCAGCGCGAGGCGCGCATCAGGGATGGTGCGCATCAACGCCCAGCTGGTCGATGCGGCAAGCGGCGCGCATCTCTGGGCGGAGCGCTTCGACCGCAGCCTTGAGGATATCTTTGCAGTTCAGGACGAGGTCACGAGCAGAATCGTGGAAGCGCTGCTCGGGAGGCTTCAGCCGGTTCGAAAGCGCAATCGGCCCAGCAGCCTCGAAGCGTACGATCTCTGCGTACGGGCGCGAAAACTGATGGATGATACGCCGCAGATGGCGCGGGAAGCGCACCTGATGCTCACGCGCGCAGTTTCACTCGATCCTGATTATGCCGAGGCCTATCGTTGGCTGGCCATCAACCACTGGATGGGACGGATCCACTCCGGCGGCCCAGCGCAGACCGACCGGGAACTGGCACTCGGATTGGCGCGCAAGGCTGTCGCGATCGACCCCGATGCTGCCGGCAGCCGCTGGATTCTCGGCTATCTGCTTGCCTATGAACGCTGCTTTGCCGAGGCCGACGCGGAGTTTGCCAAGGCGACCGAACTCGACCCGAACGAGGCCGACGCTTGGGCGGCCCTGTCCGACATAGCGATTCTCTCCGGCCGTGTCGAAGAAGGGCTGAAGCACATTCGCAAGGCATTCCGGCTGAACCCCCATCCGGCAAGCTGGTACTACCTGACGCTCGGCCAGGCGCAATATGCTGCGGGTTCCTATGAAGCGGCGGTCGAGACGCTGCGCAACGACGAGACCTACCGCACCAGCTCGCGCCGGTTTCTCGCGGCAAGCCTTGCGCAATTGGGGCGCATCGAAGAGGCGAACGCCGAGGCGGAACTGTTCCTCGTCGCCAATCCGCATTTCACGATCCGCCATTGGGCTGCGGCCGAGCCTTTCCGTGACGCCGCCGTGCTTGAGCATTTTTCCGACGGCTTCCGTAAGGCTGGCCTTCCGGATTGAGGTTTTGCGCGATTTCAGGAGGCGCCATCCACGAGCCTGAAAAAACAAACCCCGGCGAGGAGCTCGCCGGGGTTTCTGTGAAACGCATCGCCGCCGTGATCAGCCTGCGATTGTTATTCGGCGTCGGCCGTCCTCAATGCATCAAGCGCCGGCATCGAGGTGATGTTGTAGCCGCTGTCGACATAGTGGATCTCGCCGGTGACGCCGCGCGACAGGTCTGAAAGCAGATAAAGCGCGGAATTGCCGACATCGTCGATCGTCACGGTCCGGCGGAGCGGCGAGTTCTTCTGCTGCCAGGAGAGCATCGCCCGGGCGTCGGAAATGCCGGCGCCGGCAAGCGTGCGGATCGGGCCGGCCGAGATCGCGTTGACGCGAATGCCGCGCACGCCATAGTCGGCGGCGAGATAGCGCACCGAGGCTTCGAGAGCGGCCTTGGCCACGCCCATGACGTTGTAGTTCGGCATGACGCGCATCGAGCCGCCATAGGTGAGCGTCAGCATCGAGCCGCCGTCATTCATCAGCTCGGCTGCCCGCCTCGCGATCTCGGTGAAGGAGAAGCAGGAGATCACCATCGTGCGGCTGAAATTGTCGCGCGACGTGTCGGCGTAAAGGCCCTTCAGCTCGTTCTTGTCGGAAAAGCCGATGGCGTGGACGATGAAGTCCAGCTTTCCCCAGCGCTGCTTGATCGCGTCGATGACCGCGTCGACGGACGCGATGTCCTCGACGTCGCAAGGCAGCAGGAAGTCGGAGCCGACTTCGGCTGCCAGCGGCTTGACGCGTTTGCCGAGCGCTTCGCCCTGGTAGGTGAAGGCGAGCTCGGCACCCTGTGCGGCCAGCGCCTTGGAAATGCCCCAGGCAATGGAGTGGTTGTTGGCCACACCCATGATGAGGCCACGCTTTCCGGTCATCAGTGCCGTCATGGTGTTATCCGTTGTAGCGCTGGAAGACGAGCGTCGCATTGGTGCCACCGAAGCCGAAGGAGTTCGACAGAACCGTGTCGATCTTGGCGTTGTCGATGCGCTTGCGGACGATCGGGACGCCGTCGAATTCCGGGTCGAGTTCGGTGATGTGGGCGCTCTCGCCAATGAAGCCGGCCTGCATCATCAGGAGGCCGTAGATCGACTCCTGCACGCCGGCAGCACCCAGCGAGTGACCGGTCAGCGACTTCGTCGACTGAATGTGCGGGATCTTGTTGCCGAACACTTCGCGGATCGCGCCGATTTCCTTGCTGTCGCCCACCGGCGTCGAGGTGCCGTGGGTGTTGATGTAATCGACGTCGCCCTTCACGGTCGAAAGCGCCTGGCGCATGCAGCGCATCGCGCCTTCGCCCGACGGAGCCACCATGTCGTAGCCGTCGGAGGTCGCACCGTAGCCGACGATTTCGGCGTAGATCTTGGCGCCGCGGGCCTTGGCGTGCTCCAGCTCTTCAAGAACGAGAACGCCCGCGCCACCGGCGATCACGAAGCCGTCGCGGTTGGCGTCATAGGCGCGCGAAGCCGAGGCCGGGGTTTCATTGTACTTTGAGGACATGGCGCCCATGGCGTCGAAGAGGTTGGACATGGTCCAGTCGAGATCTTCGTGGCCACCGGCAAACATCACGTCCTGCTTGCCCCACTGGATCATTTCGGCCGCGTTGCCGATGCAATGGGCCGAGGTCGAGCAGGCCGACGAGATCGAGTAGTTGACGCCGTGGATCTGGAACCAGGTGGCGAGCGTTGCCGATGCCGTCGACGACATCGCTTTCGGTACCGCGAACGGGCCGATGCGCTTCGGGCTGACGTTCTTGCGGGTGACGTCGGCCGCTTCCACGATGGTGCGGGTCGACGGGCCGCCCGAACCCATGATGATGCCGGTGCGCTCGTTGCGGGCGATCATCGCTTCCTCGAGACCCGAGTCGGCGATCGCCTGCTTCATCGCCACGTGGTTCCACGCACCGCCCTGCGACAGGAAGCGCATGGCGCGGCGGTCGACGAGCTCGGTCGGATCGAGCGACGGTGCGCCCCAGACCTGGCACTTGAAGCCGTTCTCGGCGAAATCGGGAGAAAACGTGATGCCCGACTTGGCATCGCGCAGCGACGCCGTGACTTCGTCGGCATTGTTCCCGATCGAGGAAACGATGCCGAGGCCCGTGACAACAACCCGTCTCATGATAGTGACCTTTTCTTTATTTCGTTTGCTGCGGCAGGACCGGACTACTCGGCCTTATCCTTCGACAGGCCGACGCGCAGGTCGGTTGCCTGATAGATAGTTTCGCCATCGGCCTTTAGCCAGCCGTCGGCGGTGCCAAGCACCAGTCGGCCGCGCATGACGCGCTTGAAGTCGATACCGTATTCGAGAAGCTTGGTGTGCGGACGGACCATGCCCTTGAACTTCACTTCGCCGGTCGACAGCGCCATGCCGCGACCAGGCTCGCCGAGCCAGCCGAGATAGAAGCCGGTCAGCTGCCACATGCCATCGAGGCCGAGGCAGCCCGGCATGATCGGATTGCCCTGGAAGTGGCAGGGGAAGTACCAGTCGTCCGGCCGCACGTCATACTCGGCGCGCAGGAAACCCTTGTCGAAGGCGCCACCGGTTTCCGAAATCTCGGTGATGCGATGAACCATCAGCATCGGCGGCAGCGGCAGCTGGGCATTGCCGGGGCCAAACAACTCTCCACGGCCGCAGGCCAGGATTTCCTCATAGCTGAAGCTGGATTGTCTGGTCGTCATGAATGGATGTTTCCCCGCGTAACAAATTGTGTTGTCCGACCTGCTTTAGAGCAAGTTCGGCATGAAATGAAGCGTTGCGACCCGGATCTTGCCGTTTTGGCCCGGTTCCGCCGCTCCAGATGGCTCTTTCACTCCGCCGTCGCTTACAGGATCAATGTGGGCGGGACCAGAGTTAATTGCCAGCATTCCCCGAGTTTGACCGGTTTTTCGGGCTTTGCAACGCTTGTCGGGCCTGGAATCTATTGAAAGGAGAGGGCGCAAAAGTTATATCGCAAAATTAGTATTGTGAATTTTCGCCGGGATACATGGATCGACCCTTGATGACGAAAGCAACAGAAGTGAGTTCGGAGGAAAGGCTACGCCATTCAGGCCTGCGTCCGACCCGTCAGCGCGTTGCCCTCGCCGATCTGATCTTTGCCAAGGGCGATCGTCACCTGACCGTCGAGGAGCTGCACGAAGAGGCGGTTCTGGCTGGCGTGCCGGTGTCTCTGGCAACCGTCTACAATACGCTGCACCAGTTCACCGAGGCCGGCATGATCCGCGTGCTGGCCGTCGAAAGCGCCAAGACCTACTTCGACACCAACGTGTCGGATCACCACCATTTCTTCATCGAGGGCCAGAACGAGGTGCTCGATATTCCGGTCAGCAATATCCAGATCGACAATCTTCCGGAGCCGCCTGATGGCATGGAGATTGCGCATGTCGATGTGGTGATCCGTCTGCGCCGCAAGGCCGGCCGCTGAGCCTGCCTCGCAAGGCAATCATCAAAATAAGTTGATCACGCGTCGTCCGGGTCGATCGGGCTGACGCGCGCCTACATCACGTCGTCGGGGTCACGGCCCGGCAGCGCCTTGCCGGTCGGCAGGGTCCAGCCGAACTTGAGTGCGCCGCCACGCACCGCGAATGCGGCTATCACGCCGATCGTGGAGGCCGCCGTCAGCGACAGCCCGCCGGTCGTCGCAAGTACGAAGGCGCCGGCACCGATCAATGCTGCCGTGACATAGACTTCCGGCCTCAGAAGCACGGAGGGCTCTCCGGCAAGAATGTCGCGCAGCACGCCGCCGAAGGTCGCGGTCAACATGCCGGTGACAAGCGCGACCGTCGCCGAGCCGGTGGCAGCGAAACCCTTGGCCGCCCCCATGACGCTATAGGCCGAAAGCCCGACCGCATCGAGCCAGACAAGCACCCGGTAGCGCGAATCGAAGAGATGGGCGGTGAAGAAGATGATGACCGCGACCGTGGCGCAGACGAGCAGATAGGTCGGGTTTGTAACCCAGAAGACAGGGGTGGCGCCAAGCACGACGTCACGCATCGTGCCGCCGCCGATCCCGGTCACCGAGGCGAGAAACAGGTAGCCGATGATATCGAGCTGCTTGCGCGAGGCCGAGAGCGCGCCAGTGGCGGCAAAGACCGCGACACCGGCATAGTCGAGAATTTCGAGGATCGGCATTAAGCGCTCCGGGCAAGAATCGGCATGTCGGTAAAAGCTTGGGCATGCCGTGCCCCTCCGTCAACCGTGTCAGGGTGCCGGCAGCACCGTCCGTGTTCGCCCGAGCAGGTAGTAGGCGACAAGTCCGGTCCATTCCTTGGCCGCCGTTGTCGTCAGTTGCGCGTTCAGTGACGGCTGGGTGAAATCGAAGCCGAGCTGCACCTTGCCGCTCGTGCGGAAGTCGGTTGGCCAAGGCAGGACGCCGATGTCGTTTGCGCGAAAGAGCGCGACGGACCGCGGTATGTGGTAGGCGGATGTGACGAGCGCGCATTGCGCAAGCCCGTTTGCCGCAAGCAGATCCTTGGTGTAGCGCGCGTTTTCGAAGGTCGTGCGCGAATCTTCTTCGCGGATCACCCTGTTGTCGGCGATCTCAAAGGCATCGAAGAAGGCCTTCGATGCGTGCGCGTCGCCCGAATAGGCGCCGCTGATCGAACCATCGCCGCCGGAAACAAGGATCCGCGCCTCCGGATAGCGTTTTGCCAGACGCACGGTCTCGATGAAGCGATCGGCTGCCTGATTGAGCTCGATGCCGCCCCGGCCGGCCGTCACCTCGTTCTCGAAGGCGCCTCCAAGCACGATGACGCAGGAAAGGGAAGTTGGCGGCGCAGGGCGCGGGAAGCGGTCCTCGAGCGCCTGCAGGGCGTAAGGTCCCGCGGTCGTGAACAGGGTGACGAACAACACCAGGGCGCCGACGCCGCCGATGAGGGCACCGATGCGACGCCAGCCGGCCGCTGACGCAAGCAAGCCCGAGATCACGGCGAAAAACGAGAACGACAGCGGCTGCGCGATCAGCCAGAAGATTTTCGAGATCAGGAACATGGCAACAGCTTCTGCGATTTGATGCTTAACAATTCATGAAGGCCGCGCCGGCGCGAGGTGGGGCAATTGACCGGATGGCGGGATCAATTCAGCGCTTTGGACGCGTTCGCGCAAGCTTGCGTGCGTAGCATTCTCACCTGAGCGTTGCGCAGGTGGTTGCCTGCACCACTTTCATTTGAAGCCGAAAGGAGTATCATCCGGGAGATGACCACGATATCGGGCTTCAGATCCCAGCTGTTTCGCGCCGCAAATGAGGTCCATCAACTCACCCCATTGCAGGCACAACGGTTGCTGGAAGGTGCAGTGGCGCTGATCCGCTGCATGCGCGAGCAGACCGGCATGGAGCCGAACACCGAAGCGCCTGACATAACCGTCCGGCTTTTGGAAATAGCCGGCTCCGCCCCGGATCGCTCGGAACGCGAAATCCGCCACGCCTTGCTCGAGTCAGCCGATATCATCCGGCTCTTGACGATGATCTTGGATTCGCTCGACGAAATGGAAGCAAGCGACGGACCCTGAGGTCTAAATTCTTATGCAATCTGAAGGAAGTTTGGTGGAGCTAAGCGGGATCGAACCGCTGACCTCTTGCATGCCATGCAAGCGCTCTCCCAGCTGAGCTATAGCCCCATATCGGGTTCCGGCGAGGCCGGTCCGGGAAGTTCGCCGGGCTGTTTTGCTCGGCGAGTGGCGGCTTATTACTTCCCCTTTTTGAGGATGGCAAGCCGAAAAATGCGTGGCCTGTGGATTTATTTTTGTCCCGGCCATTTTTCTCCCGTCCGGGCCGTGTGCGGCCGAGGACGGGAGCATTCCTGTATCAATTGAAGCGCTTAGACGTCTTCTTCGTCGTCCGACACGCCGATGAGGTCGCTCATGTCGTCGTCGTCGTCTTCGTCGTCGGTCTGCAGGAAGGTGTCGTCGTCGTCGTCACCGTCGATCTCGACATCGTCGTCGCCGAGATCCGGAAGGTCGTCGCCGCCCGCTGCCTCATCATCGGCATCCTCGAGCGAAACCAGTTCGACTTCGGTGTTCTCTGCATCGACTTCCGTGACGTCTTCTTCTTCTTCCTTCTCGAGCACCTTGGCGACCGAGGTTTCTTCGAAGAAGTTCAGCGGATAGGACTTGCCGGTGTAAGGCGAAACGATCGGATCACGGTTCAGATCGTAGAATTTGCGCCCCGTTTCCGGGTCGATGCGCTTTGTTCCAAGTTCCGGTTTTGCCACTGTCAAAGCCTCTTGAATGGCCGGCCGCGCCGGCGCTTGCCGGAAAGCCGGCGGGTGGAAAGGGTATCAAGCTTATGATGATTAGCCGGTCCCCTTAATCGTCTTGGCTGCATCTGTCAAAGGCAAAACACCGGAGCCCCGGTATCGCGGGCTTTCGGGCACACGAGGATGACCGTTTCGCCGGCGTGTGGTAGGAGCGCAACAATAGGGTTAGAAGGCATACGCCTCTGCCCGCAGCCATGTGTTTCACGCGCAAGGCGGCCCATAGTTTTGAGGAATTCGCATGTCCCATGGATCGGGCCTGAGGCCTGCCACCGCCCGCCGATCCGCTGACCTGCGTGGCACGATCCGCGTTCCCGGCGACAAGTCGATCTCGCACCGGGCCCTGATGCTGGGCGGGCTTGCCGCGGGTCAAACGCGCATCACCGGTCTGCTGGAAGGCGAGGACGTGATGGCGACGGCGCGCGCGATGCAGGCGATGGGCGCGAGGATCCGCAAGGAAGGCGGCACCTGGATCGTCGACGGCGTTGGCAACGGCGCGCTGCTCGCACCGGAAGCGCCGCTCGATTTTGGCAACGCCGGCACCGGCTGCCGGCTCGTCATGGGTCTCGCCGGTGTCTATGATTTCGAGACCACCTTCATCGGTGATGCTTCGCTCAGTCGGCGGCCGATGGCGCGCGTGCTTGATCCGCTGCGCGAGATGGGCGTGCAGGTGCGTGCTTCCACGGGCGACCGGCTGCCGGTGACGCTGCGTGGTCCGAAGACGCCGACGCCGATCAGCTATCGCGTGCCGGTCGCATCCGCGCAGGTGAAATCGGCGGTGCTCTTGGCCGGCCTCAATGCGCCGGGGATCACCACCGTGATCGAGCCGGTGATGACGCGCGACCATACGGAGCGCATGCTGGAAGGCTTCGGCGCAGCCCTCCTGGTCGAGACCGACACGGCAGGCGTTCGAACCATCCGCCTTCAAGGGCGCGGTCGGCTCGCCGGGCAGTCGGTTATCGTGCCGGGCGACCCGTCATCGGCGGCCTTTCCGCTCGTCGCAGCCCTCATTGTCCCTGGTTCGGACATCACCATCGAGAACGTGCTGATGAACCCGGCGCGAACCGGCCTGATCCTGACATTGCAGGAGATGGGCGCCGATATCGAGGTCATCGATATCCGGCTGAGGGGGGGCGAGGATGTGGCGGATTTGCGGGTGCGCCATTCCGATCTGAAAGGGGTGGCGGTGCCGGAAGAGCGTGCGCCCTCGATGATCGACGAGTATCCGGTGCTTGCCGTCGCCGCAGCATTCGCTGAGGGCGCAACGACCATGAGCGGTCTTCAGGAGCTGCGCGTGAAGGAGTCCGATCGTCTTTCGGCGGTTGCCGCGGCTCTGAAGCTCAACGGCGTCGATTTCGACGAGGGAAAATCCTCGCTCGTCGTGCGTGGCCGTCCCGCAGGCAAGGGTCTTGGCAATGCATCCGGCGGCGTGGTGAAGACCGATCTCGACCATCGCATCGCCATGAGCTTCCTGGTGATGGGGCTTGCTTCGCAGCATCCGGTTGCAATCGACGACGCGACGATGATCGCGACCAGCTTTCCGGAGTTCACGACGCTGATGGCGGGCCTTGGCGCAAGGATCGAATGAAGGCGACATGGGTTTGAAACAGAAGGTTGGCTGGCTTCTGACGGCAATTGCCGTTCTCGTTCTGACGCTGCTGACGCAGATCGGCGGCGTCATTCTGCTTCTTTCCCTCGGTCTCGCCCGGCTCAGGAAAGCCGGTGTTGGCGCCACCGGTCGTCTCGTGCTCTTCATCGCGCTTTACGCGGCCGGCAGCGGGTTGAGTTATGCTGTTGCGCCCGCCTTCGGCCGCGTTCCGCTGCCCTGTTTTAGCGACGGCTCGTCACGTCTCAGAATGCAGTCGCCGTTGTTCTGCGTGCTGAACCGCCAGTTTGTGACCCCGAAAATGCGGGAAGCGGCGCTCGCCCTGTCGCAGCGAATGAACGAGGCGTTTCCGCAAACCACCACTTTGGCGCTCGATGCGAACTTTCCGTTCTTTGACGGTTTTCCGCTGTTTCCGCACCTGTCCCATTCCGATGGCCGCAAACTCGACGTGGCTTTTTTCTATGAGGATGCCGAAGGCCGGTTTCTTGACGGGACGACACGTTCGCCGATCGGCTACTTCGCCTTCGAAGAGCCGCGTGCCGGAAGCGTTCTTCCCTGCGGCAACCGCGACGACCTCTTGACCTTGCGCTGGAATTTAGGGTTCTTGCAGCCTCTATGGCGGCCTTTGCCGCTCGAACAGCGCCGAACCCGCGAGGCGCTTCGCTGGCTTTCAGACGAAGGTCGCGGCTTCGGCGTGGAGAAAATATTCGTGGAGCCGCACCTCGCCGAGAGGCTTGGCGTTGCGGCAGAGTCCATTCGGTTTCAGGGTTGCCGTGCCGCCAGGCACGACGATCACATTCACATGCAGGTTGGAAAATGACGTTCACCATCGCCATCGACGGACCGGCCGCGGCCGGCAAGGGCACGCTCTCTCGCCGGATCGCCGAACAATACGGTTATCATCACCTCGATACGGGGCTGACCTATCGCGCCACGGCGAAGGCGCTGCTGGACGCGGGCCTGCCGCTCGACGACGAGGTGGTCGCCGAGAAGATGGCGCGCGACGTGGAGCTGGCCGGTCTCGATCGCTCCGTGCTCGCCGCCCACGCGATCGGCGAGGCTGCCTCCAAGATTGCCGTCATGCCGACCGTGCGGCGTGCGCTCGTCGAGGCGCAGCGCGCCTTTTCGTTGCGCGAGCCCGGAACAGTGCTCGATGGCCGCGACATCGGCACGGTCGTGTGCCCGGATGCGCCGGTAAAACTCTACGTTACCGCGTCGCCGGAAGTTCGGGCGAAGCGCCGCTTTGACGAGATCATCGGCAACGGCCAGACGGCCGACTTTGATGCGATTTTCGAGGATGTGAAGAAGCGCGACGAGCGCGACATGGGGCGCGCCGACAGTCCTTTGCGCCCCGCCGATGACGCGCACTTGCTTGATACGTCTGAAATGAGTATAGAGGCGGCGTTTCAGGCCGCGAAGTCTTTGATCGATGCGGCCCTGATCAAGAAGATCTGAAGAAGAGCCCATCCTCGACACTGTCAGGATCGCTCTTCTTGCATAAGCCTGAAATTCCGTCCACGCGCCGGATTGTCCCTTCGATGGGGCGGACTGGGTTCAGGCCTGTTCAACACCAGCCCCCGGCGCATGTGCGTCTCTACTTGAGATGCATGCAGGAGATTCCATGTCTGCTACCAACCCAACCCGTGATGATTTCGCAGCGCTTCTCGAAGAATCCTTCGCGAAGACTGATCTCGCCGAAGGCTATGTTGCCAAGGGCATCGTCACGGCCATCGAAAAGGACGTCGCCGTTGTCGACGTCGGTCTGAAGGTCGAAGGCCGCATCGCTCTGAAGGAATTCGGCGCGAAGGCCAAGGACGGCTCGCTCAAGGTCGGC
>NZ_DASYHB010000114.1:0-30838 GCF_035999185.1 Ensifer sp. | reverse complement strand
CCGCGACACCGGCGCGGCGGACAAAAGGACTATATCCATGGCTCAGCAACTGCTTATGCCCAAGGCGACCGCCGTCTGGCTGGTTGACAATACCGCGCTGTCCTTCGACCAGATCGCGCAGTTCTGCAAGCTGCACCCGCTTGAAGTGAAAGCGATCGCCGACGGTGAATCCGCGCAGGGCATCAAGGGCCTCGACCCGATTGCGACCGGCCAGCTTTCGCGCGACGAGATCGCCCGCGCCGAAGGCAACCCCAATCACAAGCTGAAGCTTTCCGAGCCGAAGGTTCGCGTTCCTGACAGCAAGCGCAAGGGCCCGCGCTACACCCCGGTATCGAAGCGCCAGGACCGCCCGAACGCCATTCTCTGGCTCGTGCGCAACCATGCCGAACTGAAGGACGCACAGATCTCGCGTCTCGTTGGCACAACCAAGTCGACGATCGAGCAGATCCGCGAGCGCACCCACTGGAACTCGGCCAACCTGACGCCGATGGATCCGGTCACGCTGGGCCTCTGCTCGCAGATCGATCTCGACCTCGAAGTCGAACGCGCTTCCAAGGGCCGCCCGCTGCCGACCGCCGCCGAACTCGGCGCGACGCTCGAATCGGCGCAGGAGACCGAAAAGCTCGGCTTCAGCTACGAGCGCGAGGAAGAGAAGGAAATCGACGCCGATGCCGTCTTTGCGAAGCTCAAGTCGCTGAAGTCGGATCGCAAGGACGAGGACGAAGACGATCACTATTGATCGTCGCGGACGTCCCGACGGACAAAGCCCGGATCAGTGATCCGGGCTTTTTTGTTGGTCGGTTTCAATACGCCGAACCGGACGGGTCTTTCAGATTATGGCGCTCGGTTCCCTTGAGCGGCGGATTGAAGATGCTGACCAGGATCAGATCCTCGTTCTCACCACCGCGCAGAAAATGCTTGTCGTGCTCGTCGAGCACATAGATGTCGCCCTTGCGAATGGGGAAGATATTGCCTTGCATATCCTCGACTTCGCCTTGGCCGGCGATGCAATAGCAAGCCTCCAGATGGTTGCGGTACTCAAGCAGTGACACCGTGTTGGCGCGTACCACCGTGTGGCATACCGTGAACCCCATGCCATCCTTTTCGGTCAACAAGCGGTGGCTTGTGCCGCTGCCCCACTCGACAAAATGATCCGTTGCTTCGATCTCCTTGAGGCTTCGTACGAACATGGGCTTCTCCATTTGTAAGAATTTCTAATGCTTTGGCAGGAATTTTCTCTCTCACTGCGCGATGGAATGAGTATCCGTTGACATCGGACGTCGATCAAACGACGATTTCTCAGTGAACAGATGAGGAAAACTTACAGATGCTGCCACCGCTCGGCATGCTTCGCGCCTTCGAGGCTGCCGCACGACTGACAAGCTTTTCCCGGGCTGCAGACGAGCTGCACGTGACCCACGCAGCGGTCAGCCACCAGATCCGGTTGCTGGAGGAATGGTTCGGCCGCCCTCTTTTTCTGCGGGAGAAGCGTGGCGTGCGTCTGGCACCGGAAGCGGAGGGCCTGGCGGCGACGCTGACAGCCACATTCGAACGGATCGGCATCGAAACCGAGCGTCTGCGGCTCAATGCCAAGGCGCAGGTGAGCGTCGCCTGCATTCCCTCGATCGCCACCCGCTGGCTGATCCCGGCCCTCAGCGCGTTCGTCGGCGATCATCCCGAGGTCGACGTCAAGGTCGTCTATGCGATGGCGGAGCAGCAGTTGCGCCAGACGGGTTGCGATATCCTTATTACGCTTGGCGCCGACAGAAGCGAGGACACACGCTCGGACCGGCTGTTTTCACGCCTCAACCGGCCGGTGGCAAGCCCCGGTTATATCGACCGAAAGGGGCAGTTGAATTCGCCGGAGGCAATCGCCTGCGCCGATCTGCTGCACGACGAAACGACTTCGCGTTGGCGCGATTGGTATAC
This sequence comes from Ensifer sp., assembly GCF_035999185.1. GTDB lineage: Bacteria > Pseudomonadota > Alphaproteobacteria > Rhizobiales > Rhizobiaceae > Ensifer. The sequence goes on along the minus strand of NZ_DASYHB010000114.1, from coordinate 28,909 downwards.
CAGGGCGGGGCAGGTGGCCGCACAGCCATTGCGCGGCCCGGTCTTCCAGGATTTCAATCTTCTCGCGACAGCCGTCATCGCCGGCCACGGGGTGGCGCTTTGTCCGGTCGAGGTGTTCAGGCGCGAGATTGAAAGCGGCGACCTCGTGGTATTGTCCGAGGTCGCCACGTTGGAAGACGAAGGCTATTTTCTCATCACCAAGACCACGCGCTCAAAGGCGGTTGCCGCGTTCAGCGAGTGGTTCTCGGCCATTGTGAAGGCTTGATGAAAACGACCCAGGTGTTTTCATGAGCCGGCTTAGCAATTATTGCCGCGCTCGTCAGGCACCGATGCCACGAGCGTTCAACACCAGCGCAATTTCGTCCAGGATCGCCGGATCATCGATTGTCGCTGGCATCTTCCAGGGCTCGCGGTCGGCGATCTTCTGGATGGTCGATCGTAGAATCTTGCCCGAGCGCGTCTTCGGCAGTCGCTTGACGCAAATCGCCATGCGGAAGGCAGCCACCGGCCCGATGCGTTCGCGCACAAGACTGATGACCTCGCGCTCGATTTCCGATGTTTCACGGGAAACATTGGAATTGATCACCAGGAACCCCGCCGGAACCTGGCCCTTCAAAGCATCGGCAATGCCGATGACGGCGCATTCGGCGACGTCCGGATGGCTGGCGCACACTTCCTCCATTGCCCCGGTCGAGAGCCGGTGACCCGCAACGTTGATGATGTCGTCGGTGCGCGCCATGATAAAGATGTATCCGTCCGCATCGAGATAGCCGGCGTCGGCGGTCTTGTAGTAGCCGGGGAACTCTTCGAGGTAGGCGGCGCGAAAGCGATTGTCGGCGTTCCAGAGCGTCGGCAGGCAACCGGGCGGAAGCGGCAGTTTGACGACTACGTTGCCGAGCGTGCCGGGCTCAACCGGATGCCCGGCATCGTCGAGTATCTGGACGTCATAGCCCGGCAACGGAACCGCCGGCGAACCGTATTTGACCGGCAGCAAGCCGAGGCCCATGGGGTTGCCGGCGACCGGCCATCCGGTCTCGGTCTGCCACCAGTGGTCGATCACCGGCACGCCGAGTGCCCGCTCTGCCCAATGGATGGTATCGGGATCGGCCCGCTCACCGGCAAGAAACAGCGCGCGGAACCGCGAAAGATCGTACTTAGCTGCCAAGGTTGCATCCGGGTCCTCCTTGCGGATCGCCCTTAAAGCCGTTGGCGCCGTGAACATGACGACGACACCGTGTTCCGCAATGATCCGCCAATAGGTGCCGGGATCCGGTGTGCCGACCGGCTTGCCCTCGAAAAGGATCGAGGTGCTGCCGTTCAACAGCGGACCGTAGACGATATAGGAGTGGCCGACGACCCAACCGATATCGGAGGCCGCCCAGAACACTTCGCCCGGTTGGACGCCGAAGAAGTTCTCCATGGACCATTTGAGGGCGACCATGTGGCCGCCATTGTCGCGCACGACCCCCTTCGGCTGGCCGGTCGTGCCCGAGGTGTAGAGCACATAAAGCGGATCGGTTGAGGCGACTGGGACGCACTCCGTTTCTTCGCCCTCCTCCTTTGCCAAGGCCAGCGCCGACGCGAAATCAATGTCGCGACCATCCGTCATGGCAGCTTCGACCATGTCCCGCTGGAAGACGAGGCAATGCTGCGGCTTGTGGCTTGCGATCTCCAGCGCCTGATCGAGCAGCGGCTTGTATGCGACCGTCCGTCCGGGCTCGATGCCGCAGCTTGCAGACACCACGAGCTTCGCCTGACAATCATCGATGCGTACCGCCAGTTCGTTGGCGGCAAAGCCGCCAAAAACGACGGAATGCACGGCGCCGATGCGCGCTGCGGCCAGCATGGCCACGGCCGCCTGCGGGATCATCGGCATGTAGAGGATGATGCGATCGCCCTTGCCGACGCCCAGCTTGCGATAGACGGCCGCAAGCGCCTTCACGTCGGAAAGAAGCGCTTCATAGGAGATGCGTTCCTTGCGGCCCGTTACGGGGCTATCGTAGATGAAAGCGACCTGATCGCCGCGACCGGCCACCACGTGGCGGTCCAAACAGTTGTAGCAGGTGTTGGTCGTGCCGCCGGCGAACCAGTGACCATAAATGCCGCGCTCGGCATCGAAGACGCGCGCCGGCCGCTCGAACCAGTCGATCGCATTGGCTGCCTCTGACCAAAAACCATGCGGATCCGCCTTCCACGCGGCGTACACTTCGGAATAGCGGCTCGCCATTTCCGTCCCTCCCTATGCATGTTGCCGGACACGTCCGGCCTCCTCATGCGCAAGGATAGGCTAATGAGAGATCAGGGGAACCCCGACGAAAGCGTAATGCGGACGATATGGTCTTAACGCACCCCGAAGATCGCCGAACCGACGCGAACGCTGGTGGCGCCGAACTGGATCGCCGTCTCGAAATCGCCGGACATGCCCATCGACAGCCTTTCGAGCTTGCAGTCGACGGCGAGCTTGGCGAGCAGCGCAAAGTGCGGGCCAGGATTTTCCTCGACCGGCGGAATGCACATCAGGCCCTCGATCGAAAGGCCCAGTTCCTGACGGCAGAAATCGACGAAGGCGACAGTTTCCTCCGGAGCGATACCAGCCTTCTGAGGCTCGAGCCCGGTGTTCACCTGGACATAGAGCCTGGGGTTTCGGCCCTGTTTCTGCATCTCGGCCGCGAGCGCGCGGGCAATCTTCTCGCGATCGACGGTTTCGATGACGTCGAACAGCGCCACGGCCTCTGCGGCCTTGTTCGACTGCAGCGGGCCGATCAGGTGGAGTTCGAGGTCCGCTGTCTCGGCCTTCAGCTCCGGCCATTTGCCTTGCGCTTCCTGCACGCGGTTTTCGCCGAACACCCGTTGTCCCGCCGAAATCACCGGACGAATGGCATCGGCGTCGAAGGTCTTGGAAACTGCGACAAGCGCAACCGCACCCTTGGTGCGATGGGCAGACTTCTCCGCCGCCTGAATCCGGCTCACGACATCCTGCAACCGCTCTTGGACTTCCATGGACCTTTTCTCCGAAACGGGATTCTCAAACCACTCACCGAGCGGATTAGGCAAAGTTGGACGACTTGCCAAGGCCGTCGCTCCGCTGACTGGCTCAAATCCGCCAAAGTGTCGCGCCAAACCCTTCGAAAACTTGACCATCAGGCGGTTTCGTGGTGAAGGTCACCCCAACTATCATGAGGGCGCTTCATGCGCCCCTAGAACTTCCGGAACATCGAAAAGACATGTCTAGCGAACGATACAATCCGCGTGATGCCGAGCCCCGCTGGCAGCAGCAATGGGAACAGAACGAGGTCTTCCAGACCGAGAACGACGATCCGCGCGAAAAGTACTACGTGCTTGAAATGTTCCCCTATCCGTCGGGCCGCATCCATATGGGCCACGTGCGCAACTATACGATGGGTGACGTGGTGGCGCGCTACAAGCGTGCCCGCGGCTTCAACGTATTGCACCCGATGGGCTGGGACGCCTTCGGCATGCCGGCCGAAAACGCTGCAATGGAACGTGGCGTTCATCCGGCGAGCTGGACCTACCAGAACATCGCCTCGATGAAGGCGCAGCTGAAGGTCATGGGTCTGTCGCTCGACTGGAACCGCGAGTTCGCAACCTGCGACCCGGCCTATTACCAGCGCCAGCAGCACCTGTTCCTGGACTTCCTCGAAAAGGGCCTCGTCTACCGCAAGCAGTCCAAGGTCAACTGGGATCCGGTCGACAACACGGTGCTTGCCAACGAGCAGGTGATCGACGGCCGCGGCTGGCGCTCGGGCGCGCTCGTGGAGCAGCGCGAGCTGACGCAGTGGTTCTTCCGCATCACCGACTTCAGCCAGGAACTGCTCGACGCTCTGGACACGCTGGATCAGTGGCCCGAGAAGGTGCGGCTGATGCAGAAAAACTGGATCGGTCGCTCGGAAGGCCTGTCGCTGCGCTGGGAACTGGTGAAGGGCACCGCCGGCGACGAGACCGAAGTGACGGTCTACACGACCCGTCCCGATACGCTCTTCGGTGCATCCTTCCTGGCGATTGCCGCCGACCATCCGCTCGCAAAGCAGGTGGCCGCAACCAATCCGGAAGTCGACGCCTTCTGCGACGAATGCCGCCGCGCCGGCACCTCGCTTGCCGCCCTCGAAACGGCCGAGAAGAAGGGCATCGACACCGGCATTCGCGCCAAGCATCCGCTCGACCCCAGCTGGGAGCTGCCGGTTTACGTCGCAAACTTTGTGCTGATGGATTACGGCACGGGCGCCATCTTCGGCTGCCCTTCAGGTGATCAGCGCGACCTCGAATTCGCGCGCAAATATGGCCTGCCGGTCGTCCCGGTCGTCATGCCCGTGGACGGTGATGCCACGACGTTCGCGATCGGTGACGAGGCCTATGTCGGCGACGGCGTCATGATCAATTCGCGCTTCCTCGACGGCCTGTCGACCGACGACGCCTTCGAGACCGTTGCGTCGAAGCTCGAGAAGGAAACGCTGGGCAATACGCCGCGCGCCGAGCGCAAGGTGAACTTCCGCCTGCGCGACTGGGGCATCTCCCGCCAGCGCTATTGGGGCTGCCCGATCCCGGTCATCCATTGCGACGACTGCGGCGTCTTGCCGGTTCCGAAGGCCGACCTGCCGGTCGTTCTGCCGCCGGATGTCACTTTCGACAAGCCGGGCAATCCGCTCGACCGTCACCCGACCTGGCGCCATGTCGCCTGCCCGCATTGCGGCAAGGATGCCCGGCGCGAGACGGACACGATGGACACCTTCGTCGACTCGTCCTGGTACTTCACCCGCTTTACGGCCCCTTGGGAAGACAATCCGACCGATCCGAAGATTGCCAACCACTGGCTGCCCGTCGACCAGTACATCGGCGGCATCGAGCATGCGATCCTGCACCTGCTCTATTCGCGCTTCTTCACCCGGGCGATGAAGGCGACCGGTCACGTCGCGATCGACGAGCCGTTCAAGGGACTGTTCACGCAAGGCATGGTCGTGCACGAGACCTATAGCCGCGGCGAGGGTGCCCAACGCGAATGGGTTACGCCGGCCGAGATCCGCATCGAGGAGATCGACGGAAAGCGGCGCGCCACGTTGATCGAGACAGGCGAGGACGTCGCCATCGGCTCGATCGAAAAGATGTCGAAGTCGAAGAAGAATGTCGTCGACCCCGACGACATCATCGCCTCCTACGGCGCCGACACGGCCCGCTTCTTCGTCCTTTCGGATTCGCCACCAGACCGCGATGTCATCTGGTCCGAGGCAGGCGTCGAGGGCGCCCATCGGTTCGTCCAGCGCGTCTGGCGCCTGATCAGCGAAGCCGCAGAAAAGGTGCGCGCGATCGAAGCCGCCCCGGCGCTCGACGGCGATGCGCTTGCGGTTTCTCAGGCCGCTCACAAGACGCTGCGCGCGGTTGAGGCGGACTACGACAAGCTGGCCTTCAACAAGGCCGTGGCACGCATCTATGAGCTCGTAAACACCCTTGCCGCGCCGCTGACCCAGGTTGCCGCCGGCAAGGCCGACGCGGTGCTTGCTGGCGCTGCCAAGGACGCAACCGCGATCCTGATCAACCTGATCGCGCCGATGATGCCACACCTGGCCGAGGAATGCTGGCGGGAAATCGGCGGCGAGGGCCTGGTCGCGGAAAGCGCTTGGCCGGCGTTCAATCCGGCGCTGATCGTCGAGAACGAAATCACTCTGCCGGTGCAAATCAACGGCAAGAAGCGCGCTGATTTGACAATCGCGCGCGATGCGGATCAGAGTGCGATCGAAAGCGCCGTCCTGGCGCTCGATGCCGTCAAGTCCGCACTCAACGGCAGCAGCCCCAAGAAAATCATCGTTGTGCCCCAGAGGATCGTCAATGTCGTTGTCTGATAGAGCTGGTTTCCGTCTCCGGTCTGTTCCGGTGCTGGCTGGCGCGCTCATGTTGACCGCACTTGCAGGCTGCCAGGTCAGACCGCTCTATTCCGACAGCGTCGGCACCTCGAGTGCCTTGGCTGCGATCGAAATCTCGGATGCCGACGACCGCGTCGAACAGGAAGTCCGCAATGCGCTGATCTTCCTGGTCGCAGGCGGCCAGGGTGAACCTGCAAACCCGCAATATCACTTGGCGCTCAACGTCACCAGCCGCGCGATGGGCGTGCTCTACGACCAAGCCAAGGACCGCGCAGGCGCCGGTCGCATCGTCGTCAAGGCGGATTACAACCTGACGAAGACCGGTACCGGCGAGACGATCAAGTCCGGCAACCGCTCCGCGGTCGCCCTTGTCGATTTTCCGGTCCAGGAGTTTGCGAAGGTACGCGCTGTCCGCGATGGCGAGAACCGCGCCGCAAAGGAGCTGGCTGAGCTGATCCGCGCCGACATAGCCGCGGCTCTCAGCCGCTAGCCGGTGCTGGAATGAGCGAGGTCAAATCGCACGAATTCGACTCGTTCCTGCAAAAGTCAGCTGGCGTCTACCGCCTGTTCATTCTCTACGGGCCCGATCGCGGGCTCGTATCCGAACGCGCCGCAGCGATCGCATCGCGAACCGGCGTTCCGCTCGACGATCCCTTTTCACTGCTCAAGCTCGACGTCAGCGAATTGACTCAGTCGCCCGGTCGGCTGCTCGACGAGGTCAATTCGATCGGCCTCTTCGGCGGTGAAAAGCTTGTCTGGGTTCGCGGCGCTGCCAATGAGAAGGCGCTTGTCGACGCGCTCCAGATTCTGGCCAACGAACCGCCTTCCGGCAGCTATGTCATTGTTGAAGCTGGCGACCTGAAGAAGGGCGCAGCGCTCCGCAAGATTGGTGAGAGCGCGCGTTCGGTCGCATGCGTCGCGTGCTACAGCGACGACGTGCGCAGCCTGCAAACGCTCATAGACAAGGAACTGGGCGACGAGAAGCTCGCGATCAGTCCGGCGGCACGCCAGCGGCTGGTCGAAGCGCTCGGCGGCGATCGTCTTGCCTCACGCAACGAGCTTCGCAAGCTCGCGCTCTATTGCCGCGGGAAATCCACGGTGGAAGAGGAAGACGTTGTCGATATCGTCGGCGATGCCAGCGCAATTTCCGTCGACGATGCTGTCGACGCGGTCTTGAAGGGCGACCTCGACGGCCTGCTGCATGCAATGCAGAAGATCACCACATCGAAAACACCGGCCTTTCTTGTGCTGCAGGCCTGCCTGCGACAGTTCCAGCAGCTCGACGTGATGCGCGCCGAAATGGATGCGAGCCGACAGCAAGCGGGACAGGTGATTGCGACGCTCGGGCGCGGCCTGCATTTCCGGCGCAAGCCGATCGTCGAGGCGGCGCTGAAGCACTGGTCATCGCCTGCGATACGGCGCGAACTCAACCGCCTGCAGACCACCATCTACCAAAGCCGCAGTCGCGCGAGCCTCGAAGAGAGCCTGGTGTTGCAGAACCTGATGGCAATTGCCGTGCAATCGGCCAGGCGATAACCGCGCCCACACCCGTCTTTCCGCATCATGTGGAACGCGCCTTCCCGTACAGCCACTGCGGCTTCCCGTAGAAGCTCAGCCACAGAACAACATCAACATCCAGGCCTTCGCACGACAACGACATGCGTGCGGTTCACATGGCCGCCGCGTGTCCAGCGATAGTCTCGCCGTCGTCGTTGATGACATGTGCGCAGCTAAGGCTCGCGCCCGTGGTCTCTGCGACGGACATCGGTCGCCATATAGTGCCTTAAAAACATAATGTTAAGCCGCGCCACGCATTGCGTGACGCGGCTTTGCCCAATGCTGATAAGATGCGGCCGCGGGTCGCGCTAGCGGCGCTCGAGCAGGCGGCAGATCTCCTCGAGCTGGTCGAGCGTCTTGTAGGCGATACGCAGATGACCGCCCGATGCCTTGTGGTTGACGGTCACTTCCAGTCCGAGGCTGTCGGAGAGCGTGCGTTCCAGGGCCAGTGTGTCGGCGTCCTTCTCGTCACGACGGGCAGCCTTGCCATAATTCGGGTCGTTCTGGGCACGGATGTCGTTCTGCGCGATCCGCTCGGCATCGCGAACAGAAAGGCCCTTGGCGATGATCGAACGGGCGAGGGTGGCCGGATCGGAGGTGGGTATCAGCGCGCGCGCATGCCCGGCCGACAATGTGCCTTCCGACAGCATGTCGCGCACCGGCTCCGGCAGTTTCAGCAGCCGCAGGCTGTTGGCCACATGGCTCCGGCTCTTGCCGATGATTTCGCCGAGATCATTCTGCGTATATCCATGCTCGGCGATCAGCTGCTCATAACCGAGCGCCTCGTCAAGTGGATTGAGGTCAGAGCGTTGAACGTTTTCGACGATCGCAATTTCGAGCGCCGTGCGATCATCGACGTCACGAACGATTACCGGAATTTCTGTGAATCCGGCTAACTGTGCAGCACGCCACCGGCGTTCACCGGCAATGATTTCGTAGCGGTCGATGCCAATCGTGCGGGCAACCACCGGCTGGACGATACCGTGCTGGCGGATCGAATTGGCCAGGTCCTGAAGTTCAGCCTCGTCAAACTGGCGACGCGGATTGCGCGGGTTGCGCGACACGAATTCGATCGGCACGCGCCGATCTGGATTGACCGGGGCGGGAGCGGCTGCGCCCGCCTGCAGTGGCTGATCCATTTCGCCGATCAGCGCGGCCAATCCGCGACCAAGCCGTCTTTTCGAGCTATCGTCGTTCATATCGTCACCCGATTTATATTACGCTACCGAAATGGTCACGCCGCTTTGCGCTGGCGCTCACGCTGGATTACTTCCGAAGCCAGCTGCAGATAGGCCTGGCTGCCGGCGCACTTCAGATCGTAGAGGATCGCCGGCTTGCCGTAGGAGGGAGCCTCGGAAACCCGCACGTTGCGGGGGATCAGCGTGTGATAGACCTTATCGCCAAGATGGGTGCGCACATCGCTCACCACCTGCTGCGCGAGGTTGTTGCGTGAATCAAACATCGTCAGCACGATGCCCTGAATATCCAGCGCCGGATTCACCGATCGACGAACCTGATCCACCGTCTCCAGCAGCTGGCTAAGCCCCTCAAGCGCGAAAAACTCGCACTGCAGCGGCACCAGAACCGAATGCGCCGCCGCCATCGCGTTCATCGTCAAGAGATTGAAGGACGGTGGGCAATCGACGAGTACATAGGAATACTCCATCGCCGCTGGGCTGACCAAGGCCTTGCGCAGACGGAAGACGCGATCCGGCTCCTGCGAAATCTCCATCTCGACGCCAAGCAGGTCCATCGTCGACGGGATGATCGCCAGATTGGGCACGGCGGTTTGTTGCGCGATATCACCGATACCGTGCGATCCCATCATCAACTCATAGGACGACAGATTGCGATCACGCCGCTGAATACCCAATCCGGTGCTGGCATTGCCCTGCGGGTCGAGATCGACGATCAGAACCCGCTCACCGATGGCAGCCAACGCAGTTGCCAGATTGATGGCGGTGGTGGTCTTGCCGACGCCGCCCTTCTGATTTGCGATTGTGATAATTCGATTTTTTGCGCCAAACATCTTCCCGCTCGCCGATCACTGAACCTTGCGCGACAGATTTGCGATCTCGAGCACCATAGAATCCGGCTCGACGACGCTTGGATGTTTTACCAGATCAAACTGATAGCGGCCAACGGCTTTGTCGATTTCGCGTTCGTAATCCCGCCCTTTGTGAAAATAGGCGACCGCTTTGCGCTCATCGGCCATCATCCAGGGTGCCGAATAGTCGAGCAGAAGGGTCAAGTCGGCAAGCGCGCGGGCCGAAACCGCGTCCGCATGGGGAATCACCGCGCCCGCATCCTCGATTCGGATCGGATGAACCGAACCACGCGCACCGGTCTCTGCCAGTGCGACGCGCAGGAACGCCGCCTTCTTGTTGTTGCTCTCAACGAGATGGACCCAACCATCGGCGAATTCGGAGAGGTAGATAGCGGTGATGATCCCCGGGAAACCACCACCACTCCCGAGATCGACCCAGGTCCTGGGGCCCGGGCAAAGCTGCACCAGCTGTAAGCTATCGACGATGTGCCTGCGCCAGAGATCCTCGACGGTCGACGGCGCCACGAGGTTGATTGCCTTCGCCCACTTCTGGAATAGCCGGGCAAAATGCTCGAGCCGTTCATTCGTTTCACGTGAAACACGCAGTCCGTTCAACACATCGATTGGACTCGCTTTCATTGTGCACTTACCTTCTCTTCACGTTCTGCGCTGCTACGGTTCTGGCGCTTGAGCCAGGCAAGGATGAGGGATGCCGCCGCTGGCGTCATGCCGTCAACTTTCAACGCCTGCGAAAGATTCCGCGGCGCCTGCTGCTTGAGTTTCTGCTTCAGCTCATTGGACAGACCCGAGAGCACGTCAAAATCAAACTCGTCCGGAATGACGAGATTTTCTTCCCGACGGATGCCGGCAATGTCCGCAGCCTGACGGTCCATGTAGACCGCGTAGGCAGCATCAATTTCCAGCGCCTCAACGACGCGCGGACCGATCGCCGACAATTCCGGCCAGATCGGCAAAAGACCGCCGATCGTTTGATCGGGGTACGAAAGAATCTCGTAGGCTGTGCGCCGTTGGCCATCCTGGTTGAGTTTGAGGCCATGCCGTGCCCCTTCCGCGGGCGTCAGCGACAACCCCTTCAACAGCTGGCGGCCCTCATCGAAGCGCGCCCGCCAGTCGACAAAGCGGTCACGGCGTGCGTCGGAAATGCACCCGAGCTGCATCGCCAGAGGCGTCAACCGCGCATCGGCGTTGTCGGCTCGAAGCGAAAGCCGATACTCCGCACGGGAGGTAAACATGCGATAGGGTTCGGTAATACCACGCGACGTCAAATCGTCGATCATCACGCCGATGTAGGAATCCGTTCGGCTGAAGACGACCTCCGGTCGATCGGTCGCCAAGAGCGCCGCGTTCAGCCCAGCAACCAGACCCTGGGCACCGGCTTCTTCATAACCCGTCGTTCCGTTGATCTGCCCGGCCAGGAAGAGACCCGGCATCTTGCGCACCGCCAGGGTTGCGTTCAACTCGCGCGGATCCACATGATCATACTCGATCGCATAGCCAGGCTGCAGGATCGACACATGTTCCAGTCCCGGGATCGTTCGAATGAACGCCTCCTGGATATCGGCCGGAAGCGAGGTCGAGATTCCGTTCGGATAGATGGTATCGTCATCGAGCCCTTCCGGCTCCAGGAAGATCTGGTGACCGTCACGCTCGCCAAAGCGCACGATCTTGTCCTCGATCGACGGGCAATAGCGCGGACCGACGCCTTCGATCTGGCCCGAATACATCGCTGATTTGCCGATGTTGTCGGCGATGATCTTGTGCGTCGCCTCGATGGTGCGTGTCACACCACAATCGATCTGACGGTTCTGAATGTGGTCGGTCATAAAGGAAAACGGTACGGGATCCGCGTCCGGGCCCTGCCGTCCGACGCGGTCCCAATCGACAGTGCGTCCATCGAGACGCGCCGGGGTGCCCGTCTTCAGACGGCCGAGCTTGAGGCCAAAGCGTTGCAGAGTGCCGGATAGACCGACGGAGGGTTCTTCACCAACGCGGCCGGCAGGGATCTTCTGATCGCCGATATGGATCAGCCCCTTCAGAAATGTGCCTGTTGTCAGGACCACGGAGCTCGATGCAAACGTCCGGCCGTCCTTCATGACGACCCCGCGGACCTTGCCCTCCAATTCGATCAGGTCGAAGGCGTCCCCCTCAATGACCGTCAAGTTGGCGATGGCACTGATTTCGCGCTGCATGGCTTCGCGGTAGAGGCGCCGGTCAGCCTGTGTGCGCGGACCTCGGACTGCAGGACCCTTGCGTCGGTTCAGCAGGCGAAACTGAATTCCACCTGCGTCAGCAACACGTCCCATCAGTCCGTCCATGGCATCAATTTCACGAACAAGGTGTCCCTTGCCGAGACCGCCGATGGCAGGATTGCAGGACATTACGCCGATGGTCGACGCTTTGTGCGTTATCAGTGCCGTTTGCGCACCGAGGCGTGCGGCAGCTGCGGCCGCTTCGCAACCGGCGTGGCCGCCACCAATGACAATAACGTCAAACTGCATCATAGCTTCATATCTCCAAGCCGGTGCGCCTTTGCACCGGCGCGAATCGTTTCACGTGAAACACCGCGAAGGACTCGCAAACGTTGTATCGTTGTTTCCACAGACTATTTTCCGATACAGAATTCGGAAAATATCACATCCAATAGGTTCTCGACATCCACACGGCCGGTAATTCGTCCGATTGCGTCGCCAGCCAGGCGCAACTGCTCGGCGCGGATATCAAGACCCTGATGCAAGTCCACCAGGCTGTCTTCGATCGCCCGGTGCGCCTGCCGCAAGCTGTCCACATGCCGCCGCCGCGACGGAAGGGATAGGGACGTGCGGTCACTCAGATCCGGGAGGTGGGCCGCAATCGCCGTCAACAGTCGATCCATCCCTTCACCCGACCGGGTCGAGATCAGGACGTCAGCTTCGTGGGTGCGCCAGTTGCTCTCGGTGTTGTCGATCTTGGTACCCACACGCACGGCCGGCACACCGTCTGAGACGACGCCGCTCAGGGAATCAAATCCGCGCGGATCATCGGCTAGCAGAAGTATGAGATCGGCTCGCTCGATAATTTCTCGCGCACGACGGATTCCCTCTTGCTCGACGCGCTCATCGGTTTCACGCAACCCGGCAGTATCAAAGAGCTTCACAGAGAATCCGGCTAAGGAAAGGTCTACCGACAACACGTCTCGTGTTGTACCGGCAACTTCGGTCACGATCGCGATATCGCGATTCGCGAGCGCGTTCAGCAAACTCGACTTGCCGGCGTTCGGTTCTCCAGCGATGACAATCTTCAGTCCATCCCGAATGATCTCGGCAATCGGGGCGTCCGCGATATGCGTCGCGATCTCCTGTGCCAAGGCGGACATGTCCTGCCAGATGCGCTCGCTGACGGAGCCTGGCACGTCGTCCTCGTCGGCAAAATCGAGCTCTGCTTCAATCATCGCCCGCGCGTGGGTGAGCCGCTTCGCCCAACCGGCATAGACCTTCGACTGGCCGCCGCCGGAATGCTCGATCGCGAGGCGACGCTGCATCTCGGTCTCGGCAACAATCAAATCCGCGAGCCCCTCAACCTCGACAAGATCCAGCTTGCCGTTCTGAAAGGCACGCCTGGAGAATTCGCCGGCATCTGCGTGACGCAAACCTGGGAATGCTGAGAGCTCGGCAAGCAGCGCATTGACGGCGGCACGGCCGCCATGGATCTGAAACTCACCGCAGTCTTCGCCGGTAAACGACGCTGGGCCGGGAAAATAGAGAACGAGGCCGCTGTCGATGACCAGACCGTTGCGAGACCGAATCGATTTCAGCGATGCGGTCCGCGGCAAGGGGAGTTGGCCGCACAGCGCCTCGAACACCGACGCCGTCTGCGGGCCGCTCACACGCACGACGGCGACGCCGGCGGGCAGCGCACCGCTGGAAAGCGCATAGATCGTGTCCACTGCCATCATTGGTTCACCTGAAGAGAGCGCGGGAGTTGGGCGACCCGCGCCGTCAAAACACCTTGGAAATCATCGAAGTTCCGGACTAGAGCATGTCAATGCGGCGGCGGAAGCTCACGCCGTCGGCAACAGCATCTTGAGGGGTCGGTGTGCTTATGCCGAAACGGGGCCGAAAGATCAAGCTTCGGCTTTAGCATGTTTCACGCGCCCGTCTGTTTCACGTGAATCACCGCAACCGCCAGCGCTCCACGAAATCGTATTCTGGTCGGTTCGTTACGAGACCGATTCGATCGTATTATTGAATCCGGCTAATGAAATTCGCTAAAACGAAAACCGGCCGACAGAAGCCGGCCGGTTCACTATTTCGTTCTTGCTCAACCGAACTCAGGTGTTCATTGAGTCGAAGAAGTCGCCGTTGTTCTTCGTCTGCTTGAGCTTGTCGATCAGGAACTCGATCGCGTCGGTGGTGCCCATCGGCGCCAGAATACGGCGGAGCACGAAGATCTTTTGCAGATCCTGGCGCGGCACCAGCAGGTCTTCCTTACGGGTGCCGGACTTCAGAATGTCCATCGCCGGGAAGATGCGCTTGTCGGCAACCTTGCGGTCGAGGACGATTTCCGAGTTACCGGTGCCCTTGAACTCTTCGAAGATGACTTCGTCCATGCGGCTGCCGGTATCGATCAGCGCCGTCGCGATGATCGTCAGAGAACCGCCTTCTTCGATGTTTCGGGCGGCACCGAAGAAACGCTTCGGGCGCTGCAGGGCGTTGGCGTCGACACCACCGGTCAGGACCTTGCCCGATGAAGGCACAACGGTGTTGTAGGCGCGGCCAAGGCGGGTGATCGAGTCAAGCAGGATGACAACGTCGCGGCCATGTTCAACCAGGCGCTTGGCCTTCTCGATCACCATTTCGGCGACCTGAACGTGACGCGTTGCGGGCTCGTCGAAGGTCGAGGAGACAACCTCGCCCTTTACCGAGCGCTGCATGTCCGTCACTTCTTCCGGACGCTCGTCGATCAACAGAACGATCAGATAACATTCCGGATGGTTGGCGGTGATCGAATGCGCGATGTTCTGCAGCAGCACCGTCTTACCGGTGCGCGGCGGTGCCACGATCAGACCGCGCTGACCCTTGCCGAGCGGAGCGACCAGGTCGATAACGCGAGCGGAGAGATCCTTCGACGTCGGGACGTCGAGTTCCATCTTGAAGCGCTCGTTCGGATAGAGCGGCGTCAGGTTGTCGAAGTGAACCTTGTGCCGGATCTTTTCCGGATCGTCGAAATTGATGGTGTTGACCTTGAGCAGCGCGAAGTAGCGTTCGCCTTCCTTCGGTCCACGGATCGGGCCCTCGACCGTGTCGCCCGTCTTCAGCGAGAAGCGGCGGATCTGGGAAGGCGAGATGTAGATGTCGTCCGGGCCGGGCAGGTAGTTTGCATTGGCAGAGCGCAGGAAGCCGAAGCCGTCCTGCAGCACTTCAACGACGCCTTCACCGATGATCTCGATATCCTGGGCCGCGAGCATCTTGAGGATTGCAAACATCAGCTCCTGCTTGCGCATCGTGCTGGCGTTTTCCACCTCGAGCTCCTCGGCAAAGGCGAGCAGATCGGTCGGCGTCTTGTTCTTGAGTTCTTGTAGCTTCATTTCAGCCATGAAGGATCCATGTTCGGTATGGGGAATGGAGAGATGGCGAGTATTCGTCAGGGAGCTGCAGCTGGGGGGGCAGGCTCTTGTCTTTGTCACAAGCCATGAAGAGGAGATGGGTGAAAATAGCGATTCACGTGAAACCCTGCAAGGGGCTGTCGCAAATTAGAGACGACTATCACAAACGGCAAATCGATTAAATTCAGAAGGGCTTCACCACGACCATGATGACGATCAGGATCATGAGAAGGGTAGGGGCCTCGTTCATCAGCCTCCAGTAGCGGGCGTCGTGCCGGTTCTCGTCGCGCTGGAAGGCACGCACTGCGCGGCTGAAGCGCATGTGGACAACCGTCAACAGCACCACGAACAAGAGCTTCGCGTGCAGCCAGCCACCCTGGAAACCGTAAACGCTCCAGGCGAGATAGAGCCCGAGCACCCAGGAGATCATCATCGCCGGGTTCATGATGACCTTCAAAAGCCGCAGCTCCATCATCTTGAAGGTTTCCGACTGCGCCGATCCCGGCGCAGCGTCGGTGTGGTAGATGAACAGCCGCGGCATGTAGAGCAGGGCGGCCATCCACGACATCACGGCGATGACGTGGAGCGCTTTGATCCAGAGATAGAGATCGTCGGGCTGCCAGAGGAAAAGTCCGCCAAGAAGCGCGACGAAGCAGCCGATCGCAATTGCCGCCCTCATCCGCGCCCTGTTGCCAGGCGCCCGATCGGTCTGCTTCTCCGCCATCATCGCGCTCCGCGAACCCGATCGACCAGCGTCGTCACGTGCTCCGGATCGGCCTGCGGAGTGATGCCATGGCCCAGATTGAAGATCAGCGGTCCATCACCGAGCGCGTCAAGAATGCGGTCGATGCCTTCCTCAAGTGCTGCGCCGCCCGCGACGACCCGCATCGGATCAAGATTGCCTTGAACCGGCCCCTCCTTCTGCAGGTCTCTCGCAAAGGAAAGCGGCACGGTCCAGTCGAGACCGATAGCGTCGGCGCCAGTTGATTGCCGGTATCCGGCAAGCAGCTGTCCAGCCCCCTTGGCAAAGGCGATAATCTTCGCATTGGGCCTTTGCGCCCGCACGGAAGCGATGATCCGCTGCACAGGCTTGACCGCGAAGCGTGCAAATTCCTCCTCGCCGAGAACACCTGCCCAGGAATCGAAGATCTGCACCGCATCGGCACCCGCATCGATCTGCCGTACGAGATAGTCGGCCGACACATCTGCGAGGAAGGACAGCAGATGATCGAAAGCCTCGGGGTTCTTGTAGGCGAAGAGACGGGCAGGGGCCTGGTCCGGCGTTCCCTGTCCGGCGATCATGTAGGTCGCAACCGTCCAGGGAGCGCCACAGAAGCCCAGCAGCGTCGTTTCAGCGGGCAATTGAGCCCTCAACCGCGACACAGTCTCGAAAACCGGTGAAAGGTGCTTAGCGACGCCCTCTGGCTTCAGGCTGCGGATGCCGTCGACATCGATCGGATCCATGCGCGGTCCATGCCCTTCCTCAAAGCGAACATTCCGCTTCAGAGCATCGGGAATGACCAGGATATCGGAAAACAGGATGGCGGCATCGAAGGCATATCGCCGGATCGGCTGCAACGTCACTTCGACGGCGAGATCCGGCGTGTAGCAGAGATCGAGAAAGCTTCCGGCTGTGGCGCGCGTCGCACGATATTCCGGCAGGTAGCGACCGGCCTGGCGCATGAGCCAGATCGGAGGCGGTGTCACGGTCTTCCCTGCCAAAACCTCCAGAACCTTTCTGCGCGTTTCGGTCACGGATCATCTCTCCCAATCTAAAATCAAAGATATTTAGAAGGTTTCTATTTCTTAGAGTCGGTGGGTATCAAGGATTAAAACAAGCCACGCATTTATCCACGACGCGCGATCGCGGCGCTTCTGGAAAGGAGAGGGAAAGCGTGCTTTGGAAAACCATCGTGGAAAGGCGCAGAAACGCTTTTTGAATCAGCGCATTACGAAACGGCGAAATTTTGCCGCAGCTGTGGATAGCTGGTCGATAAGCGTGACACTTTGTCCCCGCCGCGAGTCTTTTCCACATTTGCCACGGAACCATTTCCGCGACTGCGCCAATTGTGAATAAGTCGGCTGTTTTCCACTTGCCTGGGTCAGCGCCGCGTCGTTAGCTGTCTTTTATCCCGGCTTATCAACAGCAGCAGGAGAATTGCGTGGAGAACAAGAAAAACTACTTCCACCTTCACCTGATTTCGGACTCAACGGGCGAGACTCTCATCGCCGCGGGGCGCGCCGCAGCCGCTCAATTTCAGAGCTCTCACGCGCTCGAACACGTCTATCCGCTGATCCGCAACCGCAAACAATTGCTCCAGGTCCTGGATGCGATCGACGGTGCGCCCGGCATCGTGCTCTACACGATCGTCGACCGTGAACTCGCCGACGTGATCGATCGTCGCTGCCGCGACATGGGCGTGCCTTGCGTCTCGGTGCTCGACCCGATCATCGACCTTTTCCAGTCCTATCTCGGTTCACCCTCGCGGCGGCGCTCCGGTGCACAGCACGTGATGGACGCCGAGTACTTCGCCCGCATCGACGCACTCAATTTCACCATGGACCATGATGACGGTCAGCTGCCCGCCGATTTCGACGAGGCCGACGTGGTTCTCGTCGGCATCAGCCGGACGTCGAAGACGCCAACCAGCATCTATCTGGCCAACCGCGGCATCAAGACCGCCAATATTCCGATCGTGCCGGGCGTGCCGTTGCCCGAGCGGTTGATGGAGGCGACGAAGCCGCTCGTGGTTGGGCTGATTGCGACGGCCGACCGTATTTCACAGGTGCGACAGCACCGCGTGCTCGGAACGACGCAGGGCTTTCATGGCGATCAATACACGGACAGGGCCTCGATTACCGAAGAGCTGAAATATGCGCGGTCGCTGTGTGCCCGCAACAATTGGCCGGTCATCGATGTCACCCGCCGTTCGATAGAGGAAACCGCCGCGGCAATCGTTGCCCTGCGTCCACGTCTGCGCTAGAGCGGAATCGAACAATTCGGGAACCTGAAAGATGACATCTTCGCTCGTCCTGGCTTCGGCCAGCCCGTTTCGTCGGGCGCTTCTGGAAAATGCTGGCCTCGCCTTCGAGGCGAGGGCTGCCCGGATCGATGAGCGCGCACTGGAAAAGCCGCTTGAGGATGCGGGTGCCGCCCCCGAAACCGTCGCGCTGGAATTGGCGGAAGCCAAGGCGCGCGACGTCGCCCGTCATGTCTCAGGGGCCTTGGTGATCGGCTCCGACCAGACGATGTCGCTCGGATCGCGGGTCTATCACAAGCCGAAAGATATGGCCGAGGCAGCCGAACATCTGCTTTCGCTCTCGGGAAAGACCCATCGCTTGAACAGCGCCATCGTGCTTGTTCGCGATGAAGAGGTGGTCTGGAGACATGTGTCATCCGCAGAGATGTCGGTGCGCACGCTGACGGCTGCGTTTATCGCGCAACATCTGGAGCGTGTCGGCGAAAAGGCGCTCTCAAGTGTCGGCGCCTATCAGCTCGAGGGCGAGGGGATCCAACTCTTCGAAAAGATCGAGGGCGACTACTTCACCATCCTCGGTCTACCGATGCTGCCGCTGCTCGCAAAACTCCGTGAACTGGGAACGATCGATGCGTGATTCACGTGAAACATTTGTTAACCACGCCTTCGTCACCGGCTATCCGATCAAGCATTCGCGGTCGCCTCTTATCCACGGCTATTGGCTGAAACAGCTCGGCCTTCTCGGTAGCTACCGCGCCCACGAAGTCGAACCGCAGAAGTTTGCCGCCTTCATTGCCAGTCTCAAGGACGGGGCATCTGGCTTCATCGGCGGCAATGTCACGATCCCCCACAAGGAGATGGCCTGTCGCCTGGCGGACCGACCGGACGAACTCAGTCAGGAACTCGGCGCCGCCAACACGCTGTGGCTTGCGGACGGCGAGGTGCACGCCACCAACACCGACGGCCGCGGCTTCGTTGCCAATCTCGACGAACGATCGGCCGGCTGGGACCGGACATCGACGGCAGTGGTTCTGGGCGCCGGCGGTGCCAGCCGCGCCATCATCCAGGCGGTTCGCGACCGCGGCATCAAGACGATCCATGTCGTCAATCGCACCGTCGAACGCGCGCGAGAACTTGCCGACCGCTTCGGCCCGGCGGTTGAGGCGCATCCGATGGGTGCGCTGAAAGAAGTGATGGCCGGCGCTGGTCTTTTCATCAACACGACCTCGCTCGGAATGGATGGGAACGAGGCGCCCGAGATCGATTTCGGCATCATGGCGCCCGGCGCGGTCGTGACCGACATCGTCTATGTGCCTTTGAAGACACCGATCCTCGCTCAGGCCGAGCGCCAGGGTTTTGCAATCGTCGATGGCCTGGGCATGCTCCTGCACCAGGCCGTGCCCGGGTTCGAACTCTGGTTCGGCTGTCGGCCGAGCGTCGATGCGGCGCTTCGGCAAATCATCATCGATGACATGGACAGGCACGGATGATCGTCGTCGGGCTCACAGGTTCAATCGCCATGGGCAAGTCGACGGCGGCACAGATGTTTCGTGATCTCGGCGTGCCGGTCAACGATGCCGACGAGGTGGTGCACGATCTTTATCGCGGCGAGGCGGTTGCGCCAGTCGAGGCGGCCTTTCCCGGCGTTACGAAAGACGGAACGGTCGATCGGGCGGAATTGTCGCGCCAGCTCATGAAGACGCCGGAGCGGCTCCCCGAACTCGAGGCAATTGTCCATCCGCTGGTGCGCCAGGCGGAACAGGCGTTCCTTGCCCGCAATAAGGCGGCAGGCGCGCCCTTCGTCGTCCTGGATATCCCGCTGCTATTCGAGACCGGAGCGGACAGCCGGGTCGATCGCATCGCTGTGGTGACCTGCTCGGCCGAACTCCAGCGCGAAAGGGCATTGAAACGCCCGGGAATGACCGAGGAAAAACTGGCGATGATCCTTGCGCGACAGGTTCCCGACAGCGAAAAGCGTAAACGCGCCGACTACATTATCGATACGAGCGACAGCTTCGACATCACCCGCGCACAGGTGAAGAGCATCGTCGACAAGCTTGTAGCCAGCAACGGAGACGCGGATGCGTGAGATCATCTTCGATACGGAAACGACCGGCCTCGACAATCGCGAAGACCGGGTGATCGAAATCGGCGGCGTCGAACTCGAAAATCAGTTTCCGACCGGGCGCACCATCCACATCTTCATCAATCCCGGCAATCGGAAGGTCCATCCGGATGCACTCGCCATCCATGGGATCACCGACGACTTCCTGAAGGACAAACCCCCCTTCGCCGACGTCGTTGAAGAGATCCTCGAATTTTTCGGCGACGCGCGCTGGGTCGCGCACAACGCCACCTTCGACATGGGCTTCGTCAACGCAGAACTTGCGCGGCTGGGAATGCCGCCGATCGCCGTCGATCGTGTGACGGACACGCTTTCACTCGCCCGCCGCAAGCATCCGATGGGCCCGAATTCGCTCGATGCACTTTGCCGTCGTTACGGCATCGACAATTCGCATCGTGCAAAACACGGGGCACTGCTCGACTCCGAGCTGCTCGCCGAAGTCTATATCGAGATGATCGGCGGCCGCCAGGCGGCCCTCGGTCTCGTATCGAGCAAGTCGGACGGCCAGTCGATCGAACTCGACGATGCGCCGATCACCATCGGGCAGCGTCCGCGGCCCCTGCCGAACCGGCTATCGGAAGCCGATCTTGCCGCGCATGCGGCGCTGATCGCGAAGATGGGCGCCAAGGCGATCTGGGCAAAATACGAACCGCAGGAATGAAGCAGTGAAACAGGCATGAAAAAGCCCGGCGCGATGGCCGGGCTTTTTGTTTCTCAGCGATGCTGATCCCGGATCAGTTCGCAGTCTCGTTCGAAACCTGGGCGCGAACCTTTTCTTCGGCCATGCGCTGGGCGAACATCTGCGCGAAATCGATCGGGTCGATCATCAGCGGCGGGAAGCCGCCGTTGCGGGTCGCGTCGGCAACGATCTGGCGCGCGAACGGGAACAGCAGGCGCGGGCACTCGATGAAGAGCAGCGGCAGCATGTGCTCCTGCGGGAAACCGGCAACGCGGAAGACGCCGCCATAGGCAAGCTCGACGTTGAACAGTACGCGGTCACCGTCCTTTGCCTCGGCGTTCAGCGAGAGAACGACGTCGAAATCGTTTTCTGCGAGCGGGTTGGCGTTGACGTTGACGTTGATGTTGATCGACGGCGCCTTGTCACGGGCCTGCAGCGAACGCGGGGCGCCCGGATTTTCGAAGGAAAGATCCTTGATGTATTGGGCGAGGATGTTCAGCGTCGGGCTCTGCGCGCTGCCATTGCCGTTGGATGCGGTATCAGTCGTCATAAGGGTTCCTCGACATAAATTAGGTGAGGCCATCTAGCATTTCGGCCTAGGCCTTACAACCCTGCGGCCCCGGCGCTTTGGCTGGTCGCGCACGCTTGCATCACGAGCCGGGAAGCTGCCGACATACCCCGAAATCTGGGCGATAGAGCGTCGCCGGCCCGGTCTCGCAGACTAACGCCGATGGCGCTCCTCCGTCCCGGGCGGATCCTCGTCGTCCGTCCGCGAGAATTCTCCCTCGTCGAGATCGATGACGCGCGGCGAAGGTCGCGGCTGGCGCGGATCGTTTTGGCCATGCCATCCAGCGCCTGATGCCGTACCGACGATCGTCATCCGTTTGCGAAGATAGGCCGCCACCGCGTTGCGGACGAACGGCAGGAAGAGGAGAAGGCCGATCACGTCGCTGACGAAGCCCGGCACGACGAGCAGGATCGCCGCGACGAACAACAAGGCGCCACCAAGCACCTCTTTGCCCGGATCGCGTCCGGTCTGGGCCGCCTCCTGTACCCGACGAATGACGGTAAATCCCTGGACTCGGAGCAGGATAACGCCGACAAGAGCGCTTGCAAGCACCAGAAGCAGCGTCATCAAAAGGCCGACCTCTCGGCCGACGACGACGAAGCCGGCGATTTCGGCAAGCGGTAGGCCAAGGACGATAAGGGGGATAAGAAGTGAACGCATCTATGCTGCCTGAAACGAAATTTGGCGCCAACTCCCTTGCCAAGGGTGTGACATCGCCATTTGAATGATCTGTTCTTGCGGACTATATGGAATGCTACGAGAAATTCTAACAGCGGTTCAGGGTGGAAATGGGCTCCTTTGACTTCATCACGTTTTTTTTCCTGATCGCCGCCGTGGTCATCTTCCTGCAATTGCGCAGCGTGCTCGGCCGTCGGACCGGAAGCGAACGGCCGCCGTTCGATCCCTATTCGTCGCGAGACATGAGTCAGGGGCCGGAGAACGGCGACAAAGGCAAGGTCGTGCAATTGCCGCGACGCGAGAGTGCTGAAGAGGACGCGGGGCGCTACGAAACGATTGATGCCTTTGCCAAGGCGGGAACGACGCTGAACACGCAATTGCGTGCGGTCAGTGACGCGGATCCGAGTTTTGATCCGAAGGAATTCGTCAACGGCGCAAAGATGGCCTACGAGATGATCGTCATGGCTTTTGCCGACGGAGACCGCAAGACGCTCAAGAACCTGCTGTCGCGCGAGGTCTATGAAGGTTTCGACGCGGCGATCACCGATCGCGAGCGTAAGGGCGAGGTGGTGAAGTCCACCTTTGTCGGCATCGACAAGGCCGACATTATCCATGCCGAGGTCAAGGACAGTGAAGAGAACATCACGGTCCGGATCGTCAGCCAGCTGATTTCCGCCACCTACGACAAGCAGGGTGGCCTGATAGACGGTGATGCCGAATCGGTTGCGGAGGTCAACGACCTCTGGACTTTCGCCCGTGATATCCGCTCGCGGGATCCGAACTGGAAGCTGATCGCGACCGAATCCGAAAACTGAGCGGACGCGGTACCCCCATGTCTTATCGACTTGAGCCAGCCCGTTTCGCCGACCTGCCAGGCTGGCACCAGGATGATCCGACGGCGGTGATCGATGCGATGCGCCGCTGTCACAAGCATGTCTCGACGGTCAAGGCCTATCGCACCGGCTCTCTCGGGATTTCGGTCGCAGATCTGCTGCCGGCTCTTGGCGCTTCGGCAGCGGATGTGGACACGGGCGAAGGTGCGCGCGCCTTCTTCGAAGAGCATTTCGTGCCTTTCCGCATCATTCCAGAAACCGGTCCCGGATTTGTGACGGCTTTCTACGAGCCTGAGATCGAGGTTCGTGCCGAAGCGGATGATACCTACCGCTTTCCCCTTTATCGCCGGCCGGAGAACCTGGTCGATGTCGACGAGAGCAACCGGCCCGAAGGCATGGATCCCTACTTCGCCTTTGGTCTCTTGGAAGAGGGGCGCGTCAGCGAGCATCCGGACCGGCGGGCAATCGAGCAGGGCTACCTTGCCGGACGCGGGCTGGAGATCGCCTATGCGAAATCGAAAGTCGACGTGTTCTTCGTGCATGTGCAAGGCGCGGCCCGCCTCGTCTATCCCGATGGAAAGCGCCGCCGGATCACCTATTCCGCCAAGACAGGTCATTACTTCTCGCCGATCGGCAAACTGCTGATCGATCGCGGCAGGATCGATGCCGCGACGGTCTCGATGATGAGCATTCGTGGCTGGCTCGAGGCGCATCCCGATGAAGTCGACGAAGTCCTCTGGCACAACCGGTCATTCATCTTCTTCCGCGAGGCGGAGGTCGGGGATGAGCGGCTGGGACCGATCGCCGCCGCCAAGGTGTCGCTCGAGCCGGGTCGTTCCCTGGCGGTGGATCGCCTGATCCACACCTTCGGCGTCCCGTTCTACATCGCGAGCGAGAGCTTGACGCGCCTGGATGAAGGAAAGCCCTTTCAGCGCCTGATGCTCGCGCTTGATACCGGGTCGGCGATTGTCGGCCCTGCGCGCGGCGATATCTTCACCGGCTCGGGATTTGACGCGGGTGAGCGGGCCGGAGCGGTTCGCAACGCAGCAGACTTCTATGTCTTCGTTCCCAAGGCGGCCGCGACACGATACGGCCATGGCTAAGGACAGGAAACTCTCGGCCGAGGATCGCATTCTCTGGGGCAAGGTTGCCCGCTCGACGAGGCCGATGCCGGGTCGGCTCGACGAACTCATGGGCATGCTGGTCGAAGACGATCGGCCAAAAGCCATGGACGAGCCGAAGGCCAAGCTGCCGCAACCGACCGCTGCCGTCGAGCAACCGGGTATCGCGCTGACGAAGAAGACCGGTGACAAGCTACATCATCCGCTTGAAAAGCCGGTCAAACGCAAGCTTGCCAAGGGACGTTTGACGCTTGAAGCCCGGATCGACCTGCACGGCATGATCCAGAGCGAAGCGCATGGCCTGCTTCTACAGTTTCTCTTGAGGGCACATGAGCGGGGGCTGCGCCATGTGCTGGTGATCACCGGAAAGGGCACTTCGTTTGGCAGTGACGGCGCCTTGAAACGGGCCGTGCCGCTCTGGTTCTCCTTGCCCGAGTTCCGGCCGCTGGTTTCATCCTATGAGGCGGCCGCTCGCAACCATGGGGGCGAGGGCGCACTCTATGTTAGGCTGGCGCGGGTCCGGGGGGCGGCGACGTGACACCGTTCGGCCAGGCGTTGCGCGACCTTCGGCGCCGCAAGGGCGTCTCGCAGAAACAAATGGCGGCGGCAATCGGCGTCTCGGCCGCCTATCTTTCGGCGCTCGAGCACGGAAAGCGCGGTGCGCCGAGCTTCGATTTCCTCCAGCGCGTTGCAGGCTACTTCAACGTGATCTGGGACGAGGCGGAGGAACTGTTCGGTATTGCCAACGTCTCGGCGCCCAAAGTGGTCCTGGACACGTCGGGCTTGACACCTCAGCATACGGCTTTTGCAAACCGGCTCAGCGAAGAGATCCGCGCTTTGTCGGTCGAGACAATCCGCGCTTTGGAAGATGTTTTGGAAAAAGCCACATTTCCTGATAATGACAGGGGATGAATGCCTGTTTCCGGCCGCCGCCTGGGGGTCCGGGATTTGGAACCGTGGACAAATTTCCTATAGTCCGCGAGGCGTCCGAGACGTGATTCGCAACGAATCACCGTGTCCGAAGAACCTGGAAAGACCCGTACCGTATGACCGATACTCCTGAGACCGCAACCGGCGCCAGCGCCGAATATGGTGCCGATTCCATCAAGGTGTTGAAGGGCCTCGATGCCGTACGCAAGCGGCCGGGCATGTATATCGGCGACACCGACGACGGCTCGGGCCTGCACCACATGGTGTATGAGGTCGTGGACAACGCGATCGACGAAGCGCTTGCCGGCCATGCCGACGTCGTCACCGTGACGCTGAACCCCGATGGGTCCGTAACCGTGACCGACAACGGCCGCGGCATCCCGACCGATATCCATAAGGAAGAGGGTGTCTCGGCGGCCGAAGTCATCATGACCCAGCTGCACGCCGGCGGTAAGTTCGACCAGAACTCCTATAAGGTCTCCGGCGGTCTGCACGGCGTGGGCGTGTCGGTGGTCAACGCGCTTTCGGTTTCGCTGAAGCTGAAGATCCGGCGCGCAGGCAAGGTCCATGAAATGAGCTTCACCCACGGTGTTGCTGACGGCTCTCTCGCCGTGACCGGCGACGCCGGCGATGCGACCGGGACCGAGGTGACGTTCCTGCCGAGCAGCGAGACCTTCACCAAGACCGATTTCGACTACAACACGCTCGAGCACCGCTTGCGCGAACTCGCGTTTCTGAATTCGGGCGTTCATATCATCCTCACCGACAAGCGCCATTCGGACATCCGCCAGGATGAGATGATGTATGAGGGTGGTCTTGAGGCCTATGTTGCCTATCTCGACCGCGCGAAGAAGCCGTTGGTTCACAAGCCGGTATCGATCCGCGGCGAAAAGGACGGCATCACCGTCGAAGTGGCGATGTGGTGGAACGATAGCTACCACGAAAACGTGCTGTGCTTCACCAACAACATCCCGCAGCGCGACGGAGGCACGCACATGGCGGGCTTCCGCGGCGCGCTGACCCGCCAGGTGACCTCCTATGCCGATACGTCCGGCATCACCAAGCGGGAAAAGGTCACGCTCCAAGGCGAAGACTGCCGCGAAGGCCTGACGGCCGTTCTCTCGGTCAAGGTTCCCGATCCGAAGTTCTCGTCGCAGACCAAGGACAAGCTGGTTTCCTCGGAAGTCCGTCCGGTTGTTGAAAGCCTCGTCAACGAGGCGCTCAGCACCTGGTTCGAAGAGCATCCGACCGAAGCCAAGATCCTGGTCGGCAAGGTCGTCGAAGCGGCTGCTGCCCGCGAAGCTGCCCGCAAGGCCCGTGAACTGACACGCCGCAAGGGTGCGCTCGACATCTCGTCGCTGCCCGGCAAGCTGGCAGACTGCTCCGAGCGCGACCCGGCCAAGTCCGAAGTCTTCCTGGTGGAAGGTGACTCGGCAGGTGGCTCGGCCAAGCAGGGCCGTTCGCGCGAAAACCAGGCGATCCTGCCGCTGCGCGGCAAGATCCTCAACGTCGAGCGCGCGCGCTTCGACAAGATGCTGTCGAGCCAGGAGATCGGCACGCTGATCACCGCACTTGGCACCTCGATCGGCAAGGACGAGTTCAACGCCGACAAGCTGCGCTACCACAAGATCATCATCATGACGGACGCCGACGTCGACGGCGCCCACATTCGCACCCTGCTGCTCACCTTCTTCTTCCGCCAGATGCCGGAACTGATCGAACGTGGCCACATCTACATCGCCCAGCCGCCGCTTTATAAGGTGACGCGCGGCAAGTCGGCGCAGTACCTGAAAAACGAGCAGGCTCTGGAAGATTATCTGATCTCGATGGGCCTCGAAGAAGCGACGCTGGAGCTTGAGTCCGGTGAGGTCCGTGCCGGACAGGACCTGCGCGAGGTCATCAATGACGCGCTGCGCCTGCGCAACCTCATGAACGGGCTTCACTCGCGCTATAACCGGGCGATCGTCGAACAGGCCGCCATTGCCGGCGCGCTAAACGTCGAGCTCAACGGCCAACGCGACGAGTACGAAAAGACCGCTGCGGAGATTGCCCGTCGTCTCGATGTGATCGCCGAAGAAACCGAGCGCGGCTGGACCGGCACCGTTACCACCGAAGGTGGCTTGCGGTTCGAGCGCATGGTCCGCGGCGTCAAGGAAGTCGCGGTGCTCGACATGGCGCTGATCGGTTCGTCCGATGCCCGCCATATCGACCAGTTGGCATCGAAGCTGAAAGAGGTCTATTCGGCGCCGCCGGTGCTGCGTCGCCGCGACGGCACCCAGGAAGTCAGCGGGCCGCGCGCTCTTCTCGACGCGATCTTCGCCGCCGGTCGCAAGGGCCTGTCGATGCAGCGCTACAAGGGTCTTGGCGAAATGAACGCCGAGCAGCTCTGGGAAACGACGCTCGATCCGAACGTGCGTTCGCTGCTGCAGGTCCGCGTCACCGACGCCACCGACGCCGATGGCCTGTTCTCGCGCCTGATGGGCGACGAGGTGGAGCCGCGCCGCGACTTCATCCAGGAAAATGCGCTGAGTGTCGCCAACCTCGACATCTGATCGAGGTCTTTCAGAGACAAAAGAAAAATCCCGGCCTCGCGCCGGGATTTTTGTTAGCGCATGTCACTCAAAAGTGTGCAGCGGTTCCGCGACGACGACGCGCATTAGGCTTCATTCGCCTTTGAATTGGCCTTCGAAGGCAAACTCGCTGACCGGTTTGCGCTGGCTCGGGATTTCCCTTGCGCGCAGGTCGTCCGGAAGCGTCGAGGGGTCGGCGAGCCGCCCGATAGCAACGGCAGCTTCGACCCGATGATGTTCGGGCACGTTCAGCACCTGCATCGCCTTGTCGCGGTCGATGCCCGCCATCCCGTGCGTATGCCAGCCGGCAAGGGAGGCCTGCAAGGCGAGGCTGTACCAGGCCGAGCCCGTGTCGAAGGCATGGGTAAAGGCGTGACGCATTTCCCCGTTCTGGGCCTGGTTGTGTGTCCTTGAAATGACGATCAATAGCGCCGCTGCATCCTTTGCCCAGCGCTGGTTACCCTCGTCGAGAATGTCGAGGAGCACGGGGAAATGTTTCGTGCCACGACGGGCGTAGACGAAGCGCCAGGGTTGCCGGTTGCTCGCGGACGGTGCCCATCGGGCAGCTTCGAAGAAGGAGAGGAGGGTGTTTTCGTCGATTTCTTCGTTGGTGAACGCTCTGGGCGACCAGCGCTCAATAAACATTGCGTCAATCGGATAATCGGCTTTTCTGTTGTCGGTCGCCGTCATGGACATGCCTTTCTCTTCAATCTCGAAATCCTTTCGGCCGCAGCGATTGGTTGATCGCCCGTGGCCCGGTTCACCTCGGACGCTACATGAGGATGGGTCATCATGAAACCGGCTTCGGCACAGCACGTACCGGTCTCAGGAAAGTGAAGAAACCGCGGTTTTGGGTCATTGCCGTTTCTAAGAAAAAAGTTGTATAAGTTCTGTAGATTTCGAGAGAGGACGGATCATGTCGTTTAAAGACCCATCATTGTTTCGCCAGGCAGCCCTCGTCGGAGGCGAGTGGATCGAGGCGGACGCGGCGAACGCGATCGAGGTGAACAACCCGGCGACCGGCGAGATTATCGGCCGCGTGCCGAAGCTTGGCGCCAAGGAAACCAAGGCGGCGATCGAGGCGGCACGGATCGCCCAGAAGGGCTGGGCGGCGCGCACCGCCAAGGATCGCGCCGGGATCTTGCGCAAGTGGTTCGAGCTGATGATCGAGAACAAGGACGATCTCGGCCGCATCCTGACGCTCGAACAGGGCAAGCCGCTGGCGGAAGCCACCGGCGAAATCGTCTATGGCGCAAGCTTCGTCGAGTGGTTCGCCGAAGAGGGGCGCCGGCTCTATGGCGACCTGATCCCCGGCCACCAGCCCGACAAGCGCATCCTCGTCATGAAG
>NZ_DASYHB010000102.1:0-62058 GCF_035999185.1 Ensifer sp. | reverse complement strand
CGAGACGTTCGGTGATGGACGCGTAGCGCATGCGGTGTTCTCCCGTTTTCATTGTTTTGTGTTTCCGATCGAGGTGCCGAGCAGCGCTTCGACCGACGACATGGCGATGGCGACCAGTTCGCCCTCGCGAAAGAGGTCGCCTGCAAGACATCCCTCGACCCAGAGTCCGTCGACTAGCCCGTTGATGGCGATGGCAAAGGCCCGGCATGTTTCGGCGTCCGCCGGCTTGCCCTTGGCGGCGAGGAAATCTGCGAGCAGGTCCTGCAGCGAATTGCGGAAGGCGAGATAACCTTCGCGGTGGATTTCCGAGAGCACCGGATCGACCCTGACCTGGCTGATAAAGGCAGCCCAGAGCGAGATGCTGCGACTGTCGGCCACCGGCTCGGTCAGGTTGATCGCGATGAAATCGCGCAGCCGCGTTTCCGGATCACCCTCGACCTGGCTCGCCTTCTCGGTCAGGGAGGCGATCACGGCCCGATAGGCTTCGGCGACCATCTGGTCCTTCGATTCGAAATAGTGACGCACCAGCCCGGCCGTCACGCCGGCGCGGATCGCGATCTGCCTTACCGTCGCGCCCTTCAGCCCGAATTCCGAAATGCAGTCGAGCGTCGCCTCGATCAGTTCCTGGCGCCGTTCGCCTTCCGGCGCCCGATGAAAGCTGCGCCGGTTCATGCCGCAAGCACGGTCGACAAAGGCTTCGGCCGAAACGGGAACATGGGCGACTCCTTTGGGAAATCATGGTTCGGGGCGGGCGTCAAAAAATCGACGATGCGTATTATTATACGCTTGAATAATAGCTGCACAAGTGCAACCATGCCTCTCAACAAAACCGTGACAGGACAAAAATGCCGCACGGAAAATGACAGGGGAACTGTTTTCATGCTGACAACAAAAGCTCGCAGAGCCATGGGAGCGGCGCGCCGATGACGGATGCGGCCCAGGCAATCGCGGTCACTGACCTGCACAAGCGTTTCGGGCCATTGGAAGTGCTGAAAGGTGTTTCGCTCACAGCGAAACAGGGCGATGTCATCGCCATCATCGGCGGCAGCGGTTCCGGCAAATCCACCTTCCTGCGTTGCATCAACCTCCTCGAGCTTCCCTCCGCCGGCACGGTCAGCGTGCATGGCGAGAAAATCAAGATGAAGTCCGACGGTCGCGGCGGTCTGGTGCCTGAGGACCGAAAACAGGTCCAGCGCATCCGCAGCCAGCTGGGCATGGTGTTTCAGAGTTTCAATCTCTGGCAGCACATGACTATCCTCGAAAACGTCATCGAGGCGCCGATCCATGTGCTCGGCAAGCCGAAGGCCGAGGCGATTGCGACGGCGGAAACGCTTCTGAAGCGCGTCGGCCTTTACGAAAAGCGCGACGCCTATCCGGCCTTCCTTTCCGGCGGCCAGCAGCAGCGTGCGGCGATTGCCCGGGCGCTCGCGATACAGCCGCTTGTCATGCTCTTCGACGAGCCCACCTCGGCGCTCGATCCCGAACTCGTCGGCGAAGTGCTCTCGGTCATCGGCGACCTCGCGCGTGAAAAGCGCACGATGATCCTCGTCACCCACGAGATGAAGTTTGCGCGCGACGTCGCCAACCACATCGTCTTCCTGCACAACGGCGTGATCGAGGAACAGGGCCCGCCAGAGGCCATTTTCGGTTCGCCGAGATCGGAAAGGCTGAAGAAGTTCATCAGTTCCATTCACTGAATTCCTGAATGCTAAACAACCAAAAAGGGGAACAGCATGAAGAAGGCATTGAAAGTCCTGGCCGTTGCAGCGGCGATCGCCGTCAGCGGCGGTGTCGCGGCTTCCGCGGAAGCGCTGAAGGTCGGCGTCGCCGCCGAGCCCTATGCGCCGTTCACGGCGCCTGACGCCAGCGGCAAGTGGGAAGGCTGGGAAGTCGAGTTCATGAACGCGATGTGCGCCGAAGCCAAGCTTGAGTGCGTGCTGACGCCGGTCGCCTGGGACGGCATCATTCCGGCGCTGACGTCGAAGAAGATCGACATGATCATCAGCTCGATGTCGATCACGGACGAGCGCCTGAAGACGATCGATTTCTCCGACAAGTACTATAACACGCCGACCGGCATCATCGGCACCAAGGGCGTCGACATCAAGCCAACGCCTGAAGGCCTGAACGGCAAGACGCTCGGCGTCCAGGTCTCGACGGTACACCAGGCCTATGCCGCCAAGCACTTCGCGCCGGCCGGCGTCGAGGTCAAGGAATACCAGACGCAGGACGAGGCCAACAACGACCTCGCGGCCGGCCGCCTCGACGCGGTGCAGGCGGACGCGATCGCGCTCAAGGCGTTCCTGGCGACCGACCAGGGCAAGGAATGCTGCGACTACAAGGGCGAAGTCGCCGAAGACGTCGCGGTCATCGGCCCGGGCGTCGGCGTCGGCCTGCGCAAGGGCGAGACCGAGCTCAAGGACAAGATCAACGCCGCGATCAAGGCGATCCGCGACAACGGCACCTACGACACGTTCTCGAAGAAGTACTTCGACTTCGACGTCTACGGCAAGTAACGCGCAATCGTCCGGTTGGGGATCTGCCGTGGCGTTGTGGACCTGAAGGTCGCACCGCGCCATAGCGCCCGCCGGGCGGAGCGATCGGAGATCGACGACCAATGGCTGCGGATTCGCTCGTCAATTGGGGCCTGCTCTCGCTTTCAGCACCGGGCTGGGGCGGCGTGCTGCTGCAGGGCTTCTTCAATTCCATCCAGATCGCCGTCGGCGGCTTCACGCTTGGACTGGCGCTCGGTATCGGCGGCGCCTTCGGCAAGCTCTATGGCGGCCCGGTGCTGCGCGACCTGCTCGAATGTTACACCACGATCGTGCGCGCGGTGCCGGAGCTGGTGCTGATCCTGCTCCTCTATTATGCCGGCACCGACCTGCTCAACCAGGTGCTCGGCCTGTTTGCCATCGGTCCGGTCGACATCAGCGGCCTGATGGCCGGCATTTTCGTGATCGGCGTCGTGCAGGGCGCCTATTCGACCGAGGTGCTGCGCGGCGCGATCAAGGCGGTTCCCGCCGGGCAAATCGAGGCGGCGCGCGCCTACGGCATGTCGCCGACCAAGGTGTTGCGACGCATCACGCTGCCGGCGATGCTGCCCTATGCCATCCCCGGCCTTTCCAATCTCTGGCTGATCGCCACCAAGGATACGGCCCTTCTCGCCGTCGTCGGTTTCAGTGAACTGACGCTGGTCACGCGCCAGGCGGCAGGCACGACCAAGGCCTACCTCCTGTTCTTCCTTGCCGCCGGCGCGCTCTATCTGGCGCTGACGCTCGTCTCCAACGTCTTCATCGGCATGCTCGAACGCCATGCCCGACGCGGGTTTGCGGTGAACCGATGACCGACGAAACCACCCACGCCGTCGCGTTCACGCCCGAGGATCTGCCGACGGCGAAAAGCTTCTTCGTGCCGCATCGCATCGTCATGATGCTGGTCTTTGCGGCCTTCGTCGTCGCCGTCGCCGTCTTCATGCGGTGGGACTGGCTGCCGCGTTACCTGCCACGGCTCGGCTGGGGCATCCTCGTCAGCCTGATGATGCTGTTCAGCACCGCGATCCTCGGCTTCCTGCTGGCGGTGCCGATCGGCCTCGTGCAGGTGACGGGTCCGTGGTTCCTGAAACTGCCGGCCAAGGTGTTTTGTACCGTGATCCGCGGCACGCCGCTGCTGTTGCAGCTCTGGCTGCTCTATTACGGCCTCGGCTCGCTGTTCCCGCAGTTTCCGGCGATCCGCCAGTCGTTCCTCTGGCCCTATCTGCGCGAGGCCTGGCCCTATGGCGTTGCGGCGCTGACGATTTCGTTTGCGGCTTATGAGGGCGAAGTCATGCGCGGCGCCTTTGCCGGCGTGCCGCCGGGCGAACTTGAAGCGGCGAAAGCCTATGGCATGGGCCGCTGGACGATGTTTCGCCGCATCTGGCTGCCGCGCGCCATCCACCGGGCGCTGCCGACGCTCAACGGCGAAACCGTGCTGCAGCTCAAATCGACGCCGCTGGTTGCGACCGTCACGGTCGTCGATGTCTATGCCGTGATCTCCAAGGTCCGGCAGGAAACCTTCCTTACCTACGAGCCACTGCTGCTGCTGGCGCTCATCTACATGTGCCTCACCGGCATCCTGGTGGTGGCCTTCCGCACGTTCGAAAATCGCATCCCAACCCGCGGTGCCTGACATGAAGCTCTCCCCCTCGATCACCAACGCCATGCCGGAACTCGTCGCCATCCGCCACGACCTGCATGCCCATCCCGAACTTGGGCTGGAGGAGGCACGCACCTCGGCCTTCATCGCCAGGCATCTGGAAAGCCTCGGCTACGAGGTGACAACGGGCCTCGCCAAGACCGGCGTCGTCGGCACGCTCAGGAGCGGCACCGGCACGCGTTCGATCGGTATTCGCGCCGATATCGATGCGCTACCGATCCTGGAAGAAACCGGCCTCGACTATGCCAGTACGACCGCAGGACTGATGCACGCGTGCGGCCACGACGGGCATACGACGATGCTGCTCGGTGCGGCGCGGGCGCTTGCCGAACGGCGCAATTTCGACGGCACGATCCATCTGATCTTCCAGCCGGCCGAAGAGAATTTCGGCGGCGCCAAGATCATGATGGACGAGGGCCTGTTCGACAGATTTCCCTGCGACGCTGTCTTTGCCCTTCACAACGAACCGGGCCTGCCCTTCGGCCAGTTTGCCCTCCGCGAAGGCCCGATCATGGCTGCCGTCGACGAGGCGCGCATCACCGTGCATGGGCGCGGCGGCCACGGCGCCGAGCCGCAGGAAACGGCGGACCCGATCGTCTGCGGCGCCTCGATCGTCATGGCGCTGCAGTCGATCGTGTCGCGCAACATCCACCCGATGGATCCGACGGTCGTTACCGTCGGCGCATTCCATGCGGGCTCGGCCAGCAACATTATCCCCGAGCGTGCCGAGATCGTCGTCGGCATCCGCTCTTTCGAGCCTGATGTGCGCGACGAGCTCGAGCGCCGCATCCGCATGATCGCCGAGGCCCAGGCGACAAGCTTCGGCATGCGCGCCACCGTCGATTACCAGCGTAGCTACGATGCCACCATCAACCACAAGGCCGAGACCGATTTCGTGCGCGATCTCGCGGTGCGTTTTGCCGGCGCCGACAAGGTGGTCGATCTTGCCCGTCCCTTCATGGGCAGCGAGGATTTCGCCTACATGCTGAAGGAACGGCCGGGGACCTACTTCTTCCTCGGCTCGAAAGTCAGCGACGACGACCGGCCGCTGCATCACCCCGGCTACAACTTCAACGACGACCTGCTGCCGATTGGTGCTGCCTTCTGGACCGAGCTTGCGGAAGCCTATCTGCCGCTCCGCTGACCCGCGCCGTCGGTCGCTAACGGTCCGCCCTGCCCGGCGACGCACCATTATGCCGCAGCGCAACATTGCCGCAGTGTGACAACGTGGCGGGCGCGCTGTCATTGACGTTTGGCAAATTTGGCGCAGATTCAAGCGCATGCTGAAACGCCGGCGCAGATATCCCTGTTTGCCCCGGACGACGGCCAATAAAGGTCCCCTGATCGGCGATCGATCACCGGACGAATGATGCAGCAGCCAGAGCGATACGGCCCGCGTCAGCGACGCGGCGCGTCCGTATGTCTGAAAGGATTGCGCCCGTGTTTGAAAGTTTCGATGCGACCCTGCTCGCTCGCTTCCAGTTTGCCTTCACCGTCTCCTTCCACATCATCTTTCCCGCCTTCTCCATCGGGCTTGCGAGCTACCTCGCGGTGCTCGAAGGCCTGTGGCTCTCGAAGAAGGACGAGGTCTATCTCGAACTCTTCAATTTCTGGAAGACGATCTTCGCCGTCGCCTTCGGCATGGGCGTCGTCTCCGGCATCGTCATGTCCTACCAGTTCGGCACCAACTGGAGCGTCTTTTCCGACAAGGCCGGGCCGATCATCGGGCCGCTGATGGGCTACGAGGTGCTGACCGCCTTCTTCCTCGAGGCAGGCTTCCTCGGCGTCATGCTTTTCGGGCTTAACCGCGTTGGTCCAAAACTGCATTTCCTCGCGACCGTCATGGTCGCCATCGGCACGCTGATTTCGGCCACCTGGATCCTTTCGGCAAACTCCTGGATGCAGACGCCGGCCGGTTTCGCAATCAACGAGGCAGGGCAATTCGTTCCTGTCGACTGGTGGGCAATCGTCTTCAACCCGTCCTTCCCCTATCGCCTTACCCATATGGTGCTTGCGGCCTATCTTACGACCGCCTTCGTTGTCGGTGCCTGCGGCGCCTGGCACCTGATCCGTCAGACGGCGCCACGCCGGGCGCGCAAAATGTTCTCGATGGCGATGTGGATGGCGGCGATCGTCGCGCCGATCCAGATCTTTGCCGGCGACATGCATGGCCTCAACACGCTGGAGCACCAGCCCGCCAAGGTGATGGCGATGGAAGGCCACTACCAGAGCCATCCGGATGGAGCGCCGCTGATCCTCTTCGGCATCCCGAACTCGCCCGAAAAGCGAGTCGACTATGCCGTCGAAATCCCCAAGCTATCGAGCCTGATCCTGAAACACGACCTCAACGCACCGCTTGCCGGTCTGGATACCATCCCCGAGGAACTGCATCCCCCTGTCGGCATCGTCTTCTGGTCGTTCCGGGTGATGGTCGGCCTTGGCTTTGCCATGCTCGGCATTGGCCTCTGGTCGCTCTGGTGTCGGTATCGCGGTACGCTCGACAGCAATGTCTGGCTGCACCGGGCCGCAATCGCCATGGGGCCGGCCGGTTTCGTCGCCGTGCTTGCCGGCTGGGTGACGACCGAAGTCGGTCGGCAGCCCTACACCGTCTATGGCCACCTGCTGACGGCGAATTCCGTGGCGCCGATCGCGGCCCCTGCCGTCGCCGCCTCGTTGATCGCCTTCATCATCGTCTATTTCTTCGTCTTCGGCGCCGGCACCTTCTACATCCTGAGGCTGATGGCGCGATTGCCGCGCGATCCGATGCCGGATCTCGACGAGGGACCGCTGCGCAGCTCGGGCATCATGCCCGGCCTTGCCGCCCACGGCGCCCCGCACACCAACACTCACGGAGGCCGTCATGGAGTTTGACCTGCCGTTCATCTGGGCCGGTATCATCGCCTTTGCGGTGCTCGCCTATGTCATTCTCGACGGCTTCGATCTCGGCGTCGGCATTCTCTTCCCGTTCTTTCCGGAAAAGCATGACCGCGACGTCATGATGAATTCCGTCGCTCCGGTCTGGGACGGCAACGAGACCTGGCTGGTGCTCGGCGGCGGCGGCCTGATGGCGGTGTTTCCGCTCGCCTACGCGACCATCCTGCCGGCGCTCTACGCCCCCATCATCGCCATGGTCATCGGGCTGATCTTCCGCGGCGTCGCCTTCGAATATCGCTGGCGCACGCGGCGGGCCGAATATCTCTGGAACTGGGCCTTCTCGGGCGGCTCGATGCTTGCCGCCT
This sequence comes from Ensifer sp., assembly GCF_035999185.1. GTDB lineage: Bacteria > Pseudomonadota > Alphaproteobacteria > Rhizobiales > Rhizobiaceae > Ensifer. Next base: position 54,628 of record NZ_DASYHB010000102.1, on the reverse strand, counting down.
TCGCGCAAGGGATCACGCTCGGCGCCCTCGTCCAGGGCATTCCGGTCGAAAACCGTGCCTATGTCGGTGGCTGGTGGGACTGGCTGACGCCGTTCTCGATCATGACAGGCATCGCCGTCGTCGTCGGTTATGCGCTGCTCGGCGCCACCTGGCTTGTCATGAAGACCCATGGCGAACTTGCCGAGCGCGCCCGTGATCTGGCGCTCAAATGTTCTTTCGCCACCGTCGTCGCCATGGGCATCGTCAGCCTGTGGACGCCATTTCTGGAGCCGCTCTACCTCAAGCGCTGGTTCGGCTTTCCGACGGCGATCTTCAGCGTCATCGTACCCGCCCTCGTTCTCGGGTGCCTCTATGCACTGGTCACAGGCATCCGCAACCGGCACGACAGACGCCCGTTCATTGCAGCACTCGGCCTCTTCGTACTTGGCTATGCCGGCATCGGCATCAGCTTCTATCCCTACATCGTGCCGCCGTCGCTGACGATCTGGGATGCGGCAGCCCCTGAGGAAAGCCTGTCGTTCCTGCTCGCCGGCGCGCTGGTGCTGATACCCATCATCCTTGCCTACACCGCCTATGCCTATTGGGTGTTTCGCGGCAAGATCGATCCCGAGGAGGGTTACCATTGACCAGCGAAACCGGAACCGGTCGCAAGCTCCTCTGGTTCGTCGGCCTCTGGTGCGCAGGCGTGGCGGCGGTCACCATCGTCGGCCTGGCGATCAAGCTGATGATCGGAACCTGATCAAGCTGGGGCGGGATGCGGGCGGAAACCGCATGCACTTTTCCTCATCCAGCCCCGTTGATCCCGCTCTAAAAAGCCTCGCTCAAGCTTGGCCGGCTACTTTCTCTCAACACGTCAGCAGGCGATCGCCGCAGACGGAGACAGGACCGCACCCTCCTCCCCTGCCAAGCGATCGCCTGCTGAGGTGACCACGGTGCCGTCGCCTGCTGCGACCCTGTTGCCCCTTCTCATCGAGCCTCCCGTTTGTTAGCAGTGCGCCGCAAGAGCGCCCCGCTTGCTTTGAGCCGAGGGACGCTCGAACATCCTGAATTTCACCGGCTGCAACGGCCGTGTTTCAGGCAATCGGACGAGACAGATGCAAAAGACCCCCGCCCAATGCAACACGATGGCCGACGTGCGTGCCGAGATCGACCGGCTCGACCAGGCGCTGATGACGCTGTTTGCCGAGCGCTGGGGCTATATCGACCGGGCCGCTGAAATCAAACGGCCCTTGAAGCTGAAAGCCGACATTCCCGCGCGGGTCATGGAAGTGCGCAAGAATGCCCGCAAGAACGCTGAGAACTTCCAGCTCGACCCGGATTTCTACGAGGATATCTGGGCGCGGCTGATTGGCCACGCGATTGCCCACGAGCAGAAACTGCTGGGCGAAACGGGCGACGAGTAGTCGCCCGCTTAATCCAAAGCCGCTACAGCGACCTTTGCGCGTCCGACAAGACGCACGGCACTGTAAGCCTCAGCGGCCGAGGATGTAGCGCTGCAGGCGGTCTCCCGCTTCCTTCACCTGGTCCGGATCTCGCAGGAAGCAGGCGCGCATGAACAGCGATCCGCCATCACCGAACGCGGTTCCCGGCGCCAGACCGACGCCCGTCTTGTCGACGATGTCGATCGCAGCGGCGCGCGAATCGGTGACGCCGTCGATCTTCAGGAACGCATAGAGCGCGCCGTCAGGCTTCAACGTTTCCACCCGGTTGGTGGCGATCAGCGCGTCGCAGAAGGCGTCGCGGTTCTTGGCGGCCTTGGCGACATTGGCATCGACGAAGGCGTCGCCCTCATCAAGCGCCGCGACGGCTGCGCGCTGCATGAACTGGGCAACGCCCGAGGTCGAGTACTGCACGAGGTTTTCCAGCACCTGTCCGATTTCAGGCGGCGCCACGATCCAACCGACGCGCCAGCCGGTCATCGACCAGTTCTTCGAGAAGGAATTGACGAAGAGAATTCGATCTCCCTCCTCCATGACGTCGAGGAAGGAGGGCGCACGGGCGCCGGCATAATAGTAAAGCGCGTAGATTTCGTCGGCGATGATCCAGAGACTATGCTTGCGCGCCAGACCGAGGATCGCCGCCAGCTCTTCGCGGGTCGCCGTCCACCCCGTCGGGTTCGACGGCGTGTTGATGAACAAGGCCCTGGTCTTCGGCCCGATCGCCGCTTCCAATCGCTCCAGGTCGAGCTGCCATTTGCCGTGTTCGAAGCGCAGATCGACGGACACGGGCCGCACGCCCGAGAGATCGGCGGCCGCCGCAAAATTCGGCCAGGCCGGCGTCAACAGCACCATCTCGTCACCGGGAGAGGCGATCGCTTCGATCGAAAGCTTGATCGCCTGCATGCCGGAGCCGACGACATAGAAATGCTCGGGCGAAAGGGCCTTCTGGAAACGCCGCTGATAGTAGCGCGAAAGTGCTTCGCGCAGCGGCGGGATACCGCGCTGCCAGGTGTAAAAGGTCTCGCCGGCGGTGAGCGCTTCGCGAGCCGTATCGCTGATGAAGGCGGGCGTCGGCAGATCACCTTCGCCGACCCAAAGCGGGATCAGTCCGTCGCGACCGCGGGCATAGTTCACCACTTCGACGATGCCGCTTTCGGGCGCCGCAAGTGCGCGGGGGCTGATGCTGCTCATGATGGTCATCGACGGGCTCCGGGAGCACGATGGTCCCTGGCCAGAGCGCCGGGCGTCATCGTGAAAGATTCCAATGGATTAGAGCGGAAATTGCCCGCTCCGGACTGCCCGTCGCTTCTAGCCGCTTTCGTCGACGCGATCACGCGACTTTATCTGACCGGTTTATCGATTTCTGTGATGTTTCGCGGCCCCGGCAAGCGGGGCCGCGAATGGAGGACTACGCGCGCTGCTTCAGGAGGTCACGAATTTCGGAGAGCAGCAGGATGTCTTCCGGCGGCGGTGCGGCCGGCGCTTCGTCCTTCTTCTTTTCCATCGAAGCGCGCATGCGGTTCACCGCCTTGATCATCAGGAAGATGATCCAGGCCAGAATGAGGAAGTTGATGAGCACGGTGATGAAGTTGCCATAGGCAAACACCGCGCCCTGCTGACGGGCAGCGGCGAGAGACGTCGCCGTCACGTTGGCCGAAAGCGGCAGGAAGTAGTTGGAGAAATCGAAACCGCCGCCGGTAAGCGCACCGACGATGGGCATCACGAGGTCTTCGACGACCGATGTGACGATCTTGTTGAACGCAGCACCGATGATAACACCGACCGCGAGATCCATCACGTTCCCGCGGGCAATAAACTCCTTGAACTCATTCAGCATACGTCTCTCCGTGTCATCCCCGTTGAAAGCGGCCGGCGGCGCTGTCCCGCGCTGCAACCGTTTACGGAAACTAAACCAAAGAGGGCAGCGAGAAAACCTTTCTTTGTCTTTGGTCAATTAGCACCGGATGGAACCGGTAACGGCAAAGTGGTGCATGACATGGGCCGATTTCTCGTGTCGAGCCTTGGACTTAAGACTTATGCGCGGGCAATTCTCAACGCTGTGGACTTGCCCTATGCTTCACCGCGGAGGAATGAGGCATGCTTTCGGGTTCGGTCATTTTTGCCTCGGCCTTCGCCTATCTGCTGCTGCTGTTTGCAGTCGCAAGCTATGGCGACCGGCGGGCCAGGAGGAACAGCGTTGCGCTGAAGGGCAGACCGCTCGTCTATGCGCTGAGCCTTGCCATCTATTGCACCTCCTGGACCTATTTCGGCGGCATCGGGCTTGCGGCCGAACGAGGGCTCGAGTTCACCGGCATCTATATCGGCCCGATCCTGATGTTTACGCTCGGCATGCCGTTGATCCGCAAGATCATCCGCCTGGCGAAGACCGAGAAGCTGACGTCGGTCGCCGACTTCATCGCGGCGCGCTACGGCAAGAACCCGGCCGTGGCCGCGATCGTCGCCCTGATCTCGCTGGTCGGCGCCATTCCCTATATCGCGCTGCAGCTGAAGGCGATCTCGAGCTCGGTCGCGGCGATGATCAACACCAGCGACTACGGCATCGGTGCGGGGCAGAGCTTCATTGACCTGCCGCTGCTCGTCACGCTGTTCCTCGCCTGTTTCGCAATCGTCTTCGGCACCCGCCACACGGATGCGACGGAACACCAGGACGGGTTGATCCTGGCGATCGCAATGGAATCGCTGGTCAAGCTCGTGGCGCTCGTCACCGCCGGCTTCTACATCGTCTTCGTCATATTCAACGGTCCCGCCCATCTCTGGTCGCTGGCACAGCAGAGCCCGGCAGTGCAGTCAGCTTTGTCCTACGAGACCCCGGTCGCACGGTGGATCCTGTTGATCGTCACCTCGGCCTTCGCGATTATCATGCTGCCGCGCCAGTTCCATGTGACCGTCGTCGAAAACCGCACCGATGGGGAACTGCGCACGGCCGGCATTCTCTTTCCGCTCTACTTGGTCGCAATCAATCTCTTCGTGCTGCCGATCGCCATTGCCGGCATCCTCACCTTTTCCGGCACCGGTGATGCCGACCTCTATCTCCTGACCCTGCCGCTTGCCAACGATCTACCGGTGCTGACGCTGATCACCTTCATCGGCGGCTTTTCGGCAGCGACCGCCATGGTCATCGTCGCCTCGGTGGCGCTGTCGATCATGATTTCCAACGACATCGTCATGCCGGTGTTCCTGCGCCGCAACCTCAGCCAACGCGGCGGTCTGCAGGAAAACCTGGCAGGCACGCTGCTCAACATCCGCCGTTCGGCGATCTTCGTCGTGCTTTTGCTCGGCTACGGCTACTACCGTTCTGCCGACATCAGCGCCGGCCTCGCCTCGCTCGGGCTCCTGTCCTTCGTCGCCATCTCGCAGATGGCGCCGGCATTGCTCGGCGGCCTCGTCTGGCGCCAGGCCAATGCGCGTGGCGCGATCACCGGCATGGTCTCGGGCTTTCTGGTCTGGGCCTACCTGCTTTTCCTGCCGAGCCTCGGCGGCCCCGACAATTCCCATGTGGCGACGACCGTTCTCAGCTTCCTGCTGCCGTTTACCGACATGTTCTCGGGGCCGAACGCTGACCCGCTGGTCAATGCGACGATGCTCAGCCTGCTCGTCAACTGCACCACCTATGTGCTTGCGTCCCTGACACGTACGCCAAAACCGATCGAGCGCTTCCAGGCCGGCATCTTCATCACCCGCAGGTCGCGCACCGAAGGCGCCTTTCGCGGCCGCAAGACCAAGGTCACTGTGCGCGACCTCAAGGCAACCATCGCCCGCTACATGGGCGCTGAGCGCATGCAGCGTTCCTTCCACACCTATGAGCGGCAATCCGGCCGCTGGCTGGACGACAATGCGCCGGCCGACATGGCGGTCGTGCATTTCTCCGAACAGCTGCTCGGAAGCGCGATCGGCTCGTCCTCGGCACGGCTCGTGCTGTCCCTTCTGCTCCAGCGCGGAGACGACACCTCGTCCGACACCGCCTGGCTGCTCGACCAGGCGAGCGAGGCGCTGCAATACAATCAGGATATGCTCAACACCGCGCTTGCGCAGATGGACCAGGGCATCGCCGTTTTCGACAATACCAACAACCTGATCATCTGGAACCGGCGCTTCCGCCAGCTTCTCGATCTGCCAGAAGCTGCCGGCCAGGTCGGCTTCCCGCTTGCCGATATCGTGGCGGTCCTCACCAAGCGCGGCGATATCCGTAAGGAACAGGAAAAGGGCCTGGTTGCCAACTTCCTGACGCTCGACAAACCCTTCCTGCTCGAACTCGGCAACGGCGAGCGCATCATCGAAGTGCGCACCAACGCCATGCCCGACAAGGGCATCGTCACCACCTACACCGACATCACCCAGCGCGTCGCCGCCGACATGGCGCTGAAGCAGGCGAACGAGACGCTGGAGCTGCGTGTGGCCGAGCGCACCGGCGAACTGACCCGGGTAAACCGGGAACTTGCCGAGGCGCGGGCTGCTGCGGACGAAGCCAATATCGGCAAGACGCGGTTCTTCGCCGCCGCCGGCCACGACATCCTGCAGCCGCTCAACGCCGCCCGCCTCTACTCCTCGTCGCTGGTAGAGCGGCTCGGCGAGTCCGACAACAGCACGCTGGTCGAAAACATCGATTCCTCGCTGGAATCGGTCGAGGCCATTCTCGGCGCCGTGCTCGATATCTCGCGTCTCGACACCGGCGCCATGAAGGCGCGTGTGCAGTCCGTCCCGCTTAATGAGCTTCTCCGCAGGATCGAGACTGACTTTGCCCCGATGGCGCGCGCCAAGGATCTTAAGCTCGTCGTCATGCCAACCTCGCTCGTCGTGCGTAGCGACCCGAACCTTTTGCGCCGCGTCGTGCAAAACCTGGTCTCGAACGCCATCAAGTACACGCTGACCGGCAAGGTGCTTGTCGGCGTGCGCCGGCGCGGGGCAATGGCAACGATCGAGGTGCTCGATTCCGGCATCGGCATTCCCCAGTCGAAGTTTCGCACCGTCTTCAAGGAGTTCGCCCGGCTCGACGAGGGCGCGCGCACGGCTTCGGGCCTCGGTCTCGGCCTGTCGATCGTCGACCGCATCTCGCGCGTGCTCAACCATCCGGTCAGCTTGCAATCGACGCCGGGCAAGGGCACGGGCTTCAAGGTCACGCTTCCGCTCGATGCGACCGCTGGCGAGCGCGTGGCCGTCCGCCCCGTCGCCGCCAGCAAGGCAAGCGATGCGTTGAACGGCCTGCGCGTGCTCTGCATCGACAACGAACCGCGAATTCTCGAGGGCATGAAGGTGCTTTTGTCCGGCTGGGGCTGCGTCGTCAGCACGGCGGAATCCGTGGCCGCCTGTGCCGGGATCGAAGCGCACTCAAGCGAACGGCCGCATGCGATCATCGCCGATTACCATCTCGACGACGGCACGGGGATCGAAGCGATCGCGAAAATCCGGACACAGTTTGGCGAGGTGATACCGGCCCTGCTGGTCACCGCGGACCGCTCGCCGGAGGTGCGCGCGGCGGCCGAGCGCGATGGCGTTGCAATCCAGAACAAGCCGGTGAGGCCAGCGGCTATGCGGGCATGGTTGACGCAGCTTTCGACCGCCGCGCGCGCTGCCGCAGAGTAAGGATCACAGGTGGCGTCGGCAAATGAAGCGGGTGTGGGCGCGGGCCTTGTCAGGCTGCGGCAACGGTACCGATCTTCGAAAGCTGGATGACCGCCTGGGTGCGGCTATCGACGTTGAGCTTCAGCAGGATCGCCGAAACATGCGCCTTGATCGTCGCCTCGGAGACGCCGAGTTCATAGGCGATCTGCTTGTTGAGCAGACCTTCGCCGAGCATGCTGAGGACCCGTGACTGCTGCGGTGTCAGCGTCTGCAGCCGCTGCAGCAGATCGGCAACCTCGGGCTCGTACTCCTGCGCCTGGTCGTAGCCGGCCGGCACGAAAACCTCGCCAGCCATAACCTTCTCGATGCCATCGCGGATTTCGTCGATACCGGCCGATTTCGAGAGGAAACCGGAGGCCCCGAGGTCGAGCGCACGATGGATCGTTGCCGGATCGTCATGGGCCGAGACGACCATGACCGGCAGGCTCGGAAACTCGGCGCGCAACGCAATCAGCCCGGAAAGACCGCTGACGCCCGGCATGGTCAGATCCAGAAGCAGGAGATCGGCGTCCGGACAATCGGCCGCGGCCTTGCGGGCAGCGGCGAAATCGCCGGCCTCGACGATATCGGGTGCGCCGTCCATGCCGCTCAGGGCCTGGCGCATTGCGCCACGAAACAGCGGATGGTCGTCGGCGATGATGATGGTCATGTCCGGTGTCATGCTGCTCCCTCCCAAGAGCCCGGGATGAAATCTACGCGCCCCCACGCGCTGATCCGCAGCCCGCATGGCCGATCGGGCATCTCAGGTCTTCTGCGGCTCCTGAGCGGGGTCGCTGCCTTCGAGATCCTTCACGATATCCATGAACTTACGCATCATTCTTTCCATGATGCCCATTGCCCGGTCAATCTCTTCCTCGGCCGGAACGTCCTGTTTTGCGACGCTGTCACCGGATTTTGCGGCCTTTTCCAAAGCCTCGACCCGCTTCGTCAGAAGGTCGATCTCCTGCTCGAACGCGGCCCGTTCGTCGGCCGCCATGCGGCAGACAAGCTGGCTGTCCTTTTCCTGGCAAAGCGATACTTCGCCGGTCTGGGTATCGAGCCTTGCAATGCCGGTTTCGGACTTCTGCATGCTGTAGCGACCGGGTGCTGGATCCTGGGCACTTGCGCCGCCGGCGATTGCCAGACCGGTACCGATCAGAAATGCGACAGTAACGTTTCTCATGACGTCCTCTCCGTTGCGATTGGCTGCGAACGTCTTTCGACACATGAACGGGAAGAGCAAAATCGCTCTTCACAAGGGATTATGCGCGAATCGGCGTCCTTCTGCGATGGACAATCGCTGATATTTGCGGCAAGGCCACGACATAAGATTACGGGGACAGACGGGCACCATGGGTTCCATCATCTACAAGATCGTTCCGGCCTCACTCTGGCAGGAAGCCAAGCGCAGCGGACGTTTCGACGGCGCGCCGGTCGATCTCGCCGACGGTTTCATCCATTTCTCGACTGCCGAACAGGCCGTGGAAACGGCGGCGCGTCACTTCGAGGGGCAGGAAGGCCTGTTGCTGGTTGCCGTCGACGGCGATGCGCTCGGCGAAGAGCTTGTCTATGAGCCCTCGCGCGGCGGTGCCCTCTTCCCGCATCTCTACGCCCCGCTCTTCCTCTCAGCCGTCGTGTGGGAAAAACCGCTGCCACTTGGCGCCGACGGCCTGCATCGCTTTCCGGACTTGAACGCATGAACCCGCTTACCACTCTCGCCCGTCGCGGCCTTTTCCTGTTTGATCCCGAAGCCGCCCACGGCCTGTCGATCAAGGCGTTGAAAACCGGGCTCGTGCCGAGCTGTCCGACCAAGGCTGACAAGCGACTGTCCCAGACGATCGCCGGCCTTGAGTTCCCGAACCCTGTCGGCATGGCGGCCGGGTACGACAAGAACGCCGAGGTGCCGGAAGCGCTCCTGCGGATCGGCTTTGGCTTTACCGAAATCGGCACCGTTACGCCGAAGCCCCAGTCCGGCAACGACAAGCCGCGTATCTTCCGGCTGGTCGAGGACGAGGCGGTGATCAACCGCCTCGGCTTCAACAATGAGGGCCATGGCGCTGCCCTCGCACGGCTGAAGGCCTGTTCGCGGGATGCACTGATCGGCGTCAACATCGGCGCCAACAAGGACAGTGTGGATCGCATTGCCGATTATGTCAGCGGCATCCATACGTTCTATTCAGTCGCCCGCTACTTCACCGCCAACATCTCCTCGCCGAACACGCCGGGCCTGCGCGACCTGCAGGCGCGCGAAAGCCTATCCGCCCTGCTGTCGGCCGTGCTTGCCGCGCGTGACGAAGAGGCGTTGCGCAGCAACCGCCGGGTTCCGGTCTTCCTGAAGATCGCGCCGGATCTCACCGAAGAAGGCATGGACGATATTGCGGCCGAGGTGCTTGCGCATGATCTCGACGGCCTGATCGTCTCCAACACGACGCTGTCCCGTGACGGCTTGAAGGACCAGGCCCAAGCGAAGGAAGCCGGCGGTCTCTCCGGCAAGCCGCTGTTTGAAAAGTCGACGGCGGTGCTTGCCCGCATGCGCAAGCGCGTCGGGCCGAAGCTGCCGATCATCGGCGTCGGCGGCGTCAGCTCCGCCGAGACGGCAGCGGAAAAGATCCGCGCCGGCGCCGACCTGGTGCAGCTCTATTCCTGCATGGTCTATGAGGGACCGGCCCTGCCCGGCCGTATCGTGCGCGGCCTCTCCGATCTCTGCGATCGCGAGAAGCTCGCCTCGATCCGCGATATCCGCGACAACCGCCTCGACTACTGGGCCGACCGGAACGTCTGACGCGCCTTTGCCGGAATCCTGGAAAGCAGGAACAGACCGCGCATCAACAGGAACAGGTTGAGACCCGCCCACAGGCCATGATTGCCGAAGGCGGGGACCAGCACGGCAAGGGCTGCGAGATAGCCGACGAAGGCTGCAATCATCATGTTGCGCATCTCGCGCGACCACGTGGCGCCAATGAACACCCCGTCCATCAGGAAAGCCAGCGCGCCGGTCATCGCCGTCAGCGCCGCCCATGGCAGGTATTCGTCGGCCATGGCTCGCACGTCAGGGGCCGTGGTCAAGAGGTCGACGAGCCCTTTGCCAAACAGCAGGAACGCAACTGTCGTCACCAGCGCCAGCGCCAGCGACCACGCGGCGGTGAGCCGCAGCGCGCGATCAAAAGCCGGGCGATAATGCGCGCCGACCGAGCGGCCGATCAATTGCTCGGCCGCATTGGCCAGGCCGTCGAGATAATAGCCGGCGACGAGGAAGATGGTCATCAGCACCGCGTTTGCCGCCAGCGTCACCGGGCCGAAGGCGGTGCCGATGCGCGTCATTAGCGTGAAGGCGGCCAGAAGCACGAAGGAGCGGATCATGATGTCGCGGTTAAGGCCGAAGAGCGGCTTCAGCCGTTCGCGATCGAAGATTTCGGCCCAGCCCGGCGCATCCTTGGCGTCGAAGCGGCCATAGACGATGCCAAAGCCGACAAGTGCGCCAACGATCTCCCCCGTCACGGTCGCGAGCGCGACCCCCATCACGCCCCAGCCGAGAACGAGGCCGAGCAGGATCGACAGCACGATGTTGATGCCATTGATCAGCGTCTGCAGCATAAGGCCGATCGTGCCCTCGCCGCGGCCGAGTACGAAGCCGAGAATGGCGTAGTTGGAAAGTGCTGCCGGACCGGAGATGATGCGACAGAGGAAATAGGTGCTGGTGACAGCCGCCACTTCCGGTTCCGGCCCCATCAGCCAGAGGCCTCCGGACAAAAGAAGCGGCGAGATGAGAATGCTGACGGTGCCGCAGACAAGCGCGATGATCAACGACCGCCAGAACACCGCCTGCTGCTCGCGTCGGTCGCCGCGGCCATAGGCCTGGGCAACGAGGCCGGTCGTCGCTGCCCGAAGGAAATTGAAGGTGGTGAAGATCAGGTCGAAAATGATCGCGCCGATCGCCAGCCCTGCGAGAAGCTTCGCCTCCCCCATCCGTCCGACGACGGCGGTGTCGACGAGCCCGAGCAACGGCGTCGTCAGGAAGCCGAGCGTCATCGGCAGCGCGATGGCAAGGATCAGCCGGTGCGTGACGTGAAACGGGCCGGCGGGGTCGCTCGGCGAGGCGGAAGATGCGGCGGTCATCGAGCGGTCCGGTCGTGATGGGTGAGCGATAACCGTTTTAGGGAATGATCACGGGCGGATGCAAGACGTAACTTGCTGTTGAACGATGACGGGCGCACATCCCGTTCAGCGTGCGCCAAAGCGCCCTCTACTCGGGCTTAACGCGAGGACGAGCCCTCTCCCCGCAGGCGGGGAGAGGTGACCTGGCAAGCGCAACCTGCCTCGGCAACGATCGAAGGACGTTCCGGTCAGCGGTCACAGTGGATTGGGAGAGTGCGGCAATCCGCCTTCTGCCCGCCTGCTCAGCCCGAAAGCACCATCGCCCAGAAGGGCCGGTTGCCCGAAGCGCTGTTCTGGGCGACCGCAACGCCGAGGCCGCGATAGTTGCCGAGCATGTTTTCGAGATGCTTGGGCGACTTGTACCAGGCGTCATAGGCGCGCTCGGCATCGTCCTGGCCCATGGCGATGTTTTCTGCCGCCGGCAGCGTCACGCCCTGGCCCTTCATCCGGTCGTAGAAACTGTCGTTCCAGCCGATGAGATGCTGCATCTTGCCGGCCTTGGCCATGCGGGCGGCCTGGTTCATGGCGGCGGCTGACGCGGCCTTGTCCGCGACGAGCGGGCTCAGGCCTTTTCCCTTGCGCAGGCTGTTGACATAGCCGAGGCTCGCCTCGGTCTGGTCGCTGCCGGCACCACTGCCGGGCGTCAGCACCTGCGACGTCGTGCAGCCGGCCAGTGCGCCGAGCGAGAGTATGGCAGTGGCCCGCAGCAGGCCGCGGCGTTCGATCACAAGAAAACGGTCCTGCATCGTCAACGCCGGAAGCTCAACACGCGCAGGATGACGAAAGCCGGAACGACGATCACGGCGCCAAGCAGCAAGTAGTCGCCAACGCGACCAAGGGCCGAAAAGCCCGTGTACCAGAGGTCGAGCAGGAAGTTGCGGACGGCGAAGTAGATGTCGGTCGGATACCAGCCGAACATCCTCATGACGAAGCCGACGAGGATCGACACCACGATGAGCTTGACCAGCACACGCAGCGGCGAGTCACCCAAGAATTTGTTCATTCCGTCCGACATCCGCGAACTTCTCCTGTTTGTCTTCACATAGGCCGCGATCGGCGGCGTCGCAACCCAGCCAAGCCCTGCTGTGCGGCCAAGCTCCCAGTTTCAGCCAGATTCCGCTTGTATTTTGCAGCTTCCGGCGTCAGAAGCGCTGATCGCAACCAACATCTCACATTGATGACGCTCAACCAGCTCTCCTCCGGCGACCTGATCGCCGACCGCCGCGCTGACTACGCAAAAATGCTTGCCGAGGGCGGCGAGCCCGCAAGTGCTGCCGAACTCATGGCACAGGCGCTGGAACGGGCGCCGGATTGGGCAGCCGGCTGGTTTCGGCTCGCGGACTATGAGGAAAAATCGGGCCGGAAAGAGGCGGCGATCGAAGCGCTGAGAAAAACCCTGGCGCTCAGCCCCGAAGACATCTTCGGCGCCGGCCTGAAATTGGCGCTGCTGGGTGCGGCCGGCGTGCCCGAGCAGCCGCCAAGCCTCTATGTCGAACGCCTCTTTGACGACTATGCCGATCGCTTCGACCAGGCGCTCGTGGAGAAGCTTGGCTATACGGTTCCGCAGAAGCTGGCGGCCCTCCTCCAAAGCCATACCGGAGGCCTGATCTTCGAGCATGTAACCGATCTCGGTTGCGGCACCGGCCTCTTCGGCGAACGCATCCGGGATCAGGCGCAGTTTCTTGAAGGCTTCGACCTCTCCGTCAACATGCTCGCCAAGGCCGAGGCGAAATCCACCTATGACCGGCTGGCCCGCGCCGACCTTTCGCTTACACCCGATGCCTCCGGCATCTTCGGCAACTTCGCCCCAGAGCGTGCCGACCTCGTCAGCGCCGCCGACGTTTTGATGTATCTCGGCAATCTCGACAGCGTCTTCGACATCACAACCCGACTGCTTGCGGGCAACGGATACTTCGCGTTCTCGGTCGAAGATGCCGGCGACATCGCGGATTTCGTGCTGCGGCCATCGTTGCGCTACGCCCATGGCGAGGCCTATGTCCGTTCTCTCTGTGCGGCCCATGGTCTTGAGCTCATTGCAACCGAACGCACGGTCATTCGCATGGACGCAGGTGAACCGATCTTCGGCATCCTGTTCCTGGCGCGCAAACCTGCATAAAACGCAAGGCAGGGTCGCAAAAATAAGTCAGCATTACTGACATATTTTTCTTGATTGTTTTTGTGCATTGCAGCATTGCTTGGCCATCGCAATCGAGGATTTGCCATGGCCCAGCTCAGCAGTGTTTTCGGTCTCTGGAACACCAGCCCGACCCGGCATACGGCCGTGGAGGATCTGCAGGGCATCTTCACCGGCAGCCTGATTGCAGCACTCGGCCTCTATTTCCTGGCAAGCGCCGGTCTGCTCACCGGCAGCACGGCAGGCGTCGCGTTCCTGCTGCATTATGCCTTTGGCATCAACTTCGGCCTTGCCTTCTTCCTGCTCAATGTGCCGTTCTTCTACCTGTCGCTGAAGCGGCTCGGCCCAGCCTTTACGGTCAAGACCTTCATCGCCATCGGCCTCACCTCGTTCCTGACGGATATCCAATCGCGCCTCTTCCAGATCGGCACGATCCAGCCCGCCTGGGCGGCCCTGCTCGGCGGACTGCTTCTCGGCTACGGCCTGCTTGCGCTATACCGACACCGCGCCAGCCTCGGCGGCGTCGGCATTCTCGGCATCTACCTGCAGGAGCGCTTCGGCATTCGTGCCGGCCTCGTGCAGCTCGCGATCGACATGGTCGTGCTGGTCATCGCCTTCGGCGTCACCTCGCCCACGGTCGTCGCCTGGTCGGTGCTCGGCGCGGTCGTCCTCAACCTTTTCGTCGCCATCAACCACCGCGCAGACCGCTATATCGCGCTCTAACGTTTTTTCTCCAGAGCATCGATCGGCCCGCAAGTGATCCGACTTGAAGGCAGGTGCTCTGACACCAGATAGCCCCGAAGCGGACCTCGGGGCTATCTGTATCTTCATTCCCGCGATCTCAGGCGGCCTTGGCCGTTGCGTCGACCGGATGCTGGGAGCGGAAGCCGACGGCGATCCGGTTCCAGGTGTTGATCACTCCGATCGCGATCGTGAGTTTCGTGATTTCGGCCTCGGTGAAATGCTCCTTCAACGGCTCGAAGTCTTCGTCCGGCGCACGCGTCTGGGCGATGTTGGTCAGCGATTCCGTCCAGGCAAGCACTGCACGCTCGCGCGCGTCGTAGATCGGCGATTCACGCCAGGTGACAATCAGGTGAATCCACTGCTCGCTGAGGCCGCTGTGGCGCGCTTCCTTCACATGCATGTCGACGCAGTAAGCGCAGCCATTGATCTGAGAGGCCCTGAGCTTGATCAGGTGAATGAGGCGGGGCTCAAGGCCGGAGTCCTTGATAATGTATTTGTCGAGGGCGGCGACCGCCTTGTAGGCATCCGGGGCAGCCTCGACGAAATTGAAACGCGGTTGCATGCTCGTCTCCTTGGGTTGAAGGGAAAATCCAAAACTGAAGTGCGGCATCACGCGCCGGCCGCTGATCGGCGTTCGTTGATCGCGAGAAAAGCATTGGTCCTCGCCGAAACGCTGCCGTCATCCTTGGCGTTGAGATCGTCGAGAATGCTGGCGATGGTCACGCGCCTGAGCTCGGCGCGATAGGCCTGCTCGGCCTTCAGCATCGCGACATTGATCGTGCAGGGCGCCGTCGGCTTGCAGGCATAGGGGTTGGGGCCACGCAGGCGGATTTCGTTGCAGCGGAAGGCCGGCTCCGGGCCTTCGACCGCCAGCACGATATCGAGCAGGGTGATCTTCTCCGGCATGCGGGCAAGGCGGTAACCGCCCTTCGGACCCGGCACGGCTTCGAGTAGCCCTGCACCGGACATCGCCTGCAGGTGCTTCAGCAAGTAGCTCGTGGACACGCCGTGAAACTCGGCAAGGGCGGCGGCCGACAGCGTGCTGCCCGGCTGAAGACAGCTCAGCATCGTCACGCTGTGAATGGCCTGCTCGACGCCGTCACCGAGTTTCATTGAGCACCTCCCTAATCATGGATATTTTTTATCTATGATTCTGCGCAGAGTCAATATCGCCATGCCGACGCTTCTCTTTTGCCGGATTTGATCTACCTTTGTTCTCCGTGAACAGGATCGATTCCAAAGAGCCGCAGGGCGATGCCCTGACCCTGCCCACCCCTTTTCTGCGCTGGTTTGGCGAAAAGGGTTGGCAGCCGCGCGCCCATCAGCTCGAACTGCTCGCCCGAGCCGAGGCCGGCGAGAGCACGCTGCTGATCGCGCCGACGGGCGCCGGCAAGACTCTCGCCGGGTTCCTGCCGTCCCTGGTGGAGCTTACTCGCCGCGGCAAGATCCCACCGGGATCCGCTTTTGTCGGGATCCACACGCTTTACATCTCGCCGCTAAAGGCGCTCGCGGTCGATATCGAGCGCAACCTGATGAAGCCGGTCGGCGAAATGGGGCTGCCGGTACGCGTCGAAAACCGCACCGGCGACACGCCGACCGCCAAGCGCCAGCGGCAGAAGCTCAATCCGCCGGACATCCTTTTGACGACGCCAGAGCAGCTGGCACTGCTGCTCGCCAATGGCGAGGCGCAGCGCTTCTTTGGGGATTTGCGCTACGTCGTTTTCGACGAGCTGCACTCGCTGGTCACCTCCAAGCGCGGCCATCTCCTGTCGCTCGGCCTTGCGCGGTTGCGACGGCTTGCGCCAGGTCTGCAGACGATCGGTCTGTCAGCGACCGTGGCCGACCCGATGGACCTGCAGCGCTGGCTCGCGCCGCAGGAGCCGGACGCGGGAAATCATGCCGGCCTTGTCCAGGTCCAGGGCGGCGCCAAGCCGCAAATCTCCATCCTCAGGACTGAGGAGCATGTGCCTTGGGCCGGGCATTCCGCTCGCTACGCAATCCCCGACGTCTATCAGGCAATCAAGGAGCACGGCACCACTCTGCTCTTCGTCAACACCCGCAGCCAGGCCGAGCTTCTTTTCCAGGAACTCTGGACGAACAACGACGACAACCTGCCGATCGCGCTGCACCACGGCTCGCTCGACGTCGCCCAGCGCCGCAAGGTCGAGGCGGCGATGGCCGAGAACCGATTGCGCGCCGTGGTCGCCACCTCGACGCTCGATCTCGGCATAGACTGGGGCGATGTCGATCTCGTGGTGCATGTCGGAGCACCCAAGGGCGCAAGCCGCCTTGCCCAGCGTATCGGCCGCGCCAACCACCGCATGGACGAGCCATCCAAGGCGATCCTGGTGCCGGCCAATCGCTTCGAGGTGATGGAGTGCCAGGCGGCTCTCGACGCCAATTATGTCGGCGCGCAGGACACGCCGCCGGTCGGCAAGGGCGCGCTCGACGTGCTCGCCCAGCACGTGCTCGGCATGGCCTGCGCCGCCCCCTTCGATCCGCTTGAACTCTACGACGAGATCACCAGCGCCTCACCCTATGCGGCCCTTTCCTGGGAGACCTTCGAGCGCGTGATCGATTTCGTCGCGACCGGCGGCTATGCGCTGAAGACCTACGAGCGCTACGCCCGCATCCGCAAGACCAAGGACGGGCTCTACCGGGTTTCCAATCCACTGGTGGCGCAGCAATACCGGCTAAACGTCGGCACTATCGTCGAGTCGCCAATGCTCAACGTGCGCATGGTCAAGCGCAACCAGCGCGGCTCGCTCGGCCGCGGCGGCATGTCGCTCGGCAAGGTCGAGGAGTATTTCCTCGAAATGCTCTCCCAGGGCGACACCTTCATGTTCTCCGGCAAGGTTCTGCGCTTCGAGGGCATCCGCGAGAGCGAGTGCCTCGTCAGCCAGGCCTTTTCCTACGACCCGAAGGTGCCGAGCTATGCGGGCGGCAAGTTTCCGCTGTCGACCTATCTGGCCGAGCAGGTGCGCCGGATGCTCGCCGATCCGGGGCGGCGGGCGGGGCTGCCGGAACAGGTGCGCGACTGGCTGTCCTTGCAAAAGGACGTCTCGATGCTGCCGCGAGAAGACGAGCTTTTGATCGAGACTTTCCCACGTGGCAGCAAGCATTACATGGTCATCTATGCCTTCGAGGGAAGGCTGGCGCATCAGACGCTCGGCATGCTGCTCACGCGGAGGCTCGACCGCGCCGGGCTAAAACCGCTCGGCTTCGTCGCTACCGACTATTCGCTCGCCGTCTGGGCGCTCGACGACCTCGGCTCCACCTTCGAACTCAGGCGCGGCGCGCTCGCCGACCTCTTCGACGAGGACATGCTCGGCGACGACCTCGAGGCGTGGCTGAACGAGTCCTTCCTGCTGAAGCGCACGTTCCGCAACTGCGCCGTCATTGCCGGGCTGATCGACCAGAGGCACCCCGGCAAGGAAAAGACCGGCCGGCAGGTGACGGTCTCGGCCGACCTCATTTACGACGTATTGCACGCGCACGAGCCGGACCACCTCCTGCTCGAGGCAACCCGCAACGACGCCGCGACAGGTCTTTTGGACATCGCCCGGCTCGGGGATATGCTGAAGCGAATCAAGGGCCACATCACCCACAGGCGGCTCGACCGGATCTCGCCGCTGGCTGTGCCGGTCATGCTTGAGATCGGCAAGGAAATGATCCAGGGCGAGGCGCAGGACTTCCTGCTTTCGGAAGCCGCCGACGACCTGATCCACGAGGCGATGGGCGGCGAACCGGTATGACCGCCGGTGTCACGACGTCACGCCGGACGATACTTGAACAGCGCCGCAGAAACCGGCGGGATGCAAAGAGACGATGATGCACAGGCTGGCCCATGCCCTTTCTCCAGCGACAGATCCGACGCCGATCTCGGCGCGCATCGTCGTCAATGGGGTGGAAGGCACTTGCGATCCCCTCGGAGGCCTCTACCTGCCGGAGACGGGCACGCTCGTGGTCTCCGATCTGCATCTGGAAAAAGGCTCGGCCTTTGCCCGACGCGGCATGCTCTTGCCGCCCTATGACACGCTTGCGACCCTGCGCGTGCTCGAGGCGGCGATCGCGCGGCACGATCCGAAGCTCGTCATCAGCCTTGGCGACAATTTCCACGACCGCGTCGGTTCGGCCGTCATGCCCGAAACCTTCCGGCATATGATCGCGGCGATGGCGCACGGCCGCGAGTGGGTCTGGATCAACGGCAACCACGATCCGGACGGCGCCTTCGGCTTGCCGGGCGCCTCGATGGACGAACTCAATCACGCGAACCTCGTCTTCCGGCATGAGCCGAAGCGCGGCGAGGCGATCGGGGAAATCGCCGGCCATCTGCATCCGGCGGCAACGGTCGTGCGGCGTGAGAAAGCGGTGCGCCGAGCCTGTTTCGCGACGGATGGTGCGCGCATGCTGATGCCAGCCTTCGGTGTCACGACGGGCGGGCTCGACCTCAGGCACCGGGCGATGAGCGGCTTGTTCGACCGCGACAAGCTCGTCGCCCACATGCTCGGGCGCGACCGGATCTATTCCGTCCGCTTTGGCAATCTCATCGGCTGAAGCGCAAACAGTTTGATGCCCGTTATCAGGCAGCGGCAGGTTGCGGTGCGTAGCGCAGGATCACGCTGCCGGTCGAAAGCGGCCGTGCTTCCAAAAGCGTCATCGGTAACGGAGCGTCTGCATCCTTGAAGAAGGGCGTGCCCTTGCCGAGCCGCACCGGAACAAGGCAGAGCATGATCTCGTCGATCAGATTTTCCGGCAGGAGTGAATCGACCAGTTCGGCGCTGCCGAAGATGTAGAGGTCCTTCTCGGCTTCCTGCCTCAACCTTCTGAGTTCGGCGACAATGTCGCTTGCAACGCGGCTGTTGTTCCACTCCGCCTTGTCCATCGTGCGTGAGGCGACGATCTTCGGCAGAGCGTTCATGTAGGTCTTGACCTCGCCCTCCTCTTCGGTCGTCGACCAGTAGGCCGCCATGCCTTCGTAGGTGATACGCCCGAAAACCAGCGCTTCGGCCCTGTTGCCGAACTCGTGGCTGAGGGTATCGAGCTCGGGTCCCCAGGCGCCGCCATGGAAATCGAGGTCCCATTTCCGCGCGCCTTCGAAGTAGCCATCGAGCGTCACCAGATTCCAGACGATGAGCTTGCCCATTTTCCCGACCTCCAGACCGGTTGCATAATTGAACCAGTTTCAAGATAGCAAACCGATCTCGATTTGCAAGCAGTTTTGAGCCAAGGGAAAAACAACAATGCCCCGCAGGCATTCTGCCAACGGGGCGATGGGGTAAACCGGATGGGATTTTTGCGCGCGAGCGAATGAACCTGCGGCGCGTGCGGTTCAGACGCGTACGGGGCATCACGCCCCAACGGCTTAGAAAGCGTTGAACGTCAGGGTCGTCAACGAGCGCGAGATACCCGGAACCGTGGCGATGTTGTCATTGATGAACTTGCCGATGTCCTGGCCTTCCTCGATATAGATCTTGATGATCAGATCGTAGTCGCCGCTCGTCGAATACATCTCCGAAACGATCTCCTTGCGGTAAATCTCATCGGCAACCTCGTAGGTCTTGCCGGGAGCGCACTGCAACTGGACAAAAATCGGTTTCATCGAGCTTCCTCTGCTTCTTCTTCCACTGCATGTTTCCTGTAATCGTAACCGATTAAAGGACAGAAACATGCAGCACTTCAAAGTGCTACAGCGTCCTTTGCGCGTCCGATAGGACGCGCGGCATTCCTTTCCTTAGCGCTCCGGCGCGCAAAAGGAAACGTCAGCGCACACTTCCTCACCGTTGCAAGGTTAGTCTTTGCGGAAGATCAGGCTGGCACCCCAGCCGGTGATGACCGCGAGCAGAACCGCCATCAGACCGTAAAAGAACGGCTGCTGGTGCGCGGCCTGAGTAATAAACTGCTCCAGGCCGGTCTTGACGACACGCAACGGCAGCGCCTTGGCGGCAACGAACACGCCGTCGCGGAAAAGATAGGCGCGCACCACGTGCACGCCATTCGGCACGTTCGCCGGCAGGCGCACGGAGGCCTTGAACAGGCTGGAGCTGATGAACTGCACACCGCCTGGATCACGCTCGTAGACGCCGCTCGTCTCGCGGATGCGGCGGAAAGCGTTGCGGAACTCGCCGAGATTGCTGCCATCGCCGACAAAGCCGAGCGGCACCAGCCGCATGTGGTCGACGCCGATGCCCATATTGCCCATCTCGCCGGGCGGCGCGATCGTCTCGATGTCGCGCGTCGACGACAGCGAATAGGATTCCGGCACCAGCTCGAATGTCATGGAGCTGGTGTTGACCCAGATGCCGAAGACGCGCTCCTTCTTGCGCACCGTCGCATTGTCCTTGGGGCCTTCGAGGCTCACGACGATGTTGTACCTGCCTTGCGCCAGAAGGCTCTGGTCGAAGCCATCGACAGCGCCGAAGATCGTCAGATCCGCGCCGCGGAAATCCGAGGTGATGGCGATCTCGTCGGTCGAGATGCCGATCTCCAGCTTTTCGGTGAAATCGGCATTTTCGTCCTGGATCGCCGCCTGCGCCGGAACAGCGAAGGCGAGCGCCAGAAAGGCCAGAGTTGCACGGGCGAAGCGGAACATCAGAAGCCGAACCCCGCAGATACGACCGAGTAGACGTCCTTCGGCGGAATGACGAGCTCGATCGCCAGACGGATGCCGACCGCAAGAACAAGCAGCGCCAACAGCGCGCGCAACTGTTCGCCGCGCAGCTTCTGGCCGACGCGCACGCCGTATTGCGCGCCGATGACGCCGGCGATCATCAAGACGAAGGCGAGCACGATATCGACGGTGTAGTTGGTCGAGGCCTGGACGATGACAGTATAGGCAGACACGAAGATGATCTGGAACAGCGACGTTCCGACGACGACGTTGGTCGGGATGCGCAGGAGATAGATCATCGCCGGCACCATGATGAAGCCGCCGCCGACGCCCATGACGGACGTCAGTACGCCGATGCAGAAGCCGAGGCCGGCAACCGGAATGACGCTCAGGTAAATCTTCGATTTCTTGAAGCGCATCTTCAGCGGCAGGCCGTGCACCCAGTTGTGCTGGCCGGGGCGGCGCAAGGGCGTCGCCTGGTTTTTGGCGGCCTTGCGCATGGCGGTGATGCTTTCCCAGAGCATCAGGCCGCCGACGGTGCTCAGCAGCACGACGTAGAGCAGCGAGATCACCAGATCGAGCTGACCGATGCGGCGCAGCAGCGAGAACAGCCAGACACCGACCGTCGCACCGGCAAGACCGCCGCAGAGCAGCACCGTGCCGAGCTTGATATCGATCGTGCCTCTTCGAAAATGCGTGATCGCGCCTGAAATCGACGACGCCACCACCTGGTTGGCACCGGTCGCAACAGCCACCACCGGTGGTATGTTGTAGAAGATTAGCAATGGCGTGATCAGGAAGCCGCCGCCGACGCCGAACATGCCCGACAGAAAGCCGACGGCAGCGCCCATACCGAGAATGATGAGTATGTTCACCGACAACTCTGCGATGGGCAGATAGATCGTCACGCCGGGACCTCGATATGCCAACGGCCCGCGATGCGGGCAAAACTGTTAGTGTGGCGAGCCATTCACCACCAATGAGGGATTGTCTCGAAAAGCCGACCCGCTCCCAAAAGAGAGGTGACCTTCGTCATGCACGCCTGCAGCGCCGCGCTTCCGCCAGGAGGTGCCAAGGCCGCAGCAGGACCCTGATCGGCTGCATCAGCTTACCCTTAGCCCGATTCCGATTAAGGAATTATGCAGCAGGCCTGACATTTCAACCTTTTCAGCCACATGGCAGATGGTTTCGCCACCCGCAAACCCGTGTCGCCCGGTTCTGAGGCTTAATTGCGGCGATGGCCCCGACCGAAGCTCGGGACCGCCACAGATTTAGGAATTGCGCTTCAACAGTTCCTTGACGAGCTGTTCGGTGATTTCGCCCGTCGGCTCCTGGCCGACCGACTTCTGGAAGGCCTTGATGGCAGCGACGGTTTTCTTGCCCATCTGCCCGTCGGGCTTGCCGGCGTCGAAGCCGTTGTTGTTGAGGATCGCCTGGATGTTGCGGACGGCCTTGCTCATGTCGACGCTGGCGGTCTTGTTGGCCGGACCGACCCAGGCATCCGGCACGTCCACGGTGTTCGCCTTGGCATCGACCGGCTGTGCCTTCCAGGCCTGAGATTTCGCCTTGGCGCTTTCAAGCTGTTCCGGCTTCATCGCCTTGGCAACCTCGTCGCGCTTGGCGGCGGCATCCATGTCGCCTTCGCCGGCGGCCGCTGAAAACCACTTGTAGGATTCCGTCAGGTCCTGCGGCACGCCATTGCCGCGGGCGTAGAGGACTGCAAGGTTGAACTGGCTGTCGCGAATGCCGAGTTCGGCGGCCTTGGCAAACCATTTCGTCGCTTCGGCAAAGTCCGGCGCGCCATCGCGCCCGCTCGCCAGGAGCACTGCGAGATTGTGCATGGCGCTGGCGTTGCCTTGACCGGCGGCGGCGAGATAGAGCGTCTTCGCCTTGGCGGCGTCGCGTGTCACGCCCATGCCCTTTTCGTGCATGCTGGCGAGACGGTACTGCGCCGGCACGACCCCAGCGTCGGCGGCGCGCTGATACCACTTTGCCGCTTCCGCCATGTTTTCCGGAACGCCGCGTCCTTCGCTGAAGCGAGCGCCGATTTCGTAGAAAGCGAGCGGGTCACCACCCTTGGCGGCCGTCACCAGGGCCACCGGGCCGAAACCTTCGGGCAACACGATCTCGCTCGGCGCCACTGCGGGAGCCGATTGAGTCATGGCCGGAACCATGGCCGCACCGTCAGCCGGCGCACTTGCAATCGAAGCGCTGGCGGTCGACGCATTGCCGGCGGACGCCGGCTGGAACTCAGTGGTTTGCGCCGGCGCTTCGGCGACCGGGGTCAGCATCGGCGCCTTTTCCTGGGTCGGCGTCGTAATGGTGCTTGTCGGCACCGCGGTCGCCGTCACCGCGATCGATGCTTCGGGCGTCTTGGCCGGCACAGCGACGGAATCTAGTGGCGCGGCGGGCGTGGCTTCAGATGCTGCAACAGCGGCTTGCTGCGCGGCGGCAGCTGCGGTCTGCGACAGGCGATCATCCGCGGACTTGAATTCCTGCACTTGAGGTGCTGCCTGTTGCTCGATGATCGCCACCGGCTCGACGGGTGCCGTGTCGCTCTTCGTCAGCATCGTGCTGACCAGCGGATAGGACATGATTGCCAGCAGCACCGCGCCGACAGCCATGAGGATCGGCCGGCGATGACGGGCAAAGGCGCCGCCAATGCCCGACGTGGCTCCGTTTTCCCCGACCTTGTTCAGCGTATCGGCCTCTTCGACGGCGAGCTGAGCGGCCCGACGGGCCGCAGCAATGAAATCCGATTTGTCGCCATCGGCCGGCTGGATACCGGCCTTGTTCATCTGCCCGGCGCGCACACGCTCCAGGATCTTCTTCACGTCGGGCACGCCGGAACCCGGCTCCAGCAACTGGTTGGCCTCTTCCGGAGCGAGCATTTCGGACGGGTCGATTGACGGGGCCGGTTCGACGAGTTGCCGCGGTTGCTCCATCCCCGGTTCGGAACGCTTTCCGGAAAAGCGCCGGGTCAGACCTGCAAGCAGGCCCGTGCGCGCAGCGGCTGCGGGTTCGCGGGCTTCTTCGACCTCGATGGTGGAGATCTGCTCTTCTTCGACAAAGGCCGTTGCCGGTTCCGCCACCTGCGCTGCGACCACCTGATCCTCTGCCTGGAGGGCGCGCACGTTGCGCTGAAGATCGTCGTAGCGGTCGTCGAGATCGCTGCCGCCGAAGGGGTCGTTGAATTCCGGCTGCACGGCGCGCGGCATCGGCGCGGCTTCGCGCACGGGCATTTCGGCCCGCGCCGAAGATGCCGGCTCGCGATTTTCGATCCGTTCCAGCTTGTCGGCGATGTGAACAAGCGTTTCGTGCAGCGCCTCGAAGGTTCGCGCTGTCCGTTCTTCGCTCGATCGGCTGAGGTCCTCGAGCGTCCTTAGATCCTCGGCGAGCGCCGAGATCGCTGCAAGGTCGCCGCTCACCGTCTGGGGCGACGTGTTCTTGCCGTAGGCCTCCATCACCGCTTCCGCCGCCTGCCGGGCCGCTTCGACGATGTACTCGTCGTTGGTCGAGAAGTAGTCTTCCAGAGCAGTCATGCGGCTTTCGAAATCGACCGGCATGGCGGTGGCACCGACATCCGCGCGCGGCTGGCTGACCAGTGTCGACAGATTGGCGATCTGCGCTTCGAGGTTCTGGAGTGCTGCGCGATCGTCGAACGGGGCGGCATGGGTTTCTTCAAGACGCTGCGCGATACCGACCAGGCGATCTTCGAGCCGGTCGAAGCGCGGGTCGGAGACCGGCTGCGCGCCGTGCGTATCGAGTTCGTCGATGCGGCGGGCCAGATAGTCGAGCCGCTCTGCGAGCGCATCGTTGACGCTGCCCTGGTCGAGAGCCTCGATCTTGCGGGAGATGTCCGAAAGGTAATCGCCGAGATCCGACTGCGCGGCCCTGTTGCTGCGCTCCATCATCAGCGACAGCTGCTCGAGCCTTTCTTCCAGGCGCGCGGCCGCCTTTTCGCTGGCGAGATCCTCGACCCGGGCCGTCAGGGCTTCCAGGCGAGCACCGAGCCCGGCATCGTTGGGGCGCGAGAGGCTGTCGATCTGGCGCGAAAGGTCACCGAGACGGTTCTCCACACGGTTGACAAAACCGCTGTCCAATCCGGTCGTCGTGCGGCTGCTGGCGGCAATGGCACGGCTGATTTCGTCGAGCCGGCTGTCGAGATCGGCAAACTGCGATACGAGGCGACGGTCGTCAGGCTGGATCTGGCGGCCCAGCATTTCGATCGCCTGGGCAACGGCGATCAGCTTGTCTTCCAGCGCATCGACGGCCGAGCTGCCCTGCAGCGAGCCGATCTGCGACTTGATTTCGTCCAGGCGATAGGCGAGCGCCACGAGTTCGTCGTCACGGTTCTGATCAAAGGCGATCAGCCGGTCCTCGACGCCGTTCCAGCGGGTTTCCATGCGGCGCATGCTGTCTTCGCGCGCCAGACCGTCGATCATCGCGCGCAGGTCGTCGAAGTCGCCGCGCAGCGCATCCGCCTGGGCGGGCGACGCCTGACGGCCGAGCTGCTGGATGCTGTCGGCAAGGCGCTGCATGTCGCCGCGCACGTCTTCGGCAAAGCTGTGGTCCTGAGCCTGCGCCTTGATGCCGCGAATTTCGGAGCGCAGCGAATTCATCTCGCGCGTAAGGCCATCGGTGATGTCGCGCTTCAGATCCTGGCGCAGGCCGACGAGCGCCTCGGCAATATCGTTGACGGCAGATGCGGCGCGCTGTGGCTGGTTATGCATCGGTTGCAGGCGGGGCTCTTCGGCAAAACGGTCAGGGGCCGGACGTTCGGGAACATAACGTTCCGGCTCGCGCTGCGGCAGCCGGTCGCGAAGGCTCGGACGCTCGCGCGTCGCACTGAGGCTGCGCTGGCGCTGCATGATTTCGGCAATTGCGTCGCGGGTCGGGACAGGATCGCGGGGTGCGGCCGGTTCGCGGGCGGGCAGCCGGTCGCGTTCAGGCGATCTTTCGCGTTCAGGCGGTCTGGGTGCCGGATCGCGCGCCGTTCCACCCATCAGCCCTTCGATCCGCGCCTCCAGTCCTTCGATGGTGCGGTTCAGGGCGTCGAGCGACGGCCGCTCGCTATAGGACTGGCTGCCTGCGCGCTGAGGATTTGATCGCGATCCATTCATGGTGTTCTTCGCCCCTGTCGTCGGCCATCTCGAAAGACGTCACGGAAGAAAACAGCTTCTTCACCCCTGTGGCGCTTCCGACGTGGGCAAAGCTACAACGACACGACGCCAGGACTGGTTGCAGCTTCGACCATCTCAACACGCACCTTTCACGAAACGTGGTAAACAACCCGTTAATCTGTCGATGATTTTTTAACGATTTGGCAGGATCGGCCGGCCTAGCGGGGGTTGTGCTCCCGCCGTCACCGTCCGTCACGTCCAACGAAACTGCATGACCCGTAATTTTTGACGTTTACGCAAACGTCAAAATTTTGTAGCATCCGGCCAACGATGCGAGACCGCCCAGAGGATGGCGGCGCATCCGGCATCCTGCAACCGGGCGTCGACCACGACAGACGGCGGCCCGAAGCACCAAAAGGCGAGGAACGAATGCCCATCTACAAGGCCCCGGTCGACGATACCCTGTTCATCCTGAACGACGTGCTCGGCATCGAGCGCTACAACAACCTGCCCGGTTTTGCCGACGCGACCCCGGACATGATCGAGGCCATCGTCGGCGAGGCGGCCAAGCTTGCCGAGGAGGCTCTGTTCCCGGTCAATCTGTCCGGCGACCAGGAAGGCTGCAAGCGTCGCGACGACGGCTCGGTCAGCGTGCCGAAGGGCTTCAAGGAAGCCTTCGACCTCTACCGCGAAGGCGGCTGGCTCGGCCTTGCCGTGCCGGAGGAATTCGGCGGCCAGGGCCTGCCCTATACGCTGCACACTGCCGTCGGCGAGTACATGTCGTCCGCCAACATGGCGCTGACCATGTATCCGGGCCTCACCCAGGGCGCGATCGCCGCCATTCTCGTGCACGGCACCGACGAACAGAAGCAGGCCTATCTGCCGAAGATGGTCGCCGGCACCTGGACCGGCACGATGAACCTGACCGAGCCGCATTGCGGCACCGACCTCGGGCTGCTGCGCAGCAAGGCAGTACCGACCGGCAACGGCGCCTACAAGATTTCCGGCCAGAAGATCTTCATCTCTGCCGGCGAACACGACATGTCGGATAATATCATCCATCTGGTGCTAGCCCGCATCGAGGGCGCACCGGAGGGCGTGAAGGGCATCTCGCTGTTCATCGTGCCGAAGTTCAAGCTGAACGCCGACGGCGAGCCGGGCGAGCGCAACGGCGTTTCCTGCGGCGCGATCGAACACAAGATGGGCATCCACGGCAACTCCACCTGCGTCATGAACTATGACGAGGCGGAAGGCTACCTCATCGGCACGGAGAACAAGGGCCTCAACGCCATGTTCGTGATGATGAACGAGGCCCGCCTCGGCGTCGGCCTGCAAGGCCTGTCGATCGCCGAAATCGCCTATCAGAACGCCGCCAACTATGCGCGTGACCGCATCCAGGGCCGTTCGCTCTCCGGTCCGAAGGCACCGGACAAGAAGGCCGACCCGATCATCGTGCATCCGGACGTGCGCCGCACGCTGATGACGATCAAGGCGTTCACCGAAGCCGGTCGCGCCTTCACGCTGTGGACGGCGCTGAAGTCCGACATCGCGCACCGCTCCGACAACGCCGCCGACCGCCAGACCGCCGACGACATCCTCGGGCTGATGACGCCGATCCTGAAGGGCGTCTTGACCGACAAGGGCTTCGACCACGCCGTCATGGCGCAGCAGATGTTCGGCGGCCACGGCTATATCGAAGAACACGGCATGAGCCAGTATGTCCGCGATGCCCGCATCGCGATGATCTACGAAGGCGCCAACGGCATCCAGGCGCTCGACCTCGTCGGCCGCAAGCTGGGTCTCAATGGCGGCCGCGCCGTCATGGCGCTGTTCAAGGAAATCGGCGATTTCTGCGAGGAAAACCGCGGCGACGAGAAGCTTGCCAGCTACACCAAGGCGCTGAAGAAGGGCCTCAACGACCTGCAGGCAGCCACCATGTGGTTCATGCAGAACGCCATGGCCAAGCCCGACAATGCCGGCGCCGGCTCGACCGACTACATGCACCTCTTCGGCCTCGTCGTCCTTGGCTACATGTGGGCGAAAATTGCCAAGACCGCTGAGGAAAAGCTTGCCTCTGGCGAAACGGCGCGCGCAGACTATCTGAAGAACAAGCTGATCACCGCGACCTTCTTCATGGAAAGGATCCTGCCGGAAACGGCCCTGCGCAAGGCCCGCATCGAGACCGGCGCCGACACGCTGATGGCGCTCGACGCGGCCGCCTTCTGAGGCGTTCGATTTCACAAGTGTTTGACGGGCAGTACCGGATGGTGCTGCCGATAGGGAGATGAGACATGACGAAAGTCTTCGTTTACGACCACGTGCGCACGCCGCGCGGCCGTGGCAAGAAGGACGGATCGCTGCACGAGGTGCCGTCCGTTCGCCTCGCCGCCAAGATGCTGGAAGCGGTGCGTGACCGCAACGACCTCGACACCGCAACGGTTGACGACATCATCATGGGCTGCGTCGATCCGGTCATGGATGCCGGCGCGGTGATCCCGAAGGCGGCCGCTTTTGAGGCCGGCTACTCGACCCGCGCGCCGGGCATGCAGATCTCGCGCTTCTGCGCCTCCGGCCTCGACGCCATCAACTTCGGCGCGGCCAAGATCGCCCAAGGCGCCGACGACATCGTCATTGCCGGCGGCGTCGAATCGATGTCGCGCGTTGGCCTCGGCATGTCCGGCGGTTCCTGGTTCATGGACCCCTCGGTGAACCTGCCCGCCTTCTTCATGCCGCAAGGCGTTTCGGCCGACCTGATCGCCACCAAATACGGCTTTAGCCGCGACGACGTCGACGCCTATGCGGTGGAAAGCCAGAAGCGTGCCGCACACGCCTGGGAAAAGGGCTACTTCAAGAACTCGGTCGTGCCCTTCAAGGACCAGAACGGTTTGACGATCCTCGACCGTGACGAGCACATGCGTCCCGGCACAGACATGCAGGCGCTCGCCTCGCTCAACCCGTCGTTCCAGATGCCGGGCGAAATGGGCGGCTTCGAAGCTGTCGGCATCCAGGCGCATCCGGAAATCGAGAAGATCAACTACGTGCACCATGCCGGCAATTCCTCCGGCATCGTCGACGGCGCCGCAGCCGTGCTGCTCGGCTCGAAGGCCGGCGGCGAAAGCATGGGGCTGAAGCCGCGCGCCCGCATCCGCGCCTTCGCCAATATCGGCTCCGATCCGGCCCTGATGCTGACCGGCCCGGTCGACGTCACCGAGAAGCTCCTGAAGCGCGCCGACATGAAGCTGTCGGACATCGATCTCTTCGAGCTCAACGAGGCCTTTGCCGCCGTTGTGCTGCGCTACATGCAGGCCTTCGAGATCCCGCACGACAAGATCAACGTCAACGGCGGCGCGATCGCCATGGGCCATCCGCTCGGCGCAACCGGCGCAATGATCCTCGGCACCGTGCTCGACGAGCTGGAACGCCGCGATCTCAACACCGCGCTCGTCACGCTCTGCATCGGCGCCGGCATGGGCACGGCAACGATCATCGAAAGGGTCTGACGATGGACGTGATGCGTCGCTCTCTCCTGACATTGATGGGCCTGGGGCTGCTTGCAGCATCAGGCTGCGTCTCCGACGAGGAGGAAGGCGGCGACAGCTTCACGCTCACCGGTGCGATCTCCAATGTCGCAAGCGGCCCGGTTCCGGCCGGCACCGTCACGATCCGGCTCGAAGAGCAGGGCGTGATGGACGTCGCCGCCAAGCTGATCGCGGAAACGTCCGTCGTCAGCGATGGCAAGGCGACCCGCGTGCCCTTCGTGCTGCAGGTGCCGAAGCCCGAGCTCGACAAGGCCGTCGATGCGGGCTTCACCGTCCGCGTCGAGCGCGACGGACGGCTGATCGCCACCAACACCACCAAACAACGTTACAGCGGCGGATCGAATATCTCGCTGCGCATCGAACCCATTCTCTACTGAGGGGGAGAACCATGACGAAGTACACCAATTTCAAGATCGAGACAGACGCCGACGGCATCGCGCTCGTCACCTGGGACATGCCTGAGAAGTCGATGAACGTCTTCACCCAGGAGGTGATGGAGGAACTGAACGCCATCGTCGACCAGACCACTGCTGACGCTGCCGTCAAGGGCGTCGTCTTCACCTCCGGCAAGTCGACCTTCTCCGGCGGCGCTGATCTCTCGATGATCAAGTCGATGTTCACCTTCCAGCAGGAAGAAAAGAAGAAGGATCCTGATAACGCCGCCCAGAAGCTTTTCGACCTGGTCGGCCGCATGACCGGCCTCTTCCGCAAGCTCGAAACCTCGGGCAAGCCCTGGGTCTCGGCGATCAACGGCACCTGCATGGGCGGCGCTTTCGAGCTTTCGCTCGCCTGCCATGGCCGCGTCGCCTCGAACGCCAAGTCGGTGAAGATCGCGCTTCCGGAAGTCAAGGTCGGGATCTTCCCGGGTGCCGGCGGCACCCAGCGCGTGCCGCGCCTCACCAATGCGCAGGACGCGCTGCAGATGATGACGACCGGCTCGTCGCTGACCGCGGCCCGCGCCAAGGCGATTGGCCTCGTGCATGAAGTCGTCGACGCCGACAAGCTGGTCGACGCCGCCAAGGCGATGATCAAGAACGGCCTGAAGCCGGTCCAGCCCTGGGACGAGAAGGGTTACAAGGTTCCGGGTGGCGGTATCTGGACGCCGGCCTCGGCGCAGCTCTGGCCAGCCGCTTCCGGCATCCTGCGCCGCGAAACCTACGGCAACTATCCGGGCGCCGTCGCGATCCTGAAATGCGTCTACGAAGGCCTGCAGGTGCCGTTCGACACCGCGCTCAAAATCGAGCAGCGCTACTTCACCGAGATCCTTCAGACCACCGAAGCCTTCTCGATGATCCGCTCGCTGTTCGTCTCGATGCAGGAACTCGGCAAGGGCGCCCGCCGCCCGGCCGGCGTGCCGAAGTCGGAGTTCAAGCATGTCGGCGTCGTCGGCGCCGGCTTCATGGGCGCCTCGATCGCCTATTTGACGGCTGCCGCCGGCATCGCCGTGACGCTGATCGACCGCGACATGGAAGCGGCCGAAAAGGGCAAGGCGCATTCGGAAGGCCTGGTCAAGGATTCGATCGGCAAGGGACGCCTCACCAAGGAAGAGGGCGAAGCGCTGCTTTCCCGCATTACGCCATCGGCCGATTACAACGACCTGAAGAATGTCGGCCTCGTCGTTGAAGCCGTCTTCGAAGATCGCCAGGTCAAGAAGGACGTGATCGAGAAGGTGGAAGCGGTGATCGGCGAAGACACGATCTTTGCCTCCAACACCTCGACGCTGCCGATCACCGGCCTTGCCAAGAACTCCAAGCGTCCCGGCCAGTTCATCGGCATCCACTTCTTCTCGCCGGTCGAAAAGATGATGCTGACGGAAGTGATCCTCGGCAAGGAGAGCGGCGACAAGGCACTTGCCGTCGCGCTCGACTATGTTGCCGCGATCAAGAAGACGCCGATCGTCGTCAACGATACCCGCGGCTTCTACGTCAACCGCTGCGTCTTCCGCTACATCCACGAAGCCTATGACATGCTGATCGAAGGCGTGCCGCCGGCGATGATCGAGAATGCCGCCAAGATGGCCGGCATGCCGGTCGGTCCGCTGTCGCTCAACGACGAAGTTGCGATCGACCTCAGCCAGAAGATCCTGAAGGCCACCGTTGCCGACCTCGGCGAAAAGGCCGTCGATCCGAAACACCTGGCGCTGATCAACAAGCTGGTCGACGACCTCGACCGCCGTGGCCGGAAGAACGGCAAGGGCTTCTACGAGTACCCGGCAAAGCCCGCGAAGAAGTATCTGTGGCCGGAGCTGAAGACGCTCTATCCGCAGAAGAACGCCGACACGATCGACGTCGAGGTGCTGAAGCAGCGCTTCCTTTCGACGATCGCGCTCGAAGCCGCCCGCACCATGGAAGAGGGCATCGTCACCGACCCGCGCGAAGCCGACGTCGGCTCGATCCTCGGCTTCGGCTTTGCGCCTTACACCGGTGGTACGCTTTCCTACATCGACGGCATGGGCGCCAAGGCCTTTGTCCAGATGTGCGAAAAGCTCGCCAAGGACTACGGCGACCACTTCAAGCCGACGGCGCTCTTGAAGGAAATGGCCGAGCGCGGCGAGACCTTCTATGGTCGCTTCGATCCCTACGGCGAGAAGAAGCAGGCGGCGTAAGGTTCGCTCGATTCAAGATTGGAGACAGGCTCCCGCGTGGGGCCTGTTTTCGTTTGGGCCGTGGCGTTTCAACGCCACCATCCTGGCAGCCATCAGCTTGTTACAGTTGCGATGCTAGATCAGCCCGTTCGAAATCGCCGGGACGATCGGCGGAGCGACGCGACAGGACCTCCGAACCGCCGAGTTTCGCTTGATGACCTCGCGGGCATTAAGCTTATCAGCATCTTCTGATTGACGACCACAGGCACGAGGCGCATCCTTTGCGGGATCAGAGGGGGACACGCGATGAGCGAGCCTGATCTCTATCTGCTTGGGCGCGCAGAGCCCGAGGAAGAACGTCTGAAACGACAGATCGCCAATCTCGCGCCTGACTCCGACCAGCAACTCGAAAGGGTCGGCATCCGGCCGGGCGAGCGTGTCGTCGATCTCGGTTGCGGCCCCGGTGGCGTGCTGCATCTCCTCGGCAAGCGTGTCGGCCCCACAGGCTCGGTGCTCGGCATCGAGCGCGACCCGCATTTTGTCGAGCTTGCCCGCCGTTTCGTCGCCGGCCACGCGCTGCCCCAGGTGGAAGTGCGCGAGGGCGATGCCTATGCCACGGGCCTGCCGCGCCGCTCGTTTGACGGTGCCCACATGCGGCTGGTGCTCGTCAACGTGCCGCGGCCGGAGCTGATCGTGCTCGAAATGGCGTCGCTGGTAAAACCGGGCGGCTGGATCGCGAGCTTCGAGGCCGATTTTCTCGGACACATCTGCGACCCGCCGCTTGCCGCCTGGGACCGACTGCTTGCCGCCTACATCGCTTACTCCGCCGCAAGAGGCATAGACCTTCACATCGGCCGCCGCGTGCATCGGCTGTTTCGCGAAGCGGGTGTCGAAGCGATTTCCGTCGACGCCGTCGAGCACGTCTATCCGCCGGGTCATGACCGTCGGCCAATTCTTCGGGACTTCATCAACAATGTCCGCGACAGGCTGGTCGGCGAAGGCTTCATCGAAAAGGCGGAGCTCGAGGCCGATCTGGCGGCGCTCGACCGTCATCTTGCCGACCCGAACGTGCTGGTGACGTCACATCTGTTCTTTCGTCTGACCGGCCGTGTGCCTGAGGCGCTCGTCATCAAAGCATGAGACGGCGTTCCGTCAGGACCCGCGCCCCAATCAGGCCGCAGCTCCGGCGCGCCGGTGGGCGAGACGCTCACCGACGATGATCAGCAACCCCGCCGCAAAGATCAGGCCGGCGCCGGCAAAGACGTTTGTCGCGGGCACGTCACCCCAGATCAGGAAGCCGAGGCCGAAGGCCCAGACAAGCGACGTATATTCGAACGGCGCGATCACCGAGATCGGCGCGCGACGCATGCCCTCGAACAAGGCGTATTGCGCGATGCCTGCGATGACCCCGGTGCCTGCCATCAACGCCACGTCGAAGAGCGCCGGTGGCGTCCAGAAGAAGCCGACGGCAAGCCCGGTCATAGCGATGAAGAAGACGTTGGAGATGGTCATCTGCACCAACGTCGTTTCCTGAAGTGCTGTCTTTCGCAACATCACCGTGCCGATCGCCCAGAAGACGGCAGCCATCAGCGCCAGAACCACGGGCAGTGACAATTTCATGCCGGTGCCGAGCGGGTCACAGGCGACAAGCACGCCGATAAAGCCGACGAGGACGGCAAACCAGCGGATCGGCGGGACATCCTCTTTCAAAACAGGCACGGCAAGCAGCGTTACGATGATCGGCGCTGCGTAATAGAGTGTCGTCATCTCGGCGAGGCCGAGATCGCGCGCCGCGTTGAAGTAGGACAGCCAGGCGGCAAGCAGAAGCAGATTGCGTACGAACAACGGCTTGACCACCGGCGACGCGACGGCATCGCGCACCAGCTTGCCGCGACCGATGACGAGGCAGAGCAGGAGAATGGTGATGCTGCGGGTAAACAGGATCTGCCAGACCGAGTAACCGACGACCAGCCATTTGACCGACGCATCCTGAAGCGAAAACAGGAAATAGGAAAACGTCGTCATGACGATGCCTGACAATACGGTCTTGTTCATGGAAGCCTCGATCGCGCCGGCGGGAGAAAGAGCGGCGGAGCCCGTCTGATAGCGCGGTCACGGTCGACGCGGAAGAGCCATCCAAACCAGTCGCTGTGGCGATTTCTTGCGATGACCCTAGATACTGCTTGATGGAGATCAAGAGCCTGGCCTTGCGCCGCTGGTAGAAGGCGACGATAACGGCCACGAAACAGGTCCAAAGATATGCAGCCGCTCGCCTTCGCCCTCGCCGCCCTCGTCCTGCTCGCGACGCCGGGACCGACAAACACGCTTCTGTGGCTGTCCGGCGCGTCGGTGGGCTTCCGCCGCTCGCTGCCGCTGCTTACCGGCGAACTCGGCGGCTATCTCGGTGTCATCATTCCGGCCGTCGCTCTTCTGGCGCCGTTCCTTGCTGCGCACCCGCAGCTCGGCCTCGCGCTGAGGCTCGTCGCCGCCTGCTGGGTGTTCTATCTCGCCTATGCACTGTGGACGACCGATGCCGAGCGTAGCGAAGGCATGGTCATTTCCATCCGGCAGGTCTTCGTCACGACGCTGCTCAATCCCAAGGCGTTGATCGTCGCGCTCGTGCTTTTGCCGCAAGCGGGGCTGGCTGCAGTCACACCCTGGATTGCTGGTTTTTCCTTGCTCGTTCTTACCGTGGGATCCACCTGGATCGCCGCTGGCGCCGTGATGGTGCAGATGTCGAAGAGCTTGTCGGCCTCGCATCTGCCGCGGCGGATCGCAGCCGTCTGCCTCACGCTGTTTTCGGTCGGAATCGCCGGCAGCGCGATCGCCGCCATGCATTGAAAATCCCCGAGGTCCGGCAAAGGTCTTCGGGGATTTCCTAAGCCTTGAATTACGCGGAAACGGTCGCTTCGCCGAGCTCCTTTGCCAGCGCGCCCATCAGGGACTCCCAGCCGCCACGGCGATACTCAAGCTTGTCGAGCCCGTCGAGGAAGGCGACCTGCTCGGTAAAGACGAGGCGCGTGCCGTTACCGTCAGGCTGAATGTCAACCGTCGCGACCGAAGCGGAGATCTTCCGGTCGTTCTCCGTCATCGTGTAGGCGAAGATGATCCTGATGTTCTCGACGATGTCGAGATAGATGGTGTCGTCGTAATAGGTCGTTCCATCGTCCTGGCTGAAGCGACCACTCTCCTGCCCGCCGACGCGGAAGTCGTGGGTCATTTTGGCTCCGGCCTCGACATTGACGAACCAGCGCTCCTTCGCCGCCGGTTCGGAGAACGCCCTGAACACCTGCTCAGGCGTCGCCTTGAAGCTACGCTCGATGGTGAAGCTCTGATGTTCTACGGATCTGTCGGTCATCTTCCTCGTCTCCTCTGGTGGCGAAACCGCTGGCTCTGGCCTAACTGGTTTCTTTTCAAAACCGCTATGAAAATGAAAGCAGTTGCACGCTAACGCCACTGATGCGATAATGCAAGCGGTTTTGAAGAGGTGCCAATGAAGGACGACATTCGCTCGGGTTGCCCGATCAATCTTTCGCTGGAAGTGTTCGGCG
Source organism: Ensifer sp. (assembly GCF_035999185.1). Lineage (GTDB taxonomy): Bacteria > Pseudomonadota > Alphaproteobacteria > Rhizobiales > Rhizobiaceae > Ensifer. The sequence goes on along the minus strand of NZ_DASYHB010000102.1, from coordinate 19,130 downwards.
ACAAATGGAGCCTGCTGATCATTCGCGACATGATCTTCGGCGGCAAACGGCACTTCCGGGAACTGCTGCGATCCCAGGAAGGCATATCGTCCAACATCCTGGCGGACCGGCTGAAGATGCTGGTCGAGCAAGGCATGCTGACCAAGGCCGACGATCCCAGCCACAAGCAGAAGGCGATCTACAGCCTGACCGAGATGACGATCGCGCTGGTGCCGATCATGGCCCAGCTCGGCGCCTGGGGGCGTCGATACCTACCGGTCAGCGAGGAACTCAGCATTCGGGCCGAACTGATGGAAAACGGTGGTCCCGAACTCTGGGACCGCTTCATGGACGAGTTGCGACGGGATCACCTTGGCAAACCGCTCGACGGACCGCCGCGGGTTCGCGCGACGTTGCAGGCCGCCTACGAAGAGGTTGTCGCCCGCAACCGCGCGACACGAGCAAACGGCTGACCGGCAAGCGCGGTCAGACGCGGATAGGTGAGCGCTCTGAAGCGGCGGTCAAAGCCCGATCGCCGAGAGCATCACAAAGGTCGCAAACAGCACGAAATGCGTCATGCCCTCGATGGCGTTGGTCTGGCCGTCATTGAGGTTGATTGCGGCCACGATCAGGGTGATCGCCACCATCACGGTCTGCACCGGCGACATCGCCATCAGGAATGGCTGACCGGTATAAAGCGCGATCGCCTCCATCACCGGGACGGTGAGAATGACCGTCGAAAGCGATGCCCCGAGGGCGATGTTGACGACCGCCTGCATGCGGTTGGCGAGTGCCGCGCGCATGGCGGTCATGATCTCCGGCGAAGCGGAGATCGCCGCAACCACGATGGCGGCAATGGCCGGCGGCGCACCGCTCCCCTTCAGGCCCGACGTCAGCAGCACCGACATCGTTTCGGCCAGCACGCCGATCACCACGATACCGAAGATCAGGGTCAAGATCGAAGGCAGCACCGGCTGGTCGACGTCGCCCTGCGCTACGCTGCCTTCGACTTTTGCCTTCGGATAGCTGTAGCTGAAGAAATAGCTGTGCACGCCCACCTGCATGCGCAGGAACAGCGCGTAGAGCGTGATCATCGCGCCAATGGTGAAAGCCGAGTACAAATGCCATTTCGATGCCGGCACGAATTCCGGAACGATCATCGAGATGCCCATCGCCGTCAGGATCATGACGCTGTAGGTGCGGGCGGAATCGTCGTTGTAGGGCTGTTCGCCATGCTTCAGCCCGCCGAGCAGAGCGGCAAGGCCAAGGATCCCGTTGATATCCAGCATGACGGCGGCATAGATCGTATCGCGCACCAGCGTCGGCGACGCCTCACTCGTCATCATGATCGCCAGCACCACCACCTCGACCAGAACGGCCGAAAGCGTCAGGATCATGGTGCCATAAGGATCGCCAACCTTTGACGCCAGCACTTCGGCATGGTGGGAGACGCGCAGCGAGGCAAGCACGATCGCCACGACCAGTCCGGCCGCACCGAGAAGCGCTGCCGACCGGCCCATCGCAAGCAGCTGATGCTCCACCGCAAATCCGGCAAACGCGGCCGCGACCGCAACGATCAGCAGGCGCTCCGATCTCATCCGTGCCAAAAAGACGCCCCTCCACCGAAAGCCCGGCCTGCCCGTAACAGGAACTATAGGGTCAGCAGTCCCCAAAGCAAATGATCGGAAAAGGACTATTTTCCTTCCGATTCTTTACCCCAACCCGGCGTTTCGATAGGGTAGCGTTCGAATGAACCCACAAATGGCCGCCCATCTGGCCCGGATCTTTCGGCATGTTGTCCCACGGCACGATCTGGCACGCTATCGATGCATTGGCCGAGCGCTACCAGCTCTCGCCATCCGGTCTCGCGCGCCGCGCCGGCCTCGACCCGACCTCGTTCAACAAGTCCAAGCGTCGGTCTGCCGACGGACGGGAGCGCTGGCCCTCGACCGAATCGATCGCCAAGGTGCTGGAGGCGACCGGCGCCACGATCGACCAGTTCACGAGCCTGTTAAACACGGTCGGCGCACCGGTGGCGACCTCCGCTCCGGTGGCCAGCGCGACCATACCGCTGATCGGTTTTGCCCAGGCCGGTGCAGGCGGCTTCTTCGATGATGGCGGCTTTCCCGCCGGCCAGGGCTGGGACGTCATCGACTTTCCGACGACAGCGGAGCGCCGCGCAGGCGTCTACGCGCTCGAAGTTCAGGGCGACAGCATGCTGCCGCTCTATCGCGACGGCGACACGCTCATCGTCGATCCCGGCGCACAGATCAGGCGCGGCGACCGCGTGGTGGTCAAGACCCGTGACGGCGAGGTCATGGCCAAGATCCTGACGCGTCAGACACCCCAAATGATCGAACTCCTCTCTCTCAATCCCGAGCATCCGAACCGGAGCTTCGAGACCAACCAGATCGAATGGATCGCCCGTGTCATCTGGGCAAGCCAGTAGGACGACTTCCTGATGCGCCAGCAAATCTATACCCTTGCCGGCGGCATCGCCGCGATCGCTCTTTTCACCGGCATCCTTTATGCAGGCGCGGGCGCCATCCGCGACCGAGAAAGCGCTGCCGCTCCCGAGCTCGTGCTAGAAACGCCCGACATGTCGGACCTTGAGCCGCCGCCGGATCAGGCGGAAGAAGACAACGACGTTCCACTGGATCTTGGATCGTCGGGTGGTGGCGTCGGCGGAGGCGCGCCGGCGAGCGACCCCAACGGTAATTCGACGACAGAAACGAGTGCGCTTGCCGTCGAGCCGCAGCAGTTCGGTGGCTCAGGTGCGGTGACGAGCGCACCGCTCGAGCGGATAGAGCCGCAGACCCCCTCGTCGAAGCAGGACCCCAAGCAGGCGAAGGCCGGGCCGACGGTCCTCTATCGTCCCGTGGCCATCGCGGCCGGCGTGATCCAGTTCGACAAGCTCACAGTGCAGATCGACGGCATCGAGCCCGAGCAGGCGGACAGGACCTGCGAAAGTGCCGGTAAAAGCTGGCCCTGCGGAGCTGTCGCACGGACAGCGTTTCGCAACTTTCTGCGCGCACGGGCGCTCAGTTGCGACCTGCCCGAGGGCAATGCCGGCCCGTCGGCCACGGCGTCTTGCACGCTCGGCGGGCAGGACCTCGCAACCTGGCTTGTCGAGAACGGCTGGGCGATGCCCCTTGCCGGCTCATCGCTTGAAAAACACGCCGATGCGGCGCGCAAGGCAAAGCTTGGCTTTTATGGCGACGACCCGCGCGATCTCAACCACACGCCGATGACCTTTGACGATCCGACCGTGGGAACGGGTATGGACGCCCTGCAGCCGGACTTGTAAACAGCCGCTGCAATTCCCAGCTTTCAACCGTCCAACAGCGGAACGTTCGATGCTGCCCAGCCTCAGCCACCACGAAGCCCTTGTCTATGTCATGGTGATGATGTCGGCGGTCGACCGCGAGATGAGCGACGACGAGTTCACCCGGATCGGCCGGCTGGTGCAGTTCCTGCCCGTCTTCGACGGCTTCGACGAAGACAGCCTCGTCCACATCGGCCATGAATGTTCCGCCCAGCTGGCAGCGCCGGAGGGTCTGGATATCATGCTCGAAATCGTACGCGAGGCGCTTCCTGAAAAATTCCACGAGACGGCCTATGCGCTCGCCGTCGAGATCGCTGCAGCCGACCAGCGCATCCGCAACGAAGAGATCCGCCTGCTCCAGCTGCTGCGCGACCGCCTCGGCCTCGACAAGCTGACCTGCGCTGCCATCGAGCGCGGCGCGCTTGCCCGTTTCCGCCGCTAGCCCACTTCATTGTTTCATAGAAACAATCAAAACGATCTAACTCTCTGATATTTAGTCGCGGCGGCTTCAGTAGATCCCGTTCGGGAAATAGCGCAGATAGATTTCCTCAAGCCGGCCGCTGCGCGACAGCGCCAGCAGCGCATGGTCGATCGCCTGGGTCAGGGCCGGCTCGGACTTGCGGTTCATGATCGTCAGTCCCTCACCAAGAAAGCGCTGAGAGAAATAGGCACCATCGACGAGCGCGCAGCAGCCGCCGGCAGTCGTGCCCGAGATCCAGAAGGAAAGCTGCATGCCATCGGAAAAGACCGCCGGCACCTCGCCCTTCTGCAACGCTGTCAGCATCGCGTCGCGATCCGGAAACACCTTCGCCTCGAACGTCGGGAAGAACGCCTTGAACATGGCCTCATGCGTCGTTCCCGCGACGACACCCACCGGCTTTCCCTTGAGATCCTTTGGCGCCGCAATCGCGCCGGCCGCCTTGGCGTTAGTCGCGAAGCGTGCCGGAAGCCGCATGAACGCGCGCGAAATGCCGAAACGCTGGCGCAGTTCCGGGCCGACGGCAATGCCGGCTGCAACCGCCTCGCCCTGCCCCTCTTCCAGCGCCGGCAGGAGTTCCGCGTAGGTCACGGCCTGGATCTGGCACTTGGCCTCGATATCGAGTTCGCGGCAGATTTCGCGCACCAGATCGACATGGAGGCCGGAGAGTTTTCCTGATTGGTCGATGAAGTTGAACGGCGGAAAGTCCACCGTCGTCAGAAAGCGCAGCCGGGCAAGGCCGGTCAGGTCTGGCTTTGCAATACGCTCACGCTGATCGAAGAGGATGGGCAGATCCTTGGGCTGGGCCGCAAGCGGGGTCGCGATCAAGGACGCACAAAGGGCGAGCAGGGAAAAAACTCTCATGGCAGGGCCGGCGCGCCTCATGTGTCTGATGCGGCCCATAGAACCGCGGATGATTCATCGAGCGGCAAACTAACCGTCCGCAGCGCAACTGGCCAGCCCTTGGAAAGGTGCAGCAAATCGGTGATCAGGAAGAAGTGGAGCGGGTGATCGGGATCGAACCGACGACATCAAGCTTGGGAAGCTGGCGTTCTACCACTGAACTACACCCGCAATGCCCCCGAAATTTCCCGAACCGGGGCGATCTGTCAAGCGCCCTTCCGCAGAGGCGCGGGGAAAACCCGTCACTCCGCGCGGAAATGCTTGGAGAGCTTCAGGCCCTGAGCCTGGTAGTTGGAGCCGAGGCCGGTCCCATAAAGACCGTCCGGGTGCTCCAGCATATGTTCATAGATCAGGCGCCCCACGATCTGCCCGTGTTCGAGGATGAACGGCACCTCGTGGCTACGCACTTCGAGCACCGCGCGGCTGCCGCTGCCGCCAGCCGACGCGTGGCCGAAACCTGGATCGAAGAAGCCGGCATAGTGCACGCGGAACTCGCCGACCAAGGGGTCGAAGGGCGTCATCTCGGCGGCGTAGAGCGGCGGAACGTGCACGGCCTCGCGCGACACCAGGATGTAGAACTCGTCCGGATCGAGGATCAGTTCGTCGCGACCGCGGCTGTAGAGCGGCTCCCAGAAATCGAAGATCGCGTGCTGGGCCTTCTTGTCGACGTCGATGACAGCCGTGTGGTGCTTGCCGCGATAGCCGATCAGCCCCTCGGGCCCGGTACCCTTGAGATCGATCGACAGCGCAATGCCGCCGCCGCTGACGTTTGGCCGCTCGCTCGCCACCAGCGTGTCGCTGTCGTGCAAGGCCTGCAGCTCCTGCTCCGACAGGATAGATTGCCCCATGCGGAAGCGGATCTGCGACAGGCGCGAGCCGCGGCGCACCACGATCGGGAAGGTGCGCGGGCTGATTTCGAGATAGAGCGGGCCGCTGTAGCCGGCGGGGATCTTGTCGAACTCCTGGGCGCGGTCGGTAATGACGCGGGTGAAGATATCGAGGCGGCCGGTCGAGCTCTTCGGATTGGCTGAGGCCGACATGCCCGCAGGCAGTTCCAGGCTCTCCATCAGCGGCACGATGTAGACGCAGCCGGTTTCAAGGACAGCACCATCGGAGAGGTCGACCACATGCAGCTTCAACCGGTCGAGCTTGTCGGCGACGAGATGCGAGGGGCCCGGCATGAAGCTGGCGCGCACGCGGAAAGCCTTGGCGCCAAGGCGCAGGTCGAGACTTGCCGGCTGGATCTGGTCGGCATCCAGCGGCTTTTCGCTCTTCAGGCGTCCCGTTTCGAACAGCGCGGCGATCGCGCGGTCGGCCAAAATCCCAGTATTGCGGGCCATTGCAGTCCTCTTTCCAGTTGCGAGACAAAACCAAACTCCAGGAATTGACGCAAGCGCACCCTAGCAGTATTGAAGCTTTATCCCGTGGTGATTTGGCCGGTCGGCTTGCAGCCACGTTAAACAAGTAGCTAAAAAGGCCGGGTGTCAAAACCGGCCCGTTTACGCGGCCGGTTTTTTGTTTTTGAAGGTGATCGTCACATGAGCAAGAACTGGCGCCCGGCAACCCAACTCGTCCACGGCGGAACGACCCGCTCCCAGCACGGCGAGACGTCCGAGGCGATCTTCCTCACCCAGGGTTTCGTCTATGACACATCGGAAGCGGCCGAAGCCCGCTTCAAGGGCGAAACCGAAGGCTTCATCTACGCCCGCTACGGCAGCCCGACCAACGACATGTTCGAAAAGCGCATGTGCATGCTGGAAGGCGCTGAAGACGCGCGCGCCACCGCATCGGGCATGGCCGCGGTGACCGCTGCCATCCTCTGCCAGCTGAAAGCCGGCGACCACATCGTCGCGGCCCGCGCCCTCTTCGGCTCCTGCCGCTGGGTGGTCGAGACGCTGGCGCCAAAGTACGGCATCGAATGCACGCTGGTCGACGGTCGCGACCTCAAGAACTGGGAAAAGGCGATCCAGAAGAACACCAAAGTCTTCTTCCTGGAAAGCCCGACGAACCCGACGCTCGAAGTGATCGACATTGCCGGCGTCGCCAAGCTCGCCAACCAGATCGGCGCCAAGGTTGTCGTCGACAACGTCTTTGCGACTCCGCTCTTCCAGAAGCCGCTGGAACTCGGCGCCCACATCGTCGTCTATTCCGCGACCAAGCATATCGACGGCCAGGGCCGCTGCCTCGGCGGCGTCGTGCTTTCCGACAAGGAATGGATCAACGAGAACCTGCACGACTACTTCCGCCACACCGGCCCCGCCATGTCGCCGTTCAACGCCTGGACACTGCTGAAGGGCATCGAAACCCTGCCGCTGCGCGTCAAGCAGCAGACGGAAACCGCACGCCGGGTCGCCGACTTCCTGGCCGAGCAACCGCAGGTCGCCAGGGTCATCTACCCCGGCCGCAAGGACCATCCGCAGGCCGACATTATCGCCAAGCAGATGACCGGCGGCTCCACCCTCGTCGCCTTCGAGCTGAAGGGCGGCAAGGATGCCGCCTTCGCCCTGCAGAACGCGCTTGAGATCGTCCGCATCTCCAACAATCTCGGCGACAGCAAGAGCCTGATCACCCATCCGGCGACGACCACGCACAAGAACCTGACCGACGAAGCCCGCGAAGAACTCGGCATTTCCGCCGGCACTGTGCGCTTCTCGGCCGGCATCGAGGACAGCGACGACGTGGTGGAAGATTTCGCCCGCGCGCTCAAGGCCGTCAAAGCCTGACACGATCGAAAACGCGGCCGCCGCAACAGGCGGCGGCCGCTTATCACCTCCAGCAATCTTAGCGCCACTGCCCTATGGCCGCGAAAACCGGATAAAAATCAACGGGATATGATCTTCCCGAAGGCCCGATCGCGTTGCCGCAAGCCCCTGCCCCAGAATGGCCACGCACAATCTTGCCGTTATTCTTGACGAAACCATCTTGCTGTAGAATACCCTGAAAGACCTGAAGCAAGGTGTTGCCCATGTATCGCGCTTTGACCCGCGACATAGAAGTTACGGTGGAGCCGTACTATCTCGAAGAGCAATCGGATCCGGATGACGGCCGCTATGTCTGGGGCTATCGCATCGTCATCTCCAACCATTCGGGCGCAGCCGTCCGATTGATGACCCGCTACTGGCACATTACAGACGAGAATGGACAGGTCGACGAGGTCAGCGGTCCCGGCGTGATCGGCGAGCAGCCCTTGCTCAATCCCGGCGACACCTACGAGTATTCCTCCGGCTGCCCGCTGGATACGCCGTCCGGCGTGATGTTCGGTCATTACAGCATGGAAGCCGAGGGCGGAGAGATCTTCAACGTCGCCATTCCAGCCTTCTCGCTCGATTCACCAGGCTTGGTGCGAACGCTGAACTAAAACACCTGGCAGCTGCCGCCCTCGTTGACGGTGCCCGCCAAAAAAACGAAAACGGGAAGCGCGCGGAATGTCCGTGTGCTTCCCGTTTCTCCGTTGTACCGGCGAACCCGTCCTACTGCGGACGAACCTCGCTTGCCTCGAAGCGATAGGTCGTCGAGCAGAACTCGCAGGTGACCTTGACCTCGCCATCGTCGATGGTGCTTTCGAGGTCTTCCGTATTCAGGTTGGACAGCACCGAGCGAAGCTTCTCGCGCGAGCAGCTGCAACGATCGTAAACCGCCTGCGGTTCATAGACGCGAACGCCGCGCTCGTGGAACAGGCGATAGAGCAGCCGTTCGGTTCCAACCATCGGGTCGGTCAGCTCGTCCATGTCGATCGTCTCGACCATCACCTTGGCTTCCGCCCAGAGATCGTCGTCCTCGAAGGCATTCTCGCCGTTGTCGCCATCGCCGCCGGAGAGGTCCGGCTGGCGCATGCGCTCGGGCGCTTCCGGCAGGAACTGGGCGACCATGCCGCCGGCGCGCCAACGATGACGCGGCTTGCCGCTTTCGTCGCGGTCGAGCAGTTCGGCAACGCCGAGCCTGACCTTGGTCGGAATCTGCTCCGACTGGCGGAAATAGACGCCGGCGATCTCTTCGAGCGTCGCACCGTCGAGCGCCACGATGCCCTGGTAGCGCTGGGTGTGGGCGCCCTGGTCGATGGTGAAGGCGAGCACGCCCTTGCCGAGCAGTTCGTGCGAGCGCGTGCGGCCATCCTTTTCGGCGACGGCGAGCGCTTCGGCGTCATAACGGGCATAGGCACGCACACGATCCGGCGTCGAGAAATCAGCAACGACCAGATCAACCGGACCGTCGCCTTGGGTCTGGACGATCAGCTTGCCCTCGAACTTCAGCGATGTGCCGAGCAGAACCGTGAGCACGACCGTTTCCGCCACGAGACGGGCGACCGGAAGCGGATAGTTGTGGCGCTCGAGGATTGCGTCAAGCATCGGGCCGAGCTGCACGGCGCGGCCGCGCACGTCGAGGCCTTCCACCTGGAAAGGTACAACGTGATCGTCACCGGCAAAGTCGAACTCACCAAGCCCTGGCGTCATGTCGGTCATGTCTTGCTCCTTGCCTTCAGCCAGCCGGATCGCGCCAGGGACATCCATATCCCCCGGCGCAACGTGCCCGCTGTTTCACTTGATCCCGCGATGAACGGATTGTCCACCAGGTTTGTGCCGTCGCCATTGCGACGCACCACCTCGACGGTTTGCGCGCTCACTGTCTGTAGCAGCGCTCGTATGCCGCCTAGATCGTGTCGCACATCATCAATGTCAATAGCGGCGTTCACGTGCCGGACGCGCCCCATATTCAATGGAGCGCATGCGCCTACGCCTTTTGCCGCAGTCGATCCCGGTCGGGCGCAGGCGGCTCAGACGAGCCCCATGCACCAGGCGATAACCGACTTCTGTGCGTGCAGCCGGTTTTCGGCCTCGTCGAAGACCACAGACTGCGGGCCGTCGATCACCTCGTCGGTCACCTCTTCGCCGCGGTGCGCCGGCAGGCAGTGCATGAAGACCGCATCGGACGCTGCGCGCTTCATCAGCGCTTCATTGACCTGGTAAGGCTGGAAGACGTTGTGGCCGCGGGCGCGATGCTCCTGGTTCATCGAGATCCAGGTGTCGGTGACCACGCAATTGGCGTTGGCGACGGCCTGTTCGGCGTCGTGGCACAACAGGATCTCACCGCCATTGTTGCGCGCCCAGTTCAGGAACTTGTCCTGCGGCTCCGAGCCGAGCGGGACGGCCATGTTCATCCGGTAGCCGAAGCGGGCCGAACCCTCGATCAGCGAATGCAGGACGTTGTTGCCATCGCCGGTCCAGGCGATCGTCTTGCCCTTCACCGGGCCGCGATGCTCCTCGAAGGTCAGGATGTCAGCCATGATCTGGCAGGGATGGGTGTCGTCGGTGAGGCCGTTGATGACAGGCACGGTCGCATGCTCCGCCAGTTCCAGCAGACGACGATGATCGGTGGTGCGGATCATGATGGCGTCGACGTAGCGCGACAGAACTTTTGCAGTGTCGCCGATCGTCTCGGCGCGACCGAGCTGCATTTCGGTACCCGACAGAAACAGCGTTTCGCCGCCGAGCTGGCGCATGCCGACATCGAAGGAAACGCGCGTGCGGGTGGAAGGCTTTTCGAAGATCATCGCCAGCATCTTGCCGGCAAGCGGCTTCTCGGCTGTCCCGGCCTTGGTCGCCGCCTTTCGGACGCGAGCATCGTCGATGATCGTCCTAAGGTCGGCGGCCGTCATGGCCGAAAGATCGAGAAAATGTCTGGTGCCTGCCATCGTACTCGGTTCCTCAAAAAATCGAACCCTTGTGCGCCACGCTCGCGGCATGTGCGCACACAGGTCATTCTAACATCGTGTCAGTCTTGGCCCTATCCGTCAGGCTGCGGCGTTGCCGCTGGCCTTCCTTACCGCTTCAGCCGCGCGCTCGATGCGTGCCAGACCCTCACGGGCTTCCTCCGCCGTAATCGTTAGAGGCGGCAGCAAGCGCAGTACGTTTTCACCGGCCGGCACGGCCAGAAGCTTCTCGGCGCGAATTGCCTTCAGCAGGTCGGCCGAGGGGCCCTTCACCTTGATGCCCAGCATCAAACCGTCGCCGCGAATTTCCTCGATGACATCAGGGTAGCGATCATGCAGCGACGCGAGCCCTTGGCGGAAGACCAGCGCAACGTCACGCACATGCGTCAGGAACCCGTCCGCAAGCACGATATCGAGCACGGCGTTGCCGACAGCCATGGCCAGCGGATTGCCGCCATAGGTGGAGCCATGCGTGCCGGCCACCATGCCAGAGGCCGCCTCTTCGGTCGCAAGGCAAGCACCGAACGGGAAACCGCCGCCGATACCCTTGGCGACTGCCATGATATCCGGACGGATATCGGCCCACTCGTGGGCAAACAGCTTGCCGGTGCGGCCGACGCCAGTCTGGACCTCGTCAAGGATCAGAAGCAGGCCGAATTCGTCGCAGAGCGCGCGTAGCTCCTGCATGAACTCCTTGGCTGCCGGGCGGACCCCGCCCTCTCCCTGGATCGGCTCGATCAGGATCGCTGCCGTTTCCTCGGTGATCGCATTCTTGACCGCGGTGAGATCGCCGAACGGAACCTGGTAGAACCCCGGGGCCTTCGGGCCGAAGCCTTCGATGTACTTCTGCTGGCCACCGGCGGCGATCGTCGCAATGGTCCGGCCGTGGAAAGCGCCCTCGAAGGTGATGACGTGGAACTTCTCCGGATGACCCTTGGAGAAATGGTAGCGCCGCGCCGTCTTGATGGCGCATTCGAGCGCCTCCGCACCGGAATTGGTGAAGAAGACCTTGTCGGCAAAGGTCACCGCCGTCAGGCGGCGGCCGAGGCTTTCCTGACCTGGGATTTCATAAAGGTTGGACAGGTGCCAGACCTTGTCGGCCTGCGCCTTCAGCGCCTCGACCAGATGCGGATGGGCGTGGCCCAGCGCGTTCACGGCAACGCCGGCGCCGAAGTCGAGATAACGCGTGCCGTCCTCGGCGATCAGCCAGACGCCCTCTCCTCGCTCGAAACGCAACGGCGCGCGCAGGTAGGTATCGTAAAGCGGCGTGGTTGCAGTCATGCGAGGCTCTCCTTCTCACTCCAGTCGGCATCGATCCCGCGTCTCGCGCGGTCCGATAAAAATCAAAAATGCCGCCTTTCGGCGGCGCAGGCACTATTCCCATTTCGCGCTGCAATGTCAACAAAACCAAGCCTTGCAGCGCAGCAGAGAAGGCCGTTTGTCGGTGGCGAAAAAATCACGCGGAAGGGCTTGCAAAAATGCAACGCCAGCCGAGCAAGTTGGGGAAAACTACGAAATCGATTCGGTGCGATTCCTGGGACTCTTGCCACGGAGTCCGGCCGTCAGTACGTTAACATTCAATTACTAGACGCATGCGGCGGACCTAGTCACCAAAAGAGTTATCGCGTTTGCAACCCCGGGGTTCAGCCAGGGTGCGGTGAGGGATTCTGCCATCCCTAACGCTGAGAACGGAGAGTGCAGAAATGAACTGGACTGACGAGCGGGTGGAAAAACTGAAGAAGCTCTGGTCGGAGGGCCTAAGCGCCAGCCAGATCGCGGCGCAGCTCGGCGGCGTCAGCCGCAACGCCGTCATCGGCAAGGTTCATCGCCTGAGCCTTCCCGGCCGCGCCAAGGCCGGCGGCAGCACCGCCACCGCAGCCCGGAGCCCGAAGCGTCCGACTTCGGCGCCGCGCGCACCGAACTACGCCGCACGCGTTGTTGCCCGTCCGGTTGCCCGTCCTGCTGGCGCTGTCGTTCTCAAGGAAGAGATCGAAGTCGATCTCGTTGCCGAGCAGGATTACAGCACGCGGACCGACGTTGTTGTGCCGATGTCGCGACGCCTCGAGCTGACCCAGCTGACCGAACGCACCTGCAAGTGGCCGATCGGCGACCCGCTGAAGGAAGAGTTCCATTTCTGCGGCAACGATTCTCCGGAAGCTTCGCCCTACTGCACGTTCCACGCACGGCTTGCTTACCAGCCGTCGGCAGAACGCCGCCGGGCTCGCTGAGAACCCGCGTACCGGATCATAAAAAAGGGGCCGATCGGCCCCTTTTTTTGTTGGCAGTTGCTGGAGCGCTCAGCTTTCAAGCGAGTAACCGGCGCCACGAACCGTGCGGATCACGTCCTGCATGTTCGAGAAGTTCAACGCCTTGCGCAGGCGGCCGACATGCACGTCGACCGTGCGCTCGTCGACATAGATGTCATGGCCCCAGACACCGTCCAGAAGCTGCGAGCGTGAGAACACCCGGCCCGGCGAGGACATCAGGAACTCGAGCAGGCGGAATTCCGTCGGTCCAAGGCGAACCTCACGGCTGCGGCGATGTACACGGTGGGTTTCGCGGTCAAGTTCGATATCGCCGCAGCGAAGCAGCGTCGAAAGGACCTCCGGCTTGGCCCGACGGAGCATCGCCTTGACCCGCGCCATCAGTTCGGGCGTGGAGAAAGGCTTGACCACGTAGTCGTCGGCGCCGGTCGCAAGACCGCGGACGCGTTCGCTTTCTTCCCCGCGTGCCGTCAGCATGATGATCGGCAGCCGCTCCGTCTCCGGGCGCTGGCGCAGGCGGCGGCAAAGCTCGATGCCCGAAACGCCCGGAAGCATCCAGTCGAGGATCAACAGGTCAGGCAGGCGTTCCTGGAGCCGGATCTCCGCCTCATCACCCCTGAGGATCGTATCCACGTCGAAGCCTTCGGCTTCCAGGTTGTAACGCAGCAGGACGCTCAGCGCCTCTTCATCTTCGACTACGGCGATTTTTGGCAGCATCAGGTAACGTCTCCTTACCAAGAGCACCGCGCGGTCGCCTGGACCGCCGAGGCACTCAGACACTCTAAATCTGGAGCGCAGCCCCCGTTTTCAAAGGCGGGGCAATAACCGCATGCTTCAGATACAGGAAATCGGGGCCGCGACAAAAGCCGCGACCAGATGGCATTCAAGTGGCATGCATTCGGGTGCCGCGCAGGGCGCTCAGTCGTTGACGGAGCCCAGCGTCGACGTGTTGTCATCCTTCGGACGCTCGCCTTCCGGCTGCGCGCCCGTCGCCATGTAGTAGATCGTCTCGGCGATGTTGGTCGCGTGGTCGCCGATGCGCTCTATGTTCTTGGCGCAGAACAGAAGATGCGTGCAGGGTGTGATGTTGCGCGGATCTTCCATCATGTAGGTCAGAAGCTCGCGGAACAACGAGGTGTAGATCGCATCGATCTCCTCGTCGCGTTCGCGAATGCTGTTGGCCTTCTCCGGCGAACGCGATGCGTAAACGTCGAGCACTTCCTTGAGCTGCACGAGGGCCAGTTCGGCAAGATGCTCCAGGCCACGGGCGAGCTTGCGCGGGATGCCGGAACCGGCAACCGCGATGACGCGCTTGGCGTTGTTCTTGCCGAGGTCGCCGACGCGCTCCAGATCGGATGCGATGCGGATCGACCCCATGATTTCGCGCAGGTCAGCAGCGACAGGCTGGCGCTTGGCGATGGTGATGATCGCCTTCTCGCCGATCTGCCGCTCGGCGTCGTCGAGAACGGTGTCGTCCGAAATGACCTTCTGTGCCAGCGCCAGGTCGGAATTGACCAGTGCGCGCACGGATTCGGCGACCATTTGTTCGGCCAGACCGCCCATCTCCGAGATACGGCGGGTCAGGTATTTCAATTCTTCGTCATAGGCAGACATGATATGCATGGACATGATCGTCGATCCTTGCGAGCGCGTTCCGGGTTCGGTTTCTGCCGGTTCCGGCCTCAGCCGAAGCGGCCCATGATGTAATCCTGGGTGCGCTGGTCATCCGGATTGGTGAACATCTTGTCGGTGTCGTTCTCCTCGACGAGATTGCCGAGGTGGAACATGGCGGTGCGCTGCGAAACGCGGGCTGCCTGCTGCATCGAGTGGGTCACGATGACGATCGTGAAGTTCGTGCGCAGTTCGTGGATGAGCTCCTCGACCTTGGCGGTCGCGATCGGGTCGAGCGCCGAGCAGGGCTCATCCATGAGGATGACTTCGGGGCTGACGGCAACGGCACGCGCAATGCACAGGCGCTGCTGCTGACCACCGGACAGGCCGGTGCCAGGCTCATGCAGGCGATCCTTCACCTCGTTCCACAGACCAGCCTTCTGCAGGCTGGTTTCGACGATCTCGTCGAAGTCCGCCTTGGTGCGGGCAAGACCGTGGATGCGCGGGCCGTAGGAGACGTTTTCATAGATCGACTTCGGGAACGGGTTCGGCTTCTGGAACACCATGCCGACGCGTGCGCGCAGTTCCACGACGTCGATCGTCGGATCGTAGATGTCGTCCTCATCGAGCGTGATCTTGCCGGTGACACGGCAGTTCTCGATGGTGTCGTTCATGCGGTTCAGCGTGCGCAGGAAGGTCGACTTGCCACAACCGGACGGGCCGATCAGCGCCGTTACCGTGTTTTCGCGGATGTTGAGGTTGACGTCGAAAAGCGCACGCTTCTCGCCGTAATAGACCGACACATCCTTGCCGATCATCTTGTAGGGAACCGTGTTCATTTTCTGGTCCAGGGCTTTCTCGACGGCTGCTTCTGACATGATGTTCATAGTAATTACCTCACTACCAACGGCGCTCAAAGCGACGTCGCAACAGAATGGCGCCAAGGTTCATGACGACGAGGAAGATGAGAAGAATGATGATCGCGCCGGAGGTGCGCTCGACGAAGGCGCGTTCCGCCTCGTTGGCCCACATGTAGATCTGCACCGGCAGCGCAGTCGACGGCTCCATCGGCGAACCGGGATAGTCGACGACGAAGGCGACCATGCCGATCAGGAGAAGCGGCGCGGTTTCGCCAAGCGCGTGGGCAAGACCGATGATCGTGCCGGTCAGGATGCCGGGCATCGCCAGCGGCAGCACGTGATGGAAGATGGTCTGCATCTTCGAGGCACCGAGGCCAAGCGCCGCCGAGCGGATGGACGGGGGAACCGCCTTCAGAGCCGCACGGGTGGCGATGATGATCGTCGGCAGCGTCATCAGCGTCAGCACGAAGCCGCCGACCACGGCTGCCGAACGTGGCATGCCGGCGAAGTTGATGAAGACGGCAAGGCCCAGGAGACCGTAGACGATCGACGGAACGGCCGCGAGGTTGTTGATGTTGACCTCGATCAGATCGGTCAGCCGGTTCTTCGGCGCGAACTCCTCGAGATAGATCGAGGCGGCGACGCCGATCGGCAGCGACAGCACCAGCACGATCAGCATCATGTAGAACGAGCCGAGTGCGGCAACCCCGACACCGGCCGCTTCCGGACGGCTGGAGGCGCCGAAGGTGAAGATGCCGGTGTTGAAGCTTTTCTTCAGGACGCCAGCCTCGGCCAACTGGTTCATCCAGGTGACCTGCTGGTCCTTCACCTTGCGCTTGCTCTCTTCGACCTTGAGGTCGATCTGGCCCTTGAAGGCGGAGTCGATGTTGGCTTCCGCGAGCAGTGTGACCGGGACGGTCTTGCCGATGATCGACGGGTCGGCGACGACCATATCGCGCAGCAGCGTGCGGGAGCTTGCTGACATCATATCCGTTGCCTGCTTGACCAGCGGTCGCTTGCTCGGGTCGATGCCGAGCTGCTTGACGAGCGCATCGCGCACCAGCAGCGGGTAATTGGCCGTCATCAGCACCTTGCCATCGGTCGCGCGCTCACCCTTGGGGTCGATGACCTTTTCGGTGAACTCGATCGGCAGGGTGACGGTCGTCTGCTGGAATGCGGTGTAGCCGTTGGAAACCACGGTCCACAGCAGCAAGCCCAGGAAGAAGAGGCCCGTGCTGATGGCGGCCATGCCGTAGGCGCGGAACCGGCGTTCTGCAGCATAGCGGCGCTTGATGCCGATATCGCGCTTTGCGGATGCGGGACGGGTGGAAATCCGAACGGTCGAGGAAGCGATGTCGGTCATTCGTACTGTTCCCGGTACTTGCGCACGATGTAGAGCGCGTAAATGTTGAGGCCGAGCGTGATGACGAAGAGCGTGATGCCCAGCGCGAAGGCAACCAGCGTCTGCGGCGAGGTGAATTCAAGGTCACCGGTCAGCTGGTTGACGATCTTCACGGTCACCGTGGTCATCGGCTCGAAGGGATTGATCTGCATGCGGGCGGCAACGCCGGCTGCGAGCACCACGATCATCGTCTCGCCGACGGCGCGCGATGCGGTCAAAAGCAGAGCGCCGACGATACCGGGCAAGGCTGCGGGAAGGATGACCTTCTTGACCGTTTCAGAGCGGGTGGCGCCGAGACCGAGCGAACCGTCACGCAGCGCCCGCGGCACCTGCGTGATGATGTCGTCCGACAGCGAGGACACGAACGGGATCAGCATGATGCCCATGACGATGCCGGCCGTGAGAACGCTCTGCGCCTGAATGAAGTTCTGATAGTCGCCGGTCACAAGCCCGTTCAGCTGGGCCGAGATGTCGCGCAGGAACGGACCGACGGTCACCAGCGCGAAGAAACCGTAGACGATCGTCGGGATGCCGGCGAGCACTTCAAGCAGCGGCTTTGCGGTCGAGCGCAGACGCGGGCTGGCGTACTCCGCCATGTAGATGGCGGCGAAAAGGCCGATCGGCACGGCAAAGAGCATGGCGACGAAGGCGATGTAGAGCGTGCCGGCAAGAAGCGGGATCAGGCCGAACTGACCCGAAGCGCCACCGCTGCCTGCTGCGGCGAAGCGCGGGTCCCAGACCGTGCCGAAGAAGAATTCGAACGGCGAAACCATCGTGAAGAAACGACCTGCTTCGGACAGCATCGAGGCAACGATGCCGACCGTCGTCAGGATGGCGATCGATGAAGCGACAATCAGCGAGCCGAGGATGACCCGCTCCACCTGGTTGCGGGCGCGGAAGCGTGTCGTGACGTTACGGATCGCGTAGATGCCGCCAACGATCGCGATCAGCAAAACGACAGCGGTCTTAATCCAGCGGTTGGTCGCATTCATCGCGTTGAAATGTTGCGCAGCGGCTATCATGTAAGGCTCGCCTTCGCCGGCGAGCGCAACACCCTTGGCGGCAAGCGTCGAGCGAAGATTGGCGGCACCACTTTCGAGTGCGGCGATTTCCTCGCCGCTCAAGCGCAGCAGTCCGCCGGCAACCGACTTTACCTGACCGAGCGCAAGCTGGACCGGGGCAGCGCCCTGGCTCTGCACGTTGTCCGGCAGGGCCGCACGGGTGCTTGCGTCAATGTAGACCGGAGCGGCGATCAGCCAGGCGGCGAGTACGAGCGCCGCCGGAAGCATCGCCCAGATGGCGACGTAGCTGCCATGATAGCCTGGCAGAGAATGAAGGTTGGAGAGCTTGCCGCCGGAGAGCGCAAGCGAGCGTGCGCGGCCGGAAAAATAGGCAATGAAACCAATAACAACAATAAACAAAAGAAGGAGCGAAGTACTCATTGGCACGTCTCCCCGGCGTTGCCCGTCATGGCCGCCGGCAAAATCGGGTGGAGGCATGCCCCGGCGCGAGCGGTCTCGCACCGGGGCTTGTCGTTATCAGAGCATGTTGCCGGCGGAGAAGGCCTTGCGGATCTCTTCGCGCTCAGCGTCCGGAGCAGCAACCAGGCCGTATTCGGCGAGCGGGCTTTCCGGGCCGATCATCTGATCGTCGAGGAAGAACTCAACATATTCCTTGAGGCCCGGGATAACGCCGAGATGCGCCTTCTTGACGTAGAAGAACAGCGGGCGCGAAACCGGATATTCGCCGGAAGCGATCGTTTCGGTCGACGGTACGATGCCGTTGACGGTCGCGACCTTCAGCTTGTCGGCGTTGTTTTCGTAGAAGGACAGGCCGAAGACGCCGATGCCGTTCTTGTTGGCGGAGATACGGGCGAGCGTTTCGGTGTAGTCGCCGTCGATATCAACAGCCATGCCATCCTTGCGAACGGCGACGCACTTGCTGTGCTGCTGCTTTTCGTCGGCAACGGCAGCCTTGATCACGTCAACCGCGCCAGCGTCCTTGCAGCCTGCAGCGAGGATCTTCTCTTCGAAGACTTCGCGGGTGCCGTGCTTTTCGCCCGGGATGTAGGCGGCGATATCAACAGCCGGAAGCTCGGCGTTGACGTCCGACCACTTCTTGTAGGGGTTGGCGACGAGCTTGCCGTCGACGACGACTTCTGCGGCCAGAGCCTTGTAGAGATCGACCGGCTTCAGAGCGAGGTCGGCATTGCCGGCGTCGGTCGCGAAGACGATACCGTCATAGCCGATCTTGATTTCCTGGATTTCAGTGACGCCAGCGGCCTTGCAGGCCTCGACTTCGCTGTCCTTGATCTTGCGCGAGGAGTTGGCGATGTCGATGGTATCCGGGCCGACGCCCTTGCAGAATTCCTTCAGGCCGGCAGAAGAACCGCCCGATTCAACGACCGGGGTCTTGAAGTCCGGGAAGGTCTCGCCGAACGTCTCGGCGACGATCTTGGCATAGGGAAGAACGGTCGAGGAGCCTGCGACCTGAACCTGGTCGCGAGCGGCGGCGGCGCCAGCAAAAGCGACGGACGCGACGAGAGCCGCGACAGTGAGTTTAAGAGCTTTCATAAAAGTTCTCCCGGAATGGGCTTGTGTT
>NZ_DASYHB010000180.1:0-81225 GCF_035999185.1 Ensifer sp. | reverse complement strand
ACGCGACGAAGTCGCCGTGCGAGCGGCAATCCTCTCGACTTGGTCAAACGGCCAAACCGAAGGGCAGATCACCCGTCTCAAGCTTGTCAAACGCCAGATGTACGGCCGTGGAAAGATCGACCTTCTCCAAGCGCGCCTCATAGGCGCGCAATAATCCCGACCGTCAGCGAAATTGCGTCAGACCCAAAGTTGGACGCCGATCCCCTGCCTCACGGGGTCAAGCTTGCACGCCGAAACACAGCCAATCTCCCGTTCAGAGATTACAGGTTTGAAACGAGCTTCGCATAACGGATCAGCGCGACTTCGCGCTTCGTCTTGGAAGGGTGGCTCAACTCTGCCCTGATCGAGCGGATCGTGGCTTTGGACAAGGCAATTTGCTCGCCGGATGCAGCTGAGCTGTGGGCGACCGAGTCCGCCAAGGCTAACATCTCTGGCAGATTGCCCGTGGCGCAAACAGCACGAGCTTTGAGTTGGGAGATCGACATTCACTGCGTCTCGACGCTTGAATTGAAACAGGACGGCTAGATTTAACTCGCTTTCGCCGAAGTCGTTCCCCGTCAACGTGACCATTAGCAAGGGCCCGTTGACGAACGACACTGCCGATCCAACACCAGCCGCACATGAGAAGCGGCCCGAACCCATGTTCCTTTCAGGAGTATATGGCTTGGCAGCACCTACTAATCACTTCGAACGACCCGTTGTTATCCTGACCCGTTTCGGCGTTCCGACCGCCGTCTTGTGAAGCGGATATGTCGGCTGGATAAATTATCGCGGCTGAGGACGACCGGAGGAATGCCATTCAGCGAGCGGTCGATGGCCCTTGCGACAGACGCGGAAGGTGCGTGGGAGTTGGCTGATATTACCGACGCGATCGCGCATTACGATTTGCAGCGATGTAATGCGGTTTCTACCATCCGGACATAGGGGTTTGCCTCATTCAACGAGTGAAGACCTCGGGGATGGTTGACCGAGGTGCCACACTCTGAATTCTGGACAAGGCATCCTGATGCTGTCCATTCAGCGGAAAGGTTCAGGGCAGCCTGCGCGTCTATTTCGTGAGTGGGTTCCGCATCGCGAAATTGCAGCGGCTTTGAAAAGCAGGAGACAAAATGACAGTAGTCAATGACGAGATGATCGGCCTCGTTGCCGAGATCGTGTCAGCCTACGTTTCAAAAAACAGTGTCCCGGCGGCTGAACTGCCCGCACTGATCGCAACAACGCACGCCGCGATCGTCAACCTTGGTGAGCCTGCGGCCGCTCCTGTCGAGGAGAAGCCAGTCCCCGCCATATCAATCAGGAAGTCGATCACTGCTGAATATCTGGTATGCCTCGATGACGGGAAGAAGTTCAAGTCGCTGAAGCGGCACCTGCGAACTGCGTATGGGATGACGCCGGAACAGTATCGCCAGAAGTGGAGCCTGCCGGCTGACTACCCGATGGTTGCTCCAGCGTATGCTGAGGCTCGGTCGAACCTCGCCAAGAAAATAGGCTTGGGTCAGCAGCGTCGGAAAAACGCATCTGGCAAGATTTCCAACGCGGCAGCGCTTAAGCCGGTTGGTTGAGGCCCCGGCAACGCCGGGACCTTTCTCTTTCAGGGTGTCGGCGGTGATGGCCGCGGGGTTATCGGAACACGCGGCTTTTGCAGGCGGCAATAGGCATTCTTGGCGCGACGGATCGCCTCCGCCTTCTCCCGGGTGCGCTTATGCTGAGCTTCTCGTAGCTCTCGCGCTGGCGCATTCGCGGACGACGCCTTCCTTTTGCATCTTCCGTTTGAGAACGCGAAGCGCCTGGTCGACGTTGCTATCGCGAACGAGGACCTGCATCAGTCGAGCTTCAGGTTGTCGGCCGACGATTTACCGGAGCGGCGATCGGCGACGATCTCGTAGGAGAGCTTCTGCCCCTCCTTGAGGTCACGGAAGCCGGCGCGCTCGACCGCGCTGATGTGGACGAAGACGTCCTGGCCGCCATCATCGGGCTGAATGAACCCGAACCCTTTTGTGGCGTTGAACCATTTCACTGTACCTTGAGCCATGAAGGTCTCCCTGCAGCGTGGTTTGAGACCTACGTCGTCATCCGTGCTTGCCGCGAAGGCACGGTTCAGATTGGCTTGTCCCACTTGTCGGTGGGCATTGACCGGAATGGTCTGAGCAGATCCCCGCCGAATTGGTAGCATAGGCCGAGGCAGTCACCATCCTTCGTTTGACTGACCCGTTTTTGGGAGCCTGCGCTGCCACGAAGCGCGAACTACTGCGACTCAGTCTGTAGGCAGGGTGGGTTCGATTTGGAAGTGAGACTTGCAAATGATCCCAATGGGTTATCGGCCGCCGGATTGCACGATGCAACGCACCTACCCCAGATTGGCCCGGCTTCACGGTCAATTTCTCACCGTCGCGCTATCCGCCTCAAGGGGCGCAGTCCAATCGGGGGACAACTTTGCGAGGCGTTTAACATTCAACCCTGGATAAAATCCGTCAGGGTCCGGCCGCTGACCATACGGAAGCTCTCCTTCCAGACGAGTGGGATTGCGCTCTCACCTACGTTTGCGGCCGTTGGGCACGGCGCCTTGTGGTTCTGATTGTGCGAAGCCCTCCCCGCGGAGCAAATTCCGAAGCTCCGGAAACATGATCAGCACGCTGGCTGTAGAAAGTGCCCCCAGCAGCCCCGACGCTAACGCGATGATCACATCCTTCGAATAGGGCGGGCGAACTGGAAATGTGCTGAAGGGCGAGGAGTGTTTTGAGATCGGAGTTTGCGCATTTGTTGACCGCCTTGAAATGACGATCGCGGCGGTGCCGCTGGCGAGCGCGCCGATCAGCAATGCTGCCGCAATGAGCAAGCTCGCCGTTATCGCCCCGTATCGCAATGCCAAGACGGTATGACCGGCGTTCAGCGCGTATCCGGCGGTAAACATGGCCAGCAGTCCACTTGCCGCCAGGAGGCCGTAGACAACGACCTGTCGCTTGAGAAATGCGACACCGCGAGAGATTAGAACTGCTGCTAGGGCGCCCACAGGACCTACCGGGCCGCCCAAAAGCCGAACGCCGCGCCTGCTGCTGCAGCCCATCCGAGGGCTCTCATAGGGCGTGCGCGGATTTCATCGATCAGGAGTTGCTGCAGCTCGCTCGCGCGGTCGGGAGCAGTTTCGGTCCTTTGGTCGGTATCGACGCCATAGGTCTTCAACTGCGCTGAGACGCTGTTCTGGCTGTCCTGCTTAAGCTCGCTCCGTCCTTCGTCGGCGTGCTGAGACATTATCTTGAAGCCGTTTTCCATGGCTGCGTCCTTTGAATTCTCTACCTGCTTGGGCAGTCGAGAGGGCGTTAATGTCAGCACAACGGGCACCGGCCTGTGCTGTTCCCCCATTGAAATTAAACACTGAGTGGCCGGTGCAGAGCCTCGGAGGCTCGGTCTGAGGATCGCAAAACCTATGCAGTGGAAGCACAGCAAGCATTTTCAAGCCTGGGATTGACTTGGCGAGGTTGCCAGAGATGCCGGCCGCGAGATGGCTGACCTCATCGCACTTCGCTCACTTGTGAGTTCGCTCGTGGATGGGTGAGGAACATTGAACCGGCCGAATCGTCTCTCTTCATGGACACGTAAGACATTTAACCTTGGATTGGATTCGAACATGAGCAGTTCGCAAGTCGCAGACGTTCGCGGGGCTGAAGCGCGAGCTGCCCGGCAGCAGGAAGGCTCGGGAGGCGGCTCTATTAGCCCGATGCACGCCGATACTCACACCGATGCAAGCCCGGCAGTCGAAACGCCCGCAGAAGGTCGTCAAGGCTTCCTGGGCATGCCCGTTCTTGCTGTTCTTGTGGGCAGTCTGCTGCTGGCAGGCATCGCATGGCTCATCGTCCACTACGCGGTGGGTTGACGGTGATAATGCTACGATTGCTAGCTTGGCTGAACACCCTGATCGCTGGGGATGCCGCGAAGGGAAATATTTCCAGCAGCTTGGCTGTGCCAGCTGTTGACGGCGAGGTTCCCGCGCTAGCATTTGCATGAGGACGGCAATCCTCAGTGCAGTACGGGGGAGCTGGCGATCACACGCTTTGGCTGCCAACACAGCGGGCTTACGGCCCCCAAGCGATAAGGAAATATTCGGCGGAAGCGCTAATTCGCGATCGCCAGCATTTCCTGTATCTTGCGCGCCAATTTTTCCAGATCGAAGGGTTTGGTGATCATATCCATTCCATCGGCTAGGAACGCTCTCTTGTTGACGGCGTTGGCCGCGTAACCGGTGATGAACAGCACCTTCAGTCCGGGGAGAATATCTCGGGCCAGTTCGGCCAACTGCCGACCGTTCATGCCGGGTAACCCCACATCCGATATCATAAGATCGAAATGGATGCTCTGGCGAAGCTTCGCAACAGCCATATCGGCATTGACGGCCTCGATCGCGCTGTAGCCTAGATCCCGCAACACCTCGACTACGAGCAGACGGACGGAAGGGTCATCTTCCACGACAAGGACGCTCTCGCCCGCGCCCTGCGGCACCTGGGGGGCCCCGCAAGCGTCGATGTCGCGCTCTTCGAGACTACGCGGCAGATACAGGTATCTCAGTGCCCTGACCCGGCTTGCTCCTAATTTTGACCGCGCCTCCGGATTGCTGCGCGAACCCGTAGACCATCGACAATCCCAGCCCCGTCCCTTGGCCAATAGGCTTTGTCGTAAAAAACGGCTCGAAGACTTTCTCTAGTACGTCCGCCGACATTCCGACCCCGGTGTCGCGAACCTTGATCGCGACAAAATCAAGCTTGCCCTGAATATTCAGACCCGGAACGTCGCCCTCCACCAGCGCCAAATTGTGAGTCTCGATGCTAAGCTGTCCCCCACCGGGCATGGCATCACGCGCATTGATTGCGAGATTCAGGAGTGCATTTTCGAGTTGGTTTGCATCGGTCATCGCGGCCCAGCAGTCCGGTGATGGCTGCACGAGCAGTCGAAGCTGTTCACCCAGACTCCGGTCGAACAACTCCCGCATACCGAGGATGAGTTGCCTCACATCTGTCGGCTTGCGATCGAGCGGCTGCCGGCGCGAGAATGCCAGCAACCTGTGAGTTAACCCCGCAGCCCGCTGCGCTGAGACCGTCGCAGCATCCATGAATCGATCAACGCCCTCCAGCCTCCCCGCAGCGAGCCTTCGCTTGATGATATCCAGTGCGCCCATGATGCCCGTGAGCATATTGTTGAAGTCGTGGGCGATGCCGCCTGTCAGTTGGCCAACCGCCTCCATCTTTTGGCTTTGCCGCAACTGGGCTTCGGCTTCGCGCAGGGCAGTCTCCTGTTCCTTCTCGACCGTGATATGCCGCCCATAGAGATAGATCGCATCGGCCTCGCGCGACGCGGTCCACGACACCCATCGCGGCGTCCCGTCCACGTGCTCCATTCGGCTGTCGAAAGCGGCGCCGCCTTCAAGATTGGCGTTGGCAAAGCCCGCTGCGACGAGCCCGGCATCATCCAGCCAGGCAAGCTCCGAAACGCGTTTGCCGAGGAGGTCCGAGATCTCGATATTCAATACGCCTGTCCAAGCGGGATTGGCGTCGAGAATGCGCCCTCCGGTGTCGGTGACCGCGAGCATGTCGCGTGAGTTTTGCCAAATCCGGTCACGGTCGCGTGTCCGCTCCTTGACGCTCTCCGAAAGCCCTTCGTTGAGGCGCCGCAGCCTTTCCTCGTTCAGCTTCGAGGCCGTCACGTCGTATGCGACGCCGATATAGCGCAAGCCCGGCGCCGATAAGTCTCGCACGTACTCACCGCGTCGAGACAACCACCGCTGCTCGCCCGTGTCCGCGCGCGTGATGCGGAACTCAATATTCGAATCCGGCTTGGGTTCCTCGGGCAGGATTGGCTCGATGATCGGACGATCGTCCTGATGGACTAGTTGATTAACGGTAGAGACCGGCAGAATGCGGGTCGGATGTAGACCGAGCAACTGGCAGAATTGTTCTGAGACGGTCACCGTGCCGAAGCCTGTGGCGTGCTCGAATGTCCCGATCGCGCCGGCGGACTGGGCGATGCGGAGCTGCTCCTGAATGCGCTTCTGCTCCGTGATGTCGACCAGGTCGCCCACGAACTTTAGGGGCTCGTCGTTCTCGGAGAGGATCGCCCTACCCTTGGCGTGGACCCAGCGCATCGTCCCGTCGCCTTTCAACAGGCGATAGTCCTTCGAGAACATCTCTGCTCCGGCGAGAATGCCAGCAACCGCCAATCGGACACGCTTCTGATCCTCGGCGGCGATATTGGCGAAGAACTTGCTCGTCGAAACGCCTCGAGCCAATTCGGTGGGATCTTGCAACGTCAGCGCGGCGAAGCGCGCGTCACCAATCAAAATCTTGTTTGTGATGTCCCACTCCCAAGTGCCGGTCGCTCCAGCGGCGTCGAGCGTGAGATGAAGGCGCTGCTCCGCATCGCGGATGTCCGATTTCAGGCGCGAGAACTCAGCTGAAAGGCGATCGCGCAATTCAATCCCGTCGTCTTCGATGCGATCAGATCTTCCAACCTCAGACATCAGCCGACATCTTCCGTCACACGATCGATGAAACCCGCGATCAGTATCTTCAGAGCCGCCATCGAGGGCAGATCCATCAACATCGCAATGTAACCCCGGATATTGCGATCTTGGACCGAAAAATTGATGTAGAGAAACAGCACTAGCGCACTCTTGTTGGCATCCGACGTGCGTGCGAAGAGGTGCTCCCCGTTTCCGCGGATAATTTCCGGAAGAGACATCTTGAGCGACTGCTTGAGCATATTGGCCATGGTGCCAAGGCAGTTGTTGAGGATAACGTTGCCCGTTTCGGCAAGTGCCTCGCTTTCGATTTCCAAGACTTGGTCGTCGGTGGCTTCGTCGCCCATAACGGCGCGGGCAAGTTCCAGGCTCTTGGTTTCGGGGAAGATCAGGAGGGCGCGGCCAGAAAATGCGCCTTCGAACTCCTGCTTCACCGCAACGAGATTCTCGCTCTCGCGCTGCCCGATCAGCGAAGCGGCCGCGGCCTGAGTGACGATCTCAACGGACGGCACTGAGAGGAGCACCTGACGTTTGACCATCTTGCGGAGGCTCGATGCAGCCCGGCTGACGCCGATATTGACGACTTCTGTCAGCGCATCGCGCTCGAGTTCGTCGAGGCTGATAGTGGCTCCGGTCATCTCCGCGCCTGCTTGAGGCGCAGAGCAGCCCCCTCAAGAAAACCGGACATGCCGTCCTCAGTTAGCGGCTTGTTGACAAAAGTTGCGTTGACCGCCCTTGCACGCGAAATGACTTCATCCTGTATGTTGGCAGTAATGATGGCAATCGGCATGTTGGGGTAAGACTTCCGCAAGTCAGCTGCCAGCTCTAGCCCGTCCTGGCCGGGCATGTTGAAATCAAGGACCGCGACATCAATCTGCTGCTCGCTGACGAGCTGAAGCGCCTCTTGCGCATTGCTCGCCTCGACCCTGACCCAATCGGGCCGGAGGGCCCCTATGGCTTTCCCAGCGACGATACGTGCGAGCTTGCTGTCATCGACAATCATTATCGTAACCGTCATTCGGTGTTTCCGTCTTGCAATCTTTGGGTAGGAGACTTGTTCCGTATCGCAGGAATGATTTCGGATTTCGATCAAGTCGTCATGGAAGCTCCTCCTTTGGTGCGATCAGGGGCAGGATATAATCGGCTGAAAAGCGATCCGGCGCCTCGCCCGAAATGGTCGGGCGCATGGCAAGAAGCACCTGCCAGAGCGCCGTATGCATGCGCTCCGCGTCCAGAACGACCCGACGGTGCGGAGCTGCGGAAAGGGCCGAAAGCAGTGTCTCTGCTTCATCGACACCGCATCGGCCCGTCAACCTGATCTCCTGTTCCTCGACTGTCACCGTCATGCGAGCAAGACCTCCAGATCGAGCACCATGACGATCCGGCCATCTCCGAGCACGGTCGTCCCAAGGATGCCCCGCACCGCCTTCAACAGGCCCGCGGGTGGACGGAGCAACGTCTCAAAGCGCTCCCCGATGCCGTCGACAACCAAGCCCACGGCAGCGGCCCCGATTTCAAGAACCAGCATCAGCTCCTCCGAGCGCGCCTGCGCAACCGCGCCGACGATATTGCCCAGTCGCACTACTGGAATAGTCCTATCGCGCAGCACGCTCGCTTCGCCCCCTCGGACCGGTATGATGGCGGTTGCGGGAATCCTAACCGTCTCCGTAATCGATTCCATGGGAACGCCGTACTGCTCGCCCGCGACCGTCACCACGATCACGCGGCTCATGGCGAAACTGGTGGGCATCGACAACACGATCGTCGTCCCTATGGCGAACGCGCTGGAGACTGCGACCTTACCACCCAGGCGGCGAACCGATGCGCGCACCGCATCCATGCCGACCCCACGACCCGACAGATCGGATACGGTCTCCGATGTCGAAAAACCTGGGGTGAATAGGAGTTCGAGACTATCGCTATCGCCCAGCGTTGCGGCGGTCTCGGCGGAGATAAACCCGCGCGCCAGCGCCGCGGAGCGAATGCGCTCCGGCTCGATCCCACGCCCGTCATCGCTGACCTTGAGCTCGATGCTGTGGCCGACCTGCCGTGCGCTGACGGAGATAGTGCCTTTCGAGGGCTTGCCGACGCTTAGCCTCTGCTCTTCGGCTTCGATGCCGTGGTCCGCGGCGTTGCGGATGATGTGAAGCAGCGGCTCATACAATCCGTCGACGATCGTCTTGTCGGCCTCGATCTCGCCTCCTCGGACGTCGAGTTGCAGCGGCTTGCCGGTCTGCCCGGAAATCTCCCTTGCGAGGCGCGCGAGACGGCGGAAGGTATCGCTAAGCGGCACCATCCGTACATCTGTTGCCGATCGCTGAAGCTGGCTCACCAAGCGGCCAAGATCCTGATGCACCGCTGCGACTTTGCGCGATAGTGCGATGCCTCCTTCAAGCGCTTGCGCTTGGGCGACGAGCGCGGGCAGGCCGCTCTTGAGCGTCTGGAGCTCTCCGGCGAGCGCGACGATGTCATCGATGCGCGCGAGATCGACGCGAATCGTTCGCGTGATCGTCTCTCCACTCTCAGCCGAGAACTCCTTGGCATCTGACTCCGGGTCCTGCGCGATTGCGATCTGATCCGGGATGAGGCGGAAGACCGCCTCGACTTCAGAGCGCTTCGCAGTGGAAATCGCCTCGAAGATTAGATTGCTGCGAAACGGGTCGAACTCTGCCTCGCCGGGCCAATCCTCTCGCGTCGAGACGCGGGCAAAGAAGACCTCCGGTATGGCGGCCATGAGCGCTATCGGATCATCGCCATTGAAGAAGCACTCCGGCGCTGGCGAATACCGAAGCGCAACGACTCCCCTCTCCCGGATTGCTGGATGGGCCGTGAACAACCTCTGGGCCCATGACGGCACGGCGCCATCGGTCATCGGCATTACGGCTGGCGGGGCGCTACCGCCTGACGCGAGCGAAAGAACCAATTCCGCCCCCTCGTCCGCAGCCGTCGGCGCGAGCACTCCAGCGCGCTCGAGACGCTGAACGCAGCGATCGATCCATTCAATGATCGCGAGCAGGGGGTCGATTCTGGCCGGGTCGATTTCGGCATCGTCCTTAACCGCACAGCCAAGCACGTCTTCCGCAGCGTGAAGCGTGTCGTGCATCGGAGCGAGGTCAAACAGACCGACCGAGCCCTTCAAAGTGTGGATGGCGCGGAACGCGCTGCCTAGTCGACCGCGATCTCCCGGCTCGCGGTCGAGCGCGAGCAGGTCCTCCGCAGCCTGCTGCGTCAGCTCGGCCGCCTCAATAACGAACTGGGCCAGCAGGTCGTCCACTCAGCTCTCCCGCGCCCGACGATAGACGACGGCATCTTCGAACCGGGCGATCTCGAAGCGCGTCGAGATCCGGCTCATCGACTCCGTATGCCCCAGACAGAGATAGCCTCCGGGCAGGAGCGCGCCGTAGAGGTTGTCCACGGTCCGGCGGCGCGATTCATCATCGAAATAGATCAAGACGTTGCGACAGAAGATTATATCGAACTCACCTTGTGTTTCGGCCACTTGCCGGTCGATCAGATTTGCTGCACGGAAACTGACCGACTCGCGCAAGTCCGGGATGATCCGCCAGCGAGCATCGTCCAACTGGTGAAAATAGCGCTGCCGCAGATCGGCCGAAAGGCGAGACACGGAGCGCTTGCCAAACTCACCGAAGGCCGCGTCCCGCAGCACCGCGCTGTCGATATCCGAACCGACGATCTCGACATTATACGCGTCGACGAGATTCCAGTTCTCCAACAGCCAGATCGCAATCGAATACGGTTCCTCGCCCGTCGAGCACGGAATTGACCATATCCTGATCCGGTCACCCGGCCGTTTGCCAACGATCCGGTCGGGAAGCAGGGAGCGGCTCAGGCAGTGGAGCTGATGCTCTTCGCGATAAAAATATGTCTCGTTGACTGTGAAGCTATTGATCAGCAGTTCGGCTTCGCCGGGATCGCTCAGGAGCAGGTTGAAGTAGGAGCCGAAGGACATCGCCCCGGTCGCAGCGACGCGGTCCGCGACTCGCCGGTCGATGTAGTAGCGCTTGGTTTCGCCGAACAGCATCCCGGTACGCCGATACAGGAACTCGCAAAGCCGCAGAAGATCGCCGGCCGAAAGGTATCGCGGTGCCTCGCCTATTGCCATCGGGCGAGCTCCAGCAGGCGTTCGCCAATCCCATGCAACTCGATGACATCGGCTGCGCCACCCAGCTTGACCAATTCGCCGGGCATGCCCCATACCACGGCGCTTTGCTCGGCCTCGGCAATCGTGTGTCCACCCAATTTCCGGAGCTCGGCGAGCGCTCCCGCTCCGTCGTTGCCCATGCCCGTCATCAGGACGCCCACCAGGCGCTCGGCCGGGACATGGTCGATGGCACTGCGAACCAGCCGGTCGACACTCGGGTGCCAGCGATGCTCCGGATCTGCCGGCGCGGAAATGGCCACGAGCGCCCTGTTCCTACGGGTCAAAAGGATGTCCGCGTCGCCCCGGCCGATATAGACGTGTCCAGCCTCGAGCGCGGTCGGGCCGGTCACCTCGACAACTGAAAGTGCGCAGAGCTTGTCGAGCCTGCGGGAGAGCGGGCCCGTGAACGAGGCCGGCATGTGCTGGGCGATGACGATCGGCCAGCCGAAATCTTTGGGCAGGGCGGACAGCACCGCGTCCAATGCGGGCGGTCCGCCGGTCGAGGCGCCGATCAGCACAACGCACTCGTCGGCCAGACCGGTAACGATGCGGGAAATTTTTGCCCCGCTCCGCGCCGACAGCGAGCGCGGCATCTTGAACTCGGTACGAAATCGAACGCGCTCGGCCAATCGACGGCTCGTTCGAACCTTGATCGAAGCCGCGGCGCGTACCCGTTCGACAATCAGGGGCCCGAGGTCGTCGGCATGCAACGAAATCGTGCCCTGCGGCTTCGGAATGAAGTCGACCGCACCCATCTGGAGTGCGCGCAAGGTCTCGTCGGCTCCGTGCTCGGTCAGTGCGGAGACCATCACCACCGGGCACGGATGCTCGACCATGATGCGGTCCAGGCAGGCCAAACCGTCCATGTTAGGCATGGCAATATCCAGCGTCACGACGTGGGGTCGGAATTCGGCCATCGCCCTCAGGGCTTCGGTGCCATCGCGCGCGGAACCGATCTCGAAATCGGTTTCGGCTTCGAAGATCCGGCCGAGGAACCTGCGCATCAGGGCGGAGTCGTCAACGATGAGGAGACGGATCACGATGCCTGTACATCGCCAGCCGCCGGCTTGAAGCGCGCGAGAAGATCGCGCTCAGCCTTGTCCAGCAGTTCTTTCGGGTCGACGAGCAAAATCATCTCGCCGGCATCGCCGCGGGCAGCGACCCTGTCGAATATCTGTGTGCCGTTGCCCGGCAACTTCGGTGCCGGCCCGATCGCAGAAGCCGGAAGGGAGAGGATCTCGGAAACGGAGTCGACGATGAAGCCCGCCTGGAGCTGTCCAATCGTGACCACGACGACCCTCGGCCGTTTCGCCGACAGGCTCTGTCCCGCCTCGAAGCGCAAGCGCTGGTCGATCACGGGCACTGCCTTGCCTCTGACATTGATAACGCCGGTGACGAAGTTGGGCGCATTGGGAACGCGCGATATCGCGTCGGGAAGCTGGACGATCTCATCGACCGAGCCGATGGGGAGCCCGAAGACATCATCGCCGAGCCTGAACACGATAAAGCGCTGGTCCGGTTCGAAAGCCACGGCGTCAGGCATGCTCCTGTTCCTCTCGCCGCGTTCCGCAAGCGCGTTGCTAATTGCCCGGTTCCGAAACAAGCGCAATGGCGACAGGATCGATATCAGCGGCCGCTTATCGGCACTACGGGCGATGGCATCGATTTCGGCGTCGCCGGCGCCCCGCTGCAAGATCGCAGGGATCGGCTCGATCGATGTCTCCGGAACCCGGACGACGCCGTGCAGCCTATCCACGACCAGCCCGATCCGGGCCTCTCCAAAGCGAATGACGACAACGTGGCGACGGCCATCGCTGTCGGCCGGAAGTCCGAGCAGCGACGCAAGCGAGATGAGCGGAACGATCTCCTCTCGAAGCGCGATCATCCCGACGGACATCGCCTCGCCTCTCGGTAAACCGGTCACGTCGCCCGGAAGCGCCAGGACTTCGACGACGCTTTCGAGCGGCAAGGCGAAATACTGAACCGACACCCGGAACGCCAACAGTGCGCGTTCAATGGTAGCGGCAATTTTCTGGCCCGCTTTATCCACGGAACTTCCGATATTTCGGCGCGGAGTCTGCACCGACTCGACAAATATATCCGCGAGCAACGCGCCTATATTCAGTACCTTGGCCGAAGCGCTCTGCTCGGAAGTCAGTTGCAGAACATCGTCTATCAGCAGCCCGACCGCCCCGCCTTCATCGTAGACGACGACCTTGGCTTCACCCGACGACGGCGCCGCGCCTTCGACGACCGCAGCTACCAGCGCCGACACGCGCACGACAGGGATGGCCGCCCCGTGAAAGTTCATCAGGCCCGCCAAGGCGCCGGGGCTGTTCGGGACACGGGTGATGGTGGGTCGCCGCCCAACCTCGAGCACACCTTCGGCGGGTATAGAATATCCGTCGCCACCGACGATGAAGGTCAGCTGCCGCTCGGTCTCGCCGCCCCTGCGAGCCTTCGCCATCGAAATCAACCGGCCGCCAATTGGAGTTCATCTGCCAGAGACGCTATTTCCTCGATCGCTGCGGCGAGGTCCTCGGCACTGCGCGACTGTTCCCTGGCAGCGCTGGCAGCAGCCGTTGCGGCCGAGCTTGCCTCCTGCGCTGCGGACGCGATCTGCTGTGTTCCTAGTTGTACGTCCCGCACGGCCGAAAGCGCACTCTGCGCGCTGCCGAGTATCTCATCGTTGCCGCTGGCGATGGCGGCGACATCGTTTTCAATGGCCTTCATGCGTTCGATGATTACTACATTTTTGCCTTGCTCGGCCTCGGCAAGGCTAAGGACGAGCTCAAGATCGCGGCGCACCGCCGCGATCTGAATCTGCATCAAGCGAACGACGTCCTTGACGCCTTCGATATACTCACTGCTTTCCTGCGCCAGCTTGCGGATATCGCTAGAGACCTGCGCGAAGCCTCGGCCGGCATCGCCGGCTCTTGCGGCCTCGACGGAGCCTGATACCGACAGCATGTTGGTTTGCACAGCAACCAGAACAATGCGGTCGATGCTCTTCTCGATCTGACGCGAAACGTCTTCGAGAGAATCGAGCGCAAACACCGAATGGCGCATGTGGACTACGGTGTTTGCGAAGCTCTCCCCAATCACACGCAGGCCCGCTTGGGTCTTGGCCAGAAGCCCCGCGATCCCCCCTGTCCGCTCAGTCGCGACTTGGGCCCCCTTCCGGGTGTGATCCAGATTCTTCTCGATTTGGATCAAGGCTGCATTCGCCTGCTGCGTCGCGGACGCCTGAGTTTGCGCACCTCGGCTGATCTGATCGATCGCGACGAGGATTTCCCCTGCCGTGCCGGCCAGTTCTTGCACGGTCGCGGATAGCTGTTCCGCCGCCGTGCCCAACTGCTCGATGCCGCTCGCAGCCGAGCCATCGCCTTGCAGATCCTCCGCCAAGCCTGCCAGAGCTTGAGCCGCTTCCTGGCTTTGATCGAGCGCCTGGCTCTGCTGCTGGACGGATCGCTGTGCCTGCGCCACGGCAGCGGACTGCTCTTCGGCCGCACTGGCGACCAATTCGGCGCCGCGTCCTGCCTCGCGCACCGCGATGTCAGCCTCGACGGCAGCGGTGAGGATTGTTTGGCTGCCCTCGGCGAGCACTGACAAGTCCGCGCGCACCGATGACAGATCCGAAGCCATCGCCTGGGTCGTTGCCGTCTGCTGCTGGGCAGCGGTTGCTGTCGCCCTGATCCGCTCGGCGAGTGTCTTGACCTCGCGCCCGACGGTTAAAGATTGCTCTTCGATTTCCCGAGCTGTCCGCTCGGCCACTTCCGCAAGAGCGCGGACTTCGTCGGCGACGACCGCGAAGCCCTTGCCGACATCGCCGGCACGAGCGGCTTCGATCGCAGCGTTCAACGCAAGAAGATTGGTTCGATCCGAAATATCAGCGACCATCTGAGTCGTGGCGCCTATGCCGGCAGCTTGCTTTTCCAGCCTCTCGGCGATTTCGACCGAAGCGAGTTGGCGCGCCGCGGCGTTCCCCAGCGACGCGTTGGCATCATCAATCTGCGTCGCGCTTTCAAGCACGGCCGAATGCAGCGCATCGGTCTTGCGGCGAGAATTTTCAGCTTGGTCGCGCGCGCGGACGAAAGTCGCTCCGAGCATCTCCACTGCCCCCTGCGATTGCTGGGCCGCTCCCGCTGCTTCCCCCGCACCCGCCGAAATCTGTTCGAGAGCTTGGCGAAGCTGCTGCGCTGCCGCCGCCGCCTCCAGCATGCCGCTCGCGAGCTCTTCCGTCGCGGCACCGATCCGCTCCGCGACTTTTTGCTGGCGGGCCCGAGCACGTTCGTGCGAGCGGCGCACCGCGGCGACCTTATTCACCGGTCCTGTCACATCGTGTTTGGAAATAGTGGGTTTGGCGCGGCGTTTAGCGAGCTCAGTGGTCTTTACCAGCGCCATCTAATTCCCCAGTCTATATGGGCTAGAGAGATATTCTCCGGCGCTTCCGCCACGCTAGGCGGTTTGATCCAGAGCAACAAGGTCAAGCTAGACGCCCTGTTCAGGAATAAATCTGCCGCCCAGGGTAAGCGTAAGGCCCTTCACAAGCTCGGGAAAGTGGAACGGCTTGTTGAGGATCGTTCGTCCGCGATGCTCCTCCGGAAGTGAACTGCTTCCAAAGCCCGACGCAAACATGAAGGGGATTCCGCGGCTCGCCAGGACGTCAGCCACTGCAAATGACGATTGCGAACCGAGGCTCATGTCGAGAATGGCAAGATCCATGTCCGTTGTCTGGGCCAGAGCGAGGCCCTTCTCCAGGCTCATGGCCGTGGCCGCAACCTCGCACCCCGCGTCGAGGAGGTGTTCCTCAAGCATCATCGCTATGATTGGCTCATCTTCGACGATGAGGACCTTTGGCTTGAAACCTGACAAGAAATTCCCCCGTGGCTACCGCCAACGCCATTCAACGTTTGGTTCAGTGAAATGTTCCGGCATGACTGCGAGTTTTTCTAAGGTCGAGATTGCCCGAGCAGCGCTCATTTCCGATCCGCAAACCGAGAGCGTGAACCAAGCGGGCTGATAAACCGTGCGGAACTAGATATCTTGGCCAACTGAAATGGTCGCAGGCTCCTACTCGCGCCGGCTTAGAGTGCTAGCTTCGGCAATCGCGTCGCCTTGGGCCGACGACGCACAGAACGCGCCATCTACGGACATTGGCGGACAGCAGACGTTGACGATCACCGTCGCCGACGGTGGAGTGGGCGGCTGCGACGGCATTCTAGCGCTGGACGCTGAAGCAATCATCCAGCCAATCGAGAACGCGCCGGTTGAGCAATGAGCGGTTTCCCATCTCACAATGCCGGTCAGCGCCCTCGGCGGCAGTGAAGCGCATCAGGGCTTTCGGGCATGTTAGCTTATTAAACAAGGCACTAGCGCCGTTACCAAGGATATCATTCTCCGCCTGAGTGATCAGCGTCGGACAAGTGATGGTGTCGACCCGTCCTGTCATCGTGAACCGCTCGGCCGATGCAAAATAATCTCGCAGGTTGTCGACACCGTGGGTCCAGAAGCCCCGATTCACGACCTTCCACTTGATCAGGGGACTCTTGCGGATCGTGGCGTCGATCTTTTGCATGATCGATTCATCGAGATTGCCCAGATCTGCCGCTGCCTCCGACGAGACGCCGAGGTTCCGCACGACGATATCCCGGAAGCCGTCGGCGATACTCCAGAGACCAGGATCCGCAATCAGCGCTGCGATCCGCGGTTCACCAGACGCGGCGCGCGGGGCGAGATAGCCTCCAAGGCTCCAGCCCGACAGAGCGATGCGCTTGGTATCCACCAGTGGCAAACCCTCTGCGAAGTCGACCACCGCCTTGATGACGACCTCCCAGTCGGGTCGCAGCGCCGTACCGTGCTCGTAAAGCATGGCGCCCTGGCCCGGACCGTCGAAGAGCAGGCTGTGGTAGCCCCGTCGGGACGCCGCAACGCCGCATGCGAAATAGGTGTCGACGATCGTCCCGTCATAGCCGTTGGTGAAGATGATCAGCGGCCGGACCTCGGTCTCACTGCCCTCGGCCGGGATGAAATAACCGGGCAGAGAAGTCTCGCCGAACGGGATGGCAATAGGCGCCGTGGGAGCCTCTCCGAGCGACAGGGCCTTGTCGAAGGCAGCGACCTCCTTTCGAAATGCGGAAAGCAGACGCGGATCGACCGGCACTCCATAGAGCGGGCGAAACGAAGAAGCGTAGAACACGCTTGCCCTCAGATATGACTCGCGGGCGCTCGCCATGTGCCCCTTTGCGAGCAGGGTGTCGGCTGTCGCCGTCATACGCTCGCCGGCAGCGACCCAAGCATCATGGAATAAATCGTCTCCGCCATCGGCAACGGCTTCGGCCACCGAGCGGATCTCACCGAAATCCGCTCCGCCATAGGGAATATACCCATGAGCCCAGACGAAATCGCTATGCATCTCGTTGTGAAACAAGGCGGCCATCGTGTCCTCTCGGGCTTAGAGCCGGCCACTTATAGATGACGTAGCGTCGTCTTTAAACGGAGTGCGGCTTCGACCAAAGGAACATGCCTCGCGCCGGCCCGTTCGATCTCCTCGAAAGCCAACACATCACGCAGGAGAAACCTATGGGCGAGCTCACCCTCAGCGACATCGCGGAGAAGATGAAGGACATCGACTTCTGCATGCTCACGACCGTGACGGAAGGCGGCCAACTCTCCAGCCGGCCGATGAGCAACAATCGGGATGTCGATTACGATGGAGATTCCTGGTTCTTCGCCTACGAAAATGCGCGCTTCATCGAGGATGTGCAGGCAAATGACCAGGTTGGACTGACCTTCGCCGGCGACAAGAGTCTACTCGGCAAACCGGGCATCTTCATCGGCGTCGAGGGCAAGGCGAGCCTGACGAAAGACCGTCTCGCCTTCGAGAAGCATTGGGTTGACGACATGGAACGATGGTTCCCCCAAGGCATCGAGACACCCGGCATCGTCCTGCTGAAAGTCCAGGCGTCGCGTGTGCACTACTGGGATGGCGAAGAAAATGGAGAGGTCAAGATTTAACGGCATCATGGCCAAGCGAGATTGGCAATCGCGCGGAAGTGCCTGCCAGGCAATCTGAACTAGCACGGCGCGCCGAAGCGGACTCCAGCTATGTGGCTGAAAACAGAACATGCCGGAGCCGATATCGGCCCGGCACCGGCGTTGTTGGCGGCGACTGAGGGATAAGTCATCGGAATATCTAGGGACGGGCAGGCGAAGCGATCGATAACAGTGGACGTTCCGAAATTGCGAGGTTGTGCCTTTACCGTTCTTTCCCACTGTCCAGGCACGATCTGGCTTAGCTAACAAACGAGCGGGACATTGGCAGATGGAGCAAAGCTATCAAAAGCTCGGCGAGATCTTCGAGACCTCGCCGATGCTCGTAGCCCTCTATGACCAGTTCGATCGGCTTCGTTTTGCCAATCGGACATTCCGAGAAGCGTGGCATATCGGTTCCAACGAGGACCTAAGCTGGTCGGACATTATGCGCCGCAATTTTGCGACGCAGCGTGGAACAGTCGTGCATTCCGACGACATCGAGGCCTGGCTCAACTCTACCCGCTCGCGGCGCGGCAAAGTCCGCTACAAATCCTACGAGACCGACTTGGCAGACGGGCGCTGGCTGTGGATGCAGGAGGAGACAACAGATGATGGCTGGATGCTTTGCGTAGCTAGCGACATCACTGACCTACACGCCGAAACCCGCGCCTTACGGCAAGATCGGGATACCGCACTGAAGGCTTCTTTCACGGACGAGCTGACTGGCGTAGCGAACAGGCGCTTTGTGATGTCGCGGGTAGACGAGATGCTGGCATGGTCAGTAGCGGAAACCACTCGTCCAGGCTGCCTTGCGATCTTGGACATCGACAACTTCAAGGCCATCAACGACCTACACGGCCACCATGTTGGCGACCAAATTCTCCAGGGATTTGCGCATGCCGTGAACTTGAACGTTCGACGGACGGATTGTTTCGGCCGCGTTGGCGGGGAGGAATTTGTCATTGTCATGCCCAGGACGTCATCTATCGCAGCATTACTTATTCTGGAACGCATCCTCGTTCTGGTGAGAAGTTTGACACCCCTTCCCAGCCGCCCTGACTTTTTTTGCACCTTTTCGGCTGGCGTTGCGCAGATCGAGGGCGATGACGTTGCGCTCAGCTTGTATGCCCGTGCCGACAAGGCGCTTTATGCTGCGAAGACACTCGGACGAAATCAGATCGTTTCATTTGACAGCTTAAGCCAGCGAGCGGTGGTTTAGCCGGAAAGGCCGTTGATATACGGTCGGCAAGTTCATGAAGATCGTTCCCCCTATTGGGGGCTCCGCAATGGGCCTCGCATCAACTCGACCCCTGCTGAAACAAAGTTCGTCGCAAGGCTACTTCTGACGGGGCGCTTGCAGCGTGGATGGAGGCCTGTCCGCGATCTCGAGCTAAGCACTGACAAGAGGTCTCTGACGCCTGAACAACTTGAGCCTTGGGACGTTCCGCCTCCACCATCATTTTGGTTCGTGAGGTGGATGCCATGGCAACGTTGGATCGAGCTATCGAAATCGCCGCGTTGGCACACACCGGCCAGTGCGACAAAACTGGCAAGCCCTACATCGTTCATCCCATGCGCCTCATGTCGCGCTTCCTTCGGAAAGGCAATGAGAAGTGCGCGATCGTCGCAGCGCTGCACGATGCTGTCGAAGATTCAGATTGGACGCTCGAAGCGTTGACTGCCGAGGGCTTCACCGATGAAATTGTTGGCGCGGTTGGCGCTTTGACCCGTGGTCAGGCTGAAGATTACGGCCTATATCAATCGAGCGGCAAGGCACCCGCTGGCGCGCTGGGTCAAGCAAGCCGACCTTATCGACAATCTTAATGAAGACAGGCTGGCGAAGGTGCCGGAACCTGATCGGACGCGGCTCCGACGTAAGTACTCTGAGGCACTCCAAGTGAAACTTGCAGGGCCAATGCAACATCGCTGGTCGAGTTTTACGGAGAGTACCCCCGGCGAAAATCGCCGGGGTCAAAATTGCTAGAATCAAGACGATCAGTCTAGCAGGTCGGCCGGCACCCTGCCGCCGTTCTCTAACAGCCTTCTGATGACGGCCTTGTGCAACCAGACGTTCATTGCGGCAGAATCGCTCGTATCCCCGGAATAACCCAACTCGTTCGCCAGATCGCGACGCGCCTGAAGGCTGCTGTCGATCTTCAATGCCTTCAGCAAATCGACGATCGACGTCTTCCAATTCAGCGGTTGACGACTGTCCTTGACCGCCTCGTCGAGGATCGGCGAGATGTCGACCGTCTGCGCGGCAGACGTCGGCGCCGATCCCACGCTTGCGGTCGGCTCACCTGCGGTTGTGCCGGCCCGGTGTCGAGGCTGGAGCTGTCGACGTGTTTGCCGGCGGCACCACGGCGCCAAGCGTTGGCGCCGGGGCCGGCGCAGTGAAGGTATCGGCCTTAGCCTCGCCGAAGATGGCCTTCTTGATGGAATCAAAGATGCCCATCGTCACGCCGCCTTCTTCGTCGCGGCGGCGTTCACCGTCTTGCCGAGCGCACTAAGCGACTTGTCCGTCCTCTCCTCCTCCGCAAGCGTTTCGGCGAGAAGCTTGGACGCATCCTTCAGCCCAAGCTGGTCGGCCCAGGCCTTGAGGGTTCCGTACCGGGAAATCTCGTAATGCTCGACAGCCTGCGCCGAGGCCGCCAGACCAGCGTCGAGGGCGGGACTATCGGAATATTCCTCGATGACCGCCTTGCCCTCCTCGATGATGCCGAGGATCGCGTCGCAGGTCTTCCCGCGCGGTGCCTTGCCAATGATCTCGAACACCTCCGCAAGCCGCTCGACGTGCCCCTCGGTCTCCTCGCGATGTGTGTCGAAGGCCTTCTTGAGCTCCGGCGACTTTGCCGCCTTTGCCATCTTAGGGAGCGTCTTCAGGATTTGCTTCTCCGCATAGTAGACGTCCTTGAGGGTGTCGTGGAACAGGTCTTCGAGCGCCTTCGGTTCCGTGGCCATGTTGTCCTCCAATGATGTGGGTGGTCAATGACTGCCAAACCTTCATCGCGGTGCGGGGTTCCGTCTCGGTCCGATGGAACTTCCATGAGCAGATTGCCGTTGGATTGTGCATCCCGGCGACCCGTCGCCCACCTCTCCGGAGATCATCATGAAGACGCTCCTCATCGCCACGTTGATCGCCTCCGCGACGTCCTTCGGTGCCATGGCACAGACGTCGACGACGGCCCCCACACCTTCTCCGAACGCCGATGCGGACAAGAACGCGCCCCTCCCGGGCGCCAACAGTTTTACGGAGGGCCAGGCCAAGAGCAGGCTCGAGGCCAACGGCTACTCCAACGTCGGTGCCCTGAAAAAGGACGATAACGGCGTTTGGAAGGGAACGGCCACACATTCCGGCGCGCAGGTCAACGTCTCAGTCGACTATCGCGGCAACATCACTCGCAATTAAGTTGGAGATCGATATGACTCGCACTCTCACCCGAACCTACGATAGCCACGCCACCGCTCGGTCCGTTGTCGAACAACTTGAGGCCGCCGGCGTGTCCAGCAGCGACATCAGCATTGTCGGCAGCGACGGCAAGTCCGGCGAGACAAATGCGGGCGAAGGCGCGGGTATCGGCGCCGGCGTCGGCGGCGCTGCCGGTCTGCTTGCCGGCCTCGGCATCATGGCCATTCCCGGCATCGGCCCGGTGGTGGCCGCGGGCTGGCTCGCCTCCACCGCCGCTGGCGCCTTGGCCGGAGCAGCCGCTGGCGGCCTTGTCGGCTCCTTCGTGAATGAAGGCCACGACAAGGAGGAGGCTGAATACTACGCCGAGACGGTGCGCCGGGGCGGTTCCGTGGTCTCGGTCCGGACAGAGCCCGAGCACGAGGCGACTGTCCAGGCTATCCTCGATGGCGCTACGCCGATCGACCGCACAATCCGCGAGGCGGAGTATCGTGCGGGCGGATGGAGCCGCTTCGACGAGAATGCCGGGCCCTATCGTCCGCCGGTCGTCTGAAAACAATACGGCGGGATGACGGAGGCCCCCGGGACTATGTCCCGGGGGTTTTCCTGCGCGGCGGCCGCGCCGCTCAAAGTCCATCCCACTCGTGTGCCTATCGATCTCGGCTGCAGCCAGGGGGACCGGGCGACAGCGATCCGGGAGCTGCGCCTGGCGCTACATCCACGCCGCATCCAGGCCGACCCGAGCCCGCGCGAGGTCCATCGGATCTGTCAAAGGCGAAAACAGCATGGCTTCGATCCTTGAAATCGCGCTTCATTATCGTCGAGCCGTCGATGACCATTCGGGAGCCGATTGCGTCATTAGGACCCGGGACTTTGGCCGACACGACCGTTTCCGCCGTCTTGCGGTGGCCGAGATAGGGGGATCATTCAAACGTACTCGAGGATCGGCCGCTCCGCGGGTGCAAGGCCGTATTGCCCCGGAATCAAAAACGATGATCGCGGGTCTACCCGCCGGGAAACAATATACCGATTGGAGCTCCCGATGAAACGATCGCGCCTCTCCGTTTCGCATCAACACCAATAGGAACCGCCCGGTATCATGGAGGGTTTCGCAGGGGATCATCTCAGGAGCCCGTCATGTCCCTACCCAGCGCGCTTTCGATCCGTCCCCTCCCCTATCGCCCCGAGTTCGAACAGCCTGAACCGGAGGAGCGCGCGACCGAGGATGGTCTCGTCTCAACGCTGCG
This sequence comes from Ensifer sp., assembly GCF_035999185.1. Taxonomy (GTDB): domain Bacteria; phylum Pseudomonadota; class Alphaproteobacteria; order Rhizobiales; family Rhizobiaceae; genus Ensifer. The sequence continues at coordinate 58,870 of NZ_DASYHB010000180.1, read as the reverse complement.
CACCATAAGCCAGACGACATGGAAGGAGGAAGGTCGCGCCCTGCGCAGCGTCCATGCCAAGAGCCATGCCTTGTTGCAAGGGGAGTTGAGCGTCGCTACCGACCTTCCGCCTGAACTCGCGCAGGGGCTCTTCGCTCGCCCCGGGCACTATCCGGTAATCATGCGCCTCTCGACGATCCCCGGCGACATACTGGAGGACGACGTCTCGCTGCCTCGGGGTCTCGCCTTAAAGGTCATCGGCGTTGCGGGTGAACGTCTCGCTGATTCGGAATCCGAAGCCGTCCAAGATTTCGTCCTCGTCAACGGCCCCGTGTTCTCCGCGAAAAGCGGCAAGGACTTCCTGTCTGGGCTCAAGCTCGTCGCGGCGACGACGGACCGCGTTCAGTTCCTTAAGAAGGCGCTTAGCTATGCATTGCGTGGCATCCAGAGTTTGGCCGAAGCCGCCGGCGCCGACAGCGCTGCGTTGAAGCAATTGGGCGGGCACCCCGCGACGCATCCGCTGGGCGAGAGCTACTTTAGTGCCGCTCCGATCCTGTTCGGTGAGTACATGGCCAAGGTCCAGCTGCTCCCGGTGAGCCCCGAGCTGATGAGCTTGACCAATCAGGCGATCAGGGTGTTCGGCCGTCCGGATGGGCTGCGCGAGGCCTGCAATGCGTTCTTCGCTGACCATGGCGGTCGATGGGAGGTGCGCGTCCAGCTTTGCACGGATCTTGAATCCATGCCGATCGAGGACTCGAGCGTCGAATGGCCGGAGGAGCAAAGCCCTTACTGGACCGTCGCGACGGTGACCGCGCCCCGCCAGGTCGCTTGGGAGGAGGAGAAATCGCGCGCCATCGACGAGAAGCAGTCGTTCAGCCCGTGGCACGGGTTGGCCGCCCATCGTCCGCTCGGCTCGATCATGCGATTGCGAAGGGCAGCCTACCGAAGCTCGGCTCGATTCCGCTCGGAACACGGCGGCTGCCCGATGCATCAGCCGAAGACGCTCGCAGACGTCAATCTGCCCACGTGATCGAAGGTTATTTTTTCGAGACGAACCTTTCCAAATCAAAGGAACTTCGGCCCGCCCTTCCTGTTCTGATCAGACCATGCGGCTGGGGGATCGGCAACATCGGATCGGAGCTTCCGCATGTCCCATCACCCAGCAGAGGCATCCGCCGGCGTTTGGATAGATATCAAGATCAACGGTGAATCCCGTCACCTCGACGTTTCACCTTCGACCACGCTTCTCGACCTGCTCAGACACGACCTCACCCTGACAGGTACGAAGAAGGGCTGCGACCATGGCCAGTGCGGTGCGTGCACCGTCCTCATCGACGGCCGTCGGATCAATTCCTGCCTCCAGCTTGCCGTGATGCAGGATGGGAAAGAGATCACCACGATCGAGGGTATCGGGCACGGCAGCGAGCTGCACCCGTTGCAGCAGGCTTTCATCGAGCGCGACGCCTTCCAGTGCGGCTATTGCACGCCCGGCCAGATCTGCTCCGGAGTCGCGCTGATCGAGGAGGGCCACGCCATTACCCGCGACGATATCCGCGAGCTGATGAGCGGCAATATCTGCCGCTGCGGTGCGTATCCGAACATCGTCGACGCGATCGAGGACGTGCTGATCCAGCGCTCTGGCACGATCCAGGAGGCCGCGGAATGAACCGCTTTTCCTATCACCGCGCCGAGACGCTCGCCGATGCGATCTCGCGTCTCCGGAGCAATCCCGGCGCCGCCGTCATCGCTGGGGGGACGAACCTCGTCGACCTGATGAAATACGAGGTCGAGCGCCCAGGTGAATTGATCGACTTGACCCGCCTCCACGAATTGCGCGGCATCTCCGAGACGGAAGACGGCGGGCTACGCATCGGCGCCCTCGTGCCAAATAGCGACGTCGCCTACGATGACCGCATCGCAGAGTGCTATCCGCTGCTGGCGCACGGTGTCCTGGCAGGCGCTACGCCGCAACTGCGGAACGCAGCCACGACCGGCGGCAACCTCAACCAACGCACCCGCTGCTATTATTTCAACGACGTCGCCACGCCCTGCAACAAGCGCGAGCCGGGTTCAGGCTGCGGCGCGATCGACGGCGTCAACCGTATTCATGCCATCCTCGGCGCCAGCGACCGGTGCATCGCGACTCATCCCTCCGATATGTGCGTCGCCCTGGCGGCGCTGGAAGCTTCGGTCGAGGTCGTCGGGCCCGAAGGCGAACGGCGTATCGCCTTCGCCGACTATCACCGCCTTCCTGGCGACGCGCCTCAGCACGACAACACGTTGCGTCCCGGCGAGATCGTCGTAGCGGTGACGCTGCCTGCGGCGTCCAGGGGCTTCGCCGCGCATTATAGCTACCTGAAACTGCGCGACCGGCTGTCCTACGCTTTCGCTCTCGTCTCAGTGGCGGCAGCGCTCGAATGCGACGGAGCAAGAATCTCTGCGGCGAGGCTGGCGCTCGGAGGTGTCGCGCACAAGCCCTGGCGCAAACCGGAAGCCGAAGATGCGCTGGTCGGGATGGCTGCCGACGAGGCGGCTTTCTCGCGCGCCGCCGACGTCCTGTTGGCCGGTGCCGAACCCCGCGCACACAATGCCTTCAAGGTTGATCTCGCGCGGCGCGCGATCGTGCGGGCGCTGTCACAGGCAGCCGCCGCAACGCCGCAGTCGCTATCCGACAAGCGTATCGCGTGAGGAGAACGCCATGCTGAGAAACGATCCCCATATCGGTTCCCCGCGCAACCGCGTCGACGGGCCGGCCAAGGTCACGGGTGCCGCGACCTACGCAGCCGAGTTCGCCGCGAGCGATCTCTGCCACGGCTATATCGTCGAGAGCGCGATCGCGCGCGGACGCATCCGCTCGATCGATGTCAGTGCAGCGGAGGCGGCGCCCGGCGTTATCAGGGTCTTCATGCACGAGAACCGCCCGCGAACGGCTTGGTTTACCTACAAATACCGGGATCAGGTGGCGCCTCCGGGCTCGCCGTTCCGTCCGCTTTACAGCGACGAGATCCAGTATAGCGGCCAGCCGATTGCTCTGGTCATCGCGACCAGCTTCGACGCCGCTCGCGATGCCGCTGCCCTAGTTGCGGTCTCGTACGAGGAAGAAGTGCACCTCACCGACCTGAGCATCGCACGCATCGACGCCTATAAGCCGCCCAAGAAGCGCATGGGCATCGCCCCTCCGCCCGACCCGCGCGGGGATGCCGTCAAGGCATTCAGCGAGGCTGCCGTCCGGGTCAGTGCGGAATACACGATCGCTGCCGAGCATCACAACCCGATGGAGCCGCACGCGACCACCGTGATCTGGGAAGGCGACGGCAAGGTCACCGTCCACGACAAGACGCAGGGCGTCCAGAACACCCAAGCCTATGTTGCAAGCGTCTTCGGTCTGTCGAGCGACGATGTCCGTGTCGTGGCGCCCTATGTTGGCGGCGGCTTCGGTTCGGGCCTGCGCCCGCAACATCAGCTCTTCCTTGCCGTGATGGCATCACTGGCGCTCGAACGTTCGGTGCGTGTCGAACTGACGCGGCAGCAGATGTTCAGCCACGTACACCGCCCCGCAACTATCAACACCGTTGCGCTCGGCGCCGATGCCGGTGGCAACCTAGTATCGATCCAGCATCACGCAGTCGCCGCGACCTCACGGTTTGAGGACCACCAGGAGAACGTCGTCAACTGGTCGGGCATGCTCTACCAGGCGCCGAATGTCGATCTGCGCTACGAACTGGCCAAGCTCGACACCTACTCTCCCGGGGACATGCGGGCGCCAGGAGCGCCGTTGGGATTGTTCGCGCTCGAAAGCGCGATGGACGAGCTGGCCATCGCCGCGAAGATCGACCCGATCGAGCTGCGCCTGCGCAACTACACCGACTATGACGAGAACGATGGCAAGACCTTCACCTCGAAGGAGCTGCGGTCCTGCTATCGCGAAGGTTCCGAGCGCTTTGGTTGGACCAAACGCAATGCTCGGCCAGGGTCCATGCGCGATGGCCATGAACTGATCGGCTGGGGCATGGCAAGTGGCGTCTGGGAAGCCGGGATGATGAAGACGGCGGCCCGCGCGGTATTCACAGCCGATGGACGCCTCGAACTGTCTTGCGCGACCTCCGACATCGGGACCGGCACCTACACTATCCTCAGCCAGATCGGTGCCGAGACCCTCGGCCTCGAGATGGAGGAGGTCACGGTAAAGCTCGCGGATTCGACGCTGCCCGCCTCGCCGGTACAGGGCGGTTCATGGACCGCGGCCTCCGCCGGCAGCGCCGTCATGGCCGCTTGCCAGGACTTGAGGGAGCAGCTCTTCAAGCTGGCGCGGAAGATCGAAGGCTCGCCGTTGACCGATGCGGGCGCTGACGACATCGCATTCGCCAATGGCAGAATCCTCTTACGGACCCATCCCGCGAAATCCGTTTCACTGGCGGACGCTCTTGCCGCCTCCGGTGAAGAGAAGCTTGAAGCGGAGAAGAGCGCGAGCCCCGGCCTGATCGGACCAATGCGCTATGCCGCATACACGCACTCCGCAGTCTTCGCGGAGGTCCGGATCGACGAGGAACTTGGGCAGATCCGCGTCACGCGTATCGTCAATGCCGTCGCTGCCGGCCGCATCATCAACCCCAAGACTGCCCGCAGCCAGATCATCGGCGGCGTCGTCTGGGGCATCGGCATGGCGTTACATGAGGAGACGCTGACCGATCACCGGCTCGGCCGCATCGTCAATCACTCCCTCGCCGAGTATCACGTCCCGGCGAATGCCGACATCTACGACATCGACGTAGTCTTCGTGGAGGAGCACGATGACAAGGCGAGCCCGATCGGTGTCAAGGGCCTCGGCGAGATCGGCATCGTTGGCACAGCGGCGGCGATCGCGAACGCGATCCACCATGCCACAGGCAAGCGCCTGCGTAGCCTGCCGATGACCGTCGACAAGCTTCTGGCAGCGTGACCAAGAAGGAGATGAGTATGAGGATCTCGAACCACGACGAGTACAATGCCGCGGTCGCGCGGGCTCATTCCTTGTCGGATGCTCCCGAGGGTTCCGCCGCCGCTGCAGAGCATGCCGATCTGATAGCCGCTTTGCGTGCCTGGGATGAGGAGCATAAAGGCGAGAACAGTCACGGGCCCGAGCCGGTCGGGGGCCTCAACACCGCTGATGATTTTGGGGTATCAGGCCTGCCGGGCAATCTCGGCAGGCTCCGCGACACCTGAGGCTAACTCTTCGCGCACATCCAGGCGGCGAGGATTGTCTGAGTATCGGTAATCGCGAGCTGCTGGCTGTAGCGGCACTCGAACATTGAGATGAGCGCGTCATGCCCCTCGTCAGAGGAACTGCACACGGCGTCGCGCACCACGATAATAAAAAACCCGAGATCGATGGCGCCGAGGATGGTCGAAAGCACGCAGACATCGGTCTCCGCACCCGACACGATCAGCGTCTCGACGTCACGTTCCGCAAGCGCCGCCGAGAGCCGTCGGCCGGCAAAGGCAGAGTAGACCGGCTTGTCGAAAACCGTTGCCGGAGGAACGTAGCGCGCCAGCTCGGGCATCAGCTCGATGAGCGTAGCGTCCAGTCGTTCCCGCGTCGCCTCGCTCCAACGCTCATAATATCGCAGCCAGGATCCATGGGCTTCTTCCACAGCGCGCGGCGGAATGAATCGGGTGAAGATGGTGCGCGCGGGGTTCAGGGCGGCCAAGGCGGCACAGTTGGGCAGCACGCGAGGCATCCATGGAGTCGGCCAGGGACCGTCATCGGAAAACAGGCGCTGCATGTCGACGCAGAGATGAACCGCCCGGTCGAAGCGAATTGGAGGCAGCAGCTTGTCCATAGCCGTCAGCTCCAGATTCAATCCGGGGAGGATGTCATCGCCTCGATATTGCTGCTGCCGAGATCGAGGACGAAGCGCCGAAGAAGTGCGCATTCCGGCCAAAGCCCCCCCCATTGGCAAAGGAGAAGCGATTTCGTGCCGCGCGTCACGTTCGAGGGAACGAAGCTGACTTCGAGCAATCGCCAGACCCTATGACGGTGACCCCAGTTCATCGAGACTGCTCCTAGAGGATCGGCTTGCCGCCGGTGACCGCAATCGTGGCACCAGAGACATAGCTCGAGAGCGGGTCGGCGAGCATGACATAGGCCGTCGCGAGCTCAGCCGGCTGCCCCGGCCGCTTCAGCGGAACCTGCTTGCCGAAGTTCGAAACCTTGTCGGGATCCATCGTCGAGGGAATGAGCGGCGTCCAGATCGGGCCAGGCGCCACCGCGTTCGCTCGGATCTCCTTTTCGGCGAGAAGCTGGGCGAGCCCGGCCGTGAAGTTCTGGATCGCGCCCTTCGTAGTGGCATAGGCGAGGAGGGTCGGGTTCGGCATATCCGAGTTCACCGAAGCGGTGTTGATAATCGCGCTTCCGGGCGGCATGTGCGGGACGGCTGCCTTGGTCAGATAGAACATGGCATGGATGTTGACCCTGAAGGTCAACTCCCACTCATCGTCCGAAATCTCGGAGATATCGTCGAAAGTTGCCTGATGAGCCGCGTTGTTGACCAGGATGTCGATCCCGCCCAGCTCAGCCATGGCGGTATCGACGATCTTGCGGCAGTGCGCCGCCGACTGGATGTCGCCGGGTACGAGAACCGCCTTGCGGCCCTCCTGTTCGATCCAGCGCTTGGTCTCTGCCGCGTCCTCCTCCTCATCGAGATAGGAGACCAGGACGTCCGCACCCTCCCTGGCGAAGGCAATAGCAACAGCACGGCCGATGCCACTGTCACCGCCCGTGATAACCGCACGTTTGCCTGAAAGACGCCCGGAGCCGCGATATGTATCCTCGCCATGATCCGGGCGCGGATCCATGCGATTGGTCGAGCCCGGCATCGACTGCTGTTGATGCGGAAATGGCGGCTTTGGGTGGTCGGTCATGTCGGTCTCCAGTGGCAGTCAGGACTTTGATGAGTGCTCGGGCTTCCCCTTGAGCTTCGTCGAGGCCATCTCGCTGAGCTGCCTCTCACTCATCGACTTGGCCATTTCCTTCGAAGCGCCCTTCAATTTGCTCGCGCTCTGTTCGCCTTTCTCGGCAGCGAGCGCGGCTCCAGCCGCTTTCTGCTGTGCTTTCGATTTCGCGGGCATGCCGGTGACTCCGCTAGGGGCAATGGCTAGGGGCAATGAAGAGCCAACCAGCGAGCGTGATCGGCGTTCCGTCTCTGCGGAAGAATTCACCCGCAAATCCAGCCGCGAGGACCAACGGGGAACATGCCGACAAAGCGGCCGTTCAGTCCTTACTAGCCGGAAGCAAACGCGCTCCCGGAAGGGTCCCGCAGCGAGCTCGTTCGCGCTCAACTTCACGGTTCGGTCGCCGGAGATGGTGGTCGGGCTAGATTCCGTGCCAGCCCGGAGATCATCATGGCCGCCACCGTATCGGACTTCATTTGGACTCGTCTTCACGACTGGGGCGTCAAGCGGGTCTATGGCTATCCGGGGGATGGCATCGGCGGGCTGATCGCGGCGTTGCAGCGCCGGGAAGACGACATCGAGTTCGTTCAGGTTCGACATGAGGAGACCGCGAGCCTAATGGCCTCGGGCGAGACGCGGTTCACCGGGAGGGTCGGCGTTTGCCTTGCGACGTCAGGACCGGGTGCGGTTCATCTACTTAACGGCCTTTATGACGCCCGGCTCGATCACCGTCCGGTCGTCGCCCTCGTCGGACAGCAGGCGCGCTCTGCGATGGGCTCGCACTACCAGCAGGATCTCGATCTGCAATCGTTGTTTAAGGACGTCGCCGGTGCCTATATCGAAACGGCGACGGTGCCCGCCCAAGTACCGCATTTGATCGATCGCGCCTTCCGGATTGCCGAGTCAGAGCGGCGCGTTACCTGCGTGATCCTGCCGAACGATCTTCAACTCGAGCCCATGGTCGAGCCATCGCGCGAGCACGGAATGACCCATTCGGGGGTTGGGATCGAACTCTCGCCGGTGGTGCCCGCCATTACAGCCCTTCAGCGAGCGGCCGATGTCCTCAATGCGGGTCATAAGGTCGCCATCCTGGTCGGGGCTGGAGCCATCAACGCGACCGACGCCGTTCTCGCCACAGCGGAGAAGTTGAAGGCCGGCGTCGCCAAGGCGCTTCTTGGAAAGTCCGCCGTTCCGGACGACGTACCGTTCTGCACCGGTTCAATCGGACTACTTGGGACGAAGGCGAGCTGGGAACTGATGCAGGGCTGCGACACACTGCTGATGGTCGGATCGGGATTCCCTTATACTGAGTTCTTGCCAAAGCCGGGACAGGCGCGCGGTGTCCAGATCGACATAGATCCAGGCATGCTCGGCCTGCGCTATCCAATGGAGGTGAACCTTATCGGCGACGCCGCCGCAACGCTGGAAGCTCTTCTGCCGCTGCTGAAGCCTAAGGCGGCCGAAGCGTGGCGGCGGACGATCGAGGCCAATGTCAGCAAGAGCTGGCAGGAGGCGCGCGACAGCGCGATGGTCGAGGCCTCGCCGATCAATCCACAGCGTGTTGCGTCAGAACTATCAGAGCGCCTCCCGGAACGGTGTATCATTGCCGCCGACAGCGGCACCACGACCGTCTGGTATGCTCGCCATCTCCGCTTCAGACGGGGCATGATGGGGTCGGTCTCGGGCACGCTAGCGACCATGGGCTGCGCGATCCCGTATGCAATTGCGGCAAAGTTCGCGCATCCGGACCGCCCCGCGATCGCGCTGGTCGGCGATGGTGCGATGCAGATGAATGGCATCACCGAACTGGTAACCATAGCAAAATACTGGAAGCGCTGGACGGATCCGCGGCTGATCATCATGGTGCTGAACAATCGCGAATTAGCCTACGTCACTTGGGAGGAACGTATTCAGGCAGGTGATCCGAGATGGCCGACGAGCCAGGATTTGCCGGACCTGCCCTATGCCGAGATCGCCAAGCTGATGGGCCTCAGAGGACGGCGGGTCGAGGATCCGGAACAGGTTGGGCCGGCTTGGGACGAGGCGTTAGCGGCCGATCGTCCGTTCGTGCTCGACATGGTGACCGACCCGAACGTGCCGCCGCTGCCACCCCACATCACGTTCGCGCAGGCACGCGGCTTGGCGGGGGCCCTGGCCGCTGGCGATCCCGAGGCAGGCAATATTGTTGCATCCACGGCCAGAACGCTTCTTGGGACGCTACTGCCATCGAACAAGAGCAGTTGAACCGTCCTCGCTTCCATGATCGCGCCACGGCTTGATCTGCGCATTTTCAACTGTCGCCATCGTCTCGCTTCGTTACGTCGTGAACGCAGGACGAGTCGCAGACGCGTCCCAGTCAATCGCGTGGAACGATGCTGATTTCGCCACTGATTTCCAGCACGGCGTATTTGACCTGTTCGAGGCGCTCCAGCCCTTGCTGCACCCGCGCAGCCTCAAGGATGTCGTCGACACTCATTCGTGCGCGCTTCAGCGCGTGCTCGTTCGGCTTGCCATGGCTGACGAGAACGGTCGGTGTGCCATCGATGAGGAGACCGAGCCCGGCATGGCGCGTCTTGAGATGGGAGAACGCAATATCGATGCCGAAGAGCGTGACGATCAGTAGGACTGCGTTGGCGATTGAAAAATCGTCCCCGAGCAGAGCTTGCTGGGTCGTCTCGGCGACAATCAGCAATAGGACGAGATCGAACGGCGTCATCTGCGCCAGCGTGCGTCTCCCCGACAGACGCACGATCAGCAGAAGCACGATATAGATCGCGAGCCCCCGGAGAACGGTTTCCATTTTCCCCCTCAGGGCAGGACAAGGATGACGGTATTGGCGGCGATGCCATCCACCGAGACAATGGACTCGATCATGCCCGCCGCCTCCGGTTTGATCCGCAGGGTGGCACTGGCGGCCTCATTCGGCCGCACCAGGAAGGTCAGCTCCTCGCCAGCGGCAGTGGACTCCCATCGCACCGGGTGCGGCTGCGCATCCTGAAGCGAGATCAACTCCCTGAAGCGCCGCGAAAGGAGCAGCTTGCGTTCGGTGGCCGCATGTGGCGCGAAGGAGATCGTGATCCGATCCGCCGCCTGCCAGCGAGCGACGCGCGGGTAGTCGATTTGGCTCGCCCCTGCCGAGGCCTGCGAGCGCGCGAACGGCCCCCCGGCGCCCGTCAACCCGAGCAGCCCGGCCATCACGATCAAGGCGAAGAAGCCCCAGGCCCAGCGCTCGGCTTGCCAGAACCGCTCCTGGAACCGCCTGTTCTCGTCGAGTTGCAGTCCTTCTGGCATCGCCTCTTGTCACCCGGTTGCCGACAATAACGACCGAAGGCGCGAAAGGTCTCCGAGAATTCGCTACTTTTATCCAGGATAGGGCGAGCGCTTCAGCAGCCCGGCGAGGTGCAGGGCGTTCCTCACGAGCATGCTGGTTGCCGTCGCCACCACTTGCGGCGGCGCCTTCAGGTCCTTGTAGTCGACGCTTCCCATTGCCTCGCCGACCCAGTAGCTCGGGCCGCCGGCCGCAATCGTGAAACCGACATCGGCTAGGGCCTGGAACAGCTCTGCGGAGACATGGTGCGCGCCGTCCTCATTGCCGACGACGCCGACCGCCGCGACTTTGCCATAGGCCGGGGTACGACCCTTGACGTCGGCCTCGTCGAGGAAGGCATCCATCCGCTCCAGCACGCGTTTCGCGACGCTGGACGGCTGACCGAGCCAGATCGGCGTGCCTATCAGAAAGATGTCGCAGGCATCAACCTTCTTACGCAACGAGGGCCATTCGTCGCCCTCGCCTTCGTCGGAGGTCACACCGGGCTTGATGTTCAGCGCAGCGACCCTGACGGTTTCACTCTCGACCTTAGCTCCCATCTCTTCGAGGATCTGGGAAAGCAGGACATCGGTCGACGAGATGCCGTCGGCTTTGAGCGAGCAATTTAAAGCCAGAACCTTCAGCATCGGTGGATCTACCTTGTACTAGCACCGTTCCTTCCGTGGCAGGCGAACGGTTGTCAATTCCCAACTCCGGTGACTTGTTACCGTTCCGCGGAGAATGTTGCGAAAGTCGGTCGGGCGCTGAACTCGCCAGCCGCCATGTTCAAACAGCGAAGTAGTGGAGCCCCGCTCCCCCCGCTTCTGTCGGCTGCCTGAAGTTGGAATGCTTCGGAACGGGCGTCGAGCGCCCGCGTTATGCGGGGGATGAGCGAGCGCGCTCCGCGCCTCGGGCCAACCAATCCGAAGAGGGATCCGACATGGCGACTTCCAAAGAGCGCAGCGGCAGCAAAATGACGGCGTCCGTAGTAGGCAATGGGGGTGAACTCCACCAGTCGGCGAATGCTCCGGAATCCCGGCTGACGACGAACCATGGCGTGCCGATCAGTGACAACCAGAATTCGCTCAAGGGAGGTCAGCGCGGTCCGACCCTGCTCGAGGATTTCGTGCTGCGCGAGAAGATCCAGCACTTCGATCACGAGCGCATTCCCGAGCGGATTGTCCACGCCCGCGGTTCCGCCGCGCATGGCTACTTCGAGCTGACGGAATCGCTGGCCGACGTCACCCGAGCCAAGGTGCTGACCGAGGTCGGCGCCAAGACGGAAGTCTTCGTCCGCTTCTCTACCGTGGCGGGTGGCGCGGGCTCTGTGGACACGCCGCGGGACGTGCGCGGGTTCGCGGTGAAGTTCTATACGCAGGAAGGCAACTGGGATCTGGTGGGGAACAACATCCCCGTCTTCTTCATCCAAGACGCGATCAAGTTTCCGGACTTGATCCACGCTGTGAAGATGGAAGCCGATCGCGGGTATCCGCAGGCGGCGAGCGCTCACGACACCTTTTGGGACTTTATCGGTCTCATGCCCGAGTCGACCCACATGATCATGTGGGCAATGTCGGATCGCGCCATCCCGCGCTCCTATCGGATGATGGAAGGGTTCGGCGTTAACACCTTCCGCCTGTTGAACGCGGACGACGAGCCGACGTTCGTCAAGTTCCATTGGCGGCCCAAGCTCGGCACTCAGTCAACCTGTTGGGACGAAGCGGTCAAGATCGCGGGCGCTGACCCGGATTATCATCGGCGCGACCTCTACGAGGCGATTGCCGCCGGGCAGTACCCTGAGTGGGAGTTCGGCGTACAGCTCCTGACCCAGACCGAAGCCGACGCATTGCCCTTCGACATCCTCGATGCCACGAAGCTGATCCCCGAGGAGATGGTGCCGATCCGCGTCATCGGGCGGATGGTGCTGGACCGGAATCCGGACAATTTCTTCGCCGAGACCGAGCAGGTCGCATTCCTGCCGACGAACATTCCTCCGGGGATCGACGTGTCGGAGGATCCGTTGCTTCAGGGTCGCCTCTTCTCTTATCAGGACACGCAGTTGTCACGGCTAGGCACGGTGAATTTCCACCAGATCCCGATCAATCGCGCCAAGGGCTGTCCCTTCCAGAACCTTCAGCGCGACGGGCAGATGCAGACGCACGTCTCTAAGGGCCGCGCCAACTACGAGCCGAACAGTCTCGCCGAAGCCGGAGAGATCGCAGGCCCCCGTGCCGACCCGAGCGGCGGCTTCCGAACCGCCAGAATTTCGCTGCAAGACGGGAAGGTCCGGCTGCGATCGGAAAGCTTTGCAGATCACTACAGTCATGCACGGCTGTTCTATCGGTCCCAGACCGAGATCGAGCAGGCGCACTTGGCGAGCGCGATCGTCTTCGAATTATCTAAGGTGACGCTCGACCATGTTCGCGATCGCGTGCTGGCCAATCTTGCCAACGTGGACGACGGGTTGGTCAGGCGCATCGCCGATGGCCTGAACATCGATTTACCGAAGTCTTCGAAACCCGCCATCTCTCCGCAGGACATGGCGCCCTCACCTGCCTTGCGGATCGTCGGAAAATATCCGCCCACCCTCGGCGGTCGAACCGTCGGCATGCTCGTCACGAACGGGGCGGATTCGAGGATCGTGCAGGCGCTAACCAAGGCCGTCGCTGCGGAGGGCGGCATCATGAAGATCATCGCGCCTAAGGTCGGCGGGGTAACACTGGACAACGGTGAGCCGCTGAAGGCGGATGGCCAGCTTGCCGGATCACCGTCTGTCATCTTCGACGCCGCGGCGCTCGTGCTCTCGAAGGACGGCTGCGAGGAATTGCTGAACGAGGCCGCGGCCGTACAGTTCGCGATGGATGCCTTCGGTCACCTAAAGGCCGTGGGCTTCTCAGCGGAAGCCGAACCTCTGTTGAAGAAGGCAGGCGTTATTGCGGACTCGGGCGTCGTCGAGCTCACCCCGAAGGTCGATGACTTCCTGAAAGCGGCACGAACCCGCCAATGGGAGCGGGAGCCCAAGGTCAGGACGTTGGCCTAAGGCTGCGGACTTATTCAATGTGATTGGGATTGGGCTTGGTGGTAAACTTAATCACCACGCCAAAAATGTTGCCGTCGGGATCGGCAAAAACGATAATCCTCATCGCTTGGATAGCGCCATTCGACGGCGGGCTAGGCGTTCGATTTCCGCGGACCCGTCGTCGGCGTACAGGTCGAGATGATGGCGTTTTGATCCTCGGCTTGAGATGTCACCGAGGTGATCGCGAGCTGAGAGCCGATGCGTCCTCATACGGCTTCCGCAGCGGTTCGTAGTTTCCCGTTTTGGCCCGGTATCCTTGCAGCATGCTCGCCATCGACGGCACTCCCGATGAAGCCGCAACTGCGTGGCACCGTGCCGGATCCGCGATCCGCGGGACCAATGATCTTGCTAGCGAGCATGAAGCTGAAGGACGTTCCGCGAGATGGCGCCACTCGGAACATCCCTACCCCACATCGGTTGCCCCAGCGATGCATTTAGCCCGGGAGCCGATCATGATGTTCGTCGAGCAGTTCAAGGAAGGCCAGCGCGTCATTGGCGCTGACGGAGGCCATGTCGGGACCGTCGATGGCTTGAGCGGCCAGCTTCTTAAATTAAAGAAGAACGACCCTGAATCGGGAGGTATTCACCACTACCTAGACATCGCCCTCGTTGTTGGGGTCGAGGGCGACATCATCAAGTTGATCGTCCCGGCGGCGGAAGCCAAGCAGCGTTGGTCGGAGGCCGCCGAGTGAGTGGAATCGATCGTCGAACACTTCTCGGCACCGCATGCATGGCGGTAACGGCGAACCGGGCATTGGCCCAAGGCACGATCGGCATCGACCGGTTCGGCTCGGGTGGACCGACCGTGTACTTGCTGCACGGTTCGGATGGCTTGACCAATGGAGGACGCTATCAGTTCGCGGCCCAAACACTCGCCAACGCGGGATACACGGTGCTGCTGCCTCGCTACTTCGAAGCGACCGAAGACAGTCGCGCTCGCTATGGGGACATCCGGTCAAAGTTCCCTACCTGGCTGCGAAGGCTCGAGGCGGTGCTCGCGGTGCCGGCGGGCGGGTGGGAGACGGGTCGCGTCGCGGTGGTCGGCTTCTCGCTGGGTGGCGCCCTCGCGCTGTCCCTCGCCTCGAGATCGTCGCGGATTCAAGCCGTCGTCGATTTCTTTGGATTTGAGCCGGAGGGCCTCGGCGAGGGGCGTAAGCTGCCGCCGACCCTGATCCTGCACGGCTCCGCTGATCGCGTCGTCCCGGTCGGGAACGCTACATCGATCGAACGCCTGATTAAATCGCAGGGCGGTATGGTCGAAAGCTATATCTACCCCGGCGAAGGGCATGGGCTTTCGCTTGCGTCGTTGCCGGATGCCATCGCCCGAACGCGACGTTTCCTTCAAAGGCACCTCTAGCTATCCAACACGTGGTTCCGTCTAGCGCCGTGAGCTTCCTAGGGTCGGACGATGCCGAACAAGCTGACCGACCGGATCGAGATCCGACCTGCCGAAGACGCGACGGGCGCGATCGTGGCTTTTCCCTATGATGCAGGCCTCGTCGAACGCTTCCGCGCCCGGTTTCCGGGAGCGAGATGGAGCGAGGAATTGTGCGCGTGGCTGGTTCCGGGCTCGACCGCGGAGCGCCGCCTCGCGGCCTGGCTTCAACGTGAACTTCCTGAACCATTGGCATTTGCTGACGACCGCGGCAGGGACGCCTTCGATTTCGACCCGATCGAGAGCGATTATCTCGAGGCTAACGAAAACCTCCTCATCAGGACTCCTTATTCCCGCGCGGTCATCGATCACATTCGCCGCGTGCCGTGGGCAGCGTGGGACCCAGATGCGAAGCTGTGGCGGGTTCCGTATAGATCGCTCGAGACTCTGAGGTCGTGCTGGCTGTCTATCGAAATCGCGGCTCGGCGGGCGGAACCGAGCGAGCGAAAAAGGCGCCGCGAGGAGCTGAAGCGCTCCGCGGAATTCGTCGAAATCAGGCGACGCGAAGCGGAAAGGCGACAGAAGCGGCTACCCGTCGTGGCTTCGCAGCTCCCTCCCCCCGGACGACCGGTGATGACCACAAGGGGCATAGTGGTGGTTACCGGAAGTGACGGAGAGCTTGTTTATATAGTTGGGGCCGTCGAATCCCAGCCCGGTGTCGATACAACGGAAGATTATGTCTGGGTGTTCTGGCGCTCGCCGACCCTCGACGAGCTTATCCGGACATGGCCGGCGCGGCGGGAGCCGGAGGCGTTGGAAAGAGCGAGAGGATGGTGGCAGCCGACGCTGGAGGATTTGCGCGCGGGCCGGCGGAAAGCGAAGTCGCTCGAACGCGCGGCCGCGACGCGCGCGGCACGCCTGCTGTGATGGAAGCAGGCGCCAAAAATCGTCACCCATGCAGCACTCGCTTACTTTCAGTGCCTGAAATCTCGCCAAGCCCCTAAGGAACAGCGGCTTTCCTGAGGTGTTGCGATCTCACGTTCATCATCGAGATCAAAGCATGGAAATCCGCGTCGGCTACAGGATCGAGATCGCCACGGTCCAACCGGTTTCGTGCATGACGCTACTCGATCCGCACCCGAGCCGCGACGGAGACATCGTCAGCCTGCCGAAGCCTCAGGTGACATCGCTTCGCAGCGGGTCATACGTGCCGGTACGCGAGTACTCGGATGGCTTCGGTAACAGATGCCGCCGGCTTATCGTCCCCGCCGGCGGTGTTCTCTTCGCGAACGACATGATCATTCGCGACTCTGGCAAGCCCGACGACTGGGACAAGGAGGCGGCCGAAATCCTGCCGGACGAGCTTCCGTCCGACGTCATCGAATACCTACTTTCAAGCCGATATTGCGAGGTCGACGAACTGTCACCGATTGCCTGGAACCTGTTCGGCACCTACGCCCCTGGGTGGAACCGGGTCCAGCAGATCTGCAATTATGTCAACGCGCAGATCCGGTTCGATTACCAGTCCGCCCGGAACACGCGGACCGCCGTTCAAGCCCTGAACGAGCGAGTCGGCGTCTGCCGGGATTTCACTCACCTGGCCATCACCCTGTGCCGAGCCATGAACATTCCGGCGCGCTACTGCAACGGCTTCCTCGGTGACATAGGCGTGCCGCCGGACCCGGCGCCGATGGACTACAACGCCTGGTTCGAGGCCTATCTCGGTGGCAATTGGTATGTGTTCGACGCCCGCCACAATGTGCCACGGATCGGTCGAATCCTCGTGGCGCGGGGACGGGACGCCGCCGACATTCCCATGATCCACACCTTCGGTCCACACATGCTCAAGCGGTTTGAGATCGTCACGGAGGAAGTGGTCGCCACCCAGGTTAGAACCGGTGCGTTGCCGGCCTAGGGCCATTGATCCGGGCGCCGCGCGGCCAACAAGGCGTCAACTGCGGATGCAGTCGGTCGCCATTGACCCCGAACTTGATTATCGCCGTTGCCTCCTCCGCGTAACATTCGCATTCAGCCGAACGCACTTTGACAGCTCGATCCAGGCCGGTGCGTGGTCGCTCGCCTTCTCCCAACCGCGGACATGGGCGTCGACGCCGGCGGATTCGAGCCGTCCGACCAGTCCGGGGCTGAGAAGCAGGTGGTCGAGGCGAAGCCCCGCGTTCCGACCCCATGCGTTCCGCAGATAATCCCAGAAGGTGTAGATGCGTTCGCTCGGATGGAGTTCGCGAACTGCATCTGTCCAGCCACGCGCCACAAGCCCGGCGAAGGCATCCCGCACCTCGGGTCGGAAAAGGGCGTCGTCCAGCCATCGTTCGGGGTTGTAGACGTCAAGCTCGGTCGGGATCACGTTGAAATCGCCGACCAACACGACCGGGACTTCGTGCGCGAGCAATTCGTCAGCGTGGCGTGCAAGCCGCTCGAACCAGCGCCGCTTGTAATCGAATTTCGCCCCCGGCGCCGGATTGCCGTTTGGCAAATAGAGGCAGCCGATCAGGATGCCCTTCACGGCCGCCTCGATGTAGCGGCTTTGGGTGTCGTCATCGTCACCCGGAAGGCCGCGCCGGGTCTCGATCGGATCGGTACCACGTGCAAGGATGGCGACCCCGTTCCAGCTTTTCTGACCGTGCCACACGGACCCGTAGCCGGCTGCCTTGATGGCCGCCTCCGGGAAGCCGCCTTGCGGCGTCTTCAGCTCCTGAAGGCAGACGACGTCAGGCTCGGTCTCTGCCAGCCAGCGCAGGAGTACCTGCAGGCGGCCGTTGACGCCGTTGACGTTGAACGTCGCGATCCGCAAGTGAGGCTCAGCGCCGGTCGCCACGATCGGCCTGGCCAGGCTTACGTTCGGTTTTGGCCTGCTTCCGAACGTCTTGCACCAGGGAGAGAGCAACATCGTCGGAATCCTGGAACGTGCCGTCGTCGTCACGGCGCACGTAGCGCCTGTCGGTCCCCATTGCGATCAGTTCGCGCTGAAACATATGTCTCTCTTTCGGGACCACACGTGCCCTAACGCGCGAGACTGCGATTGGATCGAAGCAATTGCGACGGGTCGGGATCGTGAAATTTGCGCGCTATTGGTCAGATCTGATCAACACTTCTCGCAGGTGGAACCCTATCCGAGCGGTCGAATTGCACTTCCAAAACTATCGTTGGCGCCCCCAAAAGCGGCCGCCTAAAGCGCCGCAGCAGGAGTGGAATTTGGATCAGTCAAGTGCTGCCCTAAACGCGGAGTGCTTTCGTTTTGGCGCCTGGCGAGACGGCGAAGAGGCTGTGTTCCGGATCTGGGCACCGGCCGTGGAGCATTTGGCTATCGAGATCGATGGCGCGCAAACCTTCTCCACTTCCAGCCTAGGATGCGGCTGGTTCGAGTATCGAGCCAAACTACCCTACGGTACCCGCTATCGTTACCTACTGCCGGACGGCACGTGTGTTGCCGATCCCGCATCTCGTCAGCAACATGACACGGTGCACGGCCATAGCGTTGTGGCGCCCCCCCACAATTATCGTTGGCGCAGCAACAGCTGGCGCGGACGACCATGGCAAGAAACGATCTTGTACGAGCTGCACGTCGGCCTCTGCGGCGGGTTCGTCGGCGTTGAACAGCGGCTGCCAGAACTCGCGGCGCTCGGCGTAACCGCTATTGAGCTGATGCCGGTTGCTGATTTCCCGGGACAACGATCTTGGGGATATGACGGCGTGCTGCAATTTGCACCTGCCGCCGCCTATGGCACGCCCGCCGAGCTCAAGAGGTTGGTCGATCGTGCGCATGAACTCGGCCTTAGCGTCTTCCTAGATGTAGTGTTCAACCACTTCGGTCCCGATGGCTGCTATCTTCACGCGCTTTCGCCGGAGTTTTTCAAGGCCGGCATTCAGACGCCATGGGGCGCCGGCATCGACTTCGACCGCCCTGAGGTGCGCGCATTTTATCGCGCCTGCGCGCTGCAATGGCTCGACGAGTACCAGTTCGACGGCCTGCGATTCGACGCGGTCCACGCCATCCCCTCGCCCAGCTTCCTGCTAGAGCTGGAGCGCGAGATCCGGCAGGCCCTGCCGGCCGGACGACATATCCATCTCGTCGTCGAGAACGAGGAAAACGAAGCCGACCTGCTGACGACCTATGACGCGCAGTGGAACGATGACTTCCATCATGCCGTCCATGTCCTGCTGACTGGCGAGACCACGACATATTACAGCAGCTTCGCACCGGAGCCGATCCGCCATCTGGCGCGCGTGCTGGAGAGCGGCTTCGCCTTTCAGGGCGAGGTGGCCTCAAGCCGGGGCGGACCTCGCGGCACGCCAAGCGGGCACCTTCCGCCACGGCGGTTCATCAATTGCCTGCAGAACCACGACCAGATAGGCAACCGGCTCTTTGGCGAGCGCCTCCTAGCTCTGGCCGACCCGGCCAAAGTGAAGGTCGCCACCGCGCTGCTCTTGATCTGCCCGCAGATCCCGATGATCTTCATGGGCGAAGAAATCGGCAGCCGAACCCCATTCTACTATTTCACCGACCATGGGCCGGAGCTAGCGCAAGCCGTACGCGAAGGCCGCCAGCGCGAATTCGCTCATCAGCACAATGCTGGTGGCTCGCCGGCTCCCGATCCGAACGCGCCCTCGACATTCGACGCTTCGCGCCCGAAGCCTGGCGAGGATGCTGAAACCTGGCGCGCCCTGTATTGCGACTTGATCGCGCTTCGCCAAGAATGGATCGTCCCGACGCTCGACGCTTGCCGGAGCAAGGGCGCCGAGCCGCTGGGGCCCGACAGCGTCAAAGCGCACTGGGATCTTGCTGGGCGCGAGTTGACGCTGCTGGCGAACTTCGGAGCGGAATCTGCCCGGACGGTGGTATCGGCCGGACGGACCATCGCCTCACTGGGCGATGCTGCGGTGGATGACGGCATCGCGACGCTGAACGGCGCCGCGTTTCTCGCCATCCTATCCGACTAAGTTGCTTTCAGAGGCGGCCGATCGAGACGCGCCAGGGAATGTCCGCCGAGCCTTCGCCGGGGACCACCTCCCGCCCATTCATCTCCGCACCGACGATCGCCTCGAAAAAAAATTCGCCTCCCGGAAGCGCGATGTGGGTATCCCGCCACCAATCGGCGGGCAACATCAACTCGGGAGTGAGGGCGTCGGAACATCTGAGCGGCAGCACGACGACAAGCACCTTGTCGCGGGCCTCCCGTACGAAAGCGAGGATGTCATCTTGCCTGGATCCTGTGACCCGCAATGGCCGGTAAGCGCCGCCGACGAAGAGTTCGGGCCGATGGAGCCGCGCCTGCAGTAGGAGATGCAGGAGATTCTGCTTTATCCTGCCATCCTGCCAGTGCGGTAGAAGCGCGCTCTCATCCGCCAGCTTCTCCAGAGCCTGCTCGCGGTGGCTGAAGTTGACTGGCCGGCGATTGTCGGGATCGACCATGCTCAGGTCCCAGAATTCAGTGCCTTGATAGGTATCGGGGACACCCGGCGCAGTGCATTGGAGGATGAGTTGGACAATCCCGTTCAGCGCAGCGGCCGGCGCAATGCCGTTCACGAACTCATCCAGCGCAGCGAGAAAGGCGAAGCTGCGCGTGCGATCGAGCGCCGCGCGCAGGAACTGCTCCGCCGCCTGCTCATAGGGCTGGTTAGGCGAGATCCAGCCGGTCTTCAGCTTGGCTTCTCGCAAGGCCTTCAGCCACCAGCCGCTCAGCCGGTCGGCATAGTTGCGGGCCGCCTCTAGGCCGCCGGCCGGCCAGGTTCCCACCAGCGTCTGGTAGAACTGGTATTCGTCGCTGCGGTCCAACCCCTCGGGCCGGATCGCTGCATTCTGCTCGAACCAGCTCTCCACCGCGACGCCCCAGCTGACGGCGTTCTCGCTGATGACGGCGAGGCGTGCGCGAACATCCGCTCCGCGCTTATGGTCATGGGTCGCCAACGCCAGCATCGCGCGTGGCTGCGCCACAGCCCGCTCCTGCATCGTCGCGTGAAATTCCGGTACGGAAAGCGAAAACCGCGCCGCGTCGAAGCCGACATCATTGCGCGAGAGCAACCGGCCATAGCGATAGAAGGCGGTATCCTCGACGCTGCGCGCAGCCAGGGGCGAGGTCAGCTGGTTGAAGCGCTGCACCGCCGTTCGACGTAGATCGGTCGGAAGCGCCGCCTCCGCGCCGGCTATCGCGACATTGATGAAATCCAGCGCCAGCTGTTCAGCCTGTGGCTGCGAATGCGCAGCCTCCAACGCCGCGATAAAGAACGGACCAGGATCGTCGCTCTCGTTGCGACCAGTCGCGTAGGTGCGGTAGCTTCGCATCTGGCAGCAGAGAGCAGATGTGGCGCGTCGCATGGCCCCACGGGGAATGTCGACCTCTCGGCCTGTAGCGGTGGCGAGCGCCATCAGCAGATCCACGACCTGTTCGAGCTGGCCTTCAAAGCCATGCTCCAGCACCTCTCGCCGCGCGGCCTGCTCCTCATCCACGAAGCTGGCAGAGCGGCCGCTGATCTCCGACCAGAGCGAGGCCAGTGTGGGCTCGGAGCGCCCGTCATGCAGCACGCCGTTCACCTGATCCATGAAGTCGTAGCCGGTCGTACCATCCACGCCCCAGTTCGCCGGGATCGTCTCGCCCGGCGCGAGGATCTTTTCGACGATCAGCCAGGCCGGACCGGGGGTCGCCCAATCTGGCCGGCTCGGCGACAGCGCATCGAGACGGGCCCGCAGCGTAGCGCAATAGGCGGCCGGATCGGCGAGGCCGTCGACATGGTCGATCCTTAGCCCGTCGATCCACCCACCCTCGTAGAGCGAGAAGGCGATGCGATGTGCGGCATCAAAGGCTTCCGGCTCCTCGATGCGGATGCCCGCGAGCTGGGTGATCTCGAAGAACCGGCGCCAATTCAGCCGGTCGGAGGCGTTGCGCCAGTAGTCGAGATGATAGTGCTGGCGCTCGATCAGTGGCCTCAGCTTCTCGTGATCTCGATAAGCCCCCTGCTGTGCCGCGCGGATTTCTTCGTCATCCTCCTCGCGCAGCGGAAACAGATGCTCGCCGTAGCGAACGGCGAAGCCCCGGCGCGCGGGGTCGTCGACCAAAGTGAGCTTTCCCTGTTCGAGAGCGTCTTGGAAGGGTTCGCCGAGGAAGGGGACATGGATGCGGTTGCCCAAGACCGGGTCCCGCTCGTCGAAGTCGATGTCGAACCAGCGAGCATACCGGCTGCTGCGCCCTCGCTTCAGCAGGTCGAGCCACATTGCATTGTCGTCGCCGCCGACCGCGACATGGTTCGGCACGATGTCCAGAACGAGCCCGAGCCCCTGAGAGCGAAGTGCCTGGGACATGGCGCGAAAGCCTTCGGCCCCTCCGAGCTCCGGGTTAATCTCGTCGTAGCTGATCACATCGTAGCCATGCTTCGAGCCCGACCGCGCAGCGAGGATCGGAGACGCGTAGACATGGGTTACACCGAGCCTGGCCAGATAGCCCGCGACAGCCTGCCCAGCAGAAAACGGAAAGCCGTGATGGAATTGCAGCCTATAGGTCGATAACACCTGATTTGCGCGTGGCAACTCGTCCCCCTCCCCCCGCCGTGAACCCCGCCGTGATGATCCAACGCTGCAGACGCCACGACGGTTCTGCCGACGTACAGTGGTGTTTGCGCGAAAGAATAAAGTTCAGTCTCAGCGGAACGGCCTCCTCAGTCTCGCGTTGGCGTGGTGGAGGCCTCCCATGCAAGTCGCACCGATCCGTTCGCCACTCGACATGCAGCGCGCCGAGACGCGTTTGACGGCGCTGGACATCAAGCCTCGGGGCTCTGAAGAAGAGCTCGAATACGCTGCGTTATGGGACGCGATGGAGCATTACCGCTGTATCACCGAACGACCGTCACCGGCAACGAAGCAGGCAAGCGAGATCCTTCAGCCTCGGCGCGACCGCTCTAGCTGAGCGAGGCGCCTGCGGACGGTCGGGTCGTCGAGCAGACTGGCCGCATCGCCCGAAAGGCGATGACGCCAGTTCGGCTTTTCAACCGTCGTTCCCGGAACGTTGGGCTGGGTACTGATGCCGAGCGCATCTTCCATAGGCACGATCTTCAGCGCACAGGGCGTTGCTGCGACGTAAGCGACAGCGGCATCAACGACCGCGTCAATGTCCGCCGGCTCGGGCCTCTCTCCCTGAACCAGCCCGGCATTTCGGAACGATCCCCATAACAGCCCGCGATCCCAAGCTCGCACCGCCTGCTGCTCTTCGCCGTTGGGGTCGAGATCGGCACCGGCCCACCAGCCCGCCGTCGGCACGAGATCATGGGTCGTGGTCAGCGCAACGGCCTGGGCATCCCAGTCCTGCGGCGGCACATAGCCATGCTCGGTCCGCTCGAAACGCAGGACCCTAAGGCCGGCCACCCCTTGCTCGCGAAGATAGTCCCGGAAGCCGTAAGGCAGCGTGCCGAGGTCCTCACCAATAACGATGGCACGGTGGCGCCAGGATTCGAGCGCAATCAACCGAAAGAGTGTCTCGGACGGGAACTGGACATAGGCCCCATCCAGCGCGCTGCCGCCTTCCGGGATGAGCCAGAGCCGGCTCATCCCCATGACGTGGTCGATGCGGATTCCTCCGACATGGCGCAGGCTCGCGCGCATGGTCTCAATGAAAGGCGCATAACCACTCGCCGACAAGCCGAGCGGTGAGAAGGTGGTCAGACCCCAGTTCTGGCCGTCGGCCGCATAGTAATCGGGAGGCGCTCCGATGCTCAGGCCGATCAGCACCTCGTCCTGCCGGCTCCATGCATGACTGCCCGCGCCGTCCATCCCGATGGCCAGGTCTGCGATCAGCCCGACGGCCATACCGGCGTCGCTGCAGGCCTTCTGGGCTTGAGCATAGGAGCGGCCGAGCAGCCATTGTAGGAAGATGTGATAATCGACCTCCCCGGCATGAGCCTGCGCGAAGGCCGCAACTTCAGCGCTGCGAGGATCGCGCAACGCCGCCGGCCAATTGCGCCAGTAGCCAGCCCCCGGGTCGCGGTTCAACTCCGCTGCCTGCAACGCCTCGAATACGGCATGATCGCGCAGGAGCGGGGAAGCCCGCCGCTGGAAGCGCTCGAAATCCTCGCCCGTTGCGTGAACACGCGTCGCCCGCAACGCATCGAAGACCCCGCGCAGCAGCCTCTGTTTCAAGGCCGTCGCGACCGGCCAGTCGATCAGCTCCTGCGCCGAAAGCGCCGCCATCTCCTCGGCCACACCGGAGTTCTGGATCAATGCGCGCAGCAGATCCTCCGGGATTAATGCACTTGGGTCGGCATGCAGCGGGTTGTAGAATAGCCGGCTCGACGGCGAGTAAGGGCTGAACTGGGCCGGGAACGCGCCATAGAGGGCGTGTACGGGGCTGATCGCCAAAGCGTCCGCGCCCTGCGCGGCGGCGGCGCGCCCGAGCGCCGCAACGCCGGTGAAATTGCCGATGCCGCCATCGCCCTCACTCCGTAGCGAATAAATCTGGGCCGCCAGTCCCCAGCCGGAGCGACCCGCGACATCGGCGAAGGTCACGCAGCGGGGCGGCGCGACAGCGACGGTGAAATCTCCATCGGGTAGTCGCGCCACATGATAGCCCGGGATGTCGAAGGCCGGCAGCACAAGCTCGCCGTCGAGTGCCTCGAGCGAGCGCACGACCCGCTCTCCACCTCCCTCGAGCACGATCGAAACCGGCGTGCCAGCCGGCACTTGCGCGGGCAGGCTCACCAGCTCTCCGAGGCGCGCCGTGACGAAGCGCGCCGATCCGTGCAACATCGCCCCTCCTGCCGCCAGCACGAGGGAATG
This sequence comes from Ensifer sp., assembly GCF_035999185.1. Classification (GTDB taxonomy): domain Bacteria; phylum Pseudomonadota; class Alphaproteobacteria; order Rhizobiales; family Rhizobiaceae; genus Ensifer. Next base: position 34,422 of record NZ_DASYHB010000180.1, on the reverse strand, counting down.
GTTCATGTCGGCGAGAGATGTAGCCTGCCAGCCAAGTGCAGCCAGGATAGCTCGCAGGCTCTCCGGAGAAACGGCGCGCTCGGTCCCGGCCTGGTCGGTCCAATGCGTGGCGATCCCAGCTTTCGTCGACAGTTGCCGCAGCGTCTCGTCACTCATAGGCCGCACTCCGCGGTGGCCGTCTGCCGGGCTGCGCTACGCGGCATGCTCGAGCACCAACAGGCCGAGCGGCGGCAGCGTCAGCGTGAGGCTCTGCGCCTCGCCATGCGATTGGGCGTCGGCCGCCCGGCATTCGCCTCCATTACCGAGCCCGCTGCCGCCATAGACCGGCGCATCGCTGTTCAGCCGCTCCCGCCAGAGGCCCGGTTCAGGCACACCGATCCGGTAGTCGTGCCTGGGCACCGGCGTCATGTTCGCAACGACGAGCAGCGGCGCCCTGCCGTCGCCGGCCGACCGCGTGAAGGCGAAGACCGCATTGGCGTTGTCGTCGGCGATGAGCCAGGCAAAGCCTTCCGGCTCGTGGTCTAGGCGGTGAAGTGCCGGTATCCCGCGATAGAGCGCATTGAGGTCGCGGACGAGCCGCATCGTCCCGCGCCGGCGATTATCGTCATCGGCCGGCCAGGGGAAAGGCGCGTCGACGTTCCATTCCGCGGCCTGCCCGAATTCGCAGCCCATGAAGAGCAGCTTCTTACCCGGATGCGTCCACATCAGCGCCAGGCACAGGCGAAGATTGGCGAAGCACTGCCAGTCGTCGCCCGGCATCCGCGAAAGAAGCGAGCCTTTACCGTGGACCACCTCGTCATGGGAAATCGGCAGCACGAAGTTTTCCGAGAAGGCATAGATCAGCCCGAAGGTGATATCGTCGCCATGATAGCCGCGATGGATCGGCTCGCGCCCGAAATAGCGTAGCGTGTCGTGCATCCACCCCATGTTCCATTTGAAATGGAAGCCGAGCCCTCCATGATGGACGGGTCGGGTCACACCGGGCCAGGCGGTCGATTCCTCGGCGATCGTGACCGCGCCGCGCCCGCGCGCGCCGATCAGCGTGTTGAGTTCCTGGAAGAATGAAACCGCCTCAAGGTTCTCCCGCCCGCCATAGCGGTTCGGCACCCACTCTCCCGCCGGGCGGCTGTAATCACGGTAGAGCATCGAAGCGACAGCATCGACCCGTAGCCCGTCGAGATGGAAGGTCTCGATCCACCAGAGGGCCGACGCGATCAGAAAGCCGCGCACCTCGCGCCGGCCGACATTGTAGATCAGCGTGTTCCAGTCGCGATGCAAGCCCTCCCGCGGATCCTCATGCTCGTAGAGCGCCGTGCCGTCGAAGCGGGCGAGACCGTGCTCGTCGGACGGAAAATGCGCCGGCACCCAATCCAGGATCACCCCGATACCGGCAGCATGACAGCGGTCGACGAAGCGCGCGAAGGCCTCGGGCGGACCAAGCCTCGCCGTCGGCGCGAACATCCCGAGTGGCTGGTAGCCCCAGGATCCACCGAACGGATGTTCGGTGATCGGCATTAGCTCGACATGGCTGAAGCCCAAATGTTCGAGATAGGGAATGAGCCGATCCGTCGCCTCGTCCCAAGAGCCCATCTGTCCCCATTCGGTCCTGAGCCAGGAACCGACATGCACCTCATAAGCGCAAAGCGGCTCGGCCATGGGACGGGCCTGCTCGCGGCGCGCGAGCCAATCGGCATCGCTCCAGGTGAAATCGCTCGGCTCGGCGACAATCGAGGCCGTCAGCGGCGGCGTCTCCGTGCGACGCGCCAATGGGTCGGCCTTCCAGCTGATACCTCCCCCCACGGAGGTGACGGCGTACTTGTACACCGCGCCGGGAGCGAGGCCCGGCACGAACAGCTCCCACACCCCAGGCCCAAGTCTGCGTCGCATCGGATGCCGCCGCGGGTCCCAGCTGTTGAAGTCTCCGACTACCGAGACATGCTCGGCGTTTGGCGCCCAGACGGCGAAGAGCACACCGATGACACCATCAAACTCCCGCAAATTCGCCCCGAGGCGCGTCGCGATGTCAAAATGCCTTCCCTCGGTGAAGAGATAAATGTCCTCCTCCGACAGAAGCAGGCCGAAGCTGTAGGGATCACCCGCCTCCGCGATACCGCCCGGCCAGGAGATGCGCAGGCGATAGGCTCCGGCTTCGGGGGCAAGGCCTTCAAAGAGCCCCTCTGCCGTGCCCTGCATCGGCCCAACCATCCGTGCGCCTTCGTTGTAGGTGATCAGCTCGACATAGTTGGCGCCAGGCAGGAAGGCGCGCACGACTGACTGCCCATCGACGGCATGTCGACCGAGCACGGCAAAGGGATCCGGATGCCGGCCATCGACCAGAAGGTGGAGATCGTGGGGCGGAAGCGTTGGGAATGTCAGCACGGCTTCCATCAAATGAAATCCCGGATCATCAGGGGCAACAGCAGCTTTCTCGACTCGGACAAGAAGCGCTCGGCGACCTCGCGGCATAGATCGTGCACGTTCTGATTTCTCGACGAGACCAGCTGAGAAAAATCCGAACAGAGGAACCCGCCGCGAAAGCGAGTGTTTGGGCAAAGCAGCGTCGAGCCGCCACAGGGAGAATTGCCATGAGCCGTGACCAGATCATCCGCGATACCGCGTACGCTATCTGGGAGGCGGAAGGAAAACCGGAAGGTCGGGCGACCGAGCATTGGAAGGAGGCCGAGGCACGGGTGGACCAGAGCCTGAAGATGAGCAAGGGCACCCTTTCCGAGAGCGCGACCGCTGCGCCCGCATCGCGCAAGCCGAAGCCTAATGCTCCGGCGAAGGCGGGAGCCAGCGCGCTGCCGAAGAATGGAACCGGCGCGGTCGCGAAAGAGCCAAAGGGCTCCTCCAGAACGGCAACGGACCGTTCCTCGAAAGCGAAGGTTTGAAGGGATCCAAAATCCGGCGCAGGCTCTCACGTGTGGAGCGCCCGCGCATAGACATGAGCGTAACGATGGCACGGGTGATGCCAGTCAAAGCGCTTGGCCATCGCGTGTTCGCGCATGCGGCGAAAGGCCTTCTTGGTACGGAAGGCCTGCAGCGCTCGCGTGACAGCGCCCGTCAGCCCCGCTCCTGAAAGTGACGAGAACAGGAAGCCGGATAGGCCGTCCTCGATCGTGTCGACGAGGCCGCCGGTGCGATAGGCGATCGGCAGCGTGCCGAAGCGCTGGGCATACATCTGGCTGAGCCCACAAGGCTCGAAGCGGGACGGCATCAGCAGGAAATCGCTAGCGGCGAAGATGCGGCGCGCCTCGGCATCATCGAAGCCGATGCGCGCCGCGATCGCGCGCGGGTTCTGACGCGCCAACCGCTGAATTTCCTCCTCCAGCCTGCGTTCGCCACGCCCGGTGACAACGAGTTGACCACCGTTGGCAACGATGGTCTGTGCCGCCTCGATCGACAGGTCGACGCCCTTCTGGTGGACGAGCCTGGAAATGATCGCGAAGAGCGGCCCGCGCGATTCCGGCAAGTGGAAGCTCTTGCGGATGCTATCGGCATGCCCACGCTTCCAGCGCCTCAATGCCGAGGCGCATGCCTTCTCACCATGGGCAGGCGAGATCCAGCTATCATCGATGCCATTGACGATGCCGGTGAGCCGGCCTTGATCCATTCGAAGCTTGAGGAGGCCATCCAGGCCGCAGCCATGCTCGGCCCTCGTGATCTCCCGGGCATAGGTCTCGCTGACCGTGGTGACGTGCGAGCCATAATAGATCCCGGCTTTCAGAAAGGAGAGCTGGCCGTGGAATTCAATGCCATCGACCGCGAATGCGCGCTCGGGAATGCCGAGCGGCGCCAGGCGCGAAGGATGGTAGAGTCCCTGGTAGGCCAGGTTGTGGATCGTCAGGATCGTCGGCGTCTTGAGCCCCTTCCAGCGGATATAGCCGGGCGCCAGGCTGGACGGCCAATCGTTCACATGGACTACGTCGGGTTTCCAGTTGGGATCCGCTTCGCCCGCGGCGATCTCGGCAGCGGCGAGCGAGAGGCGCGCGAAACGGATATCGTTGTCGAGAAAATCCCCCCCGCCGAATGGGCCGTAGGGCGAACCTTCGCGATCGTAGAGTTCGTCGCAGAGTACGGCGTAGATTGTGAGGCCGTCAGCGGTGTTGAAGCGCCCGAGGGACCAGGGAGGCAATCCGGCCGTCCGCGGCATCTGCTTCACGATATCCATGGCGGGCTTTGCTGCTCGCACCTGCCGAAAACCCGGCAGCAGGACTCTGATGTCGCAGAAGCTGCGCAGCTGCCGCGGCAGTGCGGTCGAGACCTCGCCCAGCCCCCCCGCCTTAATGAAATCGCCCATTTCGGAGGTGACGAAGAGCAGTCTTGTCGCCGCGGTTATAGGAGACGGCTCTTCGGGGGGATCATCCTGGACGGCCGGAGCGTAGTGAAGAGCGTGGCCGGATGTCGACAGGCCGGCGTTCGCTTCGGTGATCTTCAGAACGTCCGCCATCGTCGCATCCTTGGTCTACGAGACCGCAACCGCGGCCCCCTCGGCAAGTTCCTTGCTACGGTGCAAAAATTTCATGCAAGATCGGGGCCCACCCGGAACCGCGACCGGGCTGCGACGTTGCTGGCAGCGCAACGAGCAGCGTTCTGGCGAAATCCTTTCGCCCGCCTCGCCGGGATGACAGCGCATGACGCAAGATCAGTTCGAAGTCCGATCCGGCTCGCCGGTCGAGCTGGGTTCAAACTTCGACGGCGAAGGAACGAACTTCGCGCTCTTCTCGGCGTACGCCGAGCGGGTCGAGCTCTGTCTCTTTAATGACACCGGAACGGTCGAGACGGGACGGATCGTGCTCCCCGAATATACTGACGAGATCTTCCATGGCTATCTGCCGGGCGTCCGGCCCGGTCAGCGCTACGGCTATCGCGTGCATGGCCCCTTTGCTCCCGAGGAAGGCCATCGCTTCAATCCCAACAAGCTGCTCCTCGATCCCTACGCCAAGGAGTTCTCGGGCGTCGTCGACTGGAACGATGCGCATTACAGCTACCAGATCGGCGTCCAGGACGACCGCGATCTGAGTTTCAGCGAGTTCGACAGCGCGCCGTTCATGCCGAAATGCGTCGTCTGCGACTGGGTAGCCGACGCGGGCGCGGCGGCCAAGCCCGCAGTCGCCTGGGACCGTACGATCTTCTACGAGACCCATGTCCGCGGCTTCACGATGTTGCATCCGAAAGTGCCGCACGACGACCGGGGAACTTTCGACGGGCTGCGGCACAAGGATGTGATCGCCTACATCAAGAGCCTGGGCGTCACCTCGGTCGAGCTGCTACCGGTCCATGCCTTTCTCGACGACCATCACCTGGTCGCCAAAGGGCTCTCAAATTACTGGGGCTACAACTCCATCGGCTTTTTCGCGCCGATGCAGCGCTACGCAGGTCAGGCCGGGCTTGCCTCGTTCCGGCAGATGGTCCGCGCCTTTCACGATGCTGGGCTCGAGGTGATCCTCGACGTGGTCTACAACCACACGGCCGAAGGCAATGAGCTGGGACCAACCCTCTCCTTCAAGGGCATCGACAACTTTTCGTATTACCGGACAATGCCCGGCGAGCCACGCTTCTACATCAACGATACCGGCACCGGTAACACGGTGAATACCAGCCATCCTCGCGTTCTGCAGCTCGTGCTGGACTCCCTGCGCTACTGGACCGAGGTGATGGAGGTCGACGGCTTTCGCTTCGATCTCGGCACCATTCTCGGCCGCGAGCCACATGGCTTCGATCCACGCGGCGGCTTCTTCGATGCGATCGGCCAAGATCCAGTGCTACGCAAGGTCAAGCTTGTCGGCGAGCCCTGGGACATCGGACCGGGCGGCTATCAGGTGGGCGGCTTCCCGCCGGGATGGTCCGAGTGGAACGACAAGTATCGCGACACGATCCGCGCCTATTGGAAAGGCGAGGAAGGTATCATCCGCGACCTCGCCGCCCGCGTCACCGGCTCCGGCGACGTCTACGACCAACGCGGCCGCAGGCCTTGGGCGGGCGTGAATTTCATCACGGCCCATGACGGCTTCACTCTCAACGACCTCGTCTCCTACAACGACAAGCACAACGAGGCTAATGGCGAGGGGAACCGGGACGGTCACGGCCACAACCTCTCCTTCAACCACGGAGCGGAAGGACCCACGGACGATCCCGGGATCATCGCGGTGCGCGAGCGCCAGAAGCGCAACCTGCTAGCAACTCTGCTGCTCTCCCACGGCATGCCGATGCTGCTCGCCGGCGACGAGCACGGCCATTCCAACCATGGCAATAACAACGTCTATGCGCAGGACAACGACACCGCCTGGATGCGCTGGGATGAGCTGACGCGCAGGGACAAGGCACTGACGGAGTTCGTGCGCCGCGTGGCGCAACTACGGGCCGAGCACCCGATCTTCCGCCGCGCCTCCTTCCGGGACGGCTGCCTGCTGCGCTGGATCAATCCTGCTGGAGGCGAGCAGCTGGAGGAGCATTGGGACGATCCGGGCGTGCTCGCCATCGGACTGCTGATGCATATGCCAGATGTTGAGGCCGGCGGAGACGAGGCGCTGATCCTGTTCAACGCCTTCGACGGCGAGGTCCCCTTCAAGATCCCGCCGCGGGTGAAGACCGGCTCATGGTCGGTCGTTCTTGACACTGAGATCGGCCCCAGTTCCGACGAGGGCCGCAAGGGGTTGAGGGCCGATCAGGAGATCACGCTGTCGCCACGCTCGCTGATCGTGCTGATGTGAGGATGTCTGTCGGTCCTTTGTGGGAACGCGACGTCAATCTGAGCCTGCGCCGGGATGCATCTTAAAGCGCGGCCCTCTCCCATGGGTCCCGGAGCGGCGCGGCTAAGGCCGCTTGTCCAAGATGGCGGCATGGCTCTGGTGCGCTCAAGACGCCGACATCGACCACAGTCCGACCCCGCGCGCCGGCAGCGATCCATCGTCAGCCGCCGCCGAGACGAACATCCTTTCCCAGTGCCCATCCGGCATCGCCATGGGCAGAGTCCGCTGCCCCCGGTTGATACCAATCAAAAGGCCCTCTCCCTCCCGTTCGATCCGAAGGCAGACGGCGTCCATGCTGTGCCACTCGTCATCGCCGATCGCCGTTCCATCTGGCTTGAGCCATCGCGCATTGGCCTCCCCACCCACTCCGCTAAGAAAGGCGTCGGCCGTCAGTGAGCGATGCTCGCGACGCAGGCGCGCCAGCATCGCGACGAAGCCGATCAGATCCGCATCGGCCTTCGCCCAGTCGAGCCAGGTCGTCTCGTTGTCCTGGGCATAGGCGTTATTGTTGCCGCCCTGTGTCCGGCCGAACTCGTCTCCCGCCGTCAGCATTGGGATGCCGAGCGAGAGGAATAGCGTAGCGAGCAAGGCCCGGATGTCCCCTGCGCGCGCCGCATTTACCTGCGGATCGCCGCTCGGCCCCTCGACGCCATGGTTCCAGCTATGGCTGTCATTTTCGCCGTCGCGGTTATCCTCGCCGTTCGCAGCATTGTGCTTGGCGCTGTAGGCCACCAAATCGGCGAGGGTGAAGCCGTCATGAGCGGCGAGGAAATTGATGCTGGCCCGCGGGCCGCGATGCGCCGGCTCGAACAGGTCGGAAGAGCCTGCGAGCCGGGTCGCCAGCGCCCCGGCGATGCCGGCATCTCCGCGCCAGAAGCGCCGCAGATCGTCACGATAGCGGCCGTTCCATTCCGCGAACGGGATAGGAAAGGAACCGAGCCGATAACCGCCGGGGCCGATATCCCAAGGTTCGGCGATAAGGGTGGCCCGCGCGAGTGCCGGGTCCTGCAAGATAGCACTCAGCAGCGGCGCTTCGGCGGTGAAGCCCGTCGCGGTCCGGCCCATGACTGTCGCGAGATCGAAGCGGAATCCGGAGACGCCAGCGCACTGCCAGTGACGCAGCGCATCCATCGCCATACGCATCACCGGCGCGCGGTCGAGCGCCAGCGTATGGCCGCAGCCGGTATCGTTGATGAGGCGGCCGGGGTCGTCGTCGGCGTGCCGATAGTAGACCGCGTTATCGAGCCCGCGCAGCGCAATGGTTGCGCCGAATTCGTCGCTCTCGGCGGTATGGTTGAGGACGACATCGAGGATGACGCCGATGCCCGCCTGCGCGTAGACCGCGCAGAGTTCGCGCATACCGGCCATCCCGCCGGGCATCAGCCGCGGATCGGGCGCGAAGAAATTGATGGGGTTGTAGCCCCAGCCATTGGAGAGTCCGAGCGGTGGCAGATGGCGCTCATCCATCCAGGCCGCGATCGGCATGAGCTCGACATGGCTGACGCCGAGCCGGCGCAGATGGTCCAGGATGCAGGGTTCGGTCAGGGCCGCGAGCGTGCCGCGCAGGCGCTCCGGCACGTTAGGATGGCGCATCGTGAAAGACCGGACGCCCAGCTCGTAGATGAACGCTGGTGGATCGGCCGGACCGACGAGCCGGGCGCCCCGATCCGTCACGATGCAGCGGGGGACCAGGCCCGCCGTGTCCTCGCCATGCACAGCGAGACGCGGGTCCCAGCGGAACGTGCGGTCGATGGCTGTGGCGTACGGGTCGACAAGAAGCTTCGACGGGTCGAAGCGATGACCGAAATCGGGACGCCACGGCCCTACGGCCCGCAACCCGTAGCGCAGCCCGGCGCTGCCCCCCGGGAGGAAGCCGTAATGAATGTCGCCGCCGCGGCAAGGCAGAGGCAGGCGGGTGATTTCCTGCTCGCCGGCCTCGTCGAAGAGGCAGAGCAGCACACGCTCACCATGGCGCGAGAACACCGCAAAGGAGACCCCTTCCGGCGTGGTCGTCGCGCCGAGCCGCGAAGGCATCGAACAGCGGGCCAGTTGCACCGTTAGGCCTGGCTCGCCTGGCCGGCGGGGATATGCCAGATGCGCTCGGCATATTCGCCGATGGCACGGTCGGCGCTGAACCAGGCGCAGTGCGCGGTGTTGGTCACCGACATCCGCCACCAACGGGACCGGTCGGCCCAGAGGGTGTCGACCCGCCGCTGCGCCTGCCAGTAGCTCTCGAAATCGTTCAGCACCATGAACCAGTCATTGGCCCGCAGCCCCTCGACGAGCCCGGCGTACCGATCGCGCTCTCCGGGCGAATAGGCGCCTCCGGCCACCGCATCGAGAACGCCTTCGAGGCGCGGAGTCTGGCGGATCACCTCGTGCGTCGGCCGCGGATCACGCTTGGCCGCCTCGACCTGCTCGGCCGTCATCCCGAAGATCACGATGTTGTCCTCGCCGACACGCTCGCCGATCTCGATATTGGCGCCGTCGAGCGTGCCGATGGTGATCGCCCCGTTCAACGCGAACTTCATATTGCCGGTGCCGGACGCCTCCATGCCGGCGGTCGAAATCTGCTCGGACAGGTCGGCGGCGGGGATGATGACCTCCGCCCGGCTAACATTGTAGTTCGGCAGGAACACCACTTTCAGCCGGTCGCGGGTGGCGATGTCGTTGTTGACCACGGCCGCCACATCGTTGATCAAGTTGATGATCGACTTGGCGGTCGTGTAGTTGGAGGCCGCCTTGCCGGCGAAGATTTTCACGCGCGGCGCCCAGTCCCGATAGGGCTCGGCGCGGATGGCGTTGTAGAGCGCTATGGTCTCGAGGATGTTGAGAAGCTGGCGCTTGTACTCGTGGATCCGCTTAATCTGGACATCGAACAGCGCCTCGGGGTCGACGGTGACGCCGCAATCCTGGCGGATGATCCCGGCAAGCTTCAGCTTGTTCTCGCGACGTATGGCCGCCAATTGCTCATGGACCGCGCCGTCGGCTGCATGGGCGCCGAAACGCCGGATCAGGCTGATATCGTCCGCCACCGCAGGGCTGCAGACTTCCTCCAGCAGCCGGGTGAGGCCGGGGTTAGCGCTGAGCAGCCAGCGCCGGGGCGTGATCCCGTTGGTCACGTTGGTGATCCGGCCCGGCAGCGTCCGGTGAAGCTGCGCGAAGACAGTCTCTTTCATCAACTCCGTGTGCAGCGCCGAAACCCCGTTGACCACATGCGAGCCGACGAAAGCGAGATTAGCCATCCGCACCCGGCGACCATGCTGTTCGTCGATCAGCGAGAGACTCGCGAGATCGGCATCCGGCGAGGCCCGGCGCACCCCGTCAAGGAACCGCGCATTGATGGCGTAGATGATTTGCATATGCCGTGGGAGGAGCCGCTCGACCAGCGCAACCGGCCAAGTCTCTAGCGCCTCCGGCAATAAAGTATGGTTGGTATAGGAGATCGTCGCATTGGTGATCTCCCAGGCCTTCTCCCAGTCGAAGCCATGCTCGTCGAGCAGGAGCCGCATCAACTCGGCCACCGCGAGCGAGGGATGCGTGTCGTTGAGCTGGATCGCGACCTTGTCGGCAAGATTGTCGAGCCTGCCGAACTGGCGGTGATGGCGGTGGACGAGATCCTGCAGCGAGGCCGAGGTGAAGAAGAACTCCTGCCGCAGCCGCAGTTCCTGCCCAGCGGGTGTCGAGTCGTTAGGATAGAGGACTTTCGAGATCGCTTCCGCGCGGTTGCGCTCGGCGACGGCGCCGACTAGGTCGCCTTGGTTGAAGGCGTCGAGGGACAGCGGATGCATCGCCCGGGCGCGCCAGAGGCGCAGCGTCGATGCATCGCGCCCGCGCCAGCCGGCGATCGGCGTGTCATAGGCGACGGCGAAAACCGTCTCGCCCGGCGTCCAGACGACCTTGTCCGGCCCTCCGGCCGAAACCCAGCCGCCGAAACCGATACGGTACGAGGCCTCCCGCCGCTCAAACTCCCAGGGGTTGCGGAAGGAGAGCCAGTCCTCCGGCATCTCGACCTGACGGCCATGCTCGATGCCCTGCTTGAAGAGGCCGTGGTCGTAGCGGATGCCGTAGCCAAGCGCCGGAACGCCCGTCGAGGCCATTGCCTCCATATAGCAGGCTGCAAGCCGGCCGAGACCGCCATTGCCAAGCGCTGCGTCAGGCTCGATCGTCTCGATCGCCGGGAGATCAACCCCAAGTTCGCTCATCGCTTGTGTCATCGGCTCCGTCAGGCCGAGATTATTCAGCGTGTCGGCGAGCGATCGGCCGATGAGGAACTCGAGCGAGAGGTAATAGACGCGCTTACGGCCCGTAGCATAGCTCTGCTGGGTGCTCGCCTGCCAGACATCGATCACATGGTCCCGGACAGCCAGAATCGCAGCGGTAAGCCAGTCATGCGGTTTCGCGACCGACGGGTTCTTGCCGAGCGAATAGGTGAGCTTGCGAAGGATTTCGGCCTTGAGAATGCTTACGTACTCGTCGGAGCTAGTGCCAACGAACGCGCATGGATCGTCTGCGATGAGTGTCAAACTGCCAGCGTCCTCTAGCTGTGGGCGAACTGCAGACTAGGAGATAGCGCCCGGTGAGCCAAGTCGACGCGTGTCAAACTCGCAAGCGACGAAAGTAAGTGCCAATCCCGTGCTCGTTGTCCCTTCCGGAACTCATTTGCCATTCATCCGGCAATTCCGCTGAGATGCGTCCCTAGTAGGGCTTGCCACGCTTAACGCTGGGTACGCTTCTGATCTTCGCGTCTCGATGGGTGCCGGAACATGTCCACTAACTGTGCAGTTATTGGAGCACGCGCGCTCGCGCAGCTGTGAACGGGGGCTGTCATGGACAGTATCATCTATCTCGTCGGTCTCGTCGTGGTCGTCTTGGCCATCCTGTCCTTCCTCGGTCTTCGATAAGGGGTTTCGCCATGTCCCTCGGTTCAACTGACGTCGTCGTTGTCACCCCTCCTGGATCCGACACTCCCTCAGGATCCTATCTTGAGTGGAGCCCGATCTTCGGAGGCGCCGTTCTATCTGCCGCCATCTCGACGATCATGGCAGCTTTCGGATCGGCAATCGGGTTATCATTGGTCTCGGCCGACACGTCGCGCTCCAGCAGCATGACGGCTCTGGCCATTGCGGCGGCGCTGTGGGCGCTTTGGGTAACGGTGTCGGCCTGCGGTGCAGGCGGCTATCTCGCAGGTAGGATGCGCAAACCCCTGGCAGACTCAAGCTCGCACGAGCGCGGTGTTCGTGATGGCGCACATGGTCTCGTCGTGTGGGCCGTCGGTGCTCTGTTGGTCGCCTTCCTCACCTCATCCTCGCTGGTCGGAGCGGCCAAAACGGCTGTGACGGGCGCCGCTGCCACTGCAGGCGGAGCCGGCGCCCTGATCAGCCAGCAAGCTGATCCGCTCGCATCTGCGGTTGATAGCGTGATGCGTGCGAATGGCACCGAACCTGCGACGCAGGGCGAGCGCGATGAGGCGTCGCGGATCCTCGTTCGCAGCCTCGCGAATGGCAGTCTCGATGCGGCTGATCGCGGATATATTGCCTCGCGTATGGCAGCTCGCATGAACATCGCGCAGGCCGAAGCCGAGAAGCGAATCGATGATGCTTACGCCCGACTGAATCAAGCCAAGGAAACAGCCAAGCAGGCGGCGGAGAAGGCACGGAAGACCGGCGTCATCGTCGCTTTCTTGACGGCGGCCGTGCTCCTTGTCGGAGCGGCTGCAGCATACTTGGCGGCCATGATGGGCGGTCGTCATCGCGACGAAGAGATCGACGTTTTCGCGCGCTGACAGAGGGAGCAATCGCACAGGAATTTTTCTGCCGACGGCAGCGCCCACATTAGCAGATCGGTCAAATCGTGATCCCAGTCAGAGGCCCGTCGCCAGCAGGCGGCGGGCTTGGTGTTTGGACTTTGGATGCCTGCGGTACCATCCTATAGCGCCGCGCTCGAAGAGGATGCTACTGTGGCCTTTCCGGGCGCAGCGGTCTCTAGCGGTAGAGGTAAGCGGGCCTCTCCAATTGGGCTGCCGGCGCGCCGTGAGGCTGTTGAGGCTGGAGAGCCTCGCGCCGGCAGCCGCCGCTCCTTCGGGGGGAACTGGCGAAGGTGGCCAGCGAAAGATGGAAGAACCGAGGTGGCGAGGCGTCATGCATTCGGATGAGGCCGCGCTGGTTCCGGATCGCAAACATTAACATCATAGACACGATGATGTTGCGCGGCGGCGCGTGTCCCAAGCATAAGACATGGCCGCGCGCTACCGGCCGCGTGTTCAGTTGTTGGTGTCCGCGCAGGCAAATGTTCCAAGGAACTCTCCGCACTTAAGGCAGAAAGTCGCGGGGAATCACCAGTGCAATCGTCGCGGCGCATGTTAGAGGGGGCTAACCGCCCAATCGTGAACAGCCGAGAGAAGGACAGTAGGCACCTTGAGCGCGCCGGACGTCCATTTTCATACTACACATAAGTGATTCTAGTGTGCAATTTCAGTCCGGAACTTCGGAGAGTATAGCGGACGCCACTATCCACGTGCTCTGTTTCCTCGAAAGCGCGGGCGGCATTCCTCTGGCGAAACAGCAAAGCCGGTTGCCCGGTCGGCTTTAAGGCCCCTACCATTCCAGCGGTATGCGGTAGTTGTCGTTGTCGAAACGTGGACGTGGCCTCTTTTCGAATGCTCCCCAGCGATCTCGCATCTGTCGAAGGGTTGCGTGCTTGTCGCCGCATCGACCGCAGCGGACAATCGCATCCTCATGCGGCCAGTGACGCACGCTGATGGACGTTGAGCCGCAGAGCTTGCAGACGATCGGATTTGCACTCGCAGCCGCAATTGCCAAGGACGACGCCAGCGCAGCCATGATGGCAGTGCGAAGCCAGGCGCCTATGTCGCTGCTGTTGATCAGCATCTGACACTCCAACGCATGGGCCGCTATGGCGGCCGGTACCCTCCAGAGGCCATGCCAACATGAACACTAACGAGGCGCAAGCCGCGCTGATCGCGCTCAGCTACGCTGACGAGACACACCCGGACATGACAGGCTCAAAAAGCAATCCCCCGCGCTATCTCTCGGACGTTCAGTCGGCTCGCGTCCAGTTGCGGACTCTCGGCAAGCCTTGGGCTCACAGGCCAAATGTCACTTTGATCGCCCCTCCCTCGAGCTATGGGTCGGAGGCCGGTCGCCAGACACAGCGGAAACCGAGATGGCTGGTCGAGGTGTCGACGGGTTCCGCATGACGTGCGGCCGGTCGGTAGCGCCGGCAATAATTGGGCGCGCAGAGATGTGAGCCACCCTTGATGACCTTGCGCGGGATGCTGATACCGGGCAGGTCCGGATCATAGCTGTCGCCCTCGCTGCCGCCGCGCGGGTTCTGCGGGATGCAGCATGCCTTCCCGGAGTCGGCCTGATGTTTGGCCGTGTACCAGTCCGTAGTCCATTCCCAGACATTGCCGATCATGTCTCGGAGGCCGTAGCCGTTCGCCGGGAACGAAGTGACGGGCGAGGTGCGTTCGAAGCCATCCTCGGCAAGGTTCCGATGCGGAAAATCGCCTTGCCAGGTATTGGCCATATGGCGCCCGCCGGGAATGAGGACGTCGCCCCAGGCGTACTCGGCGCCGCCCAGCCCGCCGCGCGCGGCAAACTCCCATTCGGCCTCGGTCGGCAGGTCCTTGCCGACCCAGCGCGCATAGGCGAGAGCGTCCGCGAAGGTCACGTGGACGACCGGGTGATTGTCGAGCGCGTTGATGTTGCTCCTCGGGCCGTAGGGATGGCGCCAGTCGGCCCCCCTCAGCAAGCTCCACCACTGGGTAAAATTACCTCGGTCGACCGGCTCCGAGGGCTGGGAGAATACGAGGGAGCCCGCATACAGCATGTCCGGCGGCGTCCCGGGATAGTCCTGCGGATCGGGAGCTACCTCTGCGAATGTGACATGGCCCGTCGCCTTGACGAAGTCCTTGAACTGCCGGTTCGTGACGGGCGTTCGGTCCATCCAGAAGCGGTCGACGCTCACCCGATGGACCGGGGCCTCCTCGGGATAATGCCGGTCGGATCCCATGCTGAAGATGCCGCCAGGTACGGCGATCATGGCCGCGGGCGCAGCGCCAGTCAGAGAGGCGCTGTCGCGCCCGATAGTCGCAGGCGCCGTCGGGGCCGCAATGTTTAATTCGGACATGACATCCCCATCCGTCAGCGTCCGGCAGGCGCTCCGAGGCGATAATCCCGTTGAAGCTGCGCAGTGGAGGACGGACGGATCGACTGGCATTCATCGAAATAGAAATTGCCCGGCTGCCGATTGACAGGGTTGGCGCAGATCGTGGCCAGGTCCACCTGTTGCGATTGCGATGTCTGGCAGGCTGACAGTACGAGCCCGACGAGGGTCGCCAAGCAGATTGTCCGAATGACGTTCATCACCAGCCTCCAACTCCCGGATGTCGTTCGCTGCAATCTCGATTCTCGGGCCGCATGCAGGTGCGTGCGGCCCGACGCCTGTGCCCAGTTACGGATCCGGTCAGTTGCCGCTTGGCATGGGCAGACTGATGCCATCCTTGGCGAGCAGTTCGCGGACGCTCTGGAACTTCTCGTAGTCCGACAGCGTCATTGGGCCGGTATAGCTCTCGCTCTGCAATTTGCGCGGCGGATGCTGGACGTAGGTCTTCATGAGGCCTTTGATGGCTTCGCTGATGGTGACCATGGTCCAGGTCCGCTCGGTATAGTTGTTCATGAAGATGTCGTAGCGCTCTTGCGGATCCTGCCAGAGGTCGAAGACCTGCGGCACAGTCGCGACGTATTTTTCTGCGCCCTTCCAGCCTAGGTTGGTGTCGACCGCCAGACCACCGGTGGGGGCGCCGTTGTCACCCCGCAGATTGAACACCGCCTTATAGTTCCCGACGCGCGCCGCGCCCGGCGAAAGCTCATTCTCAGTGAAGTAGAACCACGAGGTGCGTGGTGAGGGACCGGTGCCGAAAAGAACCGGTGACAGGTCGAAGCTGTCGAAGATGATAGGCTGGTTCGCGCGGTCCTGTGTCGGCAGCCGCACACCGCCGACCGCGGCGAAGGTCGCCATCAGATCGAGGCCGCCGGTAATCTCATGGTTCTTCGAATTGGGCGCGATCTTGCCCGGCATCCAGGCGATGGCGGGAACGCGGTTGCCGCCTTCGCGAAGCGTGCCCTTGGTGCCGCGGAACGGCGTGTAGCCCGCATCCGGATACACGTCCTGCCAAGCTCCATTGTCGGTGGTGTAGAAGACCAGCGTGTTGGCCGCTAGTCTTGGGTTCGACCGGACCTTGTCCATGATGCGGCCGATGCGGGAGTCGAGCTCGACGACAGAGTCGGCGTATTTGCTCTTGGACATCGACTTATGAATGTAGTCCGGGTGCGGCATGTTGGGCTGATGCACCTTCATGAAGTTGATGCTCATGAAGATCGGCTCGGCCGAATTGGCATTGCGGTCGATGTAGTCAAGCGCTGCCTTTTCGACGTATCCGTCGAAGAACGGGATGCCGACGACCCCTTCGCGGCCGTTGATGTTCGGCGTGTCGACATACTGGCCGTTGATCTTGAATTCCTCGCGTACCGGTTGCCCGGCATTGCCTGACAGAGCGCCTTTCGTGACGCGCTGGAACATGGCCCTGAGGTCTGGCGCCATGTCCGGGAACCAGGTCGGATCCGCATAGGTGTAGGCATTGAGGTGATAGAGGCCGCAATACCTCATCTCGTCATAGCCTTGCGCATTGGGTAGCGCGTAATCGGCCTCGCCGAGATGCCATTTGCCGGTGAAGAAGGTCTTGTAGCCGCCGGTCTTCAGTACAGATGCCAGCGTCCATTCGGCAGCCGGAAGTCCGCCGCCCTGCCCCTGGAAGGCCACGGTCGTCATGCCGCTGCGGTTGGGAATACGGCCGGTCTGCATCGCCGCGCGGCCGGGCGTGCAGCTCGGCTGCGCATAGAACGAGAAGAAGGTCATGCCTTCCGCGGCCAGCTTGTCGATATTCGGGGTCGGCATGCCGCGCCCAATGCCGCCGCCATAGGGTCCGAGATCGCCGTAGCCCGTATCATCCGAGATGATCATGATGATGTTCGGCTTTTGGGCAGTCGCAGGTGTCGGGAGCTGCTGCTGCGCGAGTGTGGGGAGAATCCCGCCCGCTGATATCGCCGCGCCGGTGCACAGACCCAGCCATTCGCGTCGACAAAAATTCATTACGTGTCTCCACATTGTATCACTGTGGTCGCAATGGATCATCGGTGCGCGCAAATGCGGCGGCACCTGATGCGAGGCAGTAACGTGGCAGCGATCGGCGGATCTAAGGGCAGCCTTGCGAGATGGAAACTGTATTTAGAGCCAAGATCGATGCAAGGCAACGCATTCTATGACGGCGTCAATTAGGTAAGCGCCGCTGTCCAATCATGTGGATCAAGCATTGAACGACTAGTATAGATTCTAATATTTAGATCTCGGCAAGATTGAGAATTGGAGTGGCTGATCCGGCATCCCCTGCCGCCAACGTGCAGCAGGCCATTCAATCCGGCGTTACAGAGCTGCATGGTTCAGGGGCTGCAACGGGTTAAGTGTGAACCGGCGTGGGGTTCTGACGCCGATCGGCGCGACAAGATCTTCAAATCGTTGCGACCGCTGGGGTGGTCACTGCGTCGAGCCGATTTACAAGGCAGCCCTTCTTGGGGCGTTTCCCTCCCTTAACTTGGGCCCGTCTCCGCGAGGGCCCGGCCCCGTTTTTCGTTCGGGCGGAACAGCGGCATGCGATTGGCGTTCAGGCAGCAATGACCATACGCCCGGAGTGGCGTGGCAAGGTCTTCTAGGATAGCCCGGCCCCGCTCAGGCGTGGTCGGGCTTTTTTGCGTTCGGTAGCGGGAACGGCTGCGTTCTCCGGTCGTTCCTCTAGTTTATAGCGAAGGGAACGCATCATGGACCATTCCAGGCATATCCGGCTATCCAGCACCGAGCTCACACCGGACATCCTTAATGGGGCGACGATCTATGGGCCGGGCGACGAAACGGTCGGCTCGGTGTCCCACGTGCACGGGATCGGACCAACAAGTTTGATCGTGGTGGATGTCGGCGGTTTCCTCGGCATCGGGGCAAAGCCGGTCGCAGTGCCCTTGAATCAGCTTGAGTTCATGCGGGACGATAGTGGCGGGGTTCATGCTCTCACGACCTGGACGAAGGATGAGCTCAAGGCCATGCCTGAGCATACGGATCCCTGAACCTGAATGAGTTGAGAGCGTCACCGGTCGTTCTCGCGACATTGCGGGGTGCGGCCTGTCTGTCAGGCGTGCCTGAACTATTCAAATTGGCTTGAGTTGGACAGCAGTCACCGAAAAGGGCGAGGTTCGGTGATTGCCCCGGCGGTCGCGCATTCGGCCGTCGTCACTGGCAGGCCCGGTTTCGCTTTGGCGGAGCCGGGCCGTTTTTTGTTTGAGTTCTAAACTGGCAGAGGGCACGATGGGCGAAAGGGGTAATGAATGCCGTTTTCCAGCCTTACCGATGCCAATGATGTTGCGCGTGCCATGTTGGCCCTCGATCGCGCTTGGTCCATTTTGAGAGAGCGTCCAGGGATGGTGCTTGGCAGCGAAGATGCCGAGCGCACGCGGTTGGCGGTGATCATCGCGGGTTGCGCACCACTCGCGTTGAACGACGACGATCTCATCGCCCGCTCAATCGAGCGGTTCGCCGCCACGCAAGGGCCGCAGCCCTGATAGTGTTTATCCGTTCGCCCCCACTATTCTTCTTGCCCGCAGATTCATTCCCTGGAGGTTTTTTGCAGTTTTTGATTAGTACAACTAGGAACTAGTATTCGCCGATGGCATTTCCGAGTCGACGCGCCATGAGGCGCGCCTGCTCGAAGGAAAGTCATGAAAATGCCGAACCTTGGATTGGTCGCCGCAGCTGCATTGTTCGCCAGCACAGCTGCTTTGGCTCAAGTCAGCGCCAGGTCACGATTGGTCAGCCGGAGCAGACCCGCATCAGGGAATACGTCGTCAAGGAGAAGGGGCAACCAATCATGATCAAGGAGAAGGTTACGGTTGGAGCCACCTTGCCGGTGGATGCCGAGCTCCACGCGGCTCCCAACGATTGGGGGCCCAGCGTCAGCAAATACAGCTATGTGTATACCGATAGCCACGTAGTGCTGGTCGAGCCGTCGCGTTGTTCACATAATCGAATGATCAAATGGCAGGCGCCGGGGACCGGCGTCTGCTGTTCCCAGGCCGCTGGGCCGATTTCCCAATGGATAAACATACATGCGGCTGGTCGGAACCTTGCGAATGCTTAGCCGGAGGGCCTGCCATGAAGCAAGAAAGTGACGGCCTCGACCCCAGGAATTTCACCGTTACGAACAGCATGCAGTTCCGCGAAGCGCTAGCACGACTTCGAATGCTTGCGGCCGCGCAGGATAGTAGTACAGCAACCATGGAGCGCGACGCTTGGGAGCTTGCTGTGTCCCGTTACATTGCAAAACTCGAACGCGAACACCGCCGGTAGCGATGAACCAGGCGCGCACAGAGGGATCAAGGTCAGCCACAACTGTTTCGCCTGTTGCGCGTAAGTCTTAGCCAGCGAGACCGGCACGCCTCCGTCATAGACCGGAAGGTCGGGCCCTTGCGGACCTCTGGCACCTGGGCGGGCCCGACCTAGCCTGGAGAGCTGGGGCGGCGGGTTTACGAGCCTGACGGGAACGTGGTCGTCATAAAGAACGTTCATCCGGCGAGCCCCAAGGCTGGGTTCAGGTAGGGGTTTTCCGGCATGACATCGACGTCCCCCCCATCCATTGCGAAATGGCCGCTTTCGTCGTCCACGACGCTCGGATCATCGGTGAGGACGAAGGGAATCGAGCGCGAACTGCGGCGTCGCCTTCCCTGGCCCATGCGCAGCCACCTGACCGTCGAGTCCGGGCGCGTCATTCTCGCCGTGCCGGCCCCCGAGGACCTGAGAGCGCTCGCGAGCCGTATCGACGAAGCAATCGAAAGCATCGCGGAACTGCCCCTGCTTCCGAGCGAGGTCGAAGACGTCCTAGCTATCTCCTCGCGCGAGCGCCACAAATGGCTGGAGGATGGTCGGCTGCAAAGTGCGGGGACGCGCACCGTGAAACTTCGCGGACGCGCGCGCGCTGTGACCTTCCACGTATTCGATCCGCGACAAATCGAGGCGATTCTCGACGGTGACCTGCCCGCGGTCTGGCGAGAGGAAGATTCAATCAAGAGCGCCGAGAACCGTCGGCGCGCCACAGCGAAGGCAGCTCTCGCTCGGACCCGTAAGAAATCTCCGGAGCCTAGCGCTACGAGCACTGAAACGACGGATGACGAGCCGCCTGGCTTGGCCGGCTGGGACGACTTCGATGCAGACGGGCTGCTGCGATGAAACTGGGGAGCGTCTAGCGATGTCGTAAGGACCGTTTACTTTCGAGCTCGCCGATCCTCCTACTGGCTGCCTAAAGCCTTCGCAGGACGCGCTGTATTCTGCGAGGGTAGTACCCGCGCTCTGCGCTTAGATGGAACGCCGACCGACTTATTCCGTTGATGGGCGGTCACATCCAGCAAGGCGCTCTGTATGAAAATTCGGATTTCCGCTGACTTGACGTACCGGTTCGCCGAACCCACGCAAATCATCGGCCTGCTGGAAGCCGCGTCCTCGGACGACCAGACCGTTGTTTCGGAAACGCTGACGCTATCGCCAAAAGTGGAGGTGACGTCCAACGCCGGCATCGGCGGTGAGCGGCGCATTAGGACATGCGTGACGGGCGAGGCGACGATGACCTATCGGGCCGAGGTCGACAATGGAGACCGTGCGCTGCTGCCGAGGAGGGCGCGTCAGCACCTCTGGGGCGAGTTGCCGCAGGATGTCTTGCCGTATCTGCTTCCGAGCCGCTTCTGCCCGAGCGATCAATTCCAGCGTTTCGCATTGCGTGAATTCGGAGACGCGGGCGACGGCGCCGGGCGCGTCATGGCGATCATGGACTGGATCTGCCGCCATGTGGACTACGTACCAGCCGTCAGCACCGCCGAGACCGATGCCGCCCACACCTTCATTGTCCGGGCCGGCGTCTGCCGCGACTTTACCCATCTCGGCATCACGTTGTGTCGAGCTCTGTCCATCCCTTCGCGCGCAGTTAGCGCCTACGCTGTCGATCTTCGACCGCCGGACTTCCATGCGGTTATCGAGGTCTTCCTTGAGAATCGCTGGTGGCTCGTCGATCCGACACGCCTCGCACCGGTGGCGGGCCTTGTGCGCATCGCCAATGGTCGCGACGCAGCCGATATCGCGTTCCTGTCGACCGACAAACCGTGCCAACTCGTCAGCCAAGCGATCATCGCGGAGCGGGTCGATTGATACTACCGGTAGGGCGTGGCTGACCGAGCCCTCCGTTTCGCCTGAAACGCGCGTCGGATTCAAGCCTCTCGTTGACGACGTCAGCCGCGTGCTGTTCGTATCGGCGGACACTTCGCCCCGGCTTCCGATGATCGACGACGGGCCACGGGCACGCCGTTTACAGGCGAATGTTTCATCCCGCTACTTCGAATCACAAAGTTACACGGCGATTCAGCGGCCGACCATCGGGATCGTTGCTACCATCCGGCTTGCGATTGGGGGCGACGGGTTTCTTGCGCCGAAGCCAGAAGCCGACAGCCCCGTCGCCGCCGCCTCAAGCGCGACACCTCCCACACGAACGAAAAGAGCCAATTCTGCGCGTTGCTTAATGCCGAGCATCACTTAATCAGCTTGATTGCACATGCGATTCGGGCTGTCGACAGAGCCGCAAGGTCGACTTCTCCAATCGCCGAAATCAGCGTCCCGAAACCGGCTGCGTGAGGTCGCCATTGCCGCACGTTTCACGTCTTAACGGATCTGGACAACGAGCGGACCCGAGCCCTAGCGAGGCGTGAGTTCGTCTGTCGGGTCGCATCCTCCTTGCTGCAAGCCTCGAGGGTTCGACGCTCGCGCGTTAATCGATGTTCCACTGGCAGATCTTATAGTCGCGTGGCCTCTGCCGCATGTCGAGATGCAGATGATCCTTGTGCGAGGGGTCGGAACCGGGGCCTAACACCGTCCTGAAGCGCGCGCAGGCGCTGGTCTTAAGGCGTTCGCGCAGCGAGCGCGTGTTCGCGTCCGTCCGGACGAGGCTGACGGTTCGACCGTCAGCCAGACGCAGACCGAAGACATCGAGCGCATTCCCCGTCGCGTGTTCGCTGATCTGAGCGCCGGCTACACCATTGCGCGGGCGGCAGGCATGACCGCCGACGCCAGTGATCCCGGTCAGTTTACCGTCCTCGTGTGCGACGATCCCCGGCAGGTCCTCGCGAACCCAATCAAGAATCTCGACCGCGAAGGCACACGTGACAGTGAAAGAAGAGTCCAACTCGACCTTGGAACCGTCTGGCATGGAAATAGCGCGAAAAGTAACCGGCTCGGCAATAGCACAGGCACCGCTGCCGCTCTCAGAGGCCGCTGGTAAGGCGATCCCGCCGCGCTCGGAGAAGGTTCCAAAGCAAGCGGGCGGCCCGATCAGCGCCTGCGGCTCGGCGGGAGCGGGCGTCGTCTGCGCAGTGGGTGTGCTGGCCTGGCTCGGTCTGCCATGGGTCAGTTCAACCGGACGCCGCGGCGGCAGTGGCGCTGAGATACCGGGACTGACGGTCTTTGCCGAGCGGGCGCGATCACGGGCCTGCGCATCCTCTGCGACGCCGAGATGCGCTGCCCAGACAAGTATTGCGACCAGTTGGCCGGTTAGCCCCCACACGTGGCTACTCTACGAAGCGCACCACGACGCCCGGCTTTACCAGATCTGCGAGATCCTCAGCGTCCCAGTTGGTTAGGCGAACGCAGCCATGCGAGTTGGTCTTGCTGACCTTGGTGGGCTCCGGCGTACCGTGGATACCGAAGGTTGGTTTTGATAGGGCGATCCAGACAGTGCCGACTGGCCCGTTCGGACCGGGCGGGAGCGTCAGGGTCTTGGTATTCCTCCCCTGCTGGAAGTTCTTGTCGGGATCGTAGGTGTAGTTCGGATTTCGGGCTATGCGCTCAATCGTGTACTCGCCGGACGGCGAGGGTGTGTCCTCGCTACCGATCGTAGCCGGGTAGCTAGCGAGCACTACGTCGTCGGCGCCGAACACCATAACCATGCCTGTGCTCTTGATCGCATCCACCCGGCGAGCAGCTCCCTTTTCGGGCGATCGGCGGCCAGACACCACGGCGATGAGCGAGCCAGGTTCCACAAACGCCTGCCGCGGATTGAGCGCGATGAGCAGCGTCTCGCTCATATGGAAGCGCTCCCCCAACATTTCCTGCGGACTGGTGTAGGAAAGGCGCTTCATCTTCGCCTGTTTGGAATAGTCGCGCGGGATCGAGTCGGCGAAATCGTAGGCGGCGTCCTTGTCAGTCAGCGTATACTCGGCGATCACGTCGTTGGCCGTCTCGCCACCCAGACCCAGCCAAGCTTGTTCATCGATCTCCTCGCCATCGGGAAGCCGTTCCTGCCGACGAAACTGAGAGACCGCCTTGCGAAAATTCTCACCATCGATGCCGTCAATCACTCCGGGCGAGACACTTCGCCGGCTGAGCAGAATCTGGGCCTTGACGATGAAAGGGTTGGGCCCAGGCCCGGCTACCTTGTTCTGTTCCGCGAAGTTTACAGCATTAATCTCGGATGCCGTCAGCGCCAGTGCGGGCCAGGTTGCCATGGCCGCGATAACGAGCGCGGCGAGTCCGGCAGGCTTACTCGAATTGGAGGATTTCATCTTGGGCTCCGACGAGAAAGGCGTTTGCTGAAGCTATACGGACAGGTCGACCGGATGTTCCGCCAGGCGCGCGGGCCTGTGCTTCGCGCCACGGCTCGGATCGCCGTTTGGCGATGCATCGCGGTGTACGCCGCCAAGCGAGAGTTGCCGAGATCAAGACGTCCAATTCGATAGAACTATAGTGATGGCCGGGCGATCGACGCCATGAATGTGGAGCTACCCCTAAGGCCTCGCATGCGTTTTGGACCTAAGGAGGTCAAAACGACCGACGAAGGTCGGCTGCGTTCGTTTTTGGGATTTTCTACACCGATCCGGGGGAGGAAAAATGGGGCAGGACAATGAAACGAGTTTTCTCGGCGGCCCACTATGCGAGGCGGGATCGGCTCAGGAAGACCATCCAAGAGAAAAACAAAACGGCTCGCAAATTTAACGCCGAGCGAAACAATCAAGAAGCGAACAACGATAATTTTGGCATCGCCGATACGCTTTCTAAAACAATAGTGTTAGTTCATGATTTCGCTCTTGAGAGGGAATCAGGCGACGTTCGCCACGGAGTGGCGCGTGGCCTCCCGGAATCATAGGATAGTTGCGGCAGCTGCCCATCTCACGCGCGTAGCCTTTATGGAACCGCGAGATGGACCGCATACACGGAGCCAGACATTGCCATCGGTCCCGTCGTCGAGCCGCGCCGGTAGACGCGGCCCCCCCGCGCCCACCGAGGCTGAGGCTCAACCAGTTGCGAGCAAAAAGGAGTAAGCCGAAGCAACTAGCTCCGGCGATGCAAGCTTTGTTGCACGCCCACATCAGCTTCACTCCCCGACGCCTGCAGCGGGCTTCTCATCCCGAGGTACGGCCGGTTTGTCGGCCTCACCGGTGTCCTTCTCCCCAATTGGATCTATGGAGACCTTCTTGCCGATGCTATCGCTTGGATCTCCTTGAATCGATTTGACGCGTGCTTGCTCTGCGGGAGAGAGCTTGTTCCCATCACCGTCTCGCATTGGTGCCTCCATGAAGACCCCATGAGTGCAACGACGGGGGGCGTCTGGGGTTCCAAGGAGACCGTGTCGGCTAAACGTCTGTGGAGCGCTCTACATATCCGAGCCCCTCAACGTCCCTGCGGCGCCTTGTTCTAGGCCCCATACTGCTCGGCCGTGGTCAGGATGACCGGCATTGACTGGGATGGATGCATCTGCCTTGCGCCGCAAGTTTCAGCGCAGAGCTAACGGCTGCGCACGGCCGCCGGCTGAACCTCTTTGTCCAGGCCGCCTCATAAGGATGGCGGGGACGGATCAAGCAAAACTAGATCTGCGACCGTGCTAGGCTCGATAGCCAGTCGGAGAATTTTTCGTTTGCTGAACGATTTTCCCATTGCGAAAAGGTGTATGGTTTGGAGGTTGCGGCATCCTTCTCAAACAACGCGATTTGTGTGCTTGCGAACCGCGGATCAAACAGATTGATGTTAGCTTCATCGTTGAGTCTCAGTGCCCGGTCATCGATATTGGTCGAGCCGATCGAGGTCCAGACGTCGTCTACGACCACCAGCTTGCAGTGGAAGAACGTCGGCTGATATTCGCTGATCTTCACGCCGGCTTGAAGTAGCTCGCCCCATAGGTGCCGGGAGGCCTTTCGAACGATACGCGCGTCGGTCTGGGGTCCTGGGACGATAATCTGGACATCCACGCCACGAATGCGAGCCTCCAGTAGCTGCCGCCTGATAAGTTCGTCTGGAACGAAGTAAGGCGTGGCGATCCGGATGTTTTTCTTGGCTGAGGCTAGCGCCGTCATCAGCATCAGGTGCATGACGTTTCGCTGGTGCGTCGAGCTGATGACCACTTGGGCAGCGTGATCGCCAGCGTGGGGGATCTCCGGAAAAAAGCGATCGCCAAGGAGGAGTTCGCCGGTTGCCTCGATCCAATGTTCCGCGAATGCGGCCTGGAGTTCCGCGGTAGCCGGGCCTTCCACTCGATAGTGATTATCGCGCCACTCGTCCGGCGATCGCGCATCGCCGTTCCATTCGTCAGCAATCCCGACGCCGCCGCTGAACCCGACACGACCATCTACGATCAACAGTTTCCGATGAGTGCGATTATTCACCCGATCGACGGTGTACCAGGTTATTGGTCGGAATCGGACGACCTCGACGCCCGAATCCTGCATGCGCTGGATGAGGGCCTCATCCATCGGGACGCTCCCGACCCAATCGAGCAAGACCTTCACGCTCAGGCCCTGGCGGGCTTTGATCGAGAGTGCCTCGGCGAACTCGCTGGCGATGTCGCCGCGCCAATAAATGTATGTCTCAAAGCTGATTGTCTGCCGCGCTTCACGAATAGCGCGCAGCATCGATGGGAAGATCTGGATTCCATTTACGAGCGTCTCGACGCGGTTCCCCGGTACATAATTCGATCCGAATAGGGCGCCCATGGACGTCTTGAGCTGCCGATCCGACGACGCCAAGTTGTGTGGAAGCGGTTGCTGAAGCTCCTGCCGTTCAGGCAACAGATTGCTTGCGAGGAGCGAGCCCGCGACGCCCAAGGCGGCCGAGAGCATTCCGATGACGAGGGGGCGGCGATTATGCTTCATGGCGGCGCGGGCTTACACGCGACGACGGGAGGATGCAGCGAACACGGAGAGGATCGAAATGATCATACCGCATTTCGTTTCTCCGCCACCTGTAGACAGGCTCGACAGATGCCTCGGAGAGTGGTCGCCGTATCATCGGCGAGCGACGGCCCCTCCATGTGCGCCGTGGGATCAGAGACCTCCCAGAACTGGCCGAGGATGAGGATCGCACGCGGAAGCCGGCGGCGAAGGCGCCTGAGGGCGTACCTAACGTGAGCGGTGTTTCGGGGGCCGATGTAGCAGAGGCAAATAAGGGCTGGTTCTTGCTCGGCAAGGCGCTCCAAGCCGCCGGTCAACAGCGTGGTCGGAGGCAAGGCAACGGCTTCCAAGCCATGCTTCTCCAGAATTTGGCTCAGCATCAGCGCAACTGCCTCGTCGAGTTGAGATCGCGCACCGATGCAGACGACCCGATCTCGACCCTGGAAGGCTTCTCCGAGTTGGGCTGCGGTCAGCACCGGCAGATCGGAGGCGCCTTCGCGCTCGTCGGTCTGTTCAATGGCGGCCTTAATTTCGGGATCCGTGGTGGTGGCGTCAAGCGAGGGGCGGCTATCGTCATGGTCGGACAAGTCCTCGACGACCTCGCGGACCGTTGCGAGTATTTGATTGCGTCGAGGTGCATCGAGAACCCCGCGCACCTCATCCGTTGCAGCCAACCGTAACCCTTCGAGCGCGACCTCGTCATAATAGGCCGAAAGCGAGCGTTCCTTCAGCACTTCCTCCGCATTATCGGCGGCTTCTGCCGGGTCTCCCGCCAGGATCCGCTGATAAAAGATTTCCGGCGCCGAAAGCGGCGGTCGATCTCCGAGCATTACGTCCAGAAACTCCAACCTTTCGACATGCCGGCCGAGGACGACGAGGCACACGGTCAACGGTGTTGCCAGCACGAGTCCGATGGGACCCCACAACCAAGTCCAGAACGTTGCCGCGACCACGATGGCGACCGGCGACAGACCCGTCGAGCGACCATAGGCCAATGGCTCAATCACATGCCCCACAAGCGGCTCCGTGATCAGGAACAACCCTGCAGCCAGCGCAAGCATCATCCAGCCAGGATCGACCGAGGCAGCTATCACCATCGGAAAGACGGCGGAGAGCACGGCGCCGAGATACGGGATAAACCGCAGGATTGCCGCCAGTATTCCCCACAGCAGTGCGCTGGGGACGCCGATGGCCCAAAGCCCCGAGCCGATCACAACACCAAAACCCGTGTTAACGACGAGTTGTGTGAGGAACAGGCGACTTAACCTGCGTGCCGCATCATCGAATGCGGCCGTGGTCTTCTGCAGATCGTACGTGCCGGTCAGGCGGATGAACCGGTTTCGAAGGTCCTCGCGATTCAATAAAATGAACACGACGAAAATCAGTACGATTCCAGTCGTCGTTATGGGATGAATGAGCGGCGATATAAATGCCTGCAGCGTTTCGATTGCTCCAGGCTCGGGTTGGTGCACTTCCACAGGGATGGGCCGCCCCTCAGGCCCTGGGGCCGTTGTCCCACTCGAAGGCAGCTCGGCGTTTGGGCGGTCGAGTTCTCGCCCGAGGTCCTGTAGGACGTCGGCAGCTCGGCTCAGTACCCCACTCCCCGCATCTGAGCCTTTCAGCGCGGCAATCTTTGAGCGCATATTGTTTTGATAAATCGGCAGTTGGCTCGCCAGCTGCGTCGCTTGGCTGACCATTGCCATGGTCACGGTTGCCAAGATGGCGAACGCGATTAGGACAACTGTTGTGACTGCTAATGCCCGCGGAACACGGAGCCTCTGCAATCCTTTGACCAGCGGTGCCAGTACAAAGCTGAACAGCACCGCAAGCGCCACCGGGACGAAAACCTCTCGCCCGAAATACAAAGCGGCGACGATGAAGGCCCCTATGGCCACGCTGGTGACGCCATCGGATGACGACTGATTTGCAGGTCTTGAGGCAGACGATGGGAGGTCGATCGCAGGCATCGCTCAGTTTCCTTCGACAAAGACGCCGGCGAAAACTCTGTCGACGGGTAAAACCCTTTGACTCGGACGAGCTTCTACTTCGCAAATGCTTGTTCCCCGATGAGGCGTCACGAGGAGTGGCGTGGTCTCAGCATTTCTGACGCCTGACCCCATTGGCACTCCTCGCCACGCAGAAGTCGAAACGGGGGCATGGCACGTCATTTCGTTGCCGCAGCGCCTGAGGTATCACCGGCAGGAACTGACCAGGTCGCCGTCCAGGTCTCACTCAATGTCCGATTACGCGTTCTGAGGAACATGCGTAGTTCGGCAGACTGACCATCTGGCAGCGTCGCATCGACCAGCGCGCGGACCCCTTTCAGAGGCGCGTGGAACGTCAGGATTTTGGACGTGATAGTGCCGCCCGTGGTCGTCGCGACGAGCTCCAAGCGTTCGGGCTCGCTTTCATAGTAGGGCAGATCCCCACCGGCAAAGTCGACTATGAAGCGCTTCGTATCATGGTCATCTACAACGCCGTCCTCAATGTCTGAGCCGTTGAAGCTCTGCTGCACCTGGGCATAGGGATGGAGGTGCCGCGTCGTCGATATTGCCGAGATGCGGTATCGGAATTCAGCCGGCTGACCGCTGACCAAGGGCGTGTTCGGAGTCCAGCAAGCTACAATGTTGTCGAAAGCTTCGTTAACCGTAGGGATTTCGATGAGCTCGACCCGACCTTCTCCCCAGTCGCCATGAGGCTGGATCCAATATCCTGGCCTTGCTTCGTAACGTGCTTCCAAGTCTTGGTAGCTGCTAAAGTCGCGGTCACGTTGCATCAAGCCGAAGCCGCGCGGGTTCTTGTCACCGAAGCTTGATATTCGCAACGTCTTCGGATTGCGGATAGGACGCCAGATCCATTCCCCCCTGCCCGACTGCATCATCAGACCGTCGGAATCGTGAATTTCAGGACGGAAATCCGTGCGCTGGCTGAGATCCCCTTCCCCGGCTTGGAACATCGACGTCAGCGGCGCAATTCCGATCCGCTCGATCCGCTTGCGCGGAATGATCGTGGCAGTGACGTCCATACTGGTTTCTTGGCCTGGATGGACGACATAGCGATAGGCACCGGCGACGGACGGCGAGTCGAGCAACGCGTAAATGACCAGTTCAGTCGTGTCGCGTGAAGGTTCCTCCACCCATAGCGCGCGCATGAAGGGGAATTCCTCGGGCTGCTTGCCTCCGACGTCCAGCGCCAGAGATCGTGCAGATAGCCCGTAGCGGTGACCTCGTCCGATCAGCCGGAAATAGCTCGCGCCGAGGAATGAGATCACCTCATCCTGCAGCTTCGGCTCGTTCAGGTTGGTGGTCACGGCAAAGCCGGCGAAGCCTAGCGATGGCGACAGACCCTTCGGAACCGAAACCTTGCCGTATTCAAAAAGGCTGGTCGTGAAAGCGACCGGGATCGCATCGCCGTGATTTATGATGTGAATCTGGACCGGCTTGTCGTGAAGAAACCCAAGGTGAAAGGGCAGCAGGCGAAAGTCCGATCCGCCTTGGCGCCAGAAAGCTTTGTCCCGGCGCAGCCTGATTTCGCGATAGGTATCGTAGGTCAGCTTTGATAACTCAGCCGGAATCTTTATGCTTTCCGCATCGAAAGGTTGCTTGGCTAGCGCTGCCGCTTGCAGAATGACGTCGTCATAGGTGAAGCCCTTCGCCGCCCCCGCTGTCGTTTGAGCCCGCATTGGGGCGTTAGCGACTACGCAGGCACCTGAAATAATCGCAATCATCGCTCGACGAGACGGAATGAACAACGCTGCCCCCCACGCTAGTGTGCAGCCGACGTGCTATCGGGCGCTCCACTTTAGAACGTGAGCAAGGTGGCGAAGTTCCAAGGACTCAATGCGATCGGTTGCGCGAGCACGGGACAGAGAAGCTTCCCGCACAGGGGGCGACCAAGTCGAAAGGCAGCGCTCAGCGCCCACGCCAAGCGTGAAAGAATCAAAGCGCGCCGACGATATATACTTGGACGGATCCGCAAAAGACCCGCACACTGCCACGGCCCACGTCAACGGGGCAGTGATACAAGCGGCTTTGAGCAGGTTGGTTACCCTCGTTACTTCCGTATCACGACGGTCACGCGGCGATTCAGCTGCCGGCCATCCGGATCGTCGCTGCCGTCCGGCTTGCGATTGGGGGCAACTGGGTTTCTCGCGCCGAAGCCAGGAGCCGTCAGGGCCTTCGCCGCCACACCCTCCCGGGAGACCAGCCAAGTTTTGACAGCATGGGCACGGCGCTCAGACAGTTTCTGATTATAGGCGTCGGCGCCCAGCGCGTCCGTGTAGCCTTGGATTGTCACCGGGCCGCGCGCCTTGGCCCTAATGATCGCCGTAAGCTCTCGCAAGGCATCCAGAGCGTCCGTGCGCAGTTCGGCTTTGTCGAAGTCGAACAACACGTCGGCCGGCAATGTGATCTCGATCGCTGTCGGCGTCTCGGTCTGAAGCGGCGCGCTTGGAAAGGCGATAGTCCCGGCGGGGAAGCTGAGCGGCGATGACCGAAAAACGATTTCACTGCTGCGAAAGGTGGGGGAAGCTCTCGACTGTCCCATCGCAGCAAAAGCTGGAAGGAGCAGCCCGGCGGCGAGCGCTGTGCAGCGGACCAGGCAGCGCCAACCGATTGGGCTACCGTTCATCGATCGGCACACCGGAGATCAGATCCACCTTTTCGTAGAACTGAATGTTGATCGTCTTTGTCGTCGCCGGCGGCGCGCCGAAAATAGCGTAACACGAGGATGTCTTGCCTGCCAGCGTCGAGCAGCTAGGGCCAGTGACGCCGGGCGTGTAGCTACGCCTGCCGGCAAGGTCAATCAAGCGAATGTTGTCGGCTACCATGCTATAGCTGCTGCTGCCGTTATTGGTCACCTGAAGGCGCAGCGTCAGAGTCTCTGCTTCAGTCCGCCTTAACGAGGTAACGTCAATACGAACCTCGGGGTCAGCGCCCTTAATACTCGCCAGCGGCCTGTCCTGCGCCGTTGCAACCGTGGCCACCATGAACCACGCCGTGCCGACCAATATGGCGGCGAATACCTTGCCGGTCGACCTCGTCTTCATCGCCATTGCCAGTCCCTTTTTTGCCGGCGCCATGCATCGAATTGACCATAGATCAGGATGATAGCCGATCGATAGAGACCGCTTGTCCCGCATTCGAAGGATAGCGATCTTCGTTCGGGCCTCAGTCGTCTGGATGATACCCATTTACGTGACGGGATCGATATCGCGATAGGCGCGGAAGGTCCGCCGCCTGAGCGCACCCTTCAGTCTTTGATCATTCACTTAGCCCAACGCGAGGTCGGCGCCCGACGCGCGAGGCTTTGAGCGGGAACGAGCGGTGAGGCCCCACAGTTTAGAGACATTCGAATAAACCGCCTAAGCCCCTCGTTATGAATGTTTATTCATGGAACTGGGGGAGTTTCCGCGTGTTTCATTCTCCGGTTGGGCAACCATGGAGACTAACATGATCAAGAATCTCGTTCTTGTTGCCGCTCTCGCCATCGCCCCTGCGACCGCATTCGCACAGTCCAGCTCGGGGGCCGTCGGCGGCGCCGCCAGCGGCGCGGCGACCGGCGCTGTTGGAGGCGCCATCGTTGGTGGGCCCGCCGGAGCTGCTGCAGGCGCTGTTGGCGGTGCTGCAGCCGGCGCCATCGTCGGCGGCATCGCGGCCGATCAGCGGGCGGAGTTCCGCACCTATGTGACGCAGCAGAAGGTTCCTTCCGTAGCGTATCGCGAGACGGTCGTCGTCGGCGCGACGCTGCCGGATACCGTTACCTATCGCGAGGTCCCGGCTCGCTTCGGCAAAACCGAGTACCGGTACACCGTCGTCAACGACCATACGGTCCTCGTGGAGCCTCGGACCCGCAAGATCGTCCAGATCATCGAATGACCGAAGGGGAAGCCCAGCCGATTGGCTGGGCTTCCCGTATCAGCTTTCCGAAATCGCTCCAAAGGCGACGCCGAAGCTCGTGCCAACTCCCTTCGCCCTCACGGATGACCCCAGCGTCGTGGGCGAGGGCGGCCATTTCGCAATCGATTCGGATGCAGTCGATGTCATGAAGGAAAATCCGTACCCGAAATGACCCTTCGGGACCCGGATGAATGGCAGAATGACGCCCCGTTCCAGTCAGGCTCGCGGACCCCGCGTTGCTCAAAGTAAGTTGGGCTGAATGGGTGCCGACGGCACCGGGATTGGAAGACCTCCTCGCCGTTTCAGTTCCGTCTCGGCACTGAACCGAATGTCGACATCTCGATCCCGCGACATGGCACGGAGAGCAACCTCGGAAATCTGATCCCAGCTCTTGCCACGTTCGGGGCCGGACGGGACACGCGGCAGCAGGCCAGGTTCGTCGCTCCAAAGAAGGAGCTGTTTAAGCGATGCCTCGTTCAACATGTCTCGCAGGTGATGGGCCGTGACATAGGCGTCGGGCATGGCACGATGGGCCGGAAGGCCCATCTCGTGGACGAGCCCTTCTGGCATCCGCTGGTAGCGAAGCATCTGGTTCGAGAAGCGCGGAAGATGGGGCCAAAGTCTTAGGGCGCACTTCCAAGTGCAGATCCAGTGCACCCCTCCTGTAAGCGCCGGGGAGCAGTATCGCATCTCGAAGCTCGCTCGATGCGCCGCAAGCGCGAGGACGCCTCCTTCCGGGCGAAGCACCGCCGGCGCGACTTGCTTCCAGAACGGCGCGCCTACGACATCGACATCTCGGATGTGGTGGATCGACATCGTGTCCGGGGAGATCGCCCGCCCCGGATCTACCAGGAAAGCGCCCCGTTCGTCATCGATGAGCCACCTTCCGTCAACGTCGAGCGTAACGTCCTGCCATCCGACTTCGCAAACGTCGTAGGCTCCGTTTCCCGCGGTTTCCAGATCAATGACCCTGATGCGTTCTCTCGTCATGGCTCCGAGATGGTCATCCTCTTGGTCGCAACGAGTCAGGAATGTTCTGGCTCCGGATTCGGCAGCTTCTGCTCAGCATCCTCTCCACGCCCGAGCTTCAGGGTGCCGGCCCGTGAAAGGCTCAGTCTAATCGCTCATGGGACGCCATCATTCCTTCCGATCGGCCGCATCGGCCCCACGTAACCCGATCGGCATCGCTGGACCTCGGGTCGTGTCCCTGTCTGTTTGCCTTTCGGCCTCGGAGTTCAGTTCTGCTCCTAGCAGCACAATCGTCGTTGATAGCCACATCCACATGAGAAGGCCGATGACCGCTCCGATGGCGCCGTAGGTCTTGTTGTAATCCTCGAAGTTCGCGACATACCAAGAGAACAGGAGTGAGCCGATCAGCCATGCGATCGAGGCAAAAACAGCGCCGGGGCTCACCCAGGTCCACTGGGCCTGATCGCGACTCGGTCCGTACCGGTAGAGTATCGACAGCCCGACCATCAGAAGAACAATCATCAGAGGCCAGCGCCCAATCGCAATCAGCCATTCCGCAGCGCGGCCGAGATACAGGTAGTCGAGAACAATCGGTACGACAGCGATGGCTCCAATGGCCGTCAAGACAAAGAGCAGAACGCCAATCGTAAACAGAAGCGACACAGCATTGACCTTGATAAAGCCGCGCTTTTCGTCTTCGCCGTAGGCGACATTGAGGGCGTCGAAAATCGCTTTCACTCCAGCGTTCGCGCTCCAGATCGCTAAGGTCGTGCTTAGCAAAAGCGCAAGGCCGAGCTTGGTCTCCCCACCGCTCCCGATCCGCACCACCTGATCGTGCAAAAACTCGACGGCGCCTCCTGGAAGTACAGAGTTCAACAACGCTAGGTGGTCAGAGATGGTCGTAGGTTCGGCTATGAGCCCGTACAGAGAAACGAACGCCGTCAACGCCGGGAACAATGCGAGCAACCCATAAAAGGTAACACCGGCTGCAACTGCCAGAACTCGATCACGGTCGAACTCGTGATAGGTGCGGCGTCCAATCTCGATCCATCCCGCGGCAGGGATCTGATGCGGCTCCGCTGCCTGCGCGCCTTGCTGTGTACGATGCCGGGATCTGGCAGCGAATTCGGCCTCTCGGGCGCTCTGCTTCGGTGCTGTCAGTTTGGATGCCACAAAAGCCGAACTCAATCCGAGCGCTAGGGCAAGTGAGGCTTCGGTGATCAGCCGTCTGGACCGGATGGTAAGCATGTCAGTCTCGTATTCGCGAAAGCGAAGTTCGAACCAACTGCGTCGCTCCATGTTCCGTCTAGGGAGTAAATCAAATTCAGAGGGCAATTGAATGAATTGGGTCACAATCGCTGGCGCATGTGCTGCCGTTTGTTCGATGGTCAGTTTCGTTCCGCAGGCATGGCGGATCGTAAAAACCCGTGAGACCAGCTCGATTTCGCCCGTCATGTATGGTTTCAACGTGACAGGCTTTGCGCT
>NZ_DASYHB010000172.1:0-93781 GCF_035999185.1 Ensifer sp. | reverse complement strand
ACACCCGATGGCAGATCGCATTATCGTCTACTGGCGCGACATTCCGGCCCAGGTCATCATCAAGAAGGGCCGCACGACGGCGAAACGCGAGCTGTCGCTGCGCTTCACCGAGGCGATCGACATGTGCGCCATGCGCACCGGTGCGGCCGAAACCGACGACTACCTCGCCGAGTGGCGCAAGGCCGATCCGGTGCCGGTCTCCGACGACCTTGAAACCGAAGCGGACCAGGCCGCCGCCGAACTCGAAGCCGCCTACGACCGCGAGCGCCTCGTCGCCCTCGTCAAGGCCGGAGGCCGCGACAATGGCTGACGCCAAACCGCCGAGCGAACCGAAGGTCATGAAGGGTAACGCCGCCCCCGGCGCCAAGGCCGCGACCGGCGCGTTTACGCCATCCGGCGTCTCGCCGAGCCGCCGCTCGCGCCACAAATACACGGTGCGCCTCTGGGCGGTGCGCAACTCGCGCTTCCTCGAATGGTTCTACCACCGCTTCGCCGACCTGTTCCTGCTGCTTCATCCGCTCTGGAACGCGCTTGGCTACGGCCGGGTGGAACGGCCCATCACGTTCGTCGAACGCCACGTCAAGGGCTTCCTTTTCGACTGTCGCATGTGCGGCCAGTGCGCGCTGTCATCAACGGGCATGTCCTGCCCGATGAACTGTCCGAAGCAGTTGCGCAATGGCCCCTGCGGCGGCGTGCGCGCCAACGGCAATTGCGAGGTCGAGCCGGATATGCCCTGCGTCTGGGTGCAGGCCTGGAAGGGTTCGCAGAACATGGAGAAGGGCAACGCTATTTTGAATGTGCAGAAGCCGGTCAATCAGTCGCTGCGCGAAACCTCGTCCTGGCTGCGCGTGACGGCAGAAGCCGCAGCACGCCGCGAAGCGGCATCCAAGGAAGGCCAGGCATGAGCCCCGATTACAACCCACATGATCCCGGCGCGCCGCTCGACCCCCTGCCCGGCCATTCCTCCCGCGGTCGCCTGGAGCGCGTTCTGCGCCGCGGCGAATTCGCCGTCACCGCAGAGCTCAACCCGCCCGACAGTGCCAATCCGCAGGACGTCTACGAGCGCGCGGCGATCTTCGACGGCTGGGTCGACGGCATCAACGCGGTCGACGCGTCAGGCGCCAACTGCCACATGTCCTCGGTCGGCATCTGCGCGCTTCTGACCCGCATGGGCTACGCGCCGATCATGCAGATCGCCTGCCGCGACAAGAACCGCATCGCCATCCAGGGCGACGTGCTCGGCGCGTCCGCCATGGGCGTGCAGAACATCATGTGCCTCACCGGCGACGGCGTGCAGGCGGGCGACCAGCCGGGCGCAAAGCCCGTCTTCGACCTCGACTGCATGTCGCTGCTCGAAACCGTGCGCATCATGCGCGACAACTCGAAGTTCCTCTCGGGCCGCAAGCTGACGACGCCGCCGCAGGTGTTTTTGGGCGCTGCGATCAACCCCTTTGCGCCGCCCTACGACTTCCGCCCCTATCGTCTCGCCAAGAAGATCGAGGCCGGTGCGCAGTTCGTGCAGAGCCAGTACTGCTTCGATGTGCCGATGTTCCGCGAATACATGAAGAAGGTGCGCGACCTCGGCCTGCACGAGAAATGCTACATCCTCGTTGGCGTCGGACCGATGGCATCCGCCAAGACCGCCCGCTGGATCCGCTCCAACGTGCCGGGCATCCATATCCCGGATAGCGTCATCACCCGGCTCGAAGGCGCGCAGGACCAGAAGAAGGAAGGCAAGCAGCTCTGCATCGACATCATCAACGAGGTGAAGGAGATCGAAGGCGTCTCCGGCATTCACGTGATGGCTTACCGCCAGGAAGAATATGTCGCAGAAATCGTGCATGAATCGGGCGTCTTGAAGGGCCGCAAGCCCTGGAAGCACGAGACGCTGCCCGCGGATGCGGTTGTGGCCGAACGTCTGGAGCATATTCGCGAAGGCAAGGAAGAAAACCAGCAGCAGATGGCCGAAGCCGCGGCCCATCACCCGCACTGACGGACCACGGATAAACCGGCGCCGGTCACAAGGCGCCTATCATCGACTTCATGGGCGTGATTACATAGCCCGCCGCCAAATGACAAAGGACCCTGCATGACCCGGACCATCGTCGCTTCCGCCACCCGCGAGATCATCATCGGCTTCGACCAGCCGTTCTGCGTCATCGGCGAACGCATCAACCCGACCGGTCGCAAGAAGCTTGCCGCCGAAATGATCGAAGGCAACTTCGACACGGTGATCAAGGATGCGCTGGAACAGGTCGCGGCCGGCGCGACGATGCTCGACGTCAATGCTGGTGTGACCGCCGTCAATCCGAACGAGACCGAGCCGCCGCTCTTGGTCAAGACGCTCGAGATCGTCCAGGGCCTTGTCGACGTCCCGCTGTCGATCGACAGTTCGGTGACAGCCGCGATCGAGGCGGCACTGCGCGTTGCCAAGGGCCGCCCGCTCGTCAACTCCGTCACCGGCGAGGAAGAAAAGCTCGAAGCGATCCTGCCGCTCTGCAAGAAGTATGACGTTCCGGTCGTTGCCATCTCCAACGACGAAACCGGCATTTCCGAGGACCCGGACGTGCGCTTCGCCGTTGCCAAGAAGATCGTCGAGCGCGCCGCCGACTACGGCATCAAGCCGCACGACATCGTCGTCGACCCGCTGGTCATGCCGATCGGCGCCATGGGCACCGCCGGCCAGCAGGTCTTCGCACTGCTCCGCCGCCTGCGCGAGGAGCTGAAGGTCAACACCACCTGCGGCCTGTCCAACATCTCCTTCGGCCTGCCGCACCGCCACGGCATCAATGCCGGCTTCATCCCCATGGTCATCGGCGCCGGCATGACGTCGGCGATCATGAACCCCTGCCGCCCGCAGGAAATGGAAGCCGTCCGCGCAGCAAACGTCTTGAACGGCACCGACCCGAACTGCACCCACTGGATCAAGACCTATCGTGACCACAAGCCGTCTGACGGCGGCCACGTCGTCGCTGCCGCACCGGTGGCAGCCGCCGGCGGTGGACGCCGCGGCGGTCGCGCGGCCCGCACCGGCGGTGCGGCTGCGAGCGAATAGGTTCTGTTTCAGCTATAGGCTGAACTGAAAAAGGGAGAACGACGTTGAATGGCCATCAGCCTCTTTTCCGTCCTTCTCCCTTTAGCCGTCGAGAAGCCAGCGATCGATGAGCGGATTGCAACTTCGAAATTAAGTTCCGGCAACGCAAACGTGGAGACCTCAGATGACACGCAGCCTACGCCTTGATGCAGCATCCCTCTGGTTCGAAGCCCCGTTCGTCATCGCAGTCCGGCTTCAGGAAATGCAGATGGCGGCGCTGACCGGCAGGACGCAGGACGTGACCGAACTGCACCGCATGGTCTCCGAGAAGATTGCCGCGACGGCCGAAAGCGTCATGGCCGTCAACATGGCGCTCTGGAAGGCTGCCTTTGACAACACGATGCGCCTGATGACCGGTGGCATGGCCTCCGGCCACGGCACGGCGATTGCGTCCGCCGCCCTCAGGCCCTACGGCAAGCGGGTGCGCAGCAACGCCCGGCGCCTCTCTCGCAAATAACCCTGCACTGCCGCCGACCCTGCAACCCGACTGTTTGAAACAGATCGGTCCATGTCGGGATTGGACAACTATCAGGCGGGGTTCCAGTGCAGTCTGAAACCGTTTACCCGTGCTTCGCACGTGAGATGAAGCACCTTGCCGGCGCTTCGCTCCGAAGATGAAGCGGACCTGACGAAAGACTTGAGAGCATGCGCATCGAAGGCACTTCCGAGATCGAGACAAACATGAGCGAAGCCGTGCAAAAGGACCCTCTGGTGCTGTTCATGCCTTCGGGCAAGCGCGGCCGTTTTCCGGTCGGCACGCCAGTTCTCGATGCGGCGCGCAAGCTCGGCGTCTATGTCGAAAGCGTGTGCGGCGGGCGCGCCACCTGCGGCCGCTGTCAGATCGAGGTGCAGGAAGGCAACTTCGCCAAGCACAAGATCGTCTCGTCCAACGACCACATCTCGGAAAAGGGCGCCAAGGAAGAACGCTACGAGAAGATCCGCGGCCTGCCCGATGGCCGCCGCCTCTCCTGTTCCGCCCAGATCCTCGGCGATCTCGTCATCGACGTGCCGCAGGATACCGTCATCAACGCCCAGGTGGTGCGCAAGGCCGCGACCGACCGGGTGATCGAACGCAATGCCGCCGTCCAGCTCTGCTATGTCGAGGTGGACGAGCCGGACATGCACAAGCCGCTCGGCGATCTCGACCGCCTGAAGGTGATGCTGGAGAAGGACTGGGGCTGGAAGGACCTCCTGATCGCGCCGCACCTGATCCCGCAGGTGCAGAACATCCTGCGCAAGGGCAACTGGGCCGTCACCGCCGCCATCCACCGCGACATGGATTCATCCCGCCCCTTCATCGTCGGCCTGTGGCCGGGGCTGAAGAACGAGGCCTATGGCGTTGCCTGCGACATCGGCTCGACCACGATCGCCATGCATCTGGTGTCGCTGCTTTCGGGCCGCATCGTCGGCTCTTCGGGCGCCTCCAACCCGCAGATCCGCTTCGGCGAAGACCTGATGAGCCGCGTCTCCTACGTGATGATGAACCCTGACGGACGCGAGGCGATGACCAAGGCGGTGCGCGAGGCGGTCAACGGTCTCATCGGCAAGGTCTGCGCCGAGGGTGAGGTCGACCGCCACGACATTCTCGACATGGTCTTCGTCGGCAACCCGATCATGCACCACCTCTTCCTCGGCATCGACCCGACCGAACTCGGCCAGGCACCGTTTGCGCTCGCCGTCTCCGGCGCGCTGCAATACTGGGCGCACGAGATCGATATCGACGTCAACCGCGGCGCCCGGCTCTACATGCTGCCCTGCATCGCCGGCCATGTCGGCGCCGACGCTGCCGGCGCAACGCTCGCCGAAGGGCCCTATCGCCAGGACAAGATGATGCTGCTCGTCGATGTCGGCACCAACGCCGAGATCGTGCTCGGCAACAAGGACCGGGTCGTCGCCGCCTCTTCCCCGACAGGCCCCGCCTTCGAGGGCGCTGAAATCTCGTCGGGCCAGCGCGCCGCCCCGGGCGCAATCGAGCGCGTGCGCATCGACCCCGTCACGCTTGAGCCGCGCTTCCGGGTGATCGGCGTCGACAAGTGGTCGGACGAGGAAGGCTTTGCGGAAGCCGCGGCCAGCGTCGGCGTGACCGGCATCTGCGGCTCCGCGATCATCGAGATCGTCGCAGAAATGTATCTCTCCGGCATCATCTCGCAGGACGGCGTGGTCGATGGCGCGATGGCGGAGAAAAGCCGGCGCATCATCCCGAACGGCCGCACCTTCTCCTACCTGCTGCACGACGGCGAACCGCGCATCACGGTGACGCAGAACGACATCCGCGCCATCCAGCTTGCCAAGGCAGCGCTCTATGCCGGCATCAAGCTGCTCATGGAAAAGCTCGATATCGAACATGTCGACACCATCCGCTTTGCCGGCGCCTTCGGCTCGTTCATCGACCCGAAATACGCGATGGTCCTGGGCCTCATTCCCGACTGCGACCTCGACGAGGTCAAGGCTGTCGGCAACGCCGCCGGCACCGGCGCACTGATGGCGCTGCTTAACCGCGGCCACCGCCGTGAGATCGAGCAAACCGTCAGCAAAATCGAGAAGATAGAGACGGCTCTTGAATCAAAGTTTCAGGAGCACTTCGTCAATGCCATGGCGATGCCGAACAAGGTCGACACCTTCCCGAAGCTCTCGACCGTCGTAACCTTGCCGGAGCGCAAGGCGGGTTCCGATGATGGCGAGGGCGGCGGTCGTCGGCGCAGACGCAGCCGGGAGTAATCGCCAAAGGGATTTCTTGGAAGGGGCACGCGTGAGCGACGATTCCGGATCGAATGAGTCTTTTTTGACGTCCTATCCGATCGCGGCCGTGGCGGGGGTCTTCTACGCCGCGTCAGCGACAATGTTCCTGGCGGCAACCCAGACCTGGGGAGTTCATCTGGCG
The DNA here is from genome assembly GCF_035999185.1 of Ensifer sp. Taxonomy (GTDB): domain Bacteria; phylum Pseudomonadota; class Alphaproteobacteria; order Rhizobiales; family Rhizobiaceae; genus Ensifer. The sequence continues at coordinate 87,806 of NZ_DASYHB010000172.1, read as the reverse complement.
CGGCAGGCATTCCTGTCGTGTTCGCGCACAGCCCTCTATGTGGCCGGCCTGATAACCGTCATCGAAGCTGTGTTGATTGTTGTCCGCGCTCTCCCGACACCTAAGATGGTCGCCATCGTCATTGGTTGGGTAGCGTTGCTGCTTTCGGGCTGGATCATCCTCTTTGGAGGGCTCGTCATGTACCAGGACATGAAGCCAATCGAGGCTTGCATATCCGGCAACAATTCGGCCTGCATCGCGAACTGACGTTCGGGAGGCGAGCGTGGGTGGTCTGGCCCACGCTTCAACCCAAACCACCTTGCCCCTCGGCGAATGTGGACACCGGAGATTTCGGCTTGCCTTAATCCCGACGGCGAGCGAACGTCTGATGACCTCGTATTTTCCTGAACTGGCATTCGAACATGATGAAAGACAAGATTCTCGACACCCTGACCGGTATGTACTTCACGGTCGATGATCCCGATGGGACTTACGGCACCGGCCAGGTCATTCGTCTTGCTGCCGAAGGCATCTATTTCATTCGCTTCGAGGGCAACGAGGTGCCACTGCCGCTCGAGCTCGTATCGATCGGGGAAATGCTGCAGACCACCGAAGACGACTACAAGCTCTGGCGGTTCTTCGACACGATCGAGGAACGGGACAAGTGGATCGAGTGGCTGGACGCCCCGTCAAAGCCAAGGGTGGTCACGCTCGTGCGGCCGACGCCGACGCCGACGAAATAGGGCTCGTCCCGCTCGCCTTCCGATCTATCAATTCTGTCGTGACGCTCACCTTTCCTCCGGGACTGCGGTGGGCGTCTTGCGTTTAAGCTCCGGCTAACCATCTGAGGTTTTCGGGGGGCTCAGCCACGTCGAAATACGGCAACTGCCGTATGTGCCACGGCCGTCAGCGGGTCTACGCCTTGGTGCCTGCCGCGTAGCAGGTGGCTTGAACCGAGGAGACACCTCATGAAGATCATCATCGCCGTGGCGGCGTCGCTCGCTTTTGCGGGCTCCGCCTTCGCAGCCATTTCATCCGTGCCTACCGAAAAGCAGCCGTCTCTCAAAACGACAAAGGCGATGGAACTTGCCGCCGGGGTCAACAAGCCCGGTAACCCCGGGAAAAACGGCAAGACCAACGAGAACCGCCAGCGGGGCAGGATATCGAACCACGACGATTGACGGCGTCAGGGGCGGCTGGGGCCGCCCCTCGATCGTTCACATTGGTCAGGCGGTATTGCCGTCAGGCAATGTGCCGGCCGATCCCGCCTCATCCGGCATTCAGGGGCGATCGCGTTTTCAAACCGATGGCTGTCCACCGGTCGCCGCCCCGATCAATAGTAGGGCGATACGCATTCCTGGCGCGGCCCGTAATAGGGCTGGAAGGTGTTGTCGTAGGCGCTGTACGAACGATAGCGGTCGTAGCACCATTGGACATGCGCGGACGGCGCATTGGAATAGACCCTGCGGGGTGGCTGCGCGATCGCGCCACCGATCACCACACCTGCCCCGAATGCCGCCAGCGGATACCACCAGCCGTCACTGTGGCGCCGGTAGCCGTCGCGGCGGTAACGGTAACCCTCATAGCCGTTGTAATAGCCGTAGCGTGGGCCGGCATTGTAGCGCTTGCTGCTGTAGCGATAGTTGTCGTAGCCCCGCTTGTGCGGCGGGCCGCCGTAATGGCCCGGCTTGTGATGGATCAACTCGACCGGCTGGGAAACCGACTGCCCGACCGAAACGGGGGACATGGGCACGGCATGGGCCGAGACCGCCGACAGCGCCGTAGCGGCAGCTACGAGGACTGCACCTATTCTCTTCATCATCTCATCCAACTGTTTATCGTCGGGACACTTTTAGAAACCCGTCATGAACGTCGGATGAACATAGGCGGCTGGGCAGAAGCGAGCCTTAAAGCGGCGGGAACTGATGGCCAGATGAAGAACGTCATTTCGTCGTGCGGCCAACAAAAAAGGCCGGGGCGAAACCGCACCGACCTTCCTCATCATCGCTCTTACACCCGTGCCAGTACATCCGTGGTCAAAAGTCTAAAGCGACGCGGCGATTGCGAGCGGCGAACGTTTCAGCGCTCATAAGCAACACCGGTGATTGGGCATGTAAATGGCGATTGTGTTCGAAACAAGTTCTGCCGCACACTTTCTTCGACATGGCTCCAGGCAGGCCGGCCTCACCCAGCCCTCGCCGTAAACGCGCCGAGCAACCCTGCCCAGCCGCCTTCGGAATCGAGCGACTTGCGCGCTTCCTCCGCCTTGGCACCATAGTTCTGGAGGTCGCGGTGCTCCAGCCGCACAGTGGTGCCGCCATCGGCCGTCCGGACGAAGGTCAGCTCTACCTCGGTGCGGAAGTCCGGGTCGAAATCCCAGTCGGCGTTGAGCTGCCAGGCAAAAAGAATGCGCCGCGGCGGCTCGTAGGCAAGCACCCGCCCCCACTCCTTCTCCTCACCGGATTGACCGATCTCGTACCAGCGCCCGCCGGCGCGAGGTTCGACGACGACGGTTTTCTGGCCGCTTGCGGTCAGGCTATGGGTCTTCAGCCACCAGTCGCCCATGTGCGCCACAAAGATCTCGAAGGCGCGCTCAGGTGGCGCACTGACGGTGACGGATTTCACGACCGGAGCCGGTTCGATCCTTTGCATGTCCTTCCTCCTGTCGCCCTGCCCAGTATCGCCTATAGCCCGCTGTTGGCCTGTCGCTCCGGTTTCGCCTGTCCGGGTGCCGCCGCTTCGTCGCTGTCGGCGAGCGCCTTGAAGGCGGCCAGCTGATCCTCCCAGAAGCGGTCGAGCCATTGCCGGAGCGGACCGAGCCCGGCCGGATCGATGGAATAGATGCGTTTTCGACCTTCAGGCTCGGCGCCCACCAGCCCCGCCTCCTTCAGCACCTTCAGATGCTGGGAGATCGCCGGCTGCGAGACCGGTAGCGCGCGGACGAGATCGGCGACCGACGAACGCGTTTCGGCAAGCCTTTCGAAGATCGCCCGGCGTGTCGGGTCTGCCAGGGCTACAAGCACTCTGCCTTCATAAGTCATGACTTATTATAAGCCTTGACTTATGAAAAGCAACGCTTCCTCCACGCGCAAAAACGCCGCGCGTCAGGTGAACGCGCGGCGCTTGTTTTGCAGCGGTAACAGGTCGCGATTATTGCGGCGTCAGGTCGAAGCCAAACCACTTCTCCGAGAGGCGCTTGATCGTGCCGTCGGCCTTGGCGGTCTTGATGGCGTCGTCAAACAGTGCCTTCAGTTCCGGGTCGCTCTTGCGCAGGCCGACCGAGCTGCCGGCGCCGAGGAAGCCGCCCTGGAAGCGGGGGCCAGTGATCACCATGTCGCTGTTGGCGGGCTTTTCGACTGCGGTCATCAGGTAGCCCATCGAGGCCATGACGAAATCGACGCGGCCGGCTACGAGGTCGAGATCGTGCTGCTCGGTGGTCTTGTACTCGCGCACTTCCACGACATCCTTCAGGTACTCGTCGATGAAGCGGGCGGCGATCGAGGCGGTCTGGACGCCGATGGTCTTGCCCTCGACGAGCGGCTTCAGCTCGTCCACCGCCTTGCGGGCGCCAGCCTCGTTGGAGGCGAGCGAGAACAACTCGCCCTTCATCGGCAGCGTTTCGAGCTCGCCGCCCTTGATCGTCGCAAAGGCCTGGCCGGTGCTGCCGTAGGAGATCGAGAAGTCGATGACTTCCTTGCGCTTCTCCGTCGCCGACATGCCGGCCATGATGGCGTCGAACTTACCGGCGTTGAGCGCCGGGATCAGGCCATCGAAGGCCTGCGGCACGACGGTGCATTCCACCTTCATATGGGCGCAGAGGATCTTGCTGAGCTCGATCTCGTAACCGTCGAGCGTGCCGTCAGGCTTGGTGAGGTTATAGGGCGGAAAGGCGCCTTCGGTGGCAATGGTGATCTTGGTCCATTTCTTCTCCTCGGCGTTGGCCGGTGCGGAAAGGACGCCCGCGGCAACGGCTAGAGCCGCAACCATGATCGCGCTCGTCTTTACGCAGTTGGTCTTCTTCATGCAGATATTCCCCTTTTTACTATGATGATTGGTTTCTTCGACCCGGCCCTTTAGGGCCCGGCCTCAGCTGTTGATGAACTGACGGAAGCGTTCGGATTTCGAGCGGGTGAACACCTCCTGCGGTGCGCCCTCTTCCTCGATCGTTCCCTTGTGGAGGAAGACGACCCGGCTCGACACGTCGCGGGCAAAGCCCATCTCGTGGGTGACGACCAGCATCGTGCGGCCTTCTTCGGCGAGTCCGCGCATGACGCGCAGCACTTCGCCGACAAGTTCGGGGTCGAGTGCGGAGGTCGGCTCGTCGAAGAGCATTGCCTTCGGGCGCATGGCGAGCGCCCGGGCGATCGCCGCCCGCTGCTGCTGACCGCCCGAGAGATGCGCGGGATAGTGGTTGCGCTTGTCGGCGATGCCGACCTTGGCCAGCAACGCTTCCGCCTCCTCGATCGCTTCCTTGCGCGGCCGCTTCAACACGTGCACCGGTGCCTCGATGACGTTTTCGAGCACGGTCTTGTGGGACCAGAGATTGAAGCTCTGGAACACCATGCCGAGTTCGGAGCGAATTCGGTCCACTTGCTTCTGGTTGGCCGGGCGGCCGCGGCCGTCGCTCATCGTCTTCAGCCCGATCGCCTCGCCGGCCACCTCGATCGTGCCGGAGTTCGGAACCTCGAGCATGTTGATGCAGCGAAGCAGCGTCGATTTCCCCGAGCCGGACGAGCCGAGGATGGAAATCACCTCGCCCTCGCACGCTTCCAGCGAGACGCCCTTCAACACCTCGACCGGGCCGAAGCTCTTATGCAGGTCGCGCACGCGGATCGCGACATTCCTGGTTGCGTCCGGTGTCGTCACATTGGCGGAGATGTTCACTGCAGTTCCCCCTTGAGTACCCCGGACATGGCCAGCGGCGGGCGCGATTGCGGGTTCAGCCGGTGCTCGGCAAAAGCGACGAGCCGGGTCAGAAGAAAGTTGATGGCGAGATAGATGGCGCCAGCGACGACGAAGACCTCGATGACGCGGTAGGTCTCGGAGATGATGCGGGCGGCAACGCCGGTCACTTCCATCAGGGTGATGATCGAGGCAAGCGAGGTCGCCTTGATCATCGAGATCACCTCGTTGCCGTAGCCGGGCAGCGCCTGGCGAAGTGCCTGCGGCAACACGATGCGGCGGAAAATCATCAGGCGACCCATGCCGCAGGCGCGCGCCGCCTCCACCTGGCCATGCGGCACCGAAAGCAGGCCGCCGCGGATGATCTCGCTCGCATAGGCGGCGGTGTTGAGCATCAGCGCCAGCACCGCGCACCAGTAGGGCTCGCGCAGGATCGGCCAGAAAATGCTGTGGCGCACCGCCGGAAATTGGCTGAGGCCGTAATAGATCAGGAAGATCTGCACGAGCAGCGGCGTTCCGCGGAAGAGAAACACATAGGCGCGGGCAAAAAGGTCGAGCGCGAGAATGCCCGACAGCCGCGACAGCGCCAGAAGCATGGCGAGCACCGAGCCGAGCGCGACGGATGTCACCGCCAGCTCGATCGTCAACGGCAGCGCCGAGACGAGCTCGAGGAAGGTTTCAAGAGCAAAGTTGATGTCCATCAGCCCCTCCTGACGCCGCGCGACAGCCGGCGTTCGCTGAGCTGCAGAAGCAGGCCCGACACGGTGGAGATCGCGAGATAGACGAGTGCGGCGATGAAGAAGAAATCGAACGGTCGCCCGGTCGAGCCGGCGCCGATCTGCGACTGACGCAGAAGCTCGACGACGCCTGTCACCGATACCAGCGCCGATTCCTTCAGCACCACCTGCCAGACATTGCCGAGACCCGGAAGGGCGTGGCGCAGCGTCAGCGGCGCGGTGATGCGGCGGAATTTCAGCAAGCGCCCCATGCCGCAGGCGGTCGCCGCCTCCAGTTCGCCCGGATGGACCGCGCGAAAGGCGCCGCGGAAAACCTCGGTCTGCTGCGCGCCTGACGTGACGCCAACGGCAAGCGCGCCGGCGAGAAAGCCCGGAAAGCTGACGAAGCCTTCGGCGCCGAAGAACTGGCCGACCGCGGTGATGGCAGCACTGCCGCCGAAATAGAAGAGATAGATAACCAGGAGATCGGGAAGGCCGCGCAGGACCGTGGTGTAGGTTTCGGCGGCCATGCGCGTGACCGGACCGCCGGAAATTTTGGCCCAGGCACCGAAGGTGCCGATGACGGCGCCGATCGCAAAGCCTGAAAGCGCAATGAGGATGGTCATCCAGGCACCGACGGCGAGCGCATGGCCCCAGCCGTCAGGCCCGAAACTGATGATGTCGAGGATACCGGGCTCCGTCATCGCCGCGCCTCCCGCAATAGCGTTATCTCAGAGGACGTCCTATTCATGGCGCCCCTCGGGTAGCGGCGGATTGACGTTGTCAGGAATAGGGTTGACGAAGGGCGTGCCCTCAAGCCTTGCGGCATGGTCGGCCTTGGCCTTTTCGATCAGCGCCGGGTCGAGGATCAGGTCGAGCGCCGTGCTCGCCATCACCTTGGCCGCATGCTCCATGCCCTTGTGGGCGGCCGGCAACTTGCCTTGGGCAACCAGCTGCCAGGAGTGGCCGGGCGTGCCGATCGCATAGGTCGCGCCGCGCATCTGCACGGTCGGGACGACCCAGCTGACGGTGCCGACATCGGTGGAGCCGACCAGCGTGCCATTGCCGCTTTCCGGCGGGAAGATCGTATCGCAAAGGGCGATGCCACGCCGCAGCTTCAGGCCGAAGCGCTCGAAGGCCGAGGCGATGTCCTCGCCGGTGAAGGTCTCCTGGAAGCGGGCGGCCATCTGCCGGTCTGCGTGATCGAACTGCGGGGCCCCAAGATGTTCGAGATGGCGGTGCATCAGCGCTTCGAGCGGTGTGTTGCCGACGAGGTTGGCATCGCCGCTGATCACCTCGTCCGTGACCGTCGTTCCGGTCATCAGCGCCGCACCTTCCGCAACCTTGCGTACTCGCTCGGAAAGATCTAGCAGCTCCGGCAGGTTGCGGGCGCGGATGAGGTAGCGCACGACCGCGCGCGCCTGCACCACGTTCGGCGCGTGGCCGCCGGTGTCGGTCACGGCATAGTGGATGCGCGCCGAGGACGGCATGTGCTCGCGCAGATAGTTGACGCCGACATTCATCAGCTCGACCGCATCGAGCGCGCTGCGGCCGAGATGGGGGGCGGCAGAAGCGTGCGACGCGCGGCCATGGAAGCGGAAATTGATCTCGTTGCAGGCAAGCGACACCGGATTGTTGACGCCGGCAAAGGGGGCCGGATGCCAGGAAATGGCGATGTCGACATCGTCGAACACGCCGGCGCGCACCATGAAGCCCTTGGAGGAGCCGCCCTCTTCCGCCGGGCAGCCATAGTACCGCACCCGGCCCTTCAGGCCGTTTGCCGCCAGATAGTCCTTGACGGCGGTCGCCGCCATCATCGCGCCGGCGCCGAGCAGGTTGTGGCCGCAGCCATGGCCGTTGCCGCCCGCAACGAGCGGCCGTTCCTCGGCCACGCCCGCCTCCTGGCTGAGGCCGGGAAGCGCGTCGAACTCGCCAAGGATGGCGATGACCGGCCCACCCTCGCCCGCCTCGCCCATGACCGCCGTCGGCAGGCCGGCAATGCCGCGTGCGACGCGGAAACCTTCGGCTTCCAGCAGCGTGGCGTGCTCGGCTGACGACCGATACTCCTCGTAATTGGTCTCCGGCGTGTCCCAGACCCGGTCGCTGAGCGCGAAGAACTGATCACGCTTGGCTTCGAGCATCTCCCAGACGGCATGCGAATTCTTCATGGTTTACCGGCGCCCCCAATGATAGTATCCAGAATTGGCGCCAATTTACGGAATCATTTTTGGATACACAAGAGAGGTGTCATGAAATATTTCGCTTGGCGCCACACGGCGCCACCGGGCAGCGGATCACGGCTGAGAGTGGCGGCTTCAGAATGCCATGCGCCATCCGACGCCTTCTGCCCCAAGGCGTTGAAACTGACTGAGAAAAGCCCCTCGCCCGCATTGAATTGTCTCGGGCGGCATCATAGTTTCTCCAATAATGGAGCCAATTCCGCCAGAGCTCGGTCAATGAGCGCCATGGATGAGCGCGGTGGAATGGAAACGAAAAAACAGGACGGACGATGAGCGACAATCTGACGGTGGCAGAAGCGACGGAGGACAAGAAGGACGTGACCGACCTCCTGCTCCACGACATTCTGACCGGAACGCTGCCGGCCGGCACCTGGCTGAAGCAGATCGATCTCGAACGCCGCTACGACTGCACGAGGCCGGAGGTGCGGCGAGCACTCGACCGCCTGTCGCAAAAGCGCCTGGTGCAGCACAATCCCAACCGCGGCTACCAGGTCTATGAACTCGACGACCAGCGCACGCGCGAGATCAGCGACATCCGCGTCATCCTGGAAACCGGCGTCGCCGACCGGATGATCGCCAACGTGACGCCGGATTCCATCAGAGAACTACGCGACCTCGCCAAGGTCTTCGATGAAATGTCGTTCCGCGGCTCGATCATGGAGCACTACGACGCCAACCTCGCCTTCCACCGCGCGCTTCTGATGCTGTCGGGCAACATCGAACTGGTCAACATCATCGCCGAAATCCGCCAGCGCACGGCCTCGGCCCCGGTCTCGCAATGGCGCACCCGCGCCCGCATCGAACAATCGGCCCGCGAGCACCACCTGATGGTCGACGCGCTCGAGGCGCGCGATCTTGCCGAATTAAAGCGTCTGATCGAAATCCACATCCGCCAGGCACCGATAAGGGCGTGAGCCCTTGCCCATGGGCGCTTCGCCAGTCCGGCCGCCGCTTGGCCGCCCCGCGGCCGGCAACTTTGCGCAAAGAGCAGTCTGTGACGTAAAACTGTCAATTGCTGCAGCTACTTACGCGTTCGATTTCATAGGGAGTGTTATCTTGTCCTATCCGAACCGCGCGGCTGCTTTACAGGCGCTTGCTACTGCGATCTCATCAGTCACCGTCGCAAGACCAATTCGGGTTGCAATTGATGGCCGGACCGCATCTGGGAAAACGACGCTTGCGGATGAACTTTCCGAAATCCTTGTTGCGAGCGGTAGGGAGGTAATTCGCACCTCCATCGACGGCTTCCACAGGCCGAAAACCGAACGCTATGCGCGCGGGCGGAACTCGCCAGAGGGATACTATTACGATGCGCGTGATCTCCCGGCCATCAATGCGCTGCTTCTCGAGCCACTCGGGCCGGATGGTAGCCGCGCATATCGCACGGCATCCTTTGATCTCTTGAACGATGAACCAATCGATGAGGAGGCAAAGGCGGCTTCCCCTGATGCCATCCTCATCGTGGACGGTACGTTCCTGCAGCGCCCTGAACTGTCAGGCAACTGGGATTTAGCGATCTTTGTCGAGACCGCCGAGGCTGTTTGCGAACGGCGCGGCGTTGAGCGCGACGCCCAGCTACTGGGGGGAATGGACGCGGCTCGCCAGCTTTATGCGACGCGATATCAGCCCGCATACAGTCTCTACGAGCGCATTTGCGCGCCAAGCCTGAATGCGGACGCTGTCTTCAACAATGACGATTTTGATCGTCCCGACCTGACGATCAAGGCAAACGGCAGGTTGCCTTGAGAGGCACATGATCGGTTGGGCCGCCAGGGCCCCTTGGGTGCGGGGCTTCACTCGGCCGCGAACTTCACCGTCACGCCGCGCTGGCGAAAATAGGCCTGCATCAGCTTCCGGCCGGAACGGTTGTTCTGCACGAGCTTCGCCGGATCGAACACGGCTTCTTTCAGACCTGCCCGCACCAATGCCGCCTTGAGGGTCGCGATGTGCAGGTCGATGTCGGCATTGTCCGCGTTGAGCGATTCATAAATGCGGGTTGTTGCCTCGGCTACGGTCGGTTCGCTCACGGTCATACTCCTGTTGCTGTGTGGCTGGCGTGCGCCACATTCGTCGGCCTGACCCTATTGGGAAGAAAAACGCCCGCGTCAATGGGTGAGCGTGGATCGGAGCGTCGCGTCCGCATTGCAAAATGCGGCATCGGAGGCGGCCGGGGATGGGCCGCACTCACTTGAGACGGCACGGCCGCTTCTTTCTGGAACAGTCAGGTGCGCGGATCGTCCCCGGTCTGCTCGAGCTCGAGAATATTGCCTTCAGGGTCGCGTGCGTATGCAATGAAGTACGGCTGATCCTTCGTCCCGAAGTCCGTGATCTCACCAATCTGGCTTCCACCTGCCCGTATGATCTCTGACAGCACGGCGCGAATGTCTTCCATCTGGAATGAAAGGTGTCCAAAGCCCGGCTCATTCACCCTTGGCTGGCCGCGATCATGCATGACCTTGTGCTGGTGTATCTCCAGGAAGGGGCGGTCGAGAGCGGGGAATTTGAGCCAGATCGAGCAGATCTCGGAGTTCGCAATCCCGTTGCCTATCCCCACTTTTTCGCCGGTTAACATCCTGGGTTCGCGAAGGCACTCGCATTCCAGGACGTTGACGTAAAATGCGGCGAGCGCATACGCATCGCGAGCGACCAAGTTGATGTGAGCAAGCTTCATGGGGCTATCCTGGTGGCGAGGCTCACCCTATCGGTTGGCCGAGAAAACAAAAGGGCTGCCGTTCCTGCCCGCCAATCTGCCTGGATTGAACCCCGGTTATGATGGGCCGGCGCGCGGCGCCTCAACCGAACGCTACCCGCCAAGCGCGATCGTCACCACCACCAGAACCGCGCCGATCGCGGCCATCGCAAAGGCCATCGGCCAGGAGCTGCGGCCCATGTAGCGGCCGAGGCGGGCACCGATGATGAAGAGCATGACAAGCGCGATGCCGTTCGACAGGCGCATGGCGAGACCGACATTGTCGGTCAGGAGAAACGGAATGCTTGGCGGCAGCGTCGAGATGGCGACGAGCAGGAAGATGGCGAAAGCGGCCTTCAGGTCGCGGCCGGTGACGGTTCTGTGCCTCGGATCATGGCCGAGCGCCCTCACCCGCAACAACAGCGCCTCGGTTTCCTTGGGGGAAGACACGCGACGCACGTCGTCCGGCAGATTGTCGAGAAACATGTCACGGGCGCGCTCCAGCGGCTCGTGCCTGAGCGCCTCGATGAAGCCCTGGCGCCGCGTGCGCTCGACGACGGTCGCCAGCACATACATGACACCGTCGACAATGCCCCAGGCGAGATTGCAGCCGAACGCGGCGACGAGCACCGTCCTGACGCCGCCCTCCTCGCCGGTGACCGTGCTCATCGTTCCGGTAAAGGTGAGCGCCATCAACAGGCCAAAGACAATTTCCGACAGGCGGTCGATCGGATCGAGTATGGCGCGCGGCTTATCGGTCACGGTTGCTCACCCTGCCATCTGCGGCCCGAACGGATGCGCCGGAGCGCGATGAACAGCAGCGAGCAGAAGCAGCCGAACCGCAAGCACGCCCCCTTCTTTACTGCGCCTGCAAATCGGCGAACGCGTCGCGCACATGGTCGGCGACGGCGAGTACCGGGGCCGGCGCGTCGGTGATCACCTGCAGGCCGATATTGTAGTGGCCGAGGTCCGGCAGGCCGTCGCGCTCGCCAAGCTGCACCATTTCGCCCTGAACGAGATAGCGTGGCAGCGGCGCGATCGCGAGGCCCGCGAGAACGGCGGCGCGCTGGCCGGTGGTATAGGCGCTGAGGAATGCGATGCGGAACTTGCGGCCGGCGCGCGCGAGCTTTTCCACCGCGTCCGCCCGCCAGACACACCCATCCTCCCACATCGACACCGGCAGCGGATCCTTCAGATGCGCATTGCCGCATTTGGCGCCCGCCCAGACGAGCTTTTCCTGCATCAGGATCTCGCCGTTTCGCGGCACGCCCTCGGTCAGGCTGTTGAAAATGGCGATGTCGAGCCGGTGCTCGTCGACCTTCTTGCGCATGGCGTTGCTCATGCCGATCGACACGTCGACGGTCACGTTCGGATAGGAATCGCCAAACCGCTTCAGCACCTCCGGCAGGATACGTTCGCCGACATCCTCGGGTGCGCCAACGCGCACGACGCCGTTCATGTCCGGCAACAGGAAGCGCGACACGGTCTCGTTGTTGAGGGACAGGAGACGGCGGGCGAAGCCGAGCAGCATCTCCCCCTTCGGCGTCAGCGTCACCGAGCGGGCGTCACGCAGGAAGAGCGTGCAGCCGAGCATCTCCTCGAGCTTCTTGATCTGCATCGAGACGGCCGACGGCGTGCGATAGACGGTCTCGGCAGCCGTGGTGAAATTGCCGGTTTCGGCAATGGCGACGAAGGTCTTCAGCACATCCATTTCGAGAAGCGGAAGCGCATGGCGCATCAGCATGTTCATGGCGGCAACCTCATTCAAAAAAACTGAAAGATTGGTTCACTTCATTTCGTTTGATTGAACATCAGCTATGGCCGATAGTCAAGCTCAAGGACGAGGAAGAAAGGAGAAGCCCATGTCCACCGCAGCGCTTGTTATCGCCGCTTCGAAGAGTTCCCTCTGTAACAGCCCACGGTCGAATGCAGTGGTAGAAAAACAGCATCGAAGGAGCAACGACATGGTCCTCAACACCCTTACCCAAATGATCGCCGTCCTTGACGGTGTTGTCCGGCAGCGACGCGAAAAACAGATCGCGCGAAATCGGGTGGAAGCCCGGCGCGAACTCGCCAAACTGCCGAAGAGAGTCCGCGACGACGTGATGTTTGCGGACCCGCTAATCAATCACCATGTTTGATGAGACGCATCAAACATATTCGTTGGAATGATAGATCAGGTTGCGCCATAACTACCATCATGGTCGCGACCATCTGAGACACTCAGAAGGAGCCATGAAATGTCCAACACTCAGTTTTCATCGGCCTCGGAACGGGCATCCTCCCACTCGTCCCTTCCAGGTCTCTTCAATCTGCAAGTTCGTGCCTGGGCGGTCTGGAAGCGTTATCGCCAGGAACGGGCGCTCGAAAACCTGTCCTATGACACGCTGAAGGACATCGGCTTTCCGTCGGTGGACGATGCGGTGCATAAGACCGAACAATGAAGGCAGCGTAAGCTCTCTTTCTGAGCCTGGCTGACCGGAAACCGAAGGGCGTCGCCGACAAGGCGGTGCCCTTTTTCTTTTGCCCTGTAGCCCCCCCCGCAATCCGGCGCGCGAACGGCTCAGGTCAGCAGTTGCAGGAGAAGTGACGGTGAACTGAGGTATGCGCCTGCGACGAGGCCCACGAACCCCAGCGCCAACGCTCCAACGATGCCGTGGCCTTCCCACCCGCTGTGGGCACCGATGACGGTCGTTGCCGTGATGATCGAAACCGTCCAGAGAAGCTTCATCCGCGAGACGATCCGCTGACCTGTCGTCGCGGAATCCTGCCTCATGAAAAATGTCCTCCTGAAGCGGCTGCATCCATTGCATGTAATGCCGGACGCGCCCAGCGCAACCAAGCGTGATCGCCGGCCGAGCCGACCTTGCACCTTTTCTTCAAATGATCCGGGTGTCCAAGAAGACCACTTGTCTCATACCGACACCTCAAAGCGGCTTTGAAAGTGTCGCAATCGACAAATACAACCCTGGCGCGCGCTTTGCAATTGTTGCGTATCTCCGGAAGTTCTTGTCAGATAGCGTCAACGGCACTGCGAAAACTGTCGCTTTCCTTACAAAACGCTAAAAGTCCGGCGGAACCGCCTTTTTGCGCCCAATGTCGCAATGCGAAATCTCTTTGCGGTCGCTGCTTTCCATGCCAATGTCGCAAACAGACAAGCCGAAGAGTATCTTCCAAGCGACGAATATAGCCGCATCGCCAAGCATGGGAAGCCTCATGAACAAGCCACTGACCAAAAAGCGTTCTCTCGTCTTCTTCCTGGTGCCGAACTTTTCCATGCTGCCCTTTTCGGCGGCGATCGAAACGCTCCGCATCGCCAACCGCATGCTCGGCTACGAGGCCTATACCTGGCGCCTCGCTTCGTCGGACGGCGAAAAGGTTCTTTCCTCCAGCGGCATCGCACTTGAGGTCAACTCGTCGCTTGCCGACGAGCGCAAGTTCCTCGGCGGCGAAAACCGCCCGTCGATGGTGCTGGTCTGTTCCGGCATCTATGTCGAGGACTTCAACAACAAGTCGGTCAATGCCTGGCTGCGCGAAGTCTACAATCGCGGCGTCGCCGTCGGCAGCCTCTGTACGGGCGCCCATGTGTTGGCGTCCGCCGGCCTGCTCACGGGCAAGCGCTGCGCCATCCACTGGGAAAATCTGCCGGGCTTCTCCGAAGCCTTCCCGCAGGTCGACGTCTATGCCGACCTCTACGAGATCGACAGCAACATCTACACCTGCGCCGGCGGCACCGCCTCGCTCGACATGATGCTGAACCTGATCGACCAGGATTTTGGCGAAAACCTCGTCAACCGCGTCTGCGAACAGGCGCTGACCGACCGCGTGCGCGGCCCGCACGACCGCCAGCGCCTGCCGCTGCGTGCCCGCCTCGGCGTGCAGAACGCCAAGGTGCTGTCGATCATCGAGTTGATGGAGGCGAACCTCGCCGAGCCGCTGTCGCTGCTTGAAATCGCCGAGGGCGCGGACCTCTCGCGCCGCCAGATCGAACGGCTGTTCCGGCAAGAGATGGGCCGCTCGCCCGCCCGCTACTATCTCGAAATCCGCCTCGACCGCGCCCGTCACCTCTTGATCCAGTCGTCGATGCCGGTGGTCGAAGTGGCCGTTGCCTGCGGCTTCGTCTCCGCCTCGCACTTCTCCAAGTGTTATCGCGAACTCTACAACCGCTCGCCGCAGCAGGAGCGCGCCGACCGCAAGCTGACGCTACAGATGGCGCGGTAATTGCGACAGCAACACAAACGAAAATGGGCGGAGTAATCCGCCCATTTTCGTTTTGGCGGCGTTCCCCCTTCTTCGTCATGCTTGGGCTTGACCCGAGAATCTGGCTTGACCAGAGCATCGGGGCTTGACTCGACCATCCGGCTTGCCCCGGACATCCATGCACCAACCCGCCGCGCGGCATGGGTCCTCGGGCCAAGCCTGAGGATGACGAACCGTGAGGTTGGCACAAGGATATCTCCCGCTTGCGCCCGGCGCCATTTGGGGTTGAATGGCAGCCATTCCACAGCGTGAGGAGCATGCCGGTTCATGGCCCCTGTTGAAATCGATCCCGCCAAGGTCCACGAATTCAAGAATTTCCAGAGCTTCTACGTCTGGCTTGCCGCCCATCACCAAAGTGAAACCGAAGTCTGGATCAAGACCCACAAACTGGGCTCCGGCCTCGCCTCGATCACGCCCAAGCAAGCGATCGACGTCGTGCTTTGCTGGGGCTGGATCGATGGGGTGCGCAAGGGCTTTGACGACAAAAGCTTCCTGCAGCGTTACACCCCGCGCGGCAAGAAGAGCATCTGGAGCCAGATCAACGTCGACAACGTCGCCCGACTGATTGCCGAGGGACGGATGACCGAGTTTGGCCTGCGCCAGGTGGATGCCGCCAAGGCTGACGGGCGCTGGGACCGGGCCTATGCCAGCGGCAAGGACATGAAGATCCCCGACGACCTGCAGGCGGCGATCGACGCGGAACCTGCAGCCCGCGACATGCTCGCAAGGCTCAGCGCCCAGAACCGCTTCGCACTCGCCTTCCGCACCCACAACATGAAGACCGAGGCGGGACGCAAGAAGAAGATCGAGACCTTCGTCGAGATGCTGAGGCGCGGCGAGACGATCTACCCGCAGAAAAGCAAATAGCCTCGCCTACACCGCACCAGCCAATATCAAACTATTGAGCCCGGCCGAACTGCTTGGCCGGCTCTTCGGCACCCGAGCCCGCCGGGCGGCCGAAGCGATTGTCGCCCTCTTCACCGGCAAGGAAGCCCAGCATCACGAGGCCGAACAGCGGCCCGACCACCGGAACGAACAGCGCAAGATTCCACCATCCGGAGCGACCATGGTCGTGCCAGCGCTTGATGCTGATGGTGAGATTGAAATAGATGCTGACGATGAGGACGACGAAAACAAGCGCATGCATGAGGCTGAATCCCGCAGCATAGTTGTCGACGCCCGAAAGCCCCAGCAGCGCCGCACCGGCAAACACCGCCACCGCGGTCGCGATCACGACAACGATCTGCGCCAGCCACCAGGTCTGGCGACCGATACGACCATCAAAACTCGTAAACGTCTGCGAATTCATCTTTTCCCCTCCCCGTGGGCTTCAACCGCGACGCGCACGCGGCGGCTTCGAATTGCGATCCCGGAACCAACGGCAGCGCCCGCGCCGTTTTCACCTAGGGTTCCCACAGAACAATTTCAGGTAGCTTAAATCAAGGCAATTATGATCGCCGATTGCGCCGGATGCACAAGTGCCGGAGAACGAAGCTCCGCAAGCCTGAACGGTTCAATCGATCCGTCACGGACCGCGCCAATTGGGGGAAACGTGCAGCGTGACTACCGCTTAAGAATTGGCCTGGGGGACCGGGCCAGCCGCAAGCCCTGCCCTCACGACGCCAGCGCGTCGAGCAGCGCCAGTTCCGAAATCACCCGGTTTCGCCCGGCGTGTTTGGCCATGTAGAGAAACTGGTCGGCGGCGTGCAGGTAGTTCTCGAAAGCTTCCGAGCTTTCGATGGTAGCAAGGCCGATCGAGACGGTGATCGTCAGTTCCTCGTCGTCGGCAACGATGCGTGATTTCGCCAGTTCGAGCCTCAGCGCATCGCAGAAGCCGAAGGCGCGCCGCACGTCGCAACCGTTGAAGAGGATGCCGAACTCTTCCCCACCGAGGCGCGCAAGCAGATGCTCTTCACCCACCAGCGCCGAGAGCCGCTTGGCGACGTGCTTCAGCACGATGTCGCCGATCTCGTGGCCGTAGGTGTCGTTGAGCCGTTTGAAGTGGTCGATGTCGAGCACGGCGATCGCGGTCGGCTCGCCGCGCCTGAGGCATTGTTCCACGAGCCTTGGCCCGGCGACGAAGAAGTGGCGGCGGTTGTAGAGATCGGTCAGATAGTCGCTCGCCGCCTGCCGCTGCAGCGTCTGCAGCCGCTTCTGGACGCCCGCTGCCTGCGCGATGCGGCCGTTGAACTCCGCTTCAAGGAAGGGTTTCTGGATGAAGTCGGTGCCACCGGCTTCGAGGAAGCGCGCGCCGGCCCTTCGGTCGCCGCTGTCGGAAAGCCCGATCACCGGCAGCGCCCCGTCGCCCTGTCGCCGATCGACCTCGGACAGGAGTGCCGCACCGGTCATGTCCGAAAGATCAAGGTCGGTGATGACGAGATCGACCGCCTCGCCGCTGTCGAGCACCTGCAGCGCGTCGGCCGCCGAGGCGACCTCGCAGACGGAAATGCGCTTGCGCCTCAAGATGCCGGCAAGCTCGCTGCGCGAGGCGGCATCCGAGTCGGCCAGAAGCACCGTCGTCTTGCCGTTGGTGAGTGCCCGATCGACCGCGCCGATCAGGAGGTTGATCGATTCCGGCTGGTGCTTGATGACGCAATCGAGCACGCCGCGGCCGAGGATGTCCTCGCGGGTATGGTCGTTGAAGGCGGCGGTGAAGACGACGGCCGGGACCTGATGGGCGAGCACGAATTCGAGCGCCTGACAATTGGGCGCGTCCGGCAGGTTGAGGTCGAGCACGGCCAGCGAAAAACTCTCCGGCGATTGCTCAAGCGCCTCGCGCAGCGCCGCAAGCGAACTGCAGTGGGTGACGCGAATGCCGTGGATCGATTCCAGCCCGTACTTCAGCGCCGTCGCGAACATTCTGGAGTCCTCGACAAGCAGCATGCGCTTGTCGCTGTGCTTTTGCACAGAGTTCACCCGGCCCGGCGTGCGGCGCAATCTCACGTCCCTGCAACCCCTCTCGAGCCGCAGGCGTGCTTCCCTTAACGGGTGACGCTGGCTCCGAATACATGATCATCCCCGTCCCGCCGCACCGGCCTTTCGGCCGGCGCGATCTGGTGTGGCCGGGGTCCCCGCTCCTGTTGCGGCGGATTGAAGACCGATCGGATTGCAATTTCGTTAATGCAGCAACCTGTGCGCGGGAATTCGCGCGCTCGACCCCAAATAATTACGGGTTTGTTCTCGGATCAGGCCGAAGCCTTCGCCGGAACCCCTACCTTTTCACTGAGCGTGCGGATCTTCGTCAGCGTATCGAGGTTCTGGTTGACGCGGCAGTAGAACTCCTCGTTGACGAAGGGACGAACGACGAAGTCGTTGCCGCCGGCTTTGAGGAACCGTGCCGAAAGCAGCCGGTTGGTCGAGGACGACACGCCGATGATGCGCAGCTGGTGCGGACCGTAGGAGCCGCGGATGCGCCGCGTCAGTTCGAAACCGTCGATATCGGGCATGTTGTAGTCGGTGATGACGAGGCCGATATCCGGATTGTTCTTGAGGATCTCGAGCGCCGCTGCACCGTTTTCGGCCGAGCTGGTGCGGAAGTTGTAGCGCTTCAGCTGCGTCGTCAAAAGCGCGCGCGCCGTCGGGCTGTCGTCGACGATCAGCACGTGGTGCTTGTGGTTGGTGAGGAAGCGGCAGACCGATTCTGCCAGCATGTCGACGGCAAAGACACTGTCCTTGATGACGTAGTCGACGATCTCCTTGGACAGGATCTTCTCGCGCGTCGATTCCTGGAAGGAACCGGTGAAGACGACCGTCGGCACGCTCATCTCGATCAGGTAGTTGAGCGCCTCGCCGTTTTCGGCACCCGGCAGGTTGATGTTGGAGATGGCAAGCGATGCCGGGAACGTTGCGTTCTCGACGGCAAACTGCAGGTCGTCATAGTCGCGGCAGACGATCACGTCGATATCGAACAGCTCTTTCAGCCGCTTGGAGACCATCGACGAAAAGAGGTTGGAGTCCTCGGCAAGCACGATGCGGTGCTCGGCCAGAGATTCACCGGAATAGTACATCCCGGAAACGCCGAAAAATGACATTGAAAGCCTATCAGTAAGAGTGTCCCCCGGCAGTGCTGCGCGCGCGTCCGGCGCAGTGCTGCAACGGCGCCATGCTAGAGGAGAAAGACTTTCTCTGATGTTAATGAGCGACCGGCGAAGTAACGAGCCCCGTGCCTCAAGATGAAGCGTTCAGGCTGCGGCGCAGGAACAGGAACCTCACTCCGTGGGCACATGGCCACGCCGAGCTTCCGCAGTGCGGCGGATGACATCTGCGATCTCCGGATTGCTGCTCGACAGCACCTGAAAATCCTCCGAATAGAGCGACAGCAGCGAGACTTCGGTGGCGGCACTCACGGTTGCCGAGCGCGGCTCGCCCGATATCAGCGCCATTTCGCCGAAGAAGCTGCCGGGGCCGAGCTCCACCGGCGTCGGAGACGGTGTCGCGATGGTCACGCGTCCCTCGACGATGAAGAACATCTGGTCGCCCGCCTCGCCCTTGCGACAGATGATGCTGCCTGCCGGCACCACGCGTGGCCTGAGCGCCCGGACGATCTCGACGAAGGCGGCCGAGCCGAGCTTCTCAAACAGCGGCACCGCCGCCACCAGCTGCCAGTTGCGCACGAAGTCCTGCCGGCGCACCTCCTCGAAGAAGCCGGTGGCAAGGATGCCGGCCCAGAGCGCGAAGATGCCGATGCCGCTCATCATCACCAGGCCCGCCAGCACCCGGCCGGCAAAGCTCATCGGGATCTCGTCGCCATAACCGGTGGTCGACAGCGTGACGACCGCCCACCACATGGCCTGCGGGATGCTGCCGAACTTGTCCGGCTGGATATCGCGCTCTATCAGGTAGGCAAACAGCGACGCCCCGAAAAGAACCATGCCGAAGACGGAGGTGACGCCCACGAGATTGGGGGCGGCCCGCGCCACGACGCGGCCAAGCAGGCGAAAGAAGGTGAAGTGACGCAACGGCTTCAAGAGCCAGATGCCACAATAGAGGCTCTGGTCACGCGAGCCGGCGATCAGAAATCCGACGAGAGGAACCACCACGGCCAGAAGATCGATGACGAGTGCCGGCGTGCGGCCGCGATCGTCCCGACGCCGGATGACCGTATCGACCAGTTGCAGGACATAGATGGCCCAGACGCCGGCCAGCAGGACCTCCAGCGACAGCTTCGCCGTCGCATCGAGATCCCGCGCCGTCAGTGCGGCAACGGCGACGAGCCCAACCGCCGCGACAAGCGCGTTCAGTGGCGCGGAGATTTTCAGGAAAGGCCGTGCCGACATTCATTCCCCCAAAGCGCCCCGCGCCTTCCGGCCATGCCTCGGCCGGACATGCCAAGCGCGCAGTAACGTCTTGATCTTAAGCACAATCCATTTCTGAATCGACGCTTAATTAAGGGTGGTGAATGGAGGGGCGCACACGCGCTAAAAGCGCGTACCGACCGGATCGCCATCGTCTCGACGCACGCGATCCTCCTCAAATTGTTCGGCCCCCTCGACCGGCCTCAGCCACGGCTCGCGGCGCTTGACCCACAGCTCGTAGCTCGGCTTCAACGGCGTGGGCGCTTGAGACAGGAGCCCGAGTTTGACCTCCGCCTCCTGTTCATCGGCCGAAAACGCCCGCGATCCGCAATGGGAACAGAAGCAGCGCCCCTGGAACTGCGAGATTTCGCCGGTGTATTCAAACTGGTCCGCCGGCCAGATGCCATAGAAGGTGAAGGCCGAGCCGCTTTCCTTGCGGCAATCCATGCAGTGACAGATGCCGACGCGCAGCGGCTCGCCGCGAACCGAAACCTGCACCTGTCCGCAAAGGCACTTTCCGGAAAGTATGGTCATGATTTTCACCTGACGTGCAAGGACCGATGTCCACGACCACAACGGCCGGGGCTTGAATGGGTTCCAGACGAAAACGCCGCCGTGCAGCAGACCACGAGGGCTGTCTTCGACGCGAAACCATGTTGATTATCCGTCTGCCCTACGGGCATTTTTCGGTATAAGATACCACCATGAGTGAAGCCCAGCCTCTGTTCGATATGCTGCGCCAAACCGTGCAGCCTGAAATCGCCGGCGTATTTGAGCGATTTGTCCGGGAAGCGCCGGATCGGAAGCTCTGCCGTGTCAATGCACTCGCCTTTGCCGCCGAGCACCGGCTCGACGAAGAAAAGGTCATTGCCGCCTTCCTGCACGCCTCCCGCCTCGGCCTCTTCGAGCTGTCGTGGAACGTGCTTTGCCCGGGCTGCGGCGGTGTTCTCGACAGCAACACATCGCTGAAGACCGTGCAAAGCGACACCTACACATGCTCGCTCTGCGCCGCCGGCTACGAGCCGACGCTCGACGAGATGGTGGAGGTCACCTTCACCGTGAACCCGCGCGTCAGGCACATCGAGGCGCACAACCCGCACGAACTGTCGCCGCACGAATATTTCCGCCAGATCTACTGGGGCTCCGGCATCGAGCTGCCGGAAGAGGACTACGAGGCCCGGATCGACGATTTCGTGCTGGAGTCGCTGGAGCTGCCGCCCGGCGAAAAGGCCGTCATCTCGCTGCAACTGCCGCCCGAATTCATCATCATCTTCGAGCCGGTGACGCATGCGGCGCAATTCATCGACGTCAAGGGCGAACCGACCAAGGAGCGGCGCTCGCTGTCACTGGTCTTTGACCGCGGCCATCGCCACGACGAGGCGCTGACCATGCAGCCGGGGCCACTGCGCATCCAGGTGGAGAACCACACGGATGTGCGCACCCTGCCCTCGGTCTGCGTCGCCAACGACACCCTGCACGACATCTTGGGTCGCCGCCGCCCGTTCCTCACGGCCAAGCGGCTGCTCTCCAACCAGACCTTCCGCGATATCTACCGCACCGACACGATCGACGTGGACCAGCGGCTGAAGATCACCAGCCTCACCTTCCTCTTCACCGACCTGCGCGGCTCGACCGAGCTTTACGAGCGGGTCGGCGACCTCGCCGCCTTCGATCTGGTGCGCACCCACTTCACCGTCGTCAACGAGATCGTCGCGGCCGAGGCCGGCGCGGTGGTGAAAACGATCGGCGACGCCGTCATGGCGACCTTCCCGACGCCGGACCGGGCGGTGGCCGCCGCCATGCGCATGCGCGACGCGATGCGGGAACTGAACGACGCGCGCGGCGCCGAGGACCTGCTGTTGAAGATCGGCATCCACGAGGGGCCGTGCATCGCCGTCAACCTCAACGAGCGCCAGGACTATTTCGGCCAGACGGTCAACATCGCCTCGCGCGTCCAGCATCTCGCCACCTCGCGCGAAATCTTCGCCACCAGCGCCGTGCTCGAAGACCCCCGTGCCTCGAGCCTGTTGACCGACCGCGGCCTCAATCCGCAGTCGCACAACGTGGCGCTCAGGGGCATCACCAACGAGATCAGCATTTTCTCCATTCCCTAGGGTTGGCCGGCATGCCCCGGGACATCGCCAGAACTAGACAACTGGCGGGATCAGCGTCAGCACTTCGCCGTCGGCGGGGATCGCCAGCTTCGTCAAGGGGATGCCATGCGCATCGGCAGCCGCCCGCAGTTGCTGCCGACTGACCGTCGCGTGATCGAGCGCTTCCATATGGGTGGCAACGACGACACTGCCCTTGGCGGCGTCGCAGACCGCGATCGTCTGGGTCGCGTCCATGACGATCAGATCGCCGTTCCACTTCGCGCCGCAGGAATGGGTGACAACGATACCCGGCTTGGTCTCGCGGATCGTCCTTTCGATCGCCGGGTAATAGACCGTATCGCCGGCCCAGTAGACCGACGGTTCGCCCTTGGCCTCCAGGCTGAAGCCGATGACCGGCCCCATGTCCTGCACGACGGGCCCAAGCCCGTGGCTGCCGTCACGGCGGGTGAGCTTCAGGCCTTGCCAACGCGCCTCGCCGGAAAGCGGCGTCACGTCGCGAAAGCCGGCGGCGCGGATCGCCTCCTCGTCACCCGGCTGGCAGAAGATCGGCAAGCCCTTCGGTACCCGGTGCTTGGCGGTGTCGTCGAAGTGATCCTCGTGCAGATGCGAGATGATCACGAGCTCCACGCCGGCAAGAATCTCGTCGATCGCGATCGGCAGCCCGACCGTCGGGTTGGGCGAATGCCCGGCGAAGGATGGCAGGCTGTCCTTCGGACCCAGAAACGGATCGATGAGAATGGTGTGGCCGGCATAGTCGAACTTGAGCGTGGCATTGCGAATAAGCTGGAGTTTCATGAACGTTCTCCCTTGCCGGAACCGGCTTTGACCTTTGCGGCGATCCTTGCGCAAGCCGCGGTGAAATCAAGCCCAGAAATTGCGCCTGCGTCGCTCATCGTCGGTCAGTATGCGCGACATGCGACGGAATGAGAAAGCTATCAAACCGCAACCAGTGTTTGAAAGCCGTTCTTAACTTCGCCCATGATGGATAGCGGTTACGATCAACTCCCTGGAGTTTCCGACGTGGAAGGGACCAACAGCGGCACATGTTGCGCGCAGGCATGGGGAACGGCCCTTGGACTGTTCGTTGGCGCCATCGTGGCCTTCTCTTTTGTCGTTCCGACTTTCGCTCGCCTTCTCGGCGCTTCCGGCGAAGCGGAAACCGGAGAGCTCGTGGTCATGCTTGCCGCCTGGGCGATACCCGCGGCCTATATTATGTTTGCCGCGTGGCTGGCGAAAATCTCGACTGCACGCGCCAAAGCGCTTGGCATGCCCGCCGCGATCGGTATCTGCATTGCGCTGCTGGCGCTCGCCAACGTCCCCGTCGGCATCGTCACCGGCGCACTTCGCGCCACCGATTTCGCCGCCGGCCTGCTCGGCAAGGCGCTTGTGCCGCATGCATTGATCGGCGCCGTGATCGCGCTCGTCGCGCTCAGCCTGCTGCCTGGATCGCGCAAGCCGAGCATGGGCCACCATGCGGTCGCCTACGCCCTCTGGTCTTGCGTGCTCGTCTTTCTGACGGCGATGGGCATCGGCATTGTCGTTTGCCAGATCTGGCTTCTAGCGCTGGGGCTCCAAGGAGTGATTGTGTTCTTCTCCCTCGTGAGGACACTCGTCTACATCGAGCACCTCACGCTCTATCCGATGCTGCCGCTGGCGCTGTTTGTCGCTGCCTCGATCTATTTCGTCTGGGGCAATCGCAATCAATCAAGCGCATCGGCAGGCGCGGTTCAAGCGAAGGCCGGCGCGGAGGGCTTGAGCCAGCGCGAGTGAAGCCCTGCCGCTGGTCGATCCGCACTCCGCCTTCTTGACCCGGCTCCATCGTCCTTGCCCCCTCACCGCCAGCCGCAATCCCAGGGCTGGCCGCGCGCGGTACGGTGGCAGGCAAAGGCGCGGCCGCAGGAATGGGTGGCGGTGATGGTCATGCGGCCTCGGCCGGAGCCGCGAGAGAACATCTGGCGGAACGCTACATCGGCATTGGCGGGGCAGTTGGCGAAGCTCTTCTTCTGCAGTTCGGCCGGCGGGGTAATCGTGCGCGTGCTCTTCTGAGGTGTCTTCGTAACGCCTTGCGTCTCGGCAGGCGACGGCAGCTTGGCCTCGCGGCGGATGGTGACGCAGGCACCGTCCTTGATCTCTTGGTTGCGCGCGCAGGCGAGCGGGCAGATCCGCTGCTTCTCGGCCTTCAGGCGTTCGAGAACGTCGCTTGAAGGCTCAAGCGTCGCGAGCTGGAGTTTTCCGTGCTTCGCATAGGCCTCGAGTGCCTTGCGACTGCCGGCACCCCAGACACCATCCTCACCGCCTGCACGGCAGCCGAGCCGGTTGAGCTCCACCTGCACGGAACGAGCGAGCACACGGTCGGCAGTTCCGTCCTGGCCGGCGCGGACCGTGGGATCGACCGACGCCATCACCCCCACGTCCGGTGTGGCCGTGGCGGCCGGATCGGCCCTGGCGACCGAAGTCCGTTCGATGATCGCGATCTTGGCCTTGGCGAGCGATGCAAAGACGCCCTGAGGATATTGCTGCAGATAGGCGTCGAACAGGTCGCGGTCGGTGGCGTCCTTGATCGTCTCCCAATAGGCAAGCTCGGCCGCCTGCTCGCCGTTCTTCTCCCGTGCCGGTGCCGCCTCGCCGGCGGCGGCCGGCTTCAGCACCACCTCGCCCGTCAGCGAGGAATTGTCCCAGGGCACCTGCTTGCCGCCGGTGGCCGCCAGGACGTCGCGGCGCACGTCGATCAGCTCGCGGGTGATGTCGCGCCCCGGCTGGCCGAGATGCTTGAGAAGCGCCGAGGTGAAGGGCGAGTTGCGGCCGACGCCGTCCAGCGCGACGTTGCCGGGCTGGGTGGCAAAGGCGATCAGCGTGCCGATGCCGGTACCGACCTTAGCAAGGCCGCGGCCGACCGAGGCCGAGCGCGTGCCCATCGAGCGGGCGAGATTGACGGCGAGCGGATTGTCGCGGCAGGCGTCGAGCAGCACCACGTTCACCCGTGTGCTGCGCTCCATGGCGGTCAGGATCAAATTCATCGGCACCGCCTCGAATTCGAGATCGACCTGCGAGCCGAGCTTGGCATCGATGGGCGCCAGATAGTTTTCGCCGTCCACCTGAAGGCCGTGGCCGGCATAGAAGAACAGCGCGAGGTCGGCACCGTCGAGCCGGCCGACGAAATCGCGCACCGCGCGGCGCACGCCGACAAGGTCGAGATCCCTGCCACGCACCACCTCAAAGCCGAGCCCCTCGAGCTTGGCCGCCATGTCCTCAGCGTCGTTGCCGGGATTGGGAAGAGGCGCGACGTTCTGATAGGCCGCATTACCGATCACCAGCGCCACGCGCTTTTCAGCCAGTGCCTGCGATGCGCAAAGCACGAGCAAAAACGACAAGGCGATGCGAAGGAATGGCATGGCTCCCCTCCGGCAATCCGCTGGCGCACGCAGCAGACCCCCGCAATTCGCGACGGTCCTGATGGCTGAGCGTGCTACCTGCAGCGGGTCGTGTCAACGTGAGGACGTGAGCGCCAACGCCCAGCCTCGCTTCGTTACCATGACGAGCGAGGCCGGCGGTTCATTCGATCATCCAATGGGATTAGGCCTGAGCGACCAGCGATTGCAGCGGCCGGCAAGGAAAGCGAGCGGGCCACGACGGCTCACTGCATTTGCGCTGTCCAGCGGTCCTTGCGAGCGCGAGCCACCTGCCCCGCGTCGTCTAGACGAACAGGTGGATGAGCGTGCTTTCGGATGATTGCCCGGCAACGGCGGCACGTCGGCAGCGCCGTTGCCTTGAGGATGGTGGGTTATTTGACGACGACGTTGCCGTTGACGATCTCGACGTTCTCGTCGCCTTGCAGGCCGATGCGGTCGCCGCTCGGTGCGGTCACGAAGCAGCCGCTCGGGCAGATCATTTCGGTGGCGCCGGATGCAATCGCCACTTCCACGCGGCTTTCGCCCTCAACCACGACCAGGACGGCGGTCTCGCTGTCCTTGTTGGTGACGGTTGCGGCAGATGCCGCCTGAGCAGCCATTACGCCGGTCACAAGCACGCCGGAAAGCAAAGCAATCACAAATTTCTTCATTGCCCATCGGCGCGTAAGGCGCCGCCCTCTCGTCGACCCGGCCGCACCGTCGGTTTCGCGACGCTGCGCCGGCCACCTCTTCAGCCGATGACAACGTAGTCGGTCACCAGAAGAATTGCATGCTTTTTATGGCAAGCAGGCTGAATGGGCGCTGAATGCTCCGTTTATCAGCGGTTGGGATTCGATCTGCGGCTGGCGGTCCGGCGGCTGCTCGTCTCTTGTGCGTCTTGCTCCTCGTCGAGCGGTGCCGCGGAAGCCGTCTTCTTGTCTGAAGCGGAAGCCTTGGCGGACGCCCTGTCCTCGGCCGGCGTCGCCCCCTTCGGCTCGCCCACCTTCTCCGGATGGTGGCTCTCGATGCCGGTCTGGTCCTCGACCGGAACGTCCTCGATCTTGACCGGGAACGGCGCACCGATGCCCTCGTCACGGAAGCGCTCGTAGATCGAGATGCGCAGGTCGTTGCGCACGCCGCCGCCGGTCAGGACGTCGGCCACGTAGATCCTCAGTTCAAAGGTCAGGCGCTCGTCGCCAAAGGCGGTGAAGCCGACGCTCGGCGACGGGTTCTTCAGCACCATCGGGTGGGCGGCGGCAATCTCGGAAAGCAGCTCCATGATCCGGCGCGGGTCGCTGGCATAGGTGACGGTGACGGCGATCTCGGAGCGGCCGAGCTTGTTGCGGTGCGTCCAGTTGCCGACCGACGCGTTGATGAGCAGCGAGTTCGGCATCATGATCGACTGGTGCTGGAAGGTCTCGATCTCGGTCGCGCGCACCGAGATGCGCTTGACGAAGCCTTCCGTCGTGCCGCTGACGATCCAGTCGCCGACCTTGAACGGACGCTCGACCAAGAGGATCAGCCCCGAGACGAAGTTCGAGACGATATTCTGCAGGCCGAAACCGACGCCGAGCGAGAGAGCACCGGCAACGAGCGCGAGGTTGGAGAGGTCGATGCCCGCCGCCGACAGGCCGATGAGGCCGGCCAGGCCGACACCGGTATAGCCGATGCCGGTGCGGATGGAGTTGCGCACGCCGGCGTCCACCCGGCTGCGCGCCATGATGTTGCCGTCGATCCAGCGCTGGACGAAACGGGTGACGGCGTAGCCGAGAGCGAAGAACAGCACGCCCGCGAGAATGCCGACCAGCGAAATGGTGATGGAGCCGATCTTGATCTCGGTCACCATCCGGTAGGCCCAGGATTCGATGTCGGCGATCTGGAAGCCCCACTGCAAAAGGATCAGCGGGATGAAGAACATCACCACGAGCGCGTAGATGCTGAGGCCCGCGGCAAGCCCGATCTGGTCGAGGGCCACCTGTTCCAGATTGTAGCGCCGCTCGAGGTAGCGCCCGGCCGCGGTTTCGGCAAAGGCGCCCTGCTTGGCAACCGCCCGGCCGGTGAGGATGCCGATATACATCGTCACCACGATTGCGCCGGTGATGATGATCTGGGTAGCGATGAAGCGAGCAAGGCCGACATAGCCGGACACCGCGGCAATGATCAGCAAGGCGCCGGTCGCCAGCAGCGCGAACGACACGAGCCGCGGCCAGGCGCGCCCATGCGCGTCGAAGGATTCGTCCTTCCTGAGCGTCGGCTTGATCCAGGCCGAGGCCATGATGATGAGGCCGATGACGATGGAGGCGATGTAGCTCTTGACGACGGTCAGCACCACGGGCGAGCCGAGCGCTTCGCTGACGCCACCGAAGAGGTAGTCGAGGCCGTTGACCAGCGCCATGGCGAAGATGGCGATCATCAGCATCCGGGCGCCGCGATCCGACACCCTGACCAGCCGCCAGCGCGCATCGCGCGGCGAAAGCACCGCCTGGGCAAGCCTGGTGACGAAGAACACGACCACGGCCACCCCGAGCGTGATGGCGATGATCGGCGCGATGTCGGAGCGCAGAACATTGAAGCCACGCAGGAACAGGAAGCTGGAGATCGCAAAGGCCGCCGAGGCGATCGTCGGGATCAGCGTCGACCAGAAGGCAACCGACAGGCGGCGGAAGTAGCTCGGCTCCTCATCGGTGATGTCATGCTCGATCAGCGGGCGAAACAGCCTGCGGCTGCCGGATAGGAACACGAGTGCGGCGAGCAGCGACAGGAACAGCGCCGTCAGCAGCGGCACGCGCTTGTAGTTCCAGGCAAAGCTCAGCCAGCTGCCGACGCTGCGCGACAGCACGCGGGTTTCGTCCGCCGTCGCCGTCAGCGCGTCGTCGAACATGCCGGTCGAGACTTCGGTGTTCTTCAGCAACGTGTTGGAAAACAACGCCCGACGGGTAGCGGTGATGGTGTTGGAAAGTTTCGTCGCCTGGATCGAAAGACCCTCGGCCTCGCCGGTCAGCGCATTGATGGCGCCGCGCTCGGCCATCAGCCGTTTGCGCTCGGCCGTGACAATGTCGGCCTCGGGCGGTTGACCTTCGGCCGGCGGATCGCCGAGTTCCGTGAGGCGCGCCTTGATTTCGTCGAGCCGCGGGCGGGTCGAAACCGAAACGCCGATGATCTGCTTGGCGAGCGCATCGACCTGAACCTTGAGGTCGGCAAGCACGATGTCGTCGTCCTTGGCCTTCTCGACGCGGTCGGTGAGCCCCTTCAGTTCGTCGCCGGCCTTGGCAAGCTGCTCGGCAGCCTGGCTCTGGGCCGGCGGCGTCGCATCCGCCGGCACGGCATCGGCCGCCGGCTGGGCAGCGTTTGCAGCCGGCTGCTGCGTGGCCGTCGCCGCCGGCTCTGCAGCACCGGGCGTTGCTGCGTTGTCAGCGGGCTGAGCGGTCCCCGGCGCAGGCTTGCCGTTTGCAGGCTGCGTTGCGGTCTGGGAAGATTGGGGCGATTGCGCCGGCTGAGCGGATTTCTGGCCGGTCGCTGCCTGTGCCGTTGCCTGGGCCGGTTGCGCCGCCTTCTGGGCCATGACCGGGCCGCCGGCGGCAAGCGCCAGCAGGCAGAGGAGAATGGCGGGCAGTTTTCCGACAGAACGCAATTTCATGATCCTTGCAGGTTTTGAGACCGTGGTCCGGAATCGCTCCGGCCGTCTTCGCATTTTGATGTGAATACGAAAGACGGCGGAAAGATGCAAAGAACGGCGATAAATGCCCGGCGGCGGCCGCTTTTCCGTTAAAATCCGGCTCCGGGCTGCGCCAGGTAAGTCAACTCGGCCTCGGTGGATTGACGCGCGAGGAAGGCGTTGCGATGCGGAAACCGCCCGTATGTCTCGATCACCTCACGATGCCGGATGGCGTAGTCGAGGTACGAGGCATCGCCAAGCTCGGTAAAGAGCTTAACCGACAGGGTCTGGTCGGTGAGGTTTTCCGAATGCTCGAAAGGCAGGTAGACGAAGACGCGCCATTCCGGCTTGATCGCCATGTCGGCACCGGCACCGACGGCGAGCTTCGCCTCGTGCAGCGCCAGGCAATCGGTGGCAAAGGCCAGCGGCGTGCCGCGATACATGTTGCGCGGCACCTGGTCGAGCAGGAGGATCGCCGCCAGCCGGTTTTCCGGCGTTGCCCGCCAGATATCGCCAACCCCGCGGGCAAGCGCCAAGTGCGACGCCTGGAAGCGCCGAATGCAGGTCTGGTCGAGTTCCGTGCTCGTCCCGAACCAGTCGTCATAACTCAGCTCTTCAAACCAGAATTTCAGGACGTCGTCCGGTGTGCAGATGTCAGCTTCGTTCACTCGGTGCTCCCTATGCGTCTCTGTCGCCGATCCCATCGGCGCGTCTCAGGTCCTGCTAGGACATAGGCCGGGAACGGCCCCCGTCCATAAACAGATGTCCATAAGGCAGATGTCCATAACCGGCTTGTCCGCCCGCACGCTTTACGCGCGTCGCTTGAGGATGGCAACGAAGGCGATGCCGCCGACGAGCCCGGTGACGACGCCGATCGGCATATCCTCCGGCGCCATGATGACGCGGGCGACGAGATCGGCAAGGATCAATGTCAGCGCCCCGAAGAAGGCCGAGAGCGGAATGACCCGCACATTGTCGCTGCCGGCCAGAAGCCGCACGAAATGCGGCACCATCAGTCCGACGAAGCCGATCGCGCCCGAAAAGGCCACCATCACCCCGGTCAGAAGCGCGGTGACGATGAACAGCGTCAGGCGGAACCGGCGCACGGGAATGCCGAGTGTCATCGCGGTTTCGTCACCCATGGCCAGCGCATTGATCTCGCGCGCCCTTATTGAGAGCCAGCCGAGCGAAAGGAAAAGCACCACGCCGGGATAGACGAGCTGCGTCCATTGCGCCAGTCCGAGGCCGCCGAGCATCCAGAAGATCACCGTATGTGTCGCTCGGGGATCGCCGAGGAAAATCATAAGGTTGCCGATGGATGTTAACACGAAGGCGACAGCGACGCCGGCCAGCACGAGGCGATCGGCGCTGGAGCCAAGCACGCGCGAAACGTAGGCAACAAGCAGGGTCGCAAGCAGCGCGCCGGCAAAGGCAAAGAGCGGCACCGTGGCCAAGCCGAGGATCAGCCCGGTGTGGAGCAACGCAATGATCGCGCCGAGCGCCCCGCCCGAGGACACGCCGAGCAGATGCGGATCGGCGAGCGGATTGCGGGTGACCGACTGCAGCACGGCACCGGTCAATGCCAGCCCCGCGCCGACGAAGCCCGCCAGGATGACGCGCGGCAGGCGCACGTCCCAGACGATGCTTTCTCGCCCCGCCGACCAGAAGGCCTCGACGCTGCCCGGCACGAGCTTGCTCGCAACGATCGACCAGACGGTCACAACCGGGATCGGCGCCGAGCCGAGCGACACGCCGGCGGTGATCGTCACGGCAAGCAGCAGCACCGCCGCCAGCAAGCCGAGCCCGACCTTCAGCGCCCGCGCCGACGCTAGACGTGAAACGGCGACGGCACCAGGCGACGCATCCTCAGCCAGCATCGTTTACAGGCCTTCGCCGTGAAAGGACTTGGCAAGGCGGGCGATCGCATCGACGTTGCGCGGCCCCGGCGTTGCTTCCACGTAGTCGAGCACGACGAAGCGGTCGTTTTTAACGGCATCGACATTCTTGAAGGCGGCGTTGTTCTTCATGAAGGCGATCTTGTCTTCGGCCTTCACCTCGCCGTAGTTGACGATGACGACGACCTCAGGGTTGCGCTCGATCACCGGCTCCCAGGAGACCTCCACCCAGCTCTTTTCCACGTCGTCCATGATGTTGGTGCCGCCGGCAGCCTCGATCATCGCCGTCGGAATGCCGAAGCGGCCCGATGTGAACGGCTTTTCCTCGCCGGAATCGTAGACGAAGACGCGGGTCGGGTCGGCCTTGCCGGCATTCGCCTTGGTGATCTCGCCAAGCTGGGCGCGATAGCCGTTGACCAGCGCCTGCGCCCGGTCCTCGACGCCGAAGATGCGACCGAGGTTGAGAAGATCGACGAACATGTCGTCCATCGTCGGCTTGGCCTTGGCCATGACGTGGATGCAGCTTTCGGTCAGTTCATAGACGTTGATCTTGAACGGCGCCAAGGTCTCGGGCGTGACTTCGCCGCCGACCTTCATGCCGTAGTTCCAGCCGGCAAAGAAGAAATCGGCATCGGCATTCAAGAGCACTTCCTTGGTCGGATACTTTTCGGAAAGCTCTGGTAGTTCCTTCACACCCTCGCGCAGCTTTTCGTCCAGCGTCTTCCAGCCGGAAACGCCGGTATAGCCGACCATGCGGTCCTGCAATCTCAGCGCCAGCATCATTTCGACGAGGTTGACGTCATTGGCGATCGCCCGCTTCGGGGCAGCGTCGAAGGTCACTTCGCGGTTGCAGCTCTTGACGGTGACCGGATAGGCGAGCGCCGGCGTTGCGGCTGCAAGGAGGAAAAGGAAGGTGGAGGAGGCAATGTTGATCTTCATGAAATCGATCCCTGTCGAGGAAGTGAGAAGGAGAAGCGGGCACTGCCGGCGGCGGCCGTGCCGTGAACGGTGGCGGTGACGCCGAAGGCGGAGGAAAGCGCTCTGGGGCTTAAAACCTCCTCAGGCGTCCCGAAGGCGGTCAGCCGTCCGGCCGTGACGATTGCGATGTCGGTCGCGAACTCGGCGGCGAGATTGATGTCGTGCAGCGTCGAGACGATCGTCAGCTTCAGCGTCTGCAGGAGTTCGAGGATCTCGAGCTGGTGGCGGATGTCGAGATGGTTGGTCGGCTCGTCCAGGATGATGATGCGCGGCTCCTGGGCAAGCGCCCGGGCGATCAGCACCCGCTGCTTTTCGCCGCCCGAAAGGGTCGCGAACTGCCTCCCGGCAAGATGGACGAGATCGAGATGGGAGAGCGCGTGCAGCACGCGCTCGCGGTCGAGCTCGCTCCAGCCGCTCAGGCCCTCCCGCCTCGGGATACGCCCCATCATCACCACGTCGCGCACGCTGAAGGGGAAGTCGCCGGGCATTTCCTGAAGCACGACGGCGATGGTCTTTGCCGCTTCGCGCGCCGAAATCGACCAGAGATCGACACCGTCGACCGCAATGCGGCCGGCATCCGGCTGCACCGCGCGGTAGAGGCAACGCAGCAGCGAGGTCTTTCCAGCACCGTTCGGCCCGAGGATCGCAAGCCGGCTGCCTGCCGCGATCGAAAAGTCGACGTCCTCGACCAGGGTCAGCCCCGGCCGCGGGCCCCAGCAAAGTCCTTCGACGTGAAGGGCAGCGCCTGTCTCGGTGCAGCTCATGAGCCTGTCCCTCCCCGCGCGCTCACTGGAAGCACCCGCCGATGTCTTCGGAAACGAGCATGGCCGCCGGAATGCGGGCGAGCGTCTTGCCCTTCAGCCCGCGCGGCCGCTCTGCGGCCCGCGTCATGCCGTCGCCGCGCTCGGCATAGGTGGTGGCGAAGCTGACGAGATCGTCGATGTTTTCTTCGGGCGAGATGTCGCCGAAGAGATAGGTCGCCTTGCCGGTCGCCTGGAAAGCGATGGTGCAGGGACGCGTGCAGGCCGCCATGCAGACGGTGCCGGCGATCGAGAAATCGCGGTCGAGCGGCTCACCGAGCGTGGCGATGCTGCGGTTGAGCCGCTTGATGAGCTCGGCGCCGGGCGTGCAGGGACCGCCGGTAAAGCGGCAATCGGTGCAGACCGTTATCTTGTGCTGTCGTGAAGTCGGCTCGGCCATCGTCTCTCTCCGCCGGACTGACGGCAGGAGATGGCGAAGCGGCAGGATGACGGAAAACCGTCGCTGAAAAGCCAGTTCTTGTCCATCGGAACACCCCGTCCGTTGTGGTTGATCGGTTTGATGGCAGGTCTCCTGGCTCGCGGGTCGCGGCGCATCCACGTCTTCCCGGCTGATCGCCAGTGACGTGGTGTGGATGCGCTGTCCGCTCACAGTTGCGGGGGCAGCCACGGTCTCGGTCCCGTCAGGGTCGTCCGTTCCGTGTTCCCTTTTCAGCCGCCTCCGCATTGTCGCGGACGCAGCACCATCAACGCTTTCCTTGCATGAATCGAAGAGCGAGACAACCGCACGGGCGTCTGCTTCAGGCTCTATCAACATGCGTCGTTTCGTCATGCGGCGATTGTTATAAAATAACATAACAACAATCAACAGCGAAAAGAACCGACAGCGCCGCGCGTGTGATCAGACGTGCAAAAGTCGCTGTAGAACTTTGAACCCCTGCATGTTTTTGGCCCCTGTTCGGCTGTGGTCAAAGGAAACATTGAGCGGCGCAGCCTGCCGGCCGCGGTGGGCGAAAGCCTCGCCTGACGGCGACGACCGGCGTATCCTTGCTCCTTTGCTTGTCGGAAAAGGAGCTCTGCCATGGCTGCCTATTTGATCGCCGACGTCGATATCACCGATGCAGCGACCTTCGAGGAATACAAGCGAGAGGTGCCGGCGACGGAGGCCCGCTATGGCGGGCGCTATCTCGGCCGCGGCGGCACGACCCGGCTGCTCGAAGGAGACTGGGAGCCGCACCGGCTCGTCATCATCGAATTCCCGGACATGCAGGCCTTGCTCTCCTGGTACCAGTCGCCGGAGTATCAGCGCCTGAAGGCGATCCGCGAGCGCTGCGCCAGGACACGCATCATCGCGCTGGAAGGCGTCGCCACCTGAGACAGCAGGCCGAAAGCAGTGCCGGCCTTGCCCGTCGGGCAGACAGACGAGCGCCCCACGCCCACAAGCCTCAAGGCGCCTTCGTCCCCCTTAAAACTGCGGCGGCCAAAGCTCCACCGACAGGGTCACCGCAACCGGCACATTGCCCGGCAGGTTGCGCACGCCACAGACGGAGCGCACATGGCCCGCCCTGTCGCCGAACGCGGCCGCCAGCAGTTCCGACGCGCCGTCGAGCACTTGCGGATGCTGGAAGAAATCCTCGGTGCAGGCCACATGCCCTTCGAGCCGCACGATCTGGCGGATGCGCTCGAAGCGGCCGAGATGCTCGTGGATCTGCGCCAGCGCATTGACGACGGCAAGCGCGGCTGCCTTGCGCCCGTCGTCGATCGACACCTCGCGTCCAAGCAGGCCCGTAAACGCGAACCGCCCGTCAAGCAGCGGCCCCTGCATGGAGACATGCAGCATCTCGCCCGCCTCCATCACCGCACGATAGGCACCGAGCGGCCTTGGCGGCGTCGGCAGCCGATGCCCGAGTGCCTCCAGCCGTTGAACGACTTCGTCAGCCATGCCTTCCCCTCTCGTTGTCATCCGCCAGACCGGCCGGTCGGCGGAATCGTGCCGCCTTCGGTCTGGGATATCCTCGCCATTTCAAGCTCTGCCACCCCGCGGCAAACAAGAAAGCGCACGGTTTCCTGTGCGTCCAGCCACTTTCCCAAGCATCGCGAAGAAAAAGCAAGACCCGGGGACAGAGTGACATCGCTCCCCGAGTTACAACGCCAGAGTTGAAGTGCCGGCTTGATCCGGCCGGGTGCAACATCCGTTGCCGCCGGTCACACCTTCGGCACGGCGCTATCCGCGACCGTCGCCTCGCTCAAGTAAAAGCGTTGGAATGTAACGTACGTTACCCTCACGTAACCCTATCACCGTTGAGTAGTTCGACGGTGGAGGGCAACAATAGGCGGGATTAGAAGTGGGCATCGACAAGCCGCAAAAATAGGCTCAACTTAGCCGCGCATAACCCGAATTGAAGTGATGGCAACTCAACTTTTTGAAGGGGACAGCAGTGAATCCCATCGATTTCTTCGTCGAGACGCTTCGGACCTATCCGCCCGTCGCCATCTTTCTTGCCCTTGGCATCGGTTTCCTGATCGGCCCCATCAAGGTCGCGGGCTTCAACCTGGGCAATGTCACCGCCACGCTTCTGGCGGGTGTTCTCATCGGGCAGTTGGGCATCCAGGTTTCCGGTGATCTGAAATCCACCCTGTTCCTGATCTTCCTCTTCGCCGTCGGCTATGGCGTCGGGCCGCAATTCGTGCGGGGCCTCAGCACCGACGGACCCAAGCAGATCGCCTTTGCGCTCTCGGTCCTCGTGCTTTGCCTCATCGTTCCCTATCTCTGCGCGCTGATTGCCGGGCTGCCGCTTGGCTACGGCGCCGGCATGTATGCGGGATCACAGACGATTTCGGCCGCGATCGGGGTCGCGACGGACCAGATCAACTCGCTCGGGCTGACGCCTGAACAGGCCAAGACCTTCTCCGACCAGATCCCGATCGCCTATGCGGTGACCTATATCTGGGGTACGATCGGCTCGGCGATCATCCTCGCACAGCTCGGTCCGAAGCTGCTCGGCATCGACCTTCCGGCTGCTTGCCGGGAATACGAGGCCAAGCTTGGCGGCGGCAGCGAGGCGAGCGAACCCGGCATCACCCGCGCCTATCACGACTTCGGCCTTCGGGCCTATCGCGTCGACGAGGCGAGCGGGCTGACCGGAAAGCCGGTCAAGGACATCCTTCCCGGCATCCGCGTCTTCGTCGAGCGTCTGCGCCGTGGCAGCCAGATTATCGAGGCGGATGGCAACACTGTGCTGCAGCCGGGCGACGTCGTCGCCTTCTCTGGCCGGCGTTCGCTGCTCGTCGAAAACCTCGACAACAAGCTGCTCGAGGTCGAGGACAAGGAGCTCTTGAACGCGGAAGCTGAAGTCCTCGATGTCTATGTGACCAGCAAGGCGCTCGCCGGCAAGACGCTTGCGGAAGTCAGCACCATGGACTGGGCGCGCGGCGTCTATGCCCGCAAGATCATCCGCTCGCTGGTCGAGATCCCGGTGCTGCCCGGGACGACGGTCGAGCGCGGCGACATCGTCACGATCGGCGGCGCCAAGCGCCATGTTGAGGCGGCAATCAAGGCGCTCGGTTTTGCCGATCGCCCGGTCGAGACCACCGACATCGCCTTCCTCGGCTGGGGCCTGTTCATCGGCGCGATGATCGGTGCGTTGACGATTACCATCGGCGGCATCCCGATCGGCCTTTCGACGTCAGGCGGTGCACTGCTGGCCGGCCTCGTGCTTGGCTGGCTGCGCACCACCTACCCTGCCTTCGGCCGGATCCCCTCGCCGGCGCTCTGGCTGATGAACACGCTCGGCCTCAACATCTTCATCGCCGTCGTCGGCATCGGCGCCGGCCCCGGCTTCGTCGCGGGCCTGCAAGAGGTCGGCATATCGCTGTTCATCTGGGGCGTGGTCGCAACCTCGATCCCGATGATCGCCTCGGTGCTCATCGGCCACTACGTCTTCAAGTTCCACCCGGCGATCCTGTTTGGCGCCTGCGCCGGTGTCCGCACGACGACGGCCGCGCTCGGCATGATCCAGGAGGCTGCCAAGAGCAAGGTGCCCGCACTCGGCTACGGCATGCCCTACGCCATCGGCAACACGCTGCTGACCATCTTCGGCCTCGTCATCGTCATCATGCTCGCCTGAGGCGGGCAGGCAGAACCGAGGCCATTGTTCCAATTTCATAGATCACAGGGAGTGTGGATCATGTTGGACCGCAAATTCTACGACAGCATCTCCGACCTCAGCCCGTTCGAAATCAAGGACGAGCTGATCAAGCTTGCCAAGACGAGCTCGCAGAAATCCGCCAAGGCCTTCCTCAACGCCGGCCGCGGCAACCCGAACTGGACGGCGACGCGCGCCCGCGAAGCCTTCTTCCTGCTCGGCCAGTTCGCGCTGACGGAAGCCAAGCGCGCCTATTACGACCCGAAGGCAGGTGTCGCCGGCATGCCGCCGCAGGACGGCGCCCATGCGCGCTTCGAGAAGTGGACGAAGAAGCTGCTCCAAAGCACCGCCGACTGGGACGAAGAGGACGAAGGCGTTCCGCCGGCAAAGACGCTGTCTGACGCCGTCAACTACGCCATCACCACCTTCCGCTTCGATGCGGACGCCTTCGTGCACGAGCTGACGGATTCGATCATCGGCGACAACTATCCGGTGCCTGACCGCGCGCTGCATCACAACGAGATCATCACCCATGAATATCTGATGTGGGCGATGTGCGCCGGCCATCGGCCCAAGGCGAGGTTCGATCTCTACCCGGTCGAAGGCGGCACCGCCGCCATGTGCTACATCTTCAAGGCGCTGAAGAATGCCCGCCTGCTCAACGCCGGCGACACGATCGCCCTCGGCACGCCGATCTTCACGCCCTATCTCGAAATGCCGGAGCTGGAGGATTACGACCTCAAGACCATCAATGTCAGCGCCGAGCAGGAGGACCGCTTCCAGTTTACCGACGAGGACATCAAGGCGCTCGAAAACCCCAAGGTGAAGGCGCTGTTCCTGGTGAACCCCGGCAACCCGTCCGCCGTGGCCATGGATCCGGATTCCATCAAGCGCCTGGTCGACCTCGTCACCAAGAAGCGCCCCGATCTGATCGTGCTCACCGACGACGTCTACGGCACGTTCGTTCCGGGCTTCCAGTCGCTGCTCGGCCATCTGCCGCGCAACACCATCGGCGTCTATTCCTACTCGAAATACTTCGGCTGCACCGGCTGGCGCCTCGGCGTCATCGCAGTCGCCGAAGACAATATCTTCGACGAGAAGATCAAGGCCCATGGCGAGCCGATCCAGAAGCTGCTCGAAAAGCGCTACAAGGCAATGACGCCGAAGCCGCGCGACGTGAAGTTCATCGACCGCATCGTCGCCGACAGCCGCGACGTGGCGCTGAACCACACCGCCGGCCTGTCGCTGCCGCAACAGGTGATGATGTCGCTCTTCAGCCTCGTCGAGCTGATGGATGTCGATAAGGTCTACCAGAAGGCCTGCATGGCCATCTGCACCAAGCGCTTCTGGAA
The DNA here is from genome assembly GCF_035999185.1 of Ensifer sp. Lineage (GTDB taxonomy): Bacteria > Pseudomonadota > Alphaproteobacteria > Rhizobiales > Rhizobiaceae > Ensifer. The sequence goes on along the minus strand of NZ_DASYHB010000172.1, from coordinate 49,440 downwards.
CCTGATCGAGGGCATGGGCGTCGAGTCCAATCCGGGCATCTATTTCGACCACTATTACGGCATCATCGATTTCGAGTTCTGGCTGCGCAAATATGTCGGCGAGGACGTGGTCACCTGGGTGAAGGACAACATCCACCCACTCGACATCCCGTTCCGGCTTGCCGAGGACCATGGCATCGTGCTCCTCAACGGCTCGGGCTTCGATGCGCCGAGCTGGTCGGCACGCGTCTCCTTCGCCAACCTCAACGACGACGCCTATTCGCAGATCGGCCGCGCGGTGCGCTCGGTCGCGCGCGGCTATGTGCAGACCTATCAGGCCGCCAAGGGCCTGAAGATCAGCTAGCGGACCGAGGCGGCCGGCCTTTTGGACCGGCCGCCTTCACCCTGCGCCCGGCGAGCGTCCCCTTCGGCTCACCAAGCATCCACGCATTTCCGGCAGGCAAACCGTTTCTGCCGACCCAGTGACCAGCGCATCGTCCGGCTGAAGCGGCTCTCTTCGGCAGGCAAACGGGAGGCAAGGCCGCGTGATCGACACCATCTTCAACATCCTGCGAAATCATCCTGAGCTTGCCCTGTTCCTCGCGCTCGGCATCGGTTACGCCATCGGCAAGATCACGATCTTCGGCGTAACCATCGGGGCCGTTACCGGTTGCCTGCTGGCGGGCGTCCTGATCGGCCAGACGGGCGCCGAGCTCTCAAACGACGTCAAACAGGCCTTCTTCCTGCTCTTCCTCTTTGCCATCGGCTATCGCACCGGCCCGCAATTCTTCCAGAGCCTCAACGCCGATGCCCTGCCGCAAATCGCCGTCACGGTCACGCTCTGCGTCGTCGCCCTCGGTGTGGCGATCGTGCTTTCCATGCTCTTCGGCTTCGATCTCGGCACGGCGGCCGGCGTGCTAGCGGGCGGCGCCACGGAATCGGCGACGGTCGGCGTCGCCATCGACACCTTCCGCAAGACCACGCCGACGCCGGAAGCCGCCAGCCAGTTCGAATCGGCCGTGGCGACCGGCTTTGCCGTCGCCTATCTCGTCGGCGTCGTGACCGCCATCCTGGTGCAGTCGCAGCTGGCACCGCGCCTGTTCGGCCGCAGTCTCAAGGAGGCCTGCGCCGAACTCGAAGCCGAGCTCAACATCGCCCCGCAAAACAATGGCGACAGCGCCCGCCGGGAGATCGAGGCGCGCGCCTTCGTGATCGGCGACAACCTCGTCGGCCTGACCGTCGAGGAGGCTGAAGCCAGGGTCCCTGAAAACCAGAAGGCCTATATCGAACAGATCCGCAGGGGCCAGGAGATCATCACCCCTGCCCGCAAGGAACGGCTGCAGGCCGGCGACATCATCGCCGTTGCAGGCTTGCGCGGCTTCCTGGTCGAATATTCCAGCCGGATCGGCACCGAGATCGACGACCGCACGCTTCTCGACATTCCCGTCGAAGTGCTCGACGTGGTGGTGACCAACAAGGAGGTTGCCGGGAAACGCCTGTGGCAGCTGAGGCAGCAACCAGAGGCACGTTCCGTCTTCCTGCGCAGCATCCTGCGCGCCGGGCAGCCGATACCGATCTTTCCGGGCTTGACCATCCGCCGCGGCGACGTGATGTCGATCGCCGGCGCGCGCCGCCATGTCGAGGAAGCCGTGGCACGGATCGGCTATGCCGACCGCGAGACGACGGCGACCGACATGGTCTTCGTCGGCGTCTTCATCTTCCTCGGCGGCCTGATCGGCATTCCCGCCCTCAAGCTCGGCGCGCTCGAAATCGGCCTCGGCGTTGCGGTCGGCGTGCTGATCGCCGGCCTCGTCGCCGGCTGGCTGCGCTCCGTCCGGCGCACCTTCGGCTTCGTGCCCGAAGCGACCCTCTGGTTCTTCGACAGCGTCGGGCTTTGCGCCTTCATCGCCTGCGTCGGCATTTCGGCCGGCCCGAGCTTCGTCGCCGGTCTCGTCCAGTCCGGCCCGGCGCTGGTCATCGCCAGCTTCCTGATCTGCGCGATATCGCATCTCGCAGCCCTCGCACTCGGCCGCTGGGTCTTCCGCATGAACGAGGGCGTACTCGCCGGCACCTGCTGCGGCGCCGGTACCTCGGCACCGGCGCTCGCTGCGGTGCAGGAGGCGGCCGGCAGCAAGGTCCCGACTTTGGGCTACGGCCTCGGCTATGCGATCGGCAACGTGCTGCTCGCATTGTGGGGTGCGGTGCTGGTTACAGTTCTCGGCTAATCAATCGGAGTATCGGCGGGGCGCGCGGGCCGCGACCGACAAGTGAGCCGCCTAACGCAGCGGCCAAACCAGCATCAGCGTGGGTATGCTGACGATGACGATGACGAGCGAGAGCGGCAGGCCGAGGCGTGGATAGTCGCTGAAGCGGTAGCCGCCCGGGCCCATCACCAGCGTGTTGCACTGGTGGCCGATGGGGGTGAGGAAATCGCAGCCGGCGCCGATGGCGACCGCCATCAGGAAGGCTTCGGGCTTGTAGCCGAGCGCGCCGGCAAAGCTTGCGGCGATCGGCGCCATGACGAGCACGGTTGCGGCGTTGTTGAGAAACGGCGTGACGGCCATGGCCGCAAGCAGGATCAGCGTCAGTGCACCCGCCGGCGGCAGGCCCGCGGCGACCGTGCCCAGCCAGCCGGCAATAACCTCCGTGCCGCCGGTCGTTCGAAGCGAATCGCTGACCGGGATCAGAGCTGCGAGCATCACCAGGATCGGCCCGTCGACGGAGCGATAGAAATCGCGCAGCGGAATGATGCGGAAGACGACCATGGCAAGAGCGGCCGCGAAGAAGGCGATCGGCACCGGCACGAGACCGACGGCGGTAGACCCCATGGCAGCGGCCAGAACCAGAAGCGGCAGCGGCGCCTTGCGGGTGGTGCCAAGCAGGATTTCGCGCTGGGCGAGCGGTAGACAGCCGAAGTCCTGCAGGAACAACGTCAACTCGCGGCGCGCGCCCTGCAGCACGATGATGTCGCCGGCCCTGAGGCGAATGCTGCCGAGGCGCTGTTTCAACCGTTCGCCCTGCCGGCTGACGGCGAGCAGATTGATATTGTGGGTGTTGAACAGCGACAGGCGCTGGGCCGACATGCCCTCGAGCGGCGAGCCGCTGCCGACGACAGCCTCCACCGCCTCGATTTCGGCATCGGTCTTCTCGCGGCCATTGGGCGAGCGGTCGCCGGAGATCTTCAGCTTGGCCTGGGAGACGATGCGGTCGAGTGCGGCCGGTCCGCCTTCGAGCAGCAGGACATCGTCCGCCTCGAGCGTCACGTCCGGCAGCGGCGCCAGATGCAGGCCACGACGAAAGATGCCGATGACGACGGCGCCGCCGTCGCCGAGCTTGACCAGGTTGCTCAGTGCCTTGCCGATCGCCGGCGAACCGGCGGCCACTACGGCCTCGGACGTATAGTCGGTGATGGTGATTGCCGACTGCACGGAGATCTGCTGGCTGGAGCGCTGCGGCACGAGCTTGTAGGCAAAAAGCAGGAAGATCACGCCGACCAGCGCCAGAGTGGCGCCGACGGGCGTGAAGTCGAACATGGTAAAACTCTCGCCGGTCAGTTCCTGGCGCACGCGCGAGACGACGATGTTGGGCGACGTGCCCACCTGGGTCATCAACCCGCCGATCAGGGAACCGAACGCCATCGGCATCAGGAACACCGAGGGCTGGACGTTGGAGCGCCGCGCGAACTGGAAGGCGACCGGCAGCATGATCGCCAGTGCCCCGATGTTCTTGATGAAGGCGGAAAGCACGGTGACGGTGATGACCAGCAGCGCCAGCTGCGCACGGACCGACGAGATGTTGGGCAGGAAACGCTGGATCGCCGCATCGACGATGCCCGAGCGCGCCACCGCTGCGCTGACGATCAGCGCACTGCCGACAATGATGACGATATCGTCGCTGAAACCATCGAAGGCATGATCGTAAGGCACGATGCCGACGGCAACCGCCAGCATCAGCGCCGAACAGGCAATCACGTCATATCGAAACCGCCCCCAGATGAAGAATGCCATCATGGCGCCGATGACGACAAACGCGAGGGACTGTTCAACGGTCATGCAATATCCGGGTTCGGCAAAAGGACTGGCGACGGGACGGAGCGCGCGGCTGGCACTTGGCCGAAACGCGCGATCCGTACGGAAGTTCACCGAAGACGTAACCCATGTTTCATGAAATCGGAATTCGCCCCAGCGACAAATCTGGGTATGGGCGCGAAGCGCAAGCACCGCGCCGCAACGCCGGACAGCCTGGGCGAAGGCAGGGCAGTGTCACTCGATGGTTTCGACGATGGCCGCAATCAGAAGATCGAGGGCCGCATCGCGCCCATTGGCATCTGGTGGAGGTGCCGCCACCCGCCAGGCATTCTGCCCGCGCAGCATCAGCGTCATCTCTGTGTCTTGGCTGGGCTTTGCGCGCGCTTGCATCGTCGTGCGGATCGCCTGTTGGCCGTTGATTGTCACCGGCACCCAGTCCGCGCTGACATCGTGTGTATCCCAGTTGGCTGCAGCGATCGCCTCGGCATATTGCTGATGCGTCATGGTCTCGGGGACTTTTTCGAGACCGAAGTGCATGCCGGTGCCCAGCCGATCGGAGCTGATCACGAAGAGCATGTCCTCCTGCGATCGATCCTCGACCACCCAGAGCGCATCGAACGTCGTCTGCTTGCCGGTCACCGGATTGACAAAGGTCTGCTGCTCGACCGCCGGAGCCAGGGCAGCGATCATCCGGTCTGCAAACGGGTCGGTGACCTTGTTCAACACGATGGGAGCCAGTAGCGCCGCAATGACGCCGGCGCCAAAGCGGACGCCCGAGATCCGCCGTCCCTCTACCCGGGCACGGTCCCGGTCATGACCAGCCGGCTCACCGTCCGCGACACGGCGATACTGGAGCACGAGCGTGACCAGCGTCAGCGGAAAAATGTACAGCGCCAGGCCGCGCAGCCACATCATCATCTCGCGCGTAACGTGGAACAGTGCTCTGCCCTGATCATTGAGCTGCACCACCCGAATGCCGAAAAGCGCCTTGCCCGGCGAAGTCCCGAACACCGCCATCACGGCCGCGCGCAGGAGAATAGCCAATGAGAGCACCAGCACAGCGTACACGAACAGGACGGTGAGACGCGAATTTAAGAAACCAAACCCACCGAACCAGGGCAAGGCGAAGATTACGAACACGATCAGAAGGCTCGCCGCGTGGATCAACAGGCTGAGATCGAGAACCGTCGCCCAGAAGCGCGCCCAGGGACGCGCCAACGGCGCGTCCGGGATCTTGGGCGGCATCGCTTCGGGGGCAAGCTCCGTCGGTGGATCCTCGGGTTCAAGCGCGACCATCAGTTCCGGCGTCTCGGTCACGCGCGCCCAGTCGCCCGTGCCGGGCCGCCAGACCAGCGTTTCCCGCGTCAAGGTTCTCTCCGCGAAGAGAGACAGCAGCTCCGCTTCGTCGATCGGGCCTTTTTCCTCACCGCCGACGGCATAGTGCCAGAGCGTCATTTCATCCCCCAACTCGTGCGCACCCCGCGCAGACAGCGAAAACCGGCATGGCCCGCGCGCGGGCGCTCGGCTCAGTCGATCGTTTCAAACAGCGCCGTGACGTTTCTGTTCATGTCGAGGTCGCTGACCTTCGATGCACCGGCGTAGACGGTGACCCGCCAGGCGCCTGCATCGGTGAGAACGAAGGTCAACTCGACATCTCCCTGGTCATTGCCCGGTCGCGTTGCCGAGGCGCGATAGGCCCGCTTCCCATCGATCGTCAGCGGCCGCCACGGCGATGTGACGACAAAGAGATCCTTGAGTTCGGCGGTCCAGACCTTGGCATAATCCGCCGAGCCGACACCCCCACCCACATCAGCGTCGCGTTCGAAGTACATGGTGACCGAAAAGTCCCCCGTCTCGAAAAACGGGTTCACACCCTTGTTTCCTTTCAGCGTGGCGATCCTGAAGGGGCGATCGAAACGCGCTTCGCCCAAGGTTACCGAGTTTGTCCAGCGTGTCGTCAGCTCGGCGCTCTCGTCCGCCCGAGGGCTCGGAAGTAGCCCAAGCCCGAACTGAAAAGCCATTGCGGCAATGAACGGCGCCAGCAACGTGGCGACAATGCCGCCGGCCAGCCGCGCCGATGAAATCGGCTTGCCCTCCACCCTGGCCTTGCCTTGGTCGTAATCGGCCGGGTGCCCCTCGGCGACCCGGAAGTACTGGATGATCGCGGTGACGACGGAGACCGGCACGATCGAGAACGCCAGGCCGCGCAGCCAGACCATGAACTCGCGCTCCAGGTGAAAACCCAGCCGCCTTTTTGCCTGAAGCGGCACGACGCGCACGCCGAAGATCAGCTTTCCGGGCGACGCTCCGAAAGCGGCCGTCATCAGCGCCAGCATGGCAAAGCTGATCAGTTGGACCAGCAGAAACAGGGAAAGGGTGGATTCCAGATCGACGGCGGCACGCGCGATGAACAGGTTGATATCGACGATGTCCTTCGGCAGGACGAGCGCCGCGATGTACGCGAGGAAGGCGGCCGGTATGTAGAGCAGCAGCAGGTCGAAGATGCGGGCAAGGAAACGCGGCCACGGCCGGGCAAGCGGATAGGCCGGCACAGGCGGCGGCGCCGCGTCAGGCACATGGGGCACGGGCGTTACCCGACGCACGGCCGCCTTGATGTCCGGCGCATCACGGGCCTCGGTCCAGTTTTCCTGACCATTTCGCCAGACGAGCACGTCCGAAGCGAGCTCGCCGCGCGCGATCATCGCCAGCAACCTGTTAGTGCCGACAGGGCCGTGCCGTTCCGGCCCGATCGCATAGTGCCACGATGTCATTGCGTGCTCCCCAGCCCCAAGCCAAGCCCCCTGGCCAACCACCCGGCAAGACGCGGGGCGCCGGAACGGTAGGTTGCATCAACGCCGGTCGCAACTGTTGCCAGAGGACTTTCCACAGCGGTGACAGATCGCCGCCCGTGCAAGCAGCACTTGCAGCCGCACACATGGGCCAGAACTTGGAAATTTCCGTTGAAGCGCTACACTTTAGAAGAAAGTACTGGACCTTGGCCGCAACGCCCGTACAAGGCGCTTCGGTGAGGGCTCACCACCCCCCGCAACCGAGGATCGCCGACATGAAACACGCCCTTGCCGCCTTCGCTGTCGTCCTGCTTCTCAGCGGCTGTACGGCCACCACCGGCCCCGACATCAGCTACGGCTACTCGCCGAACCTCCAGCCTATCCCCGGCAGCATCACCTATGGCGGGCAGCCGCGCACCAAGCTGAAAAAGGCGCCCGTGGGCAGCATCGTCCCGCACCAGTTCATCGATTCCTACGGCCGCAAGGTCTACGAGACCTACATCATCGAGCCTGACCGGTCGTTGCGCCTGACCAGCCGCCGCTGGGCGCCGGACTTCCTCGGTTTCGACGACTGACGACGCGCCAGTCGCTGTCACCCTGCAGACCTTCGGATCATGAAGGGTCGGCGCTATAGGCGCGCTGCGTGGGATGAAATGATCGGGGCTGTCTCCGGCGGGTGCCCCGGCGTGGTCGCCAGCAGGCCATGTTCGGCAATCGTGGCCAAAGGCGCGTTGCGTGCATGCAGCGATCGGAACGGTAGCTGCGCCTTGGCCGAAATCACCGGCAAGGCGGTTCCGCAAAGGGTAGGCCCTGGCCGGCGCTCGATGCGGCCAAGGACCGGTAGAACAGTTGGTCCCGTGTGCCGGCCCTACCCTTTGACCGGCGCGGCACCGCTTCGCAAGCCGCTCCTATCTCCCGCGACCGCCGCCGCCGCGTCCGCCTCCGCCCCCGCGAAAACCAGCGCCGCCACCGCGGCCACCACCGCCGCTGAAGCCACCTCCGCCACGGTGGCCGCCGCCGCCGTGGAAGCTGCCGCCGCCGCGGTTGCCGCCACCGGTGAAACCGCCACCGCCGTAGCCACCGCCGCCGCCGTAAATCGCTCGACCGCCCCGGTCGAAGTTCTGGAAGCCACCGCCATCCGGGAACTGCCGGCCGTAACTGCGGCTGAGTTCGTTGCGGTTGCCGAACTCACGCCCGAGCCGGTCGATCGCGAGATAGTCGGGCGCGCGCTCCCGCACCTGTTGCCGGCTGCGGCCTCCGGCCGGCCTGTTGACCGCCCCACCCTGACGACGCTCGATTGCCTGCGGCCGATTGGCTGCCGCGCTCTTTGCGGCATTCCTCAGGTCTTCACCCTCAGGGCGTTGAACCGGTTGCCAGCCGTCCGGCGTGTGCTTCTGCCACTGGCCGTTTTCGCGGCGGTAAACATTGCCGTTTCGCCCGGCATAGACATCGCCGCCCTTGCTGCCGACAGCAAAGCCGCTGTTGCCGCCGGTGTTCTTCCAGCGAAGCCCGCCGGCCGACCCGGTCGAGCCGCCGCTGATCTTGGCGAACTCGCCACCGTGCTTGACCGAAACACTGCCCCAGGAGCCATACACGCCCTGCCCGCCGCGCGCGACGGCGGCATTGCCGGTGCTCGGGTTGTAGGCTGCGACAAAGCCTCTCTGACCGGCCGGACCCGCCACCGCGCCGCCGCGGAAATAGGTTCCGGTCTTCGGGTTGTAGCCCGCGCCGACCACGAGGCCCCTGTTCGGGCCATAGGCGTAGCCATACCGCCCGAAGGCGCCGTAGGCGGGATTGTAGAACGCGCCTACGCCATAGCTGATCGGCGGCGGATAATAGGGCGGCCAGTCGCCGCCGTCGTCATAATCCCAATAGGGCGGATAGTACCAGCCCGAGCCCCAGACGATCGTGTCCCAGGCCAGATACATGTAGAGATAGCCGAGCGTGTAGCCGTACCAGACGGCATCGTCCTCGGTGTCATAGACCCGGACATAGGTGACATTGTAGAGAGGCGATGACGGCGAGATGGTATAGATCTCGTCCGGCACCGCGCGCGCGACCGCAAAGGGGCCGGTCGGCGTATCGCCGACGAACCAGATGCCGTCCTTAAGCACGAAATACTTGTCGGCGACCTTGATCACCTGGTCGTTCGAATTGACCGCATAAAACATCGACGTGCCTTCGATCGGCACGAATTTCGGCTCGCCGCTATAGGTCGGCTCCACCTTGACCGATCCATCGGTCGCAACCCGCGCCAGCCTCGGGATGCTCGCCCTCAGCCGCGCCTCTGCACTTTCGGAGGTGCCAGGTATCGAGGCGCGCGCGACGGCGTACGGCGCGTCGCTTGGCAGCTTCAGAAAATCCGCCGGCAGACTGGGGGTGGCAAAGGTCCAGGGGCCTTCAAGCGCGCTCGACGAGAACCACCGCCCGGACAGAAGCGTGTACCAGGTCTTGCTCGGCTTGTAATAGAAGACGCCGCTTCGCGTATTGGATGCCCATTCGAGCTCCGTGCCCTTGACCGGCTCAAGCGTGGGTTTGCCGTCAAAGATCACCAGTTCTGCCGGCTTGTCCGAATAGAAGACCTTGGGCACGACATTGTCTGCGAATGCGGCCGGCGGCACCGCCGCTTTCGCCTCCTTCCAGCTTTCCTCGTCCGGCAGGCTGGAAAGAACGGCCGGGAGCGTGTCGGCCACGACCCAGCCGCTTTCAAGCGTGCTCGATTTCAGCCAGCTTTTCCCGTCGCGCAGGTAATAGCTATTGTCCGCGCCGACCTTGAAGAGGTCCCAGTTCGTATTGGTGACGAAGGAAAGACCCTGAGCGCCCTTGACCGGCGCGGTGACGGCCGCGCCGTTCGTCTGCACCAGGATTGCCGGCGTCTCGCTCACGAAGATCGGCGGCGGATCCGCCTTGATATCGGGCACGTCGGCGAGCCGCTTGTAATCCATCAGGCTTGCCGTCAGCCGCTCCTGCGACACGATGATCGGGTCCGTCGGCAACAGCTTGCCAACCTCGAGCGCGAGATCCGTAAGCTGTTGGCGGTCAAGCGTCGAGAAGTCGACGCGCGTGACCTTGACGTCGGTCAGCGTCACGTTTCCGCTGTCGTCGTCCGCCACCGTCTTGGCGGAGGCGGCGATAATGCCATAGGCGGGCTTTGCGTCGGCCGACATCGTGAGCTCCGCCGCAATCAGGGCGTCGAGCTCGGTGAAGTTGGTCCAATCGGAGATCTGCGGCTGATAGAGCGTCAGTTTGGCGCCTGCGTCTGACGTGAACACCTTTGGCCAGGCAGGCGTGTTCGCGTCGGACTGCTGCAGGTATTTGCCGGCGACAAAACCGTTGGCGCCGGAATAGCTCACGGCGCACCACGTTGCCGTGGTATCGCACTCCTTGATGTCGACCTCTTCGCCCTGCGGAATAACCCGCATCGAGGCGAAACCCGTATCGGGACCCGTTCTGAAATTGACATTGGCCGTCAGGGTCGCGGGATCGGCAAAGGCGGAAGTGGAGAAAAAGGACGCAATCGTCAGATAGGAGATCACTCTACGCATGGCTGCCTCTTCGTTGAATGCAGCTCTACCTTTTGGAGCATCGGCAGGGTACGCCGCGACGACGGCTTCGTCCAGCTTTCGGCCGGCTCCGGCCGTCGTAATTGCATGAAATTGCAGGGCTGCAACGAGCCCTGCCACGGTGGGATCGCGGAAACCCGGACCCCACCTTCGTGGCTTGGCACTCAAGTGCGTTTGACGGTCAAGATACGCCTGCGAGATCGGCCGACGGTCCCACTGCAATCGCGATTTTTCCGCGCAGGCCGTTGTTGGGGCTCTCCAGGCGGGCATGGGCGCGTGGAATGTCGGAGAGCGAATAGACGGCGCCAACATGGGGCCGCAGCTGACCGCGCGCTACCAATGCGCTCAACTCATCGAGCTTGCCGCGGTTTTGTCTCGTGAAGACAAAGTGATAGCTCGCATTCTTGCCCCAGGCCTGAACGAGGTTTTGTGGCTGTGCAATATCCACGATCGTGACGACGCGGCCGAGTTGGGCAAGCGCGTCCGGGCTCAGCGTCAATGTGTTGCCGCCGATGGTATCGAACACGACGTCGACGCCGCGACCACCGGTTTCCCGCAGGATGGCGTCGACGTAGTCCTCCTTCTCGTAATCGATGACGACATCGGCACCCAGGCTTCGGACAAACTCGGCGTTTGCTTCGCGCACCGTCGTGAACACCCTTGCTCCCATGGCCTTTGCCAGCTGGATCGCCACATGACCGACCCCTCCGGCGCCGCCGTGGATGAGAATGCTTTCCCCCACCCGCAGCGCCGCACGTACGACCAGCGCTTCGAACGCCGTCCCGCCAACGAGCGTCAGGCTTGCTGCCTCAAGATGGCTCAGCGCGGCCGGCTTCTTGCCGACAATGTTCTCGGCAGCGACGTGGTACTCGGCATAACTTCCTGGCCCGTCGAATATCTGCGGGGTGTACCAGACTTCGTCGCCGACAGAAAAGCTCGTCACACCCGGCCCGACGTCTTCGACAACGCCAGATACGTCATGTCCGGTAATCGCCGGCAGCGGCACCAGGTCGGGATAATCGCCGCGCCGGACCTGGTAATCCAACGGATTGACGGAGGTTGCATGCACCCGCACCAGGACCTCTCCCGCCTGCGGCACGGGCTTCGGAACCTCGCAAAGTTCGAACGCTTCCGGGCCACCAAATGATCTCAGTATCATCGCTTTCATTGCAGTTCCTCGTTTCGACAAAAAGGGATATCGAGAATTATCGATATATCACGGCAAAAAATTAGAGCTCTTTGCCGATGATCGCGGCAAGAGCACGGATCGTTGCCTCGTTCCGCTTGTAATAGGTCCACTGGCCGATGCGCCTGACTTCGACCAGGCCCGCCCGCTGCAGCGTTGCAAGATAATCAGACACCGTTGACTGCGACAGGCCGACGCCTTCCTGAATGCTGCTGACGCAGACACCCACCGTCAGAACGTCACCCTCATCCTGCGGGGGGAAGTTTTTCACCGGATCCTTCAGGCCTTGAAGGATTTCAAGACGCGTCCGGTTTGAGAGGGCTTTGAATATATCGAGCAGTTCCATACCCCATTTCATATCGATATTTACCGATATGTCAATGCGGAGATCGCTCGGATCCTTACCGACAGGAATGAAGTTCGCTGGGTCAGCGGCTACAAAGGCGGCAGAGCGCCATGCCGCAGGCCGCGACAATCGGCGTCGCAGAACTGTTCCGCCACCCAGGCGCGCAGCAGCTTCGTCGCCGGCCGCTCGGCCACGCGCGGGCTGTAGACAAGGTCGTAGCGGTCGCTGGCAAGCGTCAGCTCGAAAGGCTGTACGAGAATGCCCGAGGCCAGTTCCTCTGCCACCAGCGTCAGGCTCAAGAGTCCGATCCCCTGCCCGGCAACAACTGCCTGGACCGCGTGGATTTCATCGGTAAAGGAAATACCGGAACTGGCATCCACACCCGCGATGCCGGCGGCTTGCAGCCATTGCCGCCAGACCGGCGCGCGCGGATCATCGCGCCGCGCAAGGCCCCAGTCGAAATGGATCAGTGTCGCGCCTTTCAGGTCGCCGGCACTTTTCGGCGCCAGTCGCGGCGCGCAGAGCGGGGCAAAGCGGTCTTCAAACAGCGGCTCCGTGACGAGACCGGGATAGTTCCCCCCACCGAAACGGATCGCGGCATCGGCATCCGCCTCCAGATCGACGGTCCGGTTGGAGGCGTCGAGCCTGAGTGTCCAGTCCGGATAGGCCTCGCGAAACGACCCGGCGAGCGGCGCCAGGCGCTTGGCGACAAAGGCAACGGTGGAGGTGAGCCGCGCCACCTTGCCCGCCTGCTGACGACGAACATCGGCGATTGCCTGTTCGAAGCGATCGAGACCATCGCGCAACACCGGAAACAGCGCCTTGCCGGCATCCGTCAGATGCACCTGTCGGGTCTCGCGCTCGAAGAGCTTGACCTCCAGCATGTCCTCCAGCTGCCGGATCTGGTGGCTGATGGCGGTCGCAGACACATTCAGCTCCTCGGCCGCCTGCTTGAAGCTCAGGCGACGGGCGGCGGCTTCGAAAACCCTGAGCGCGCCCAGCGGCGGCAACTTCCTCATCGCGTCCTCATGCATGAGCCCAGATCATCTATCAGCTGAGAAATCGTTCTTTGTCAGCTGGCATCCGGCTCAACATATTGAGTTCAACAGCCAAGGCAACAGCGCCAAGCTGAGAAAATCTCACGCATGAAAGGACAATCCATGTCTCTCGAACAGGCCAGATCTTTCGAACGGGCCACGTCACTCGAACAGGTCGTCACCAGGCCGGATCCTTACGCCCCGTTCCTGCTTTCCCAGGCGATCAAGGCCAACGGATTCGTCTTCGTCTCAGGCCAGGCGGCGATCGGCGACGATGGCGAACTCGTCGGCGAAGGCGACTTCGACCGCCAGGCCGAACAGGCCTTTCGCAATCTCGACCGGGCACTCAAGGCCGCCGGCTCCGGCCTCGACCGGATCGTCAAGGTCACCATCTTCCTGCGCTCGATGGAGAATTTCGCAAAGATCATCGAACTCAGGCGCAAGTGGTTTTCCGCGCCCTACCCGGCCGACAGCATCATCGAGGTCTCCTCGCTCTATTCGCCCAAGGCGCTGATCGAGATCGAAGCGATCGCGCTTGAGGGGAGCCGTTGAGATGAACGCACCGCACACCGTTCCCTCACCGGTTTTCACCGGAACCCGCCTGAAAGGGCTCGACTTCGCCAACCGCCTGTCGGTCGCCCCGATGACCCGCATCAGCGCTTCGCCTTCAGGCGTGCCGGGCGAGCGCATGCAGCACTACTATGAGCGCTTCGCCCGTGGCGGCTTCAGCCTGATCACGACCGAAGGCATCTATACCGACAAGGCCTATGCCCAGACCTACAAGGGGCAGCCGGGGCTGACGGATCGACAGCAGGCCGAGGCCTGGCGCCATGTCACCGACGCGGTCCACGCCGAGGGCGGGCGCATCTTCGCCCAGCTCATGCATGGTGGCGCGCTGGCGCAGGGCAACCCGTACCGGTCCGATACGGTGGGCCCCTCGCCGGTTCGGCCGAAAGGCAGCCAGATGGCCGGCTACCACGGCGACGGCCCCTATGCCCTGCCGCGGGAGATCAGCGAGAGCGAAATCGCCGACGCGATCGCGGGCTTTGCCGCCGCCGCACGGCTTGCGATCGAGGTCGCCGGCTTTGACGGCATCGAGATCCATGGCGCAAACGGCTACCTGCTCGATCAGTTCTTCACCGATTTTTCAAACCGGCGCACCGATCGCTGGGGCGGCGACATCATCCAGCGCTTCGGCCTGTCGCTCGAAGTGTTGAAGGCCGTTCGCGCCGCAATCGGCCCGGACGTGCCGCTCGGGCTGCGTCTGTCGCAAGGCAAGGTCAACGACTTCAATCACAAATGGGCGGAGCGGGAAGAAGGAGCAGCCAGGGTTTTCGAGGCGCTTGCCGAAAGCCCGGCCGATTTCGTCCACGTGACCGAGTTCGAGGCCTGGCAACCGGCTTTCGAGGGAGGAGAAACCTCGCTGGTGGCGCTCGCCCGCCGTCATGCGCCGCGGCTTTTCCTGATCGCCAACGGCAGCCTGCATGATCGCAAGCGCGCCGAGGAAGTGTTGGCGTCAGGTGCGGATGTGATCGCGCTCGGCCGCGGCGCGCTCGTCAATCCAGACTGGCCAAGGCTTGCTGCTTCAAGCCGTGACCTGCGCCCCTTCGAACTGCCGTTCCTTGCGCCGATCAGCGACATCAAGGACAGCGAGCTGGCGCTTTAAAGCCGCCGCGACGGGCACCTTTACGCCGTGCCCGTCGCTCACTTTTCTGTTTTGACATTTTCCGGCGCCAAACGGGCCAGCCGCTCAGGACCCGGCAACGAAGCGATAGGCAGCACCGTTGCGCTCGGCTCGCCCGATGCCCGGATAGGCCCAGTGGTAGCCGAGCAACGTCAGCTTTTCGGATGCTGCCCTGTCGATCAGCGCCTTGCGGTTCTTCAGCGCCACGTCCGCATCGGTGTCGAAGCCGAAGTGCCACTCGGGGTGCTCGAAGAAGACGACATTGCTCGTGGCCGCATCGCCGGTGATAACGAGCCCGTCGTTGCCCGCACCATCTCCACCGTGAAGCTGCAGCGAGATATGGCCCGGTGTGTGCCCTTTCGTGTCGAGGACATGCAAGCCGGAGACGATGTCGTCGCCGGGTCTGACCAGCGTCAGGCGGTCCTGCACCGCGAAAAGATCGCGCTGCGCACCCCGGGCAAATCCGTGCAGACCTTTTGGCATGTTCGTTTCGAAGTTCGGGTCCGTCCAGAACTGCCACTCCGCTTCCGAGACGAAATAGTGAGCGTTTGGAAAGCTCAGCCCGCCATCGGCACTGAGCGTGCCACCGGCATGGTCGGGATGGGCATGCGTAAACACCACCTTGGTGACCTCGGCCGGATCGATCCCCGCGGCCAGAAGATTGGTGTGCAGCCTGCCGGCGCTTTCCTGGAAATGAGTGCCCGAACCGTTGTCGACGACGATCAGGTCGTCCCCCACCCGGATGACCGGAATGTTGGTGTGGAACGGCGCTGCTTCGGGCGTTCCACCGAGCCTGTTCATGATGTCAGGACGTTCCTCTTCGCTTGCATCCGGCAGGACAATGCTCACCGGCAGCATGATGAAACCATCGCTGACCACCGAAATGTCAAACGGGCCGTGGCGAAAGCGATGCGGATCGACGGCCCGGGTGCCTTGCGGCCGTGAAGAAGCGGCAGCCGTCGCGGAACCGGGGCGGCTTTCGGAAGTGGAAGCATCAGGTGAAGTGCGGAAAGAGCTCATGGTTCTGGTCCTTGGCGTCTGGTCCCTGAGGGCTTGCCCTTGGGAGATGATCCGTGAGTTTAAGGAACGCGGGGCCGGCGCCACATCGGCGGCGCCGGCCGCCAACCGTCATGCCTTTGCAAAGGCCAGGAGATCGGCGTTGAGCTGGTCCTTGTGGGTATCGGTGATGCCATGCGGCGCGCCGGCATAGACCTTGAGTTCAGCATGCGGCACCAGCGTCTTCGAAGCCCGTGCGGCGGCATCGATCGGCACGATCTGGTCGTCGTCGCCATGGATGATCAGGGTCGGCACGTCGAACTTCTTCAAATCCTCGGTAAAATCGGTCTGCGAGAAGGCGACGATCGAGTCATAGGTGTTCTTGTGCCCGCCCATCATGCCCTGCAGCCAGAAGCTGTCAATCATGCCCTGAGAGGCCACAGCACCCGGGCGGTTGAAGCCGAAGAATGGACCCGACGCGATGTCGCGGTAGAGCTTCGAGCGATCTTTCAGGCTGGCTGCCTGCAGGCCGTCGAACACCTCCTTCGGCAGGCCGCCGGGGTTGGCGTCGGTCTTGACCATCAAGGGCGGCACCGCCGAGATCAGGCCGGCCTTGGCAATGCGGCCCGTGCCGTGGCGACCGATATAGCGAGTGATCTCGCCGCCGCCGGTGGAAAAGCCGGCCAGGAAGATATCCTTCAGATCGAGCGCATTGATGAGATCGGCCAGATCGTCTGCGTAGTGATCCATGTCGTTGCCGTCCCAGGGCTGCGACGACCGGCCATGGCCACGGCGGTCATGGGTGATGACGCGAAAGCCGTTGTTGGCCAGATGGAAGGCCTGCGCTTCCCAACTGTCGGACGACAGTGGCCAGCCATGGCTGAGCACGACCACCGGGCCATCCTTGCGCCCCCAGTCCTTGTAATAGATCTCGACGCCATCGCGGGTGATGATGCGGCTGCCCATGCTCGTTGCTCCTTGAATGCCGGTTGTCCCGGCGACTGACTGGGTGGTGGATGTGTCGGCGGCCTTGGCCGGCTTGCTGACGGCGTGAACGGCTGTGGCCGTTGCTGCAGCACCAAAGGCTGCCGAAAGAACGCTGCGGCGCGAAAGGCCGCTTGAAACCGTTGCGGAGAGTGCTTGTTTCTCGGTCATGTCCTCACCTCGTTGATCTCTTCAAACCCCGCTTCCGTCCGTGGAAGCTATGGTTGAATTGATAAATCGGCGGGCCTAACCTCTCGACCGGCAAAGCTGACAACAATGGGGGCAGAAGTGACAAAACGACAGGAAAACGAACCGGCGGAGATCGGCATCGTCGTTTATCCGCGGGCCCTGATGTCGGCGATCCACGGGCTGACCGACATGTTCCAGGTGGCGGACATGCAGGCGAGCGAACAGGGCGGACGGGAGGCGCCGCAGATCCGCGTCAGCCACTGGAAGCTTCAGGACGACGGCACGGTGTCAAAAGTTCGCGACACCCACTCCGGCCCGTCCCTTGGCCTCAGGGCGCTGATCCTGCCGCCGACGCTTTCGGACCTGCCGGTCGGAGATCGCATGGGCGGCCTCCCCGCCTTCGTGCGCGAACAGCACGGCCGCGGCACCACCATCTGCTCGGTCTGCGGCGGTGCCTATCTGCTGGCAGAATCCGGCCTGGCCACCGGGCGCACCATCACCACGCACTGGTCGCACCAGGAGCTGATCGGCAATCGCTATCGCGATGTGCGCATCGATACCGACAAGATGCTGATCGATGAGGGCGACATCATCACCTCAGGTGGCATGATGGCCTGGATCGACCTTGGGCTGAAACTGGTCGATCGCTTCCTCGGAACCGACGTCATGCTGGCGACGGCACGTTTCATGATCATCGATCCCGGCGCGCGCGAGCAGAGCTATTACAGCGTTTTCGCACCAAAACTCGACCACGGCGACAGCATCATCCTGAAGATCCAGCACTGGCTGCACGGCACCAGCACGAAGGGCGTGACACTGCAGATGATGGCCGAACGCGCCAGCCTCGGCGATCGCACCTTCCTGCGCCGCTTCCAGAAGGCGACCGGCTTCAACCCGACAGAGTATTGCCAACGCCTGAGGATCGCGAAGTCACGCGACCTCTTGGAGCGCTCGCAGCTTTCCATAGAACAGGTTGCCTGGCAGAGCGGCTACGACGACACCAACGCCTACCGCAAGATCTTCCGCAAGATCCTCGGCCTGTCGCCAAAGGAGTACCGCCTGCGCTTCTCCGTGTCCGACGGCGCCCGCGGATTGGGCTCGCTCGGCGCCGATCCGATACCGGCCGTCTAGAACATGGCGCGCAGGGGTGCGCGACGGCTCTGCGGCGACGAGATGCGAAAATTCAGATGCTGAAAGCGCAAGAAGCGCATCTGAGATATCGCGACACGCTTCAAAGCATCAAACGCCAAAAAACGCCGCGCACCCTTTCGGGCGCGCGGCGTTGATCAAGCGATTGGCATTATTTGGCAAGGCCCGTTCCAAGGTCGATCGGCACCGAACTTTGCAGGACGCCGCTGGCTGGCCTTGGTATTGCCGGCACCTCCTGGCGCTCGAAAGCGCCGTCACTCCTCGCGCTACGCCTTTCCAGCGACCACGAACACGATGCGTCGGATCGCTTCGGCAAAGCTTACCCCGAGCGCCATCGCAGCAATACCGGTCACCCCAAGCGCGCCGATGCCCATGAGCTTCCACCGTCGGACGTCATCGGTCACCGGCTTCATCTCCGAGATGTCAGCCGCAATCGCGCTCGCCGACGCTTCGAGTTCACTGACCCGGTCGGCGAGCTGATCCATGCGACGGTGAACGCTTGCCTGACTGAGCGCTGACTTGTCCTCAGCCCGCCTTGCGCCCTCCTCCACCCGATGAATGGACTCCTGCAGGGCGCGCATGCCGGCGACGAGCTCCCCCAATTGGCGATGGACGACGATGTCGATTTCAGCCGGCGACATGGTCATGCTCTCCATGCTTGGCACATTCGGCCTTCGTCCAGACGCCGCCGGCGCATAGGCCAACCACGGTGCGATCGATCCGACGCTGGTCCGCTGGTGTCGCACCACGGGCACCGACGAGATCAGTTCCGACCACGCCGCGCAATCCCGGAACATTGGCCGGATGCGAAGTCCCACAGCCTGCCAGCATCAAGGCAGGCATCATAATCAAGGCGCTTCTTGTGAGCGCTGCTCTGAGCGTCATTGTTCTGCCTTTCGATGGCATTGGCAAAGGATCGGGCCCCGTCCCTGCGGATTTCGTGAACCAGCCAGGCGATACCGGCAATGATAAGCCCACCGACGATCAGTCTGGGCCAGGGCAACATCACTTCGCCCAGCCAAGGCGTCGTGCAAGCAGGTACCAGCCCTCGCAGGCCGCGCCTGCGACAAGGCCGGCGCCAACCTGCAGCAGCATCTGGAGATCCGGATCCTCGGCAAGTGCGGGGCCCGCCTCTGGCGCAAGCATCCCCTTGGCAACGAGCAGGCCGGCGCCATAGCGCAGCAAGATGCGAACGACCACGGCGCTCATTTCACCCACCTCGCAAGACCCGCGGCAGCAGCCTCAAGGAGGCGACCGAGGAAGCCGGGTGAGGATCGGTGCGCCTCACCAGGAACCTCGTTCTCCGGACCACGCCTCGGCCCGTGCGGCCGAAACGTCACGACGACGCCCTTGTCGCACGGCTCCGGTCCCGGGAGACCGTCGCCGCCATATCCGGCCTCGCGCAACGCCGCCTCGAACGACCGGCCAAAGGCCTCGATCTTCGCGCCGTTTTGCCTGACATCATTGTTGATGATTGCCCGCGATGCGGCATAGCGATAACCGGAATCAGCCGGGCTGCCGCCGACGGTGTCGAAGTCGGACAATCGCCGACCGGTAAACAGCCCTTCGATCATTCCATCAAAAAGAACACGCACCGCCGTCGCCATATCGTTCGCCCGGTCCGGCGCATCGGCCAGCCCGAACTTCATATAGTTCGCCCTACCGGTGATCTGCGCCAGACCCCGCCCGCGATATAGCCAGCCGTGATCAGCCCCAACGTTGCCGAGCCGACCACCATAAACCCTGTTTGCGAGCGCCCGAGGGTTGTTCGCATAAGGCTCCGCACTCGCAAGCGTCGGAAACCGGGCCGGCCACACCTGCATGAGCCGCTTTGCCGAATAATTCAGATCTTCCTCAACCGGCCGCATGGCGCCCCCGGTCTCATGATAGGCCTCGGCCAGTATCGCGGCCAGATGAAGGAGACTTATGTCGCGGCGCCCGGCCTCATCGAGAATGGCCTCGACGCCATTCACTTGTGGTTGAGAAAAGGACATCCCCAGCTCTCCAGGCGCACGCCAGCGCAAGGCCGCGTAAAACGCTGCTTTGTTCATGAAAACACCAATCGTTGAGTGAGATTAGAGGTCTACGGCAGCGGTCCACATGGAATCGATCCGCTCGTCGCTGAGACCAAGCCCGGCGCCAATCTCCGCAACCAAAGGCTGCGTGCGGACAAAGGTGGTCGCGTATTCCCATTCGATCTGGGCTACCCCTTTGGCCGACCCCTCCGGCATTGCCTCAATCAGCGCCGTCACTTGGGACGACCGGACGCCTTCGGCGAGCAAGCCTAAACGAAACTGACGTGCGGAAAGCGACGGCATGCTGGCGCGGATAGTATCTACGTCAGGTGGAACATAGGCGCCGATGGGAAAGTCCGGGTTTTCCGAGAGCCATTGGCGAACCGCTGGGCCAACGCCATAGGGATCATCTGGCCGACTTATGAAAGCATCTCTTATCGTGTCCCCGTCCAGAGTGGTGATTGTTACGTCAACGCTATACACGCCCGAGGTGGGCGTGGCTTTGACCGAATGAATCTTGTGAACTGTCGGCATCGTCTTGACCTCTCTCCTTTCTATGCAACTCGCTGCACGAGCCAGCCGTTTGAAGCACCGCCAAAAGTCGCTGTCAGCCCACGAACACGCCAAGTTCCAGACAATATGCCACCGCTCGCGTATCCGACATATTGGGCGCTATCGCCCGCGTAGATATTGGGAATAATCGTCGCGTTTCGCGCGACAAGGCCACCGTTGTGACCAAGGGCGATCGTGTGACCTAAAGGGAAGTTCAATTCGCCAGCGTTGCTTCCGGTATAGATTTGAGCGAAGGCAGCAGCGTGGAGCCCGTCAACCGTGTCTGCATTGCCCGAATTGTTGGCCCAGTTCACGTTGAAGTTCGAGGGGTTGTAGACGTACATGTTGGTGCCGTCGTTGCCGCCCCAAAGCCAGTTGGGCTGTCCGCCCTGACCGGACCAGTTAAACTGCATGTTGACGCCACCGGAGGCTCCACCCTGCTTAAGGTAACGGGCGGAGCCGGCTTCTCCTCCGGAGGAAACCTTGTTGCTCAAGGCTGCCGCAAGCGAGCCGCCGTAGGCTGCCATTCCCCCAGCGAAAATGACGTTGCCATCCGTCTGGTAAGTGGCGTCGCCTAGAAGCAGGTTTGCGGCGGGCATCACGTATTTGCTGCCGTCGTAGTGGAGGTATCGAGAGCCGCCACCCAAGAAGATGACGCCTGTTCCGTTACCACGGCTGGCGGTGATGTCGCCGCCAGTGATCGTGTTAAGGCCGACAGCAATCGGCCCCTCGACCGTTAGCATGCCATCGCTCTCTCGGAATGAAAGCGCCCGCACGAACGCTCCTGAAGCGTTGTATAGCACGAGCCTCAGCGAGTTGTCGGCAACCTCGTTGTAAAGTAGCGCACGGTTTACGTCAGCCGGGGTGCGGAACCAGATGTGCTTGTTGCCGGCATTTCGGAAGATAAAATCCGCTCCGGTGGTGACGTAGCTACCGTTCAGTTCGATACGCGTTCCAGAGATCGTCCCGTTGAAGATCTTGGCTGACATCGTCGTCGGCAGCCGCGCGTCGTTAAGCGTGCCTGAAGCTATGTCGTTCGCGGATCCTGACGCAGCCACCGCGGCGAGCCCGAGCGTCCCCCTCATCGATGCCGCATCGACACCGCCAAGGAGGGTTCGACCAAGAGGCGTCAGCGCCGTCGTCGCATAGACGTCGGTGTCGGTCGTATAGAGCATTTTGTTCGCGGTCGTCGTCAGTCCGGCGATCGACTGCAGGCCCGCGTCATAGGCCTGTACGTTCGTCCCGATCTCGACGCCGAGTGCTGCACGCGCAGCGCTCGCAGAGGTTGCGCCGGTGCCGCCGGCCGTCACCGGGCGCGCCGTGTTGGCATCAGCGGTCAGGTCATCAATCAGAGTGTTATAGGGAACGCTTTGAATAGTGGTGTTCGGCACGCCTTTGGTGCCGGCGGGAGGCGAATAGACTCCCCCTGTTCTGGGCATGGCGGTTCTCCATGAAAGATAAGACGTCCCAGCCGGAGGCTGGTCGCGTCATCGGTGACTTAAGCTGGACTTGCGGTGGAGGGCGGATGTTCGCACAGGCCGTGCTCGGCGAAATGATCGCAAGCCGACTGGCTGCAAAGCATCCGCAAGAGCATCGCATCATTCGGCTGTCTATCGTGTCGGACGACTAGAGTTGATCCGGCTGTTTCAGCCAATGCACCTCATTCAGCGGATTCCGTTTTCCGCGCGACACAGGGGTTCCATAGGGCAGCCACGAGCCACGCCGCCACCATGGAAGCGAGGGATCGTTAAGGTCGACGGGCTGATCGGAGAATTGTTTCATCACTTGGTCCACAACCGCGCCATTTCCCTTGGCCGTCAAGGCATCGGCTCCCTTCTTGGCCGCGAATGCCGCATTTGCTCGGTGTGGCGATGAGACATACATATGGGTGTTTTTCTTGAGCACCTGGTTTGCTTTGTTGATCGCCTTGCCGGTGAGCCATTCCACGTTAGTGCCCTTACCGGCGAACCTTTCCATGATCTTATCGGCGACTGGAATGTTGTTGAGAACGCTCTCCACGCCGCCTTTGATGGCATTGTCCATGGTGGCGCCGTTCTTCGCCATCTCACCGGCAATTCCGCTCACGATACCGAAGCCAACTTCACCTACCTTCTTGATTTTGGGCAGCGGCATATAGACGGAGGAAGCGATGTCGCCAGCGACGTTCCCAGCCATGGTCCAGCCCGGGTTCTCGTCTTGCACACGCCGTCGATAGTTTTGGATACCGTCAAGGGTCTCCCAGTAGTCATCCTCCGTGAATGGAGCAGCCAAGGCGGCTGCAGCATGCTCCACGGCGCCGAGCGCGAAGGGGCCAACCATTGGAACGCCGTCCACGGCGCCGGTTCCAAAAGCGGCAGCTGCGTCGCCGACATCCCCGGCATAATCCGCGATCGTGTCCGCCCACCCCTCTTCTTCAACGGATTGCTTGGGCGCCTTGAACCTTGCGTAAGCCGCCTCAGAGGCTGACAACCTGTCTTGAGAGATAAGCCGCGACGGCCCGCCAGCTTTCGTATCAGCGTCGGCCCGGCTCGGGAGCACGTCGGGCACACTCGGCGCGTTGCCAACGCTCCGGTCGATGGTTGGTCGATTACTCGACGATCCGTAGCGCACACGGCCTCCCTGCGACGGCAGGGGCAGCGCACGCGGCGCGTCGTCAATGTCTGCATCCGCCATAGCGGAGGCCATGGAATCAAAAGCCGTTGCCGGCGATCTCTCCACACCCCTATAGTTTTCCAAGGACGGCCAGCTTTGCTGACGACGACCCGATGCTTGCGGCAATACACTTCGTATGTTTCGTTCCTTTGCCATAGATCTGCCTTGTCTGTTGGTGCCTCGACCGTGTTTCCCCGCGACGCTACGTGCATATGTGCCCCGAGCGCATTCCGCGGCACCGCGCCTACCGCCTCTTCCGCCCAGCCGAAAAAAGCCGGCCATAGTCCACGCGGCGCATGCCGTCGGGGCCGCGGCTGACGACATCGGGACGGGACTTTTCGACCTCTTGCGCCATCACGCCGATATGTTTGGGGCCACGTGCAGGCTCATCCTTGTAGCGGTACTCGTAGAGCGCATGCCCTTCGAGCTTGCCGACCTTCTTGATGTCCTTTTTCAGCCGCCTGTCTGAATCGGCCTTGCCGCCCCACATCGGCATGCCCAGCACCTTGCCAAGAAGATCGGTGCCGGCACTTACCCGCGTCTTGTAAGCGTCGAGCTGCCCTTGGTAGTTGTTTTGCACCATCCCCATGTAGTTCGGTGCCTCGATCCTTTGGCCCTGTGTGGGCACGAAGTTCGGGCTGCTGACCTGGGCGCCGGAAAGCAGGCTCGATATTTCGTTGATCGGCTGGTTGCGCTGCGCATACATCTCGTTGAGATATTGCGCCCGCGCCGCATTCTGCGCCGCCAGCTGGGCCTGCTGGGCGTTGAAGCTCTGGTCCTTCAGCGTATTGTTCGCCGCCGTCGTCGACTGGCTGTTCTGGTGCATCTGCTGTAGGGCGTCGTTACTGAAGCCGGCGGCGGCAAGCGCCTGATTGAAGTTCTGCTGCTGCGCGGCATTGGCCAGCTGCATGTTGTTGGCGTTCTGGGTGTATTGCTGGTTCTGCGCCTGGTTGGCGAATTGGCCGTTTTGAAGCATCTGGCCATACGCCTGCTGCTGTGCCGCGTTCTGAAAGGCTGCCGCCTGCTGCGCGAGCCCCACCTGGCGGGATTGCTCCTGCCCCGCATTGAGGATTGCCCCGAAGCGTGCATCGTTCGCCTGGCGGTTCGCCTGGTCGATCGCCCTGTTGTAGGCGTCGGATCCCGGTTGGAGGCCCTGGTTTGCAAGTTGCGTTTCCAGGGCGGAACGGTCCCGGTCCAGCTGCGGGTTCATGCGCGCCATCAGCGCGTCTTCATAGCGCTTGGTGTCGAAATCCGTCTCGTAGCTGCGCTTGATGTCACCCGCATTGCCGAGCGAGCTCTGGATCGCCCCAGCATTTGCGACAGTGCCTTGAGCCGTGCCCGCGTTCGGCAGCGTCGTCTGCAGCGTCGGCCCCGGGCCGTATTGCTGATACTGCGGCAGGTTGATCGCATTGGGATTTCCGGCTGCCGGAGCGCCGGAAAGATCGATCGGCCGGCCAAGCAGATCGTTCAGCCGCGCCGACTGGTTGTTGGCGAGTGTCGCCATGTTTTTCTCGGCAGCGTCCGTCTGGTCCTTGATCGCCTGCTGCGCCGGCGAAAGCGTCTGCGTTGCCGTCCAGATCGGCAGGTCGTAGATGGCGCCGTTCATCGGGTCCGTCCACTTGCGGCTGCCCGTCTGCGAATAGGTCAGGCTGCCATCCGGCGTCACCTGGTTGATGTTGCCGAGTGTTCCGTTGGCAACGGCGGTGCCAATGTTGGTCGAGGTCTGTGCTGCCGCTGTCTCGCGTGGATCCGGCGGCTTCGGAGCTTTGGGTTTTCCCATGGTCTCTACCTTCTGTTGGCGGGATGCGCCCGCCAGGCGTTGTCTGTGAGTGTGAAGAGGATCTCCGCCTCGTCCCGTCCGCGAAGACGGGGAATTCGATGGGGAGAAAAGCCGAAACGTTCGGCGATCGCGATCATCCCCGCATTGCGCTCGGAGACGCGCAAAACGATCATCTGGCAGCCGATCTCATCGAAAGGGTAGCCAAACATGGCTCTCAGCACCGGCCGCGTCAGCCAGCGCTTGCTGGTCGAGGCGGCCGAAAGTTCGATGACGCCCGCCTCCGGCGCATAGTTGTGATAGACGACGCCGGCAACAAGCGCCGCGTTGTCGAGGACGCCCATGGTGGTGAAGTCGGCAAAGCCGCGAGAACAGCCGGGGATATGGGCTGAAACGAAATCGGCGATCACCTGGTTTGCCGCAGGGTCACCCTCGCCGCCCCACAGGAGCCTCATGTACTGGCCTCCCCGGCCTCCACCTGCAGCGTTGCGAGATCCACCTCAAGATCGAGCTTCACAGCACCGCCTGATGTAACGGCACATCCAACGGCCAGCATGTCTCCCGCTGCCCGCACGTTCTGGCGAAAGCTGTAGCGAAGCTGCTGCGCCAAGGCGTCCCAGACACCCTTGTCCCAAAGCCCCACGTCCCATTCCGACGAGGCGGCGTTGCCGACCGTGACCTGAGGTGAAGGCGGGATCGACCTGTCGAAATCGGCGCGGGCAAAAAGGCGCACCTTGGGCCGGCTTTTCGCGCGGAAGAACATCCGCGCAAGGGTCGCCTGCGCACGCCTGCCGAACTGGCCGGCCGGCATGAACTGCGAAAGATAGGCCGCAGTGAAGGTCAATCCGTCGTCCGTTCCGGTCGTGTCACCCTGCCAGCAGTGCCCGCCGTCCGAGCCGAAGAACAGCCCACCCTGCAACGTTTCGTAGCAGCTCGCCTTCCAATTGCTGATCGTCGCCCAGCGGCCGTTCAAGACGTTCAGCACGAACGTCGTGTCGGCAGCGACGCTGCTGCTGGGAAAGGCAATGAAGACGAGGTTCTGTTCCGGCCACTGCTTTATAACCCAGCCAGCGCCAGTCGCGTTTGCCGCCCGGCGCCAGTCGTCCTCGATCGGCCGAGAGATCGAAACCTGGCTCAAGGCCTCGCGGTCGCGCTGGAACACCTGCGAAATCGGCGTCAGCCCGTCGCTGGTCGCGATCAGGACATCGCCGCCGGCCCGGATCCAGGCATTTTTGCCGAGCGGGCGGCCGATCTGGTAGACGCCTTTCAAGCCGAAATTGTTGGCATCACCCGGATCGGAACCGGCATAGACGGCAACCTCCCCTTCCGTCGAAACGAAGACGCAGAGATCGGAAAGGCCGTCGCCGCTTTCGAGCGACCAGGAAAAGCCCGTCAGCAACGAGCCTCCCCTTTTCATCACCCCGCCCAGGGGAAACAGCGCGGCCGCGCCGCCAATCGAGTTGACCGGCAAATAGTAGGCGTCGAGCGTCGCGTTCTTCAAAAAGAACTGCCGGTTCTTGAAGAGCCAACCGTAGTTGAGCTGCGCCATTGTCGTTGCGTCAGTAAAGCTGATTGCCGGCGCCGTCGTCCAGGTGCTGCCGTTAAAGACTTGGCGCGGGTCGGCTCCGTTGAGGCAAATGAGGTTCGGGCCGCCGGCATTCGTGTGCTGAAAGGAGCACCAGTTGCCGCCGGAAAGTCCGCTGACAGCGGCCACCGTTGTCGCAGGCGGCGCTGCCGGCGAGGTCATGTCGTAGATGGCCGTGTCCGTTGCCATGAAGAGCTTTTCCGTGGCGCCATACTTGTACTTGAAGGCACTTCGAATGGCGCCGCCGTCTGCCGCGCGTCCCCGCTTCTGCGAGCCGCCGCGAATGCGGCAGCCGACGAGCGTGGGCAAAAAGTTGCGCAGCACGGTCGCAGATCCCGGTTGCTGCGAGGCCATGTCGGCTGCCGTGACGAGCCCGTTGATCGGCGCTGGAAACGTCATTGGCTGCGAGGTCTGCTGCTGCCCGATGCTCGTCGCGCCGCGATTGCTCTGCCCGATCCGCCCGGGCTTCAGATCCACTCTCATGATGCCCCCCTGTCGGCATTGAGCTCCTGCGCGAGATCGGCCTCGAATTCGGCAAGGCAGTCATCGAACGGCAGGCCTTTCTGGCGTTTCCACCGCCAGAGAATGCCCTTGCCGAGCAGGCGCTCTGGAAACAGCGTTCGGTCGTCATCCGCTTTCAGCGTGTCGCGCTCCTCGAACGGATCGCCCAACACCCAGTTTTTCGAGAGGTAGTCGACAACCGCGCCGGTCCCGGCCGCCGTCGGCGAAAAGAGCATCTGCGATCCAAGCAGGAAAAAATACGGCTGCGTCGATGGCGTGCCCCTGACGATCGCCCATTGCGAACTGTTGGTGATCGGCCGGAAGCAGGCGCCGGATGCGGTCCTGACGGCGCCACCCGGCGTCAGCCGCTGGTAGTCTCCCGGCAGGTTCATGGGGGATGTCAGCGCCACATGCTGCTTCAGCATCATCCGCCAGTCACCGCGACGGGAGATTTCCTCGCCCGCCTCCTGCGCAAGCGCCACCATCGTCTGGGCATTCGGATCGTTCGAACCATAGATACTCTCGAAACGGTCGAGCGAAACGATATCGCAAACCTCGTTGATTGCCGAAAGCAAGGTCATGGCGTCACCCCTCCGACCGACATCTGGGCGTTGCCCCAGCGGGCGCGTTCGTCGGCAACACCGAGCCCCGAAAGGGCTGCCATCTTCAGTTGTTGTGCAGCGGCCGCCTTGCCGGCGTCTCGCTCCCAGATGGCGATTTCCTCGACCAGCCCGTAGAGGTAGACGTCAGGCGCCTTTTCAAGCAGCCAGTTGGTCGGGCTCGCGGCAGAAAGCGGCGGGAGCTTGCGATAGTAGGTCACGGTCAACTCTTGGCTGCCGGCGGCAAAAAGCTTGATCCGGTTGCCGACGATCGCATAGCCGAGCGGCGATCCGGCTCCGGCAACACCGCACTCGGCAAGCTGTTGCAGGGCAACGGCGCGGATCGTCCTGCCGCCTGCAGTCAGAACCTGGCGCGCCTCGAGAAAATCCGCCGGCAGAGGTGCATCGCCGTCTACCACGGTGATTGCCGCCGTTGGCTCCATGTCGCTCACGCGCAGCACCCGGTTGAGTTTCAGTTCAGCAAGTCCGACGAATCTTGGAAAAAGCTGGGCGACATCATTGCGCCCGCTGTATTCCCCGGCATCGACAAGCAACGCCCCATAATCTGCAATGCTCATAACGAACCCTCCTTGGTGCGCCAGGCACGGTTGTCGCCGTCGTTGAGGAAGCGTTTGACGAAGCGGTCATCGCCTTGCGAATGCGCGGACACCAGGCCCGAGGCATGCGCAATGTTGAGCGGTATCGAGGCCACGCGATGCCAGTCGCCGCGCCAGATCTTTTCCGCGCTGTTGCGCACGTCCTGGTTCTCGCTCACCAGATTGTCGACCGGATAGTCGACGCGATAGACGTCCTTCTCCCCGTCGAAGTGGTGCCAGACCGAGCGCCCCGTCATTCTGTCGTGGTCGTAGAGCGTCCAGGCTCCATCACGGATTACCATGGCTCACTCTCCCGGCAGCGGGTCTGCGCGCTCGGCCTTGCCAGCGGCGATCAGTGCCTTGGCCTCATCAAGGCTGACAGACACGGTCGTGCCAGCGGCCGTGCGTTCACCCTCCTCAAACCAGACGTCGTAGACGAGACGGACGGGAACGGGCTTCTTTGCGTCGGACATAAAAATCTCCATGAAAAAAGGCGACCCTGGAGAGCCGCCTTGGCAAAACTGTACTTTTGAAAGGGGAGCGGATGCCGATCACACGTCCGCATCCGGCATCAGGTGTCATGCGTCATTGCGACAACGGTGACCCCCGAGCTCGCGCGGGTGCACGGGCGGTCGCGATCGCAGGCTCGCTCTGGTGGACGACCGCCTGCATCGGTTGGGTCGCAAAAACCTCTGCGGGGTATGCGTGCCTATGAAGGCCGCGTCAGGCGTCGCAAATCCGGAACCATGGCCCGTTCGACGTGGCCGACGCTTGCTGCAGAAACTCACAACGTCGACATGCCATTCGACGCCAGTTGGAGCCAGACAGCGACGTCCCGTACCGGGCTTTCATTGGCGCCATCAGCCAACGTTGCGTCGGCGCTGCCGCCCGCAGCAGTTTCTGCCTAGAGCGGCAACAGCAGGTATCTGACGAACAGCACCGCAAGCAACGCCGCGGCAAATCTTCCTATGGCCCTTGGCACCGCTGTCAGTCTTGGCGATATTTTCAAAGCTCGATCGAAAAAGGAGATAGACACGTAGGCAAACGCCGCAAATATCAACGCTTCTTTCAGATGGTACATATCTCAGTCCCAAGAGTGAGGATCTGCCCAACGCCATCGTTGGAGGATCGCTTTTCAACGCAGGTCGCCGTTGAAGCCGCCTCGCCCGACGGCTCTTCCGGTTTCCTTGATAAGACCAGGCCCGTAGCCTCCTGCGTAGTGTCCGTCGGCCGTGCCCACCACCGACGCAGCGCCGCCTCCAAGCAGAGCCCCGACAGCCGAGCCTAAATCACTCCAGCCGATATCGTGCGATCCATCCCGATTGGATTTCTCGACGCCCCTCGTGCGGCATGCTTCGGCGGCGCTATCTCTGCTTCGCTTGAAGCGGCCCATCTTGTTTCGTTAGGGGGTATCGTTACCGAAAGCCTGTCTTTAAAGGGCCGCCCCTGCGGCATTAGCATCCGCCCCTCACGCGCGCGCAAGCTCATCTGGTCGGTACATGGACAAGCTTACCTGGTGGTAGGGAATAGCCCATGACGGCGCTCCGTTGGTGGTAGCGATTGGGAATCCCGCGTCCTCACTCAATAAACCAGTCAATAGCCCGCGCCCACCATCGGCCCTTGGTGTCCCATTCCTCGGAGAACTGGTTGACCACATCCGGCAGCGTCCAGATGTTGCCGAGGTTCTCTCGCGATACAGAGCATTGCAGATTGGCGCCGGTCTCCCCGGCCAGCCGAGGCTTAGAAACGGAGAAGTTTCTGTGGGTTTGCGTCGGGAACTTTAGCGCCATCAGCGTTTCATCGCTGCCTTCAAAGCCTTCGGGGAAATGGTGCCGAAGAGCGAGCGCAGCGCCCGCAGGCGTTTCATCAACCTGAAATCCCCATTCAAAGGAGGTCGGCCGCGGGCCATAGTAAAAGCCTATCTCCTGCTGGTAACCGGTAAGGCGAAGTCCAAACGCTTCCACCGGCGGATCGAATTTGACGATCTCTATACGCTGCTCCGCAAAATGGCTGATCCTGACTTCCTTGGGGCTAAACGCCGCTCGTTCGCTCGCGAAAACCTCGAAGAAACTGATGTCGCAGGCAAACAGCGCTTCGACCACGCGCTGCGCCCCTGCGTCGGCGGGTGACGCAAAACCGGCAATCCACAGCGCCGAGAGCGCAGAAAGCACACCTTTGAACACGTATCCTCCTTGGGCTCACGCCGCGATCGCCGACCCCGTGCATGCATTCATCGTCAATCGGTCCTGCTGAATGCGACCAATGCGGAAACATCGGCGATCATACTCGCAAAACATGCAGAACATTTCAAGAACATACACAAGAAAAATGTCTGGGGCCTGCCGCCGTGTCACGACATGCGGCCGCATCTGCGATCGACAGGCCGCGCCCAAGACATCACTCCCAGAAACGGAGCGCGTCCCGCAGTGAGAAACTGCGCCGGTTGCCCGCGCCATCGGGCTCCCAGCGGCCGCCGGTATCGGAGGCCGCCCGGGCATCCTTCGGCTTGTTGGGGTCGTATTCGGGATAGGACACGTTCAACTCGGCCGATTGCCCGGTTTTGCGATAGAAGTCTGCAAACCCGTCCATCCCGCTCGTCAGATCGATGCAGCCATTCGATCCCGGATTCGTACCGCCATGGATCGAAAGCCGTTTCGATGCGCAGTCGCCGGATCGACGACCGATTTTGCGTCCAGAAACGCTCGCGCATTGCCCCAGGACCGCTCCAACCCTCTCCATTTCCCCCCGCCCATTTGGCTCTTTAGACGCTCCCAGCTCCACGCCGGCGGCGGATACTGAAGCTGATCGACGTCGTAGACGCCTTCGGGGATGGGACCCTCGTTGGGCTCCCTCTGGTTCTCGGGCCCCTGCTTGCCCGGCATGCCGGCTACCCCGTCCCAGCCGCCGGCGTAGCGGCCGTTCTCGGTGGCGTTCAGCCGCTTGCCATCGAAGTGGAGTTTAATCTTCTTGCCGCTGTTCCTTTGATCCAACGTATCATTCCTTCTTCCAGCCTGTGAGATTATCGGTCGTGTCAACCGCTTCCTAAACAGCGATCATCATCCTCGCCCGCAAGCAAGAATGATGACGCGGTTGTCTGCTGCGAAAAATCAGCTCGCAGCACTCAGCCCAAACAGATCGGCCGCAACGCCAAGACCCTTTTCGTTGTGCACCTTCAAGGTGCCCTCGCCGATGATCACGCCCTTGTCGGCGTCGCCGGTCTTGGCGACCGCCTTGTCCTCCTGGATGTTGCGCAGCCAGAGGAAGGAGAGCATGTCGGTGTCGAGGAAGTAGGCGTTGCGCGCGAGCTTCGCGCTGCCCGCCTGCACCCGGTTCGGGTGGATCATCACCGTGCCGAACGGGCCTTCATAATAGTCGGCGGTGGCCACGATCGTGTTGCGCTCACCGCCTTGCGAGACGGCGTAACGGAACGGTGCGACATTGGCGTCGGACATGAAGGTGACGAACACGCTCTTGACGTAAGGCGAGACCGAGACATGGCGGAAATTTGGCGCCGTTCTGGTAGCCGGTCTGCATCACCTGGTCGAGGATCGCCTTGGTGAAGGGGCGCACAAGTGCCGTCGGTCGGCGCCAGCGCCAAACGATATCCGCTGGTCGCTACTTCCCATGTTCTTTCCGAAAGAGGTCGGCCGGCACTGGCGGCGTCTTGCCGGAAGCGAGAGGCGTGGTACAACCAACGAAACCGTCAGCGAAGCCGAGTGCCTCAGAGGGCGTATAGCCGGTTGCTTCGGCTGCCAGGTCAAGCGACCAGCCTTCGTTCCGGGCATAGCTGCTTCCCGTACGGTTCTCCGCGACACGAATAAGATCGTATTCACCACCTGGCGTTTGGAACCCCCAGATCAGCTTCGGCTGGCCGGCGACATCTACGCGCTCCTGAATGTACCCGGTCAGCATAAAGCCAGAGACATAGACGGGCTTTTCGAACCCCACGCGCAACGCCGACCGCGCAACGTCCGCAGGCTCGTGATATGGCCCCATGGCATCCTTGAACGTCACCTTGCCGAAAGCGTCCTTCTCCTCGCCCAGCGCCGCGAAGAAGTCCTGCCGGCATTGAAGCAACGCGTTCACCAGCCTGTTGCCGCGGATGAGCGGGGGCGGCCCAAGCTCGGCCCATCCGAAAGTCTCTTCCGCTCCCGGCAAGCGAAAATCCTTTGTTGCGCTTTCGTCGGGCTCACAGGTCACCGTCGCCTGCTGGTCGGGATCAAAATAAGAAGCGAACGCGAGATCCTTCGACACTGGGCCGGCGGCGGCATCCTTTGAGCTTAGCGACCAGTAATCGCCGTCCCCCACAAATCTCACCCCGTACCGTGCCGCAATCGCCCGCGCGGTCTCAGCAGGGGTCGCAGTCACCTGAAAGGCCCAGCCAAAGCGTGTCGGCTTGCCCTCCTCTATCGTCCTTCGCTGAAAGAAGCGCACGACGGAAAAATCGCCGACCTTGACGGGACGCTCGAACGTCACGCTTTCGTTGTAGGTATTCTTGGCCTCGGGATCATGTGGCGCATTGCCTGGACTTTCAAAGGCTTCGACGCGGACCCGCGGAAAGGTCGTTCTTTCGTTCCACAGCACATTGAAGAACGAGGGCTTGCAGGCGACGAAAGCGTCGAGAATTTTATCGGCTTTAGCCGGTCCTTTCACCGACGGAAACAGGTCCTCCGGCGAAGGCAGGCGTTTCCTTCCCGTCTCCTTGTCCGTTGCCAGACCCGACATCCTATCCTTGGAAGCGTCGCACATCACGAGCGTCCGGGCGGGATCGTTCGCCTGACGAATGACGATTTTCCTGTAGCTGTCCTCCGGGGCGACCGATGTGTCGCTGCGCTGTGCCTCCATCTCGGTGCTGAGCTTCAACTCGAGCAGATGACCATCCTTGGCAACGAACCTTTCACCCGGCAGCAGCGCCCCGATCGCATTGACAACCTCAGGCAGATTCCGCTCCACCTCGAAGCCCCATGCAAAGTGCGGAACCGCAATGCCGACGGCCTCGAACTGGACATACCTGCCAAGCGGCAGCGCAGAAGCAAGGACAGGCGCTGCGAACGCGATGTAGTGCCCGTTTACTCTGTCTGAGTCGTAGTCATAAGGGGCGATCGTGATTGCGCGAAAATCTGCCTTGTCACTCGTGAGAAGAGAAAAGATATCGTCCTTGCACGCCAGAAAAGCGCCAAACACTTTTCCCGCATCGTCCCGCTCAACCGCCGCTGCAGGCGTCGCAAACACGAGCAGATAGAAGACCGCGCAAAGACGCTTGAGAATGTTGGACCCCATCTGCCGAACTCGCCTCGTGACCTGCATAGTGTTGCTCAAACGCATCCGACAAACGCCTCGAAACTGTCAAGGCCGGATTGGAGCCCCCGTTCCTTGCCTTCGCGTCGATGCAACCAGGCCGGATTTACGCCCGCTGAAAACCCGCCATGTTTGTAGAACAATACAAGAACACACGCAATCGAAATTTGCCGGCAGAACACGCCAGCGCTGTTCGCTCGGCGACGCCCGACGAATGGCGCGTGACCGCTCGTTGGCATCAGGCCGGCCGGCTCATGGCCTTCCGTGCCCGTCACGGAGCCCGTCTAGCGGGTTACCTTACTGCGCGGCGCGTACCAGGGCGGGCCGTCGACAGGGCGCGGCGTCGGCACGGGTGGCTCATAGTTCGGAAGGTTCATGGCCCGGCGCGCCAGCTTCTGGCGCTCTGCAAGCTTCGGTTTGCCAGACCTCAGATAGGCTTTTTCGACGATACGCGCGGCGTCATCGGCAGTGACTGCCTGGTCCAGTTGATCCAGAACTTTCTTCTCCGGCGTGTTCAGAAGCTCATGCTCCAGAAAGCCGTAGTTTGCTTCATACGATTCTGCGTCGTAGCCGTTCTGCTTGGCCCAATCCTCGAATGCCTCCCGGCGCGCTTTGTCCCATTGCATAAAACCGCGAGCATTGCCTTCATAGCGACCGGTATCGTACCCCCGTTGCCAGAGGTTGCCGCGCAGCGCCCCGAACCCACCGCTCTCATGGTCACCATTGCCGACAATTCCTGCAGTCTCGTGCTCACCCATTAGCATGCGCCGCTGCAGATCCCGCTTCATACGCGACGCGATATTGTCCGAGAGTTTGTCGTGCGCCGTGGTCGGCTTCATGCGTTCGGCCGGCAACACTCCGGGTTCTCGTCGAAGTACTTGATCGCCTCCCGAACGGATTGAATTCGGGCGGGCAGTCCCATCGAGTTGAGAAACTTGTCTTCAAGGTCCATTTCACACCTAACGTGTTTGGGATTTGTCCTGCCTGCTTTGCCTGACCCTGAGCACATGTGACCAATCACGATGCACTAGCGAACGAGAGCGGCTCGTTGAAGCCGCTCAAGTTGCTTTGTGATCAGGCTCCAGAACGGCTCAGCTCGTAGCGCTCAACCCAAACAGGTCGGCCGCAACGCCGAGGCCCTTTTCGTTGTGCACCTTCAGCGTACCCTCGCCGATGATCACGCCCTTGTCGGCGTCGCCGGTCTTGGCCACGGCCTTGTCCTCCTGGATGCTGCGCAGCCAGAGGAAGGAGAGCATGTCGGTGTCGAGGAAGTAGGCGTTGCGCGCGAGCTTCGCGCTTCCCGCCTGCACCCGGTTCGGGTGGATCATCACCGTGCCGAACGGGCCTTCGTAATAGTCGGCGGACGCCACGATCGTGTTGCGCTCGCCGCCCTGAGAGACGGCGTAACGGAACGGCGCGACATTGGCGTCGGAAAGGACGATGACGAGGTCCGATCTTTAAGGCGCCACGTTGAAAAGCGTGTGGGGATCTGGCAAGACTGCAGCCTCGTTCAACGCATGGCGGCGGGAGCAGGAAAGAAC
The DNA here is from genome assembly GCF_035999185.1 of Ensifer sp. Taxonomy (GTDB): domain Bacteria; phylum Pseudomonadota; class Alphaproteobacteria; order Rhizobiales; family Rhizobiaceae; genus Ensifer. The sequence goes on along the minus strand of NZ_DASYHB010000172.1, from coordinate 14,394 downwards.
GCTACCATCTGGCTTGTCGTCGGTAACGGCGAAAGCCTTTGCGGGTGCATATCCACCGTTCTCCTCCTCGTCCAGGTTGACGATCCATTGGCCCTCAACGTTCACACTTTCTGTCCTGCTCTCGATGACAAATGCCACCACACGCGGGCTCTCCTCTACGTGAAGGCTCCATGTGGTCGTCCCTTTGCGCGCCCGTCCGCCGATATGCCGCTCATAGCCTTTAAGCCGCATGCCCCAGGCGTGAACGATCCAGGGGAAATCGACGCGCACAACCGTCCCTCCTGATCCTGGCGTGTTGTCGCTGAGCTTGCGGGTGGTCGCCTTGACGGGGCCGAAGGCAGCCTTCTCGACTTTCAGCGCCTCGAAGAAATCATCGCTGCAAGCGAGAAGCGCCTTCATGAGCCGATCCTGATCGATGAGCGGTGGGCCGCCGAGCTGTGGCGGCCCGAAAAGCTCCATCGGCTCCGGCATGGATATGCGGCGGGCTTCATTCTCCCACATCTTGCAGAAGACAAGGGTCTGGCGAGCGCCGGTCCGATAGTCGGCTTCGATCCGCAGACCACTTGCAGATGGATCGGCCAACGATTGATCGAGCCATGTCTCCAATCCCTCTCTCTGCTCGTAGCGGGTTCCAAGCAGCGCATTGATGAGTTGCGCAACCGCTTCCGGAGCCTCCGCCATCCCAAAGCCCCATTCAGTTTGGCTCGGCTGTGCGCTTTCCACGGACCGATCCTGATCGTAGCGCAGCAGCGTGAAAGGTCCGACCTCAAGCGGCCGGCCAAAGGTCACGCGTTCATAGATGTGCTTGCCTCGCTCCGGGTGAAGCGCCTTCGTATCGGGATCTTCGAACACCTCGATTTTCACGGGCCCAAACGCTGCGCGCTCGCTCTTCAGCACGTCAAAGAACGTCGGCTTGCAGCTCAGGAATGCATCAACTATCCGCTCCGCCTGAGGCGAGGCCGCGACGGGTGACGTAAAACCGGTTGCCGTGAAAACGGCCAAAACCGCCAACAGAGATCTGAACAAGGCCCCTCCTCGGACACTTCCTGCATCTCGGTTCGGCAAGCTCTTTCGCGTGGTCCGCTGCGAAGAAACGCCACCTGAAGCAGTAGAGCCACCGGCAAAATTCAACTTCCGGAACATAGAACATTTAGAGAACACCTGCAACCGTTCCCATGGCAGATGTCCACAACCATCAAGGGCAGCACCCGAACGGTTGCGTCATGGGCGCTCCCGGGGTCTCGGCGTTTTCCAAGGGCGGTGATCGTAGGGCATGTCCTTTTCGTGGCCTGGCAGCTTCATCGCGTTTGCAGCCGCATACTGCCGCCTGTCTGCGTGCGCCTTATCCTTGTCCGGAGCGAGAAATTTGTCCGACACGAGTTTCGTTGCCGATTCAAGATCATCCGTCTGATAGAGCGCATTCATGAACTCACCCCAGTATTCGTCCGTGAGCTCCTTCTTCAGATAACCGTAGTTGGCCTCATAAGATTTCGGATCGAGATCTTTGCTATATTTTTCGAACGCGTCGCGTCTAGGCCCCGTCCACTGAGCCCAGCCTGCGCCGCCTCTGCCTCTGCCGCCGACGCCGACCTCCTGGTGGAATCGAAACCCACCACTTTCGTGATCAAGGTTTCCGACGATAGCAGCTGCCTGAAATTCACTGAGCTTGAACGTATGCTGAAGATCACGCTTCAAACGTTCGGCAATGTTGTCCGAGAGCTTGTCACGAGCACCGGTCGGTTTGAGGCGGTCGGCTGGCAACACTCGATCGTTGTTGTGGAACCTCGTCGTATCCGTCAGCGTACCGCGATAGGGCATCGGCGCCTTGCGAAAATCACCGCTCATGAGTTCGCTCGCCGGCGGATGCCGGAAGCGTGCACTCTCACCGCGCGGCGGCTCCACTTCGGCGATAGGCTTGCCGCTCGCCAATGCCGAATTCTCGTCAAAATACTTGATCGCCTCCCGAACGGATTGAATTCGGGCGGGCAGTCCCATCGAGTTCAGAAACTTGTCTTCCAGGTTCATTTCACACCTATCGTGTTGGGATTTATTGCGTGCACCTCGCACCGTCCAGCACAAGCGTCAGCGCTCACGAGGCGCCGACGAACGAGAGCGGCTCCTTGGAGCCGCTCAAGCCGAACCGCGGTCAGGTTCCAGGCCAATCAGCTCGCCGCGCTCAGTCCAAACAGATCGGCCGCGACGCCCAAACCCTTTTCGTTGTGCACCTTCAGCGTGCCCTCGCCGATGATCACGCCCTTGTCGGCGTCGCCGGTCTTGGCCACCGCCTTATCCTCCTGGATGTTGCGCAGCCAGAGGAAGGAGAGCATGTCCGTGTCGAGGAAGTAGGCATTGCGCGCGAGTTTCGCACTACCCGCCTGCACCCGGTTCGGGTGGATCATCACCGTGCCGAACGGGCCTTCGTAATAGTCGGCGGTGGCGACGATGGTGTTGCGCTCGCCGCCTTGCGAGACGGCGTAACGGAACGGTGCGACGTTGGCGTCGGACATGAAGGTGACGAACACGCTCTTGACGTAGGGCGAGACCGAGACGTGGCGGAAGTTGGCGCCGTTCTGGTAGCCGGTCTGCATCACCTGGTCGAGGATCGCCTTGGTGAAGGGGCGCTGCGTGCCGTCGGTCGGCGCCACGGTCAGGCCCGTCGTCGGGTTATAGCCGCCATTGGCGCCGCCTGCCCCGCGCGAAACGTTGGTGGTCAGCCACGTCGGCAGCGAGCCGAGCTCGCGGGTGGCGCCGGCAACCGAAGCATTGGTGTCGGCGATCGCGAATTCGAGGTCCTTGCGGATCTCCACGCCCTTCTTCAGCTTCTGGTACTTGCGCTTCTGCACGTTGCCGGCCTCGGCCACCACTTCCTGGGTGGCGGAGATGATCCAGTCCTTGCGGAGAATCTGGGTGTAATTGCCAAGACGCGTCGGCGCGATGATCGATCCGAAGGTGTATTCGTCGCCTTCCTGGCGGATGTTCTCGCCGGGCGCGGCCAGTTCGTCGGTTTCCCATTCCGGGTGGTGCGTCTTGCACTTGCCCTTTTCGATCAGCGAATAGATCGGCGTATCCTCGGGCGTGATGCGGGAAACGACGTCGGAAAGGTCCTCGCGGTTGCCCACGGCCTGCGAGGTCGTGAAGGTGTTTGCTACGACAGCCATGATAGTGTCCTTGATTGATTGAGATGGTCATGAACGTCCGCGCCTGACGGCGCGCACGCTTGAGAGATCAGTTTTGGTTGGGAAGCGCAGGGAAGAATAGAATCTAGCAAAAACAACCGGATAGACGGCTTTCCAGACTCTGTTTGTTATGAGCGCCTGACTCTGATCAGTCGAAGTCGACGCCCATCGCGTCGCGGATGGAGCCGCTTTTCGAAAGCCGTTGCATCGCCTCCCGGCTCCGTCCCGGCGCCTGTTCGGCTCTGGCCGCCGGCCTTGGCCGCGCTACCGGTGCCGGCGCCCTTTGCAGCTTGCTCAGCGCCCGCTTCTTCGCCTGCTCGGCGGCAAGGCCGAGGCGGGCATAATGCGCGAGCTTGAACAGACGATGGTCGGTCACTTCACGCACCTCGGCTTCAGAAAAGCCGAGGGATTGCGCCACGTCGAAAGCCCCGGCAAAAAACGAGAGACGCCCCTCGGCATCCGCCGTCTCGGGAAAGGCTTCAATCAGCCTCGAGTTCTCCTCCTCGAGCTGTTCGTCGCTTTCCGCCTGCAAAAGCGCGTCGACCACCGCCGCCGGCGCCTCGCCGATCGAGAGGATCTCATCGATCCTCTGCAGCCCCGCCTGATGCAGCGCCCATAGCCGGCGATAGCCGTCAGGGTCGAGCGTTGCCATATGTTCCGGCGGTTCCGGCGGGATCTGGCTGGCGATGAGGTTGGCAAAGGCGTTGGCCGATTGCGCCACCCGGCTTGCCATGCCTTCGAGCGCCCGCCCGCGATTGGCGATGTCCTGCGTCTTGTGGCGGTAGTCGCGGTCGCGCATATAGCCGAGCTTCAGCTCGGAAAACGGCACTTCCTCACCGCCCTTGAGCACGACCAGAAAATCCGCGTCGTCGTTGGCCGCCGCGTCCTCGTCAGGATCAGCCGGCTCGTCGTCGGGATGGGCTGTGTCGTCGGGGTCCTGGTCAAGGGCCTCTTCAGCGCCGTACTCGCTCGGCCCTCCCTCGTCCAGGTTGGCCCCGTCCTCGGGCTCCCAGAAATCGAGATCGGCATCGTCAAGCCCGGTCGCGGGGTCAACGGTTTTGCTCCCGCCAAAAGGCAGGTTGGCACTATCGTTCGTCATGGCGTGACCTTTTTGAGTAATATTTCAATACTTTGGCCGGACAGACATCTGCCTGAAACAGCCTCATGAAAGCGCTTGCCCGTCAGGCGGGTGCGCCCTTGCCGTCAGCCTTGGCTTGTTCCGTCAGAAACTTGAGCCTGGCACGGAAGTTGCGGATGGCGCGGGCTTCGGCTGCATAGGCCGCCCGGCCGCTATCGTCAGTAAGGCCGGCATGAATGCAGCCATTGATCGCTGCCCATTCCTGTTCGTTCATCAGCGTGTCGAAGAAAGGCACGTCGAGAATGGCACGCGCAGCCGCGGCCCGGTCGTCTGGTTTCATGCTGTTGACCTCGGTTGGAGAGCGATCGCTTTCGATCGAAATTTTGCGTCGAACGCTGCCTTGATTCTGCTTTTGTTCCGCGCTACCGCTGTGCGAACCGGAGCAATCTGCCACCCTAGGTCACATTCGCAATTATCAAACGAACATGCCTGCCCAGCCATTCAGCATCAAAGGCCTCGGTCCGGATTGCCCATTCGGCGCAAGGCCTGAGCGGAGCGGATGGCCGGCACCAGTCACAGACGCGCGCGTCTATCGAACGAGGAACCCATGAGAAGATTATCGAGCCTGGGATTGTCAGCCCTGCTTCTGGCCGCCGTGACCTCCCCCACCTCGGCGAGCGGCCAATCGGGCGAGCCGCACTACCTCGTCAAGGCCTTTCTGCTCAAGGACGACAAGACCTTCGATCACGCGACGAACTGGTGCGGCGATAACAGCGTCTGCACCCTCACGGTCGGCGATTACGAGGTCGGCTTACGCTTCTTTATGGGCTACGGCAGCTACCGCCTGCGTGTTGCGTCGTCCTGGGATGGCGACAATCCCTGCTGCTTCTTCGCGGATGGAACTTACGAGACCTCCGTCGCAAGCATCCGCCCTCACGCCGAAGTGCTCTACTACAAGACAGACGCTGGCCGCGTGAAACTCGGCACACTCTACATCGCGCTCGAAAGCCTCAAGTAGCCAGAACGACCGCTCACTCGCTCCACGTGTCGAGCGCTTTCCTCAGTGAAATGGGCTGCCGCTTCGGGTTGTTCCAGGGCGTAGGAGGCGTTACGCAGCCCAAGGGCTGGCGTGCATCCTTGTTGCCATTCGAGGCCCCGAGGGAAATGGGCCGCGCCTGCGATGAGTTATTCCAGGGGAGCTCTTCGCAATTGTCCGGCAACTTCGGTTGATTGCTATAAGGATCTTCATAGAATCCCTGGTGTTCCTTCTCGGCCAGCAGCTCCTGCATCGATTGGATCGACGAAACGATATCCTTCAGAGCCGCCATCCCGTCGTCGTTCTTGACCTCGGACTGCAAGGTGTTAAGTTCGGTCTTTACGCCCTCAAGATTTCCCTGCATGCCACTCAGACCCTTCCGTGGCCTGGCGCTGTAGGTACCGTCACCACGTTCAGACAGCTTACCCAGAGATTTCCGCAGCCCTTCCGCCGTATATGCCGACGGGCCCTCAAGAGCGCTGCGCAAAAGGTCGTCGGCATAGGCCCTCGCATCCTCGGGGCTTAGATATCCCGCGCCGCGGCTTGGCAGATTGCGCTTGTCAACGGTTCCGGAGCCGGGCTTCGCACGGCCCGGAAAAATGAAATCTTCCATAGCATGGTCCTTCTGAAATGGTCGTTGCAGCCCGGCGTGCGTTCCCGCGTGCGAGGCGGCCAGTCTGAATTGGCTACTCCTCGCAGAGCGTGCCGAATGTGAATGGGATTGATTCTGCTTTTGTTCCGCGCTACCAGTGTGCGAGCATACAATGTTAAATGCCACTTTACCGGGCGGCGTAGTGCGGCCTCAAAGATCTCAACGGAATAGTCTTGCGATGGAAAAGCAAAGCAAGAAGCGATGGTTCGAAATGCTCGCGCTCGATGGCGCCTTCTGGCTGACGATGGACAACATCGGTTGGCTGGTTGCCGAGTTTTTCCTTTATGGAACCACCCGCCTCATTGTTCGCCTTTTCAGTTTCGGCCGGCTTGTGGACGAAGATTTCTACGACAATCAGTCCGGATTTAGTTGGTTCGGCCTGAAGCGTGCGACGGATGGACGTCTGTTGATGAGTGCAGACGCCGCAAAGATCGTGGCCGTCTGCTTCTGGGCCCTGTGCCTCGCCGCCATTGGCTTTACCGTTAGGGGATTTGCAGCATGAAGAAAGTCAGAGTTGCCCTCGATGCTGTCGTCGGGATCGTCCTCAACATTCTCGATATCATCGTTCTCGGCTTTCTCCTGCATCGAGTGGCGCGGCTGATCGTTCCACTGTTCAGCTTCGGGCGGGTGCAGGTCGAGGATGTCTATGCCTCCGGCAGTGACTTCAACTGGTTGGGCCTGAAGCGCGAACAGGATGGTCGCCTTCTGTTGAACTCCGACATGAGCATGGTCGCAGCCGCACTCTTCTGGGTCCTCTGCCTGATCGCCTACCTCGCCGTCACCCGCGGGTTTTAGCCGGCGCGCTGGACCAAATCGCCTTCGACGGGCAATCGCCGCTTATCGAACCGTGAAGCCTCAGGTCATCCAATGCCCGAAAAATCCAAAAAATTTGAACTCTTCCGCGTCGCGATCGGCGTTGCCCTCGTCCTGTTGGTTTCAAAGATCATCGACCACGCTCTGCCGGAATCGACGTTCTTGGTCCGGGCGGCTGCCAGCCTCGCCGTGATCTTGCCAGTCGGCATTGCGCTCGATGCGGCCCTCGTCTTCGGTTGGAGAAACTGGCGACGCAAATAACAGAGTTCGGTCACTGCGCGCCCGGCGCGGACCGTGTAGTCACCGTCTGCATGTCAGATCCACGCTCGATCCGTCGTCAACAGGAAAGCTCAGTGTCCGAAAAATCCAAGAAACTTGAGTTCGTCGAATTCGTGGTCGACCTGGCAATCGGCTTTCTGGTCATACGGTTTGTCGAACACACCTTCCCGGAGCAATCGTTCCTGGTCCAGTTGGCGCTCGTTCTCCTGATCGGCGTGCCGATCGGCTTGGCGGTGCACGCTGTATTGAAGTTTGCGCGACGAGCCTGGCGACGGAAGTAGCCGGCGGCTCTTGTCTGCAGACCGGGCTTTAGAGCCGCTCTATTTACCTGCCCATTTGGTGCACTGGTTCTCCCGCTTGATGCAGGCAATCTCCGCCGTCGAGCATTCGGCAATGCCGTTGACGACAGTGCAGTGCGAACATTGATCGGTGAACTCCAGGCAATCCGGATTGGCCTTGATGAAATCCTTGAGGCTGGCATTCTCGGCAGGCTGCGGCGCGGTAACAGCATCGGCGCCGGGCGTGTCCGCCGCGCGAGCAGGCACTATGCCTGCGATGGCAAGCGCCAGGCAAAGCACGACACGAAAGCTGCACCGCCTCATCGCCTGCTCCTTTCAGACAAACCCCGACGCGACGCGAAACAGGCCATCGGTCCGGAACTGCACAATTTCAAAGAGTGCCGTCACAATGGCCGTCGCGCAAGCGACCTCCGCCGCCCTTACCTTACCCCAGCGTGTTGCGGATCGCCCGCATGAAAACCTTGGCGCCGATGCCGATCAGGCCATTGGGAAAGTCATAATCCGGATTGTGCAGCCGCGCGTGGTTTTCGCCGGCGCCGAGGAAGAACATCGCCGCAGGCGCCACACTCCCGAAAAGGCCGAAATCCTCCGACCCCTTCATCGGCAGCACGCCCTCGCCGCGGTCGTGGCTGACGCCCTCCTCGTCCATGGCGCGCCGCAGCGCGGCGACTGCCGCTTCCGCGTTGCTGCACTGGTGGAACACGTCCTCGTAGCCGATCGTCACCTTCAGCCCGGCAGCCTCCGCCTCCTTCGCGACCAGCGCTTCGGCACGGGCCACGAGATCGGCCATGCGCTCGTCGGTCAGCGTCCTGAGCGTCGCCCAGATTTCGGCATAGCCCGGGCTGATGCCGAAGGCCGCCTCGCCGAGGCGCGCATGCGTCACCGTGACAAGCGTATAGTCCTCGTCAAGCGGCCCGTTATTGCCAAGTGCCGTCAGCCCGGAAAGCAACGTGGCCATCGCAAAGGTCGGCGCGATACCATCCTCCGGCGTCGAGGCATGCGCGGTCTTGCCGGAAAGCGAAATCCGCATGCCGCGCGAGGCGCAATTGACCGGCCCGGTGCGAAGTGCGGCATGGCCAAAGCTCAATCCTGGAAAATTGTGCAGCGAGAAGACGAGATCCGGCTTGATCCCGGCAAACTTCGGATCGGCAAGCACGGCCGCAGCCCCCGCGCCGTTTTCCTCCGCCGGCTGGAACATCAGGATCGCCCGGCCCTTGGCCGGCCGTTTCTGTTCCAACCCCTTGGCAAGCGCCATCAGGATCGTCATGTGCCCGTCATGGCCGCAAAGATGCCCTTTGCCCCCAATCTCAGAGCGATGCGCAATCTCGGAAATCTCCTCGATCGGCAAGCCGTCGAGCTCGGCCCGCACCATCACCGTCGGCCCCGGCTCACGTCCCTCGTAGACCGCCGCCACCCCATGCCCGCCAAGGCCTGATATCACCGCATCTGGCTTCGTCTCGGCAAGTGCGGCAACGATGGTTTCCGCCGTCTCCCGCTCCTCGCCCGAAACCTCCGGTCGCCGATGCAGTTCGCGCCGAAATGCTGTCAGTATCTCGAGTTCACGGTCGATCAGAAACATTCATGCCCCTCCGCATTCCAGTTTCCCTGCTCTTAGCAGGTCTCGAAGGGTGTCGCCAATCGCGCCATCACGCGTTCTGGATTAATCGGCCAACCCGGACAAATAGTCCCTGGCACGCACCAATTTGGCGCGCATGGCCTCGGCGTCGTAAAGAAATTCACCGCCTTGTGGACGGTACATGGCAAGCATGCTTACCAGGTCCTGAACATAGTCGTTGTCCGGGTAGGCATCATCCAGCGCGACCTCGATCTCGTTCGCCAGGAGAATGCTCGGACGGTCTGCGGCAATGAACGCGTCCAGCATGGCTTCAATAGATCTGTTCATCTCACACATTGGTCCTGCATCATTGCCAGTGTATGGCCCGTCGCAGCCGTCCGCCTGGAAGGCTGCACCAAGAGCCTAATCCCTGATCCGCGTGGCCTCTAAGATCGACCTATGCCGTCTCGGTCGCGGGAGCGGGCTTCGCATGCTTCATCAGTGAATACTCCAGACCCAGGTAGCTCAAGACAAAGACCCAGTAGTGTGGCCCCCAAGCAAGGCCCACCAGAGTAACCGTTGCATAGAAGAGTTCGGTGACAACATCGCCGTTCATAATTGGCAATGGGGCATTCTCCACTACCGCCCTATAGATCTGATGGTAGGCAATGTATAAAAATGCAGCAACAAGCGCCCCGGCGGAAATGAAGCCCGACGAATTTCTTAAGACCGTTTACCTCGGCGACCGCGCTTGCAAAGGGGCTGTTCCAGGCGCCTTGGCAATTCTTCTGACGGGAATTTCGAGGGCGATATAGGTCAGCAGAAACGCGATAGTCTGGGGCCCAAGAAGGCCAAAGATGACCACAATTGCGATTGTTTCCAAAAGAAGATTGACACTGTGCGTACCGTCGATAACGACGAAGTACCCGAGTGGCACGATCATCAAAACGACAGCTGCCAAGACGATATACAGAAGCCGTTTCCACAAGCGCCGGGCCGGAAGCGGCGCGAAGGCGAATAGGTAAAGCGACGAAAACAGCAGGGCCGTGGTGAAGTCCAAATGGCGACCAAAGAACCAAGTAACAGTTGCCAGCATGGCGCCATAGCTCAACAAAACGCGGATCGTATTAACAAGCATGTAGCGCATGACGTACCTAGAACGAGACGTGTCGGTTTTGCCGGGCTAAACTCTAGCAAGCACGTCGCCTTTAAGTGGAAGCAAACTGTGGCATATCCACGTCCGCTACGCGAGTCGGCGATAAAGCCCCCCCTCTGATTGCACTAGGCTAGCACCCCAGGTTCATTTGCTCGCGCCCAAACGGTTTTTCTTCGCCAGCAAGTGCCGCAGGCTCTGAACATCATTGGCTTCGCCTACGTGTTTATCCAAACTGCGCAACTGATTGTCGAGCTTGGCTGGCCACCAATTCTCCTCGACCTCACCGAATGGTCCGATACCGCTGATCGCCTCGGTCACATTTTTCGTACATGTGAGAAATCCCCCGCCACCAATGTCGTCGATCCTCTTCTTAATCTCCGCTTCCTGCTCGGGCGTCGTGTTGAATTTGCGAACCGTTACATCCGGTCCGTCAGTCAACTGAAACCGCAAATAATCTTCGGGAGAGAACTCCGATCCGTAGAGAGTACGCCCGCTGCCTATCTCTCTATGCGTGTAATTGCCGGCAGGATCCCACAGGACGGGGTCGTCGCCGTCGATGAAGACGCCAGTGTGCGTATTGTCGCCGAGGACACTTGGATTGGTATTGGACATGACATAGGTCGCAGCCACCTCCACACCCTTGTCACTCCCGCGCTCCGTGCCCCATTTCGGCAATCGGCTGTTGGCCTCCTCGCCGAAGTCACGCAGTTCAAGCGCCGTCGTCGGCCTTGGGCCTCTTTCGTACATATCGTCATTCGGCTTGCCGCCAAAGGCGACGGAACCCCGCTTGTTAATTCTGATCATCCCGGCATTCCTCCAGTATGCGCTGTCGTCAGCGCCGTACCGCCGGCCATTTCGGCCAGGTTCTGTTCGCGTTTGAGGTTGAGTTCGGCGTCGATCTGGTAGCGTTTCAAGGCGCCGTTCTGCTGGATTTCCGCAAGCTTCAGCTCGCGCTCCATCTCGAGCTTGCGCCTGGCGTTTTCGCCGTCCATGCGCGCCTTTTCGTTCGCCAGTTGCATCTGCATCTGCAGTTGCTGCATGCCCACGTCAGGCTGTTGCTGCGGCTGCGCCGCCTGCATCCGCCGCTCAATGTCCTCGGGCGTCGGCTTGGTGAAATAGAGGTCCGGCGATTTCAGCCCCGCCGCCTCCACGGTCTTGGCGATGCCGTTGTAGAGATTGTCCGGCGAAACATAAGGGTTGTCGGGCCCGAGCGTCGCTACAGCGCCGCGCGTCTTAAAAGACGCGCAAAGGTCGCTGTAACACTTTGAAGTGCTGCATGTTTTTTCCCTTAAATCCGCTGGGATTTAAGGAAACATGCAGGAGCAGCTTCTCCTGCAATTGCTGGATCATCTGGATCATCAGCATGTCGCGCTCGCGCGTGCCCGCACCGAGCCCGGTGTTGACGGTCGCATCCATGCCGGCGTTCCAGTTGCGCGGGTCGAAGGTCACCCATTTGCCGCGCAGCCTTACTGCCCGCGGCCGGTCCTGGTGCTTGATGGTCAGCCCCAGCAGCCCCTTGAACACCCGCCGCAGCCCTTGCGCAAAAGTGCGCACCATCAGCTCCGTCTGGCCGATGCCAGCCTGCTCGACCAGCGCCGTCGCCTTCGCCGTCATGTTCTGCAGCGCATCCGGCGCCATGCCGCTCGAGGCGTCGGAAATGCCGGTGCGGTCGATCGCCTCCTGCCGCAATTTCAGGAAAAGTGTGAAGCGGTTTTCCGTTCGAAATTGCGCCTCTCAAGAAGCGGGTAGCCGAGCATGGAGAAGGATTCGCGCGCCACGAACGGCACCGCCGTTTAGCCGACGGCGCCGCGCACATCGACGCCCTGGCCGACGCGGATCGGCTGGCCGAACTTCGGATTCAACACCGATTCCGGGTTCTGGATCACCCCTTCCCGTACGATCGGCCGCTGGTTGCCTGTCAGAAAAAGTTGGCGAGCGACGGATGCGCTCGCTGCCGCCTAGTCCCTGATCCGCGCGTGTTCCTCACCCGGCTTCTCGATGGCTACGGCTTTCGCCCGGATGGTCAGCTTGGCGTTGTGAAAGATGACGTTGCCATCCTTCTGTTCGGCATAGCCGATATCTATCTTCACAAGGAATCGCTCATCGCCATCGGCAACGAAGTCAATATCGCCAATTTCTCCATTCGGAATCGGGCCCTGAGGGTCAAAGAATACGTGATCGACCCCTTCAAACACGAGGAAACCGTCTTCCACATCCTCAGCGGAGTAAAAGTTCCAAGTTTCGGACCGGCGCCGAGAAATCAGGTCAATCTGGATCTTCACCTCGTCTCGCCAGCCGTCGAGTACGATCGCCTTGCAGGCGCGGTCGCCGAGGTAAATGCTGCTCAAGAATTCATCGGGCTTCATTTCACTTCCTTACCGGCCAATGTGCGTCTGGACCATTACAGGGTACGATGTTTTCGTCGGTGCCGATGGAGGGCCCCGTCCGCTGTTTCCTGCAAACGGCCTATCCTAATCCCTGACCCGCGCGCCTTCCTCCTGCCGGTGCGCGCGCTATTTTAGTCCCTGATTCGCGCGCCTTCTTCACCCGGCTTCTCGATTGCTACCGCCTTCGCCCGGATAGTGGTCTTGACGTTCACATAATCCCCGAGCTCGTAGCCCGAGCCGATTTCCATAACAACCGTGAAGCGATCGCCGTCGTAGCCAAGAAACTCGACGACGCCGAACTCGTCGTTCAGCAAGCGACCAGGCGGGTCGAAGGAAATGTGATCGACCCCTTCGAACACCAGAAAGCCATCGTCGATATCTTCCTCATAGTTCCAGATGCCCCCCCGAAGACGCGACACCGCGTTCATCTGGATTTTCACCTCACCCTTCCAGCCGTCAAGGACGACTGCCTTACAGGCACGGTCACCCAAGTAAATGCTGCTCAAGAACTCGTCCGGTTTCATCATTTTTATCTCATCGGCCAATGTGCATCAGGACTGTTCCAGGGCACGATGTTCCCAAGGACATCGAGCGAGGGGCCCTGCCCGCTGGTGTATGGCCCCGATCCTTCGAGATGGCCATGCGCGTGCGGTGTTTTTCTAGAACCATGCCCCTGCGGATTCAGCCTATGGTAGTTCGATCCGTTCGGATAGAGCGTGTGCGTGTCAACCGGGTTTTTCCCGGGCACGGTGCGCCCTCCCAACGGTTCAATCATATTATTGCCGCGGGAGTCGCCGATGTAGCGTTGAATGGGCCAACCGGTGTTGCGGTCGATAACGGGGGCTCTTTGAAGCTCTTCCAGCCGACGCTGAAGACCTTGCAAGGTCTGTGGCGAGTGAGAGCCCCCTGGAGGGTTCAGAAATGCCTCGTTGGGATTGAAGCGACGGATCTCCCGCTCCAAGCGCACAATTTGGTCCGCGATCACCTGTTGAGCGGGGCTTCTCGCCGGGAGCCCGCGCCGCGCCGGCGGCCGAGCCTGCGCATATTCTGCTCCGCCCCGGCCCTCCGTTCCGACACGCTGTCCACGGTTTGACGCCCAACTGTTCGCCTCCTCGCCAAAATCGCGAAGCTCCAGCGCGCCGCCAAGACCGATCGGCGCTTCATAAAAATCGTCGAAATCGCTGATGCGTCTCATCCAGGAAGTCCCCCAATATGTGCTGTAGTGAGCGCCGCATCGCCGGCCATTTCGGCCAGGTTCTGTTCGCGTTTGAGGTTGAGTTCGGCGTCGATCTGATAGCGCTTCAAAGCGCCATTCTGCTGGATCTCCGCAAGCTTCAGCTCGCGCTCCATCTCCTGCTTTCGCTTGGCGTTTTCGCCGTCCATGCGCGCCTTCTCGTTCGCCAGCTGCATCTGCATCTGCAGTTGCTGCATGGCTGCATCAGGCTGTTGCTGCGGCTGGGCCGCCTGCATCCGCCGCTGGATGTCCTCGCGCGTCGGCTTGGTGAAATAGAGGTCGGGCGATTTCAGCCCCGCCGCCTCCACGGTCTTGGCGATGCCGTTGTAGAGATTGTCGGGCGAAACGTATGGATTGTCGGGCCCGAGCGTCGTCAGCAGCTTCTCCTGCAATTGCTGGATCATCTGGATCGTCAGCATGTCGCGCTCGCGCGTGCCCGCACCAAGCCCGGTGTTGACGGTCGCATCCATGCCGGCGTTCCAGTGGCGCGGGTCGAAGGTCACCCATTTGCCGCGAAGCCGCACCGCCCGCGAGCATGGACGCGGATCGGCTGGCCGAATTTTGGGTTCAGCACCGATTCCGGGTTCTGGATAACGCCTTCCTGGACGATCGGCTGCTGGTTGTTCTGCCAGTAGAGATTGTCGAGCGTCTGGCGCGCCCGGCCTCAGCCTAGTCCCTGATCCGCGCGCTTTCTTCACCTGGCTTCTCGATCGCGACCGCCTTCGCCCG
>NZ_DASYHB010000166.1:0-33335 GCF_035999185.1 Ensifer sp. | reverse complement strand
GCAATCCACAACATCTTGTGGCCGCGTTCTTGACAAGAGAGCGCGGCCGCTTTTTTGGGCGCCTCCCTTCCCGACGATTCGACGAGGAAGTATGCTCTAACCCATTGATTCGTGATGCCGGTGCGGACCTTGGGCATCGCGGATGGGATGTCTTGTCGAATAGGCGGCAAACAGACGGAGACAGACCGGGGATGCAATCGGAACTGGCGCGAGCCCTCAAACAGGGCCTCGGTGGAACTGTGCAAGGCGCGAAAAGGCCGGCAGCACCCTTCGGACAGACGGGGATGGCAGTGCCATGAACACAGATCAGACAGTTTTTCCGGGCACCCGCCGCAAGGGCCCGAAGTTCCTGCGCCACCTTTTGGCCGGCACCGCCCTCTTCGCAGCAACGGACGCGCTTGCGCAGGTCGCCCCGCAGAAGGCCGGCATCTTCGGCTCCTCGGAAGTCGTCACCTTCTCCGTGCTGATCGGCGTCATTTCCGCTGCCATGATCTCGGCAATCTGGCTGATCCGCCAGCGCGGCAACATCGAAGCGGAAAACCGCGAACTCAGGTCCGACCTGTCGGACGCCAATCAACGCCTCTCGCGCTACCAGGCGCTGGTCGCCGACAAGAACCGGCGGATCGTCATCTGGGACGGCCTGGCCGAACGCGCCGAACTGCTCGGGCAACTGCCGGCAGAGACCGGTGCACCGTCCGACGACCGCGACTTCCTGGCCTTCGGACGCTGGATCAAGGCGCAGTCGGCAGGCGAACTGGAAAAGGCGATCGACGCCCTTCGCACCCAAGCCCGCAGCTTCGACCTGGTGGTGGAGACGCAGCGCAGCGAAGTGCTGGAGGCGCAAGGGCGCGTATCCGGCGGACGCGCCTTCGTGCGCTTCATCGCGCTCAACAACATGCGGGCGGAGCTTGCAGAACTGAAGCTCGAACACGACCGGCTCAATTCAGCGCTCGTCTCCTTCCGCACGCTGCTCGACGCGATCGACCTGCCGGTCTGGCAGCGTGGAACCGATGGCGCGCTCACCTGGGTCAACGAGGCCTATGCCGACGCCGTCGAGGCTTCCGACGTCGCAACCGCCGTTGCCGAAGGCCGCGAGTTGCTCGCGACCGTGGCGCGCGAGAAGATCCGCTCCGTCTCCAGTTTCGACGCACCCTTCCACGACAAGGTCTCGACGGTCGTTCGGGGCAATCGCACCTTCTTCGACGTCGTCGATGCCCGCAGCCGCGCTGGATCCGCCGGCATCGCCGTCGACATATCCGGCATCGAAGCGGTGCGGGAGGAACTCAACCGCACGCTCAAGAGCCATGCCGAGACGCTTGACCATCTTGCAACCCCGGTCGCGATCTTCGACGGCAACCAGCGTCTGCAATTCTACAACCAGGCCTTCCAGCGGCTCTGGAACCTCGACATCGGCTTCCTCGAGCGCAAGCCCGACAACGGCGAGGTCCTCGACCGGCTCCGCGCCGGTGGCCAGCTGCCGGAACAGCTCAACTGGAAACAGTGGAAGGCAAACGCGCTCTCCGTCTATCAGGCGCTCGATACGCAGAGCGACCTTTGGCACCTGCCGAACGGTCAGACGCTGCGGGTCTTTGCCACCGCCCGCCCGCAGGGCGGCGTCACCTGGGTGTTCGAAAACCTGACCGAGAAGGTCGACCTGGAAACCCGCTACAACACGCTCGTTCAGGTCCAGGGCGAGACCATCGATCATCTGGCCGAAGGCGTGGCCGTGTTCGGCCCCGACGGACGCATTCGCCTGTCCAACCCGGCGTTCCGGGCGATCTGGGGCATCAGCGAGGCGGAAGCCAAGCCGGGCACCCATATCCGCTCGATCGAGCAAGCCTGCCTGATCTCCTACGATCAGCCGGACGGATGGAAGCGGTTCACCCACATCATCACCAGCTTCGACGACGAGCGGCCCTCCAGCCGTGGCATACTCGAGCTTCGGACCGGGCTGATCCTCGACTACGCCGTCATTCCCTTGCCGAATGCGCAGACGATGCTGACTTTCGTCAACATCACCGACAGCGTCAGGGTCGAGCGTGCGCTCACCGAAAAGAACGAAGCCCTGCGCAAGGCGGATGCGCTGAAGAACGACTTCGTCCACCACGTCTCCTACGAGCTGCGCTCGCCGCTCACCAACATTATCGGCTTCGCCGACCTGTTGAAGACACCTGCCTTCGGCGACCTCAACGACCGGCAGGCAGAGTATGTCGATCATATCGCCACCTCCTCGTCGCTGCTCCTGACGATCGTCAACGACATTCTCGATCTTGCGACGGTCGATGCCGGCATCGTCCAGCTCGACATGGCCGATATCAGCCTGACCGACTTCCTCGACGATATCGCCCACCAGATGGCCGACCGGCTGATCGAGAGCGGCGTGACGCTGAGGATCGCCGCTCCTGACAATCTCGGACGCATGGTCGCCGACCAGCAGCGGCTGAAGCAGATCTTCGTCAAGCTTTTGACCAATGCCGCGAACTTCGCGCCGGATGGCAGCGTCATCGACCTGAAGTGCCACCGCGAAGGCGGCGATTTCATCTTCTCCGTCTCGGACAGCGGCCCGGGTATCCCTCAGGACGTTCTCGATACCGTGTTCAATCGCTTCGAAAGCTACGGGCAGCGCGGTGGTGCGGGCCTCGGGCTCTCCATCGTCGAGAGCTTCGTCAGCCTGCACGAGGGCACGGTTTCGATCCGCAGCAAGGAAGGCGAAGGCACGGAAGTGACCTGCCGCATTCCCTCGGCCGAAGCGCCGAAGATCATCGCGGCCGAGTGATGCCTCCGGTCCAACGAATCCTTGCGGACGAAGCAGCAACGATCGAACTCGGCGAGGACCTGGCGCTGGCCCTGAAAGCCGGCGACTGCGTGGCTCTCTCGGGCGATCTCGGCGCCGGCAAGTCGACCTTTGCACGCGCCTTTCTGCGCGCACTTGCCGACGACGATGCCTTGGAAGTGCCGAGCCCGACCTTCACGCTGGTTCAGACCTACGAACTGCGCATTCCCGTCGCGCATTTCGACCTTTATCGACTGGCCGATTCGAGCGAACTCGACGAGCTCGGTTTCGACGAGGCGCTGTCTCAGGGCATCTGTCTGGTCGAGTGGCCGGAACGGGCCGACGACGCCCTGCCCGCCAACCGCATCACGCTCGCCATCACCCACGAAAATGACGGCCGACGCGTTGAAATTTCCGGCCCTGACGACAAGCTGCAACGCGTTGCCCGGTCGCTGGCGATCCGCGACTTTCTCAATCAGCATGGTCACGCCCAGGCGAGACGGCGGCACTTGAGCGGAGACGCGTCTATCCGGGCCTATGAGCGAATTCATCCGGCGGACGGTTCCGTTAGCCGGATTCTGATGGACTCACCGCGTCACAAGCCTGGTCCGATCCTTGAGGATGGCAAGTATTACCAGCAGCTTGCCCATATCGCCGAGGACGTCGTTCCTTTTGTCGCGATCGACCAGCTCCTGCTTTCCCGCAGCTTTGCGGCGCCCGCAATTGACGCCCGCGACCTCGATCAGGGCATCCTGCTGATCGAGGACCTCGGATCAGATGGCATTTTGGATGAGGCCGGAGAACCGATCGCGGAGCGCTATGTCGAGAGCGCGCGATTGCTCGCCCATCTCCATGGCGAACAGACCCCGACAGACATCCGCGTCGACGCGACCATTGTTCACCGCATCCCGGATTTCGACCGGGCGGCCATGAAGATCGAGACGCGGCTCCTGACCGACTGGTACCTGCCATGGAAACGCGGCGAACCGGCAAGCGAAGAGGAAAAGCGCGAATACGCCGCAATCTGGGATGGCCTGATCGACCTCCTGCAGACCTCTGAGACCAATCTGCTTTTTCGCGATTTCCACTCGCCAAACATCATCTGGCGCAAGGAGCGCAAGGGGCTCGACCGGATCGGCCTCATCGATTTCCAGGACGCGATGATCGGCCCGACCGCCTATGACGTCGCGTCGCTGGTGCAGGACGCGCGCGTCACGATTGTACCCTCGTTGGCCGATCGCATGATGGAAACCTATCTTGCCGAGCGCCACGCCGGCGGCACGTTCGACGAGGCGACGTTCTTGCGCGACTGGCACCTAATGTCGGCCCAGCGCAACTGCAAGCTTGTCGGTATCTGGGTGCGGCTGATGCAGCGCGACGGCAAGCCGGGCTACATGAAACATATGCCGCGGACTTTCGCCTATCTGGAGACCGCCCTGTCACATGAATCGCTGAAACCCTTGCGGGACTGGTGTATGAAGACCGGAATCCTCGTTTCCGAATCAGCGAACTGACAGAGAAGCAATGTCGATCAGCAATGCGATGGTGCTCGCCGCGGGCCTCGGCACCCGGCTTCGTCCGATCACCAACACCACGCCGAAGCCGCTCGTCAAAATCGCCGGCAAGCCGATGATCGACTATGTGCTCGACCTGCTGGTCGAAGCCGGCGTCAGCACGGCAGCCGTCAACGTGCACCATTTCGCCGATCAGATGGAGGGGCACCTCTCTCAGCGCGACGCGCCGGAGATCGTGATCTCCGACGAGCGCGACGCGCTGATGAATTCCGGTGGCGGCCTCGTCAAGGGTCTGAAGCTGCTGCCGGAAGGCCCGGTTCTGGTGATGAATGCCGACCTTTTCTGGGTCGGCGAACCAGCCGGCAGGCCCAGCAACCTGACGCGCCTTGCCGCGACGTTCGATGCAAGCCGCATGGACATGCTGCTTCTTTGCGTGCGCGACGAGGACACGACGGGCCACAACGGCAAGAGGGATTTTTCCCTCAGTGCCGACGGCAGGCTGACGCGTTATGCCGAAGGCATGCCTGATCCGGTGGTCTATGCCGGCGCGATCGCGCTCCATTCCCGCCTTTTTGACGACGCGCCCGATGACGCGTTCAACCTCAACATCTACTTCGATCGCGCCGCCGAGAAGGGCCGGCTCTTTGGCCTCCTGCTCGACGGCCACTGGATGACGGTCGGAACGCCCGAAGCAATCGGCGAAGCGGAGGCGGCGATCCGCCGCCACCAGCCGGAGGGATGAGCGTGAGCGGCCGCCGGTCCAACGTCTTCACGATCCCGCCCGGCCTCCCCTTCCTGAAGACGCTCGCCGAAAAACTTTGTGATGGGAGCCTGACGCCGGACTTCCGCTACGATCCGGCCGATCCCTTGCCGCTTGCCGGCGTGACGATCTTCGTGCCAACGCGGCGCTCGGCGCGCGTGCTGCGCTCGGAATTCGTCGATCTGCTCGGCGGCCGCTCCACCATCCTGCCGACGATCAAGGCACTGGGCGAAACCGACGACGACAGCGGCTTCTTCGACGCAGAAGTGCCGGCCGTGCTCGATCTCGCCCCGCCGCTGCCCGGTACGGCGCGGTTGATCGAGCTTGGCCGGTTGATTCTCGCCTGGCGCAACCGCTTGCCGAAGGTGGTGCTCGATATCCATGCGGAAAGCCCGCTGATTGCGCCGGCAAGCCCCGCAGACGCGATCTGGCTCGCGCGCAATCTCGCCGACCTCATCGACGCGATGGAAACGGAAGAGCTTGATTGGGACGAACTCGACCGGCTGGATGCCGGTGAGCACGCGCTTTGGTGGCAGCTGACGCTCGAATTCTTGAAGATCGCCCGCACCTATTGGCCGGAACGGCTCGAGGAACTCAAGCAATCCTCCCCCGCCCGCCACCGCAACGCCATCCTGCAGGCCGAAACGCAGCGGATCGCCTCGGGCAAGATCGAAGGCCCGATCGTCATTGCCGGCTCCACCGGCTCTATCCCGGCGACCGCGGCACTGATCGCCGCCGTGCAGAAACTGGCGAACGGCACGATCGTGTTGCCGGGCCTCGACCAGACGATGAGCGATGCCGAGTGGGACATGATCGTCGCCGATGCGGCACTCGACGGCCGGCCGGATCCGGCAAGCCGCAGCCATCCGCAATACGGCTTCTACCGGCTATTGAAACGCATAGCCGTTCTGCGTCCCGACGTGGCCGCCCTGGCCAGCGCCGAACGGGACCTCGACGTGCGCGCCGAGATCCTGTCGCATGCGCTACTGCCGGCAAAGGCGACCAATTCCTGGACCCAGATGCGCAGCGACATGGATCCCGAATTGCTGCAGGCGGCCTTCGGGGATGCCGCCCTTATCCAGACCGCCAATGAACGCGAGGAAGCAGCGGCGATTGCGGTCGCCCTGCGGCTGGCGCTCGAAGGCAGCGAAGACAGCCAGGCAGCGCTGATCACGCCCGACAGAAACCTCGCGCGACGGGTCGGCAGCGAGCTTGCGCGGTTCGGCATCGAGGCCGACGATTCCGCCGGTACGCCCTTGTCGTCGACGCCACAGGGCAGCTTCATGCGCCTGCTTCTGGAGGCAAGCCTGCGTCCCGGCGATCCCGTGCCCTTCGTCGCGCTGCTGAAGCATTCGGTGGCGCGCTTCGGTCTGTCCGTAGACGCGATGCGCCAAGGTGCCGATACGCTGGAGCGGATGGCCCTGCGCGGCAGCACGGCAACCGTCGACATCCTCGCACTCGAGCCGCTGCTGGACGCGGCGATTGTCCGTCACAAGACCGACCGCCACCCGCCGGAATGGCGGGTCGGGATCAACGACGACGATCTGCAGGCGGCTCGCAACCTGGCCCGGAAGATCGGCATCGCGCTCGCACCGCTGGCCTTGGCGCTTACGCGCAGCAGTGACGGCAGCCGCCTGTTCTCCGAAGAATACACCCTCGCCGACTGGGCGACACGCACCGGCCAGGCACTGGAAGCCGCCTCGGCCGACGAGCGCGGCGATCTCGGTGGTCTGTGGTCCGGAGAGGCGGCCGACACGCTGGCGACGCTGCTTCGTGGGATCATCGAGACCGATGGCCAGATGACCGCAGACGGACCGCAATGGTGCGACGTCATGGAAGCGCTCTCCGCGAGTGCTGCCGTCAAGCCGCGGTCCATGCGCCACCCACGGGTCTTCATCTTCGGTGCGCTGGAATCGCGCCTGCAGAGCATGGATCTGGTGGTGCTCGGTGGCATGAACGAGGGCAATTGGCCGGGCCAGACTGCCAACGACCCCTTCCTGTCGCGCACGATGAAGACGGGAATCGGCCTCGAACCGCCGGAGCGGCGGATCGGCCAGCTGGCACATGATTTCCAGATGGCCTGCGGCACACGGCGGCTGATCTTTACCCGATCGATGCGTCAGGGTTCCGCGCCGACGGTCGCGTCGCGCTGGTTACAGCGTTTGCTGGCCCTTGGTGGCGAGCGATTGACGAAGGCCTTGCAGGCCAATGGTGCCGACTACCTGACCTGGGCGCGGATGCTTGACGACGGCGGGCGCCAGCCGCTCGCCGAACGCCCGTCGCCCCGGCCACCGGCGGACCTGCAGCCACGCAAATATTCCTTCAGCGAGGTCTCGCGGCTGAGGCGCGATCCCTATGCCATTTATGCCCGGCGTATTCTGCGCCTGCACCCACTCGATCCGTTCAACAGCGATCCGGGTGCGGCCGAGCGCGGCACGCTCTACCACCAGATCGTCGAGCGTTTCGTGCGCGGCGGCTTCGACCTCATGTCGCCAGCCGCAGACGAAGCCATGCACCGGCTCCTCAACGAGGCCTTCGACGAGGCCCGCCTGCCCGTTCACATCGACACGATCTGGCGGCCCCGTTTCGCCAATGTCGGCAAGGCCTTCATTGATTGGGAGCGCGACCGGGCGCGCTGGATACGGCGATCGCGTACCGAGGTTCCGGCCTCCATGGAGATCGGCGTCGCCGACATGCGACTGACAGGCGTCGCCGACCGGCTCGATCTGCTCGGAGACGGCAGCGTCGAGCTGATCGACTACAAGACCGGCTCCACGCCATCGATCAAGGAAGCCCGCGTGCTGCTCGATCCGCAGCTTGCGCTGGAGGCGGCAGCGCTCAAGGCCGGAGCGTTCAAGGATGTGCCGCCGAGCCACCCGCAAGCGCTTCTCTATGTCAGGCTCAAGCCTGGCGCGCGCTTCAAGTCAGAAACGGTCAACAACGAGGGCAGCAAGGCGAAGGAAACCAAGTCCGCCGACCAGCTCGCCGACGAATCGCTTGCCGAGCTGAGGAAACTGCTCAGCGCCTTGCTTGCGGGCAAACACGGGTTTGCGTCGCGCTTGATCGTTCAGAAAGAGCGCGACTATGGCGGCGAGTACGACCATCTGGCACGCGTCGCCGAATGGTCGACAGCCGACAGCGACGAGGATGACGGCGATGAGGGATGACAGTCTCGGCCCCCAACAGGCGACACCGCAGGGCTGGCTCGACTGGACCTCGCGAAGGCAGTCGCTCGCCTCCGACCCTCAGCGCTCCGCCTGGGTTTCCGCCAACGCCGGATCCGGCAAGACGCATGTTCTGACGCAACGCGTGATCCGGCTGCTGCTTGCCGGCTGCCGGCCGTCGGCCATCCTCTGCCTGACCTATACCAAGGCGGCGGCCTCCGAAATGTCGAACCGCGTCTTCGAGCGGCTGGCGGAATGGGTGACGCTCGACGATCAGGCGCTGGAAAAGCGGATCGAGGCGATCGAGGGCGAGCGGCCATCGCTCTTCAAGCTGCAGGAGGCGCGCCGGCTGTTTGCTCGCGCGCTGGAGACACCGGGTGGCCTGAAGATCCAGACGATCCACGCCTTTTGCGAAGCGTTGCTGCACCAGTTTCCGTTGGAAGCCAATGTCGCCGGGCATTTTTCGGTTCTCGACGACCGCGCTGCCGCGGTGCTTCTCGCCGACGCCCGCCGCTTGCTGCTGACCGCGACCGCATCGAAGGACGACCCGGAACTGGTGCGCGCCTTTG
Source organism: Ensifer sp. (assembly GCF_035999185.1). Taxonomy (GTDB): domain Bacteria; phylum Pseudomonadota; class Alphaproteobacteria; order Rhizobiales; family Rhizobiaceae; genus Ensifer. The sequence goes on along the minus strand of NZ_DASYHB010000166.1, from coordinate 24,555 downwards.
CGACCGTTCTGGATATCGCCGATGACACGGGCCTGGAAAAGCTGCTTGGCGCGATCGTCGAAAATCGCACTTCGATCCAGGTGTTCCTCGACCATGCCGACGCTCACGGCGGCGCCGAGGCGGAGCTTCGGCGTGCCTTGAAGCTGACACCTGGCGAAAGCGCCGACAGCGCCATGGCTGACGTCTGGCCGTTGGCGGGACTGAACGGTGCGGCACTGGAGCGCTATTTCTCACTCGCAAAGAGCGCCGGCGGGAGCAAGGTTCTGGAGTTTGCCGAGGGATTGAGAGCGGTCTCCAAACCGATGGATCTCAAAGCCCGCTACGACGGCCTCAGGCATCTGTTCTTCACCGGCACCGGCAAGCCGCGCGCCCAATCCGCGTTCCTGAACAAGGCCATGCAGCAGGCGGCACCCGATCTCGTCGATCTCGTCGATGAGGCCTACCGCCATGTCGTCGCCTGCATCGATCGCGTCAGCATCCTCAAAATGTTCGAGGCGACGCTGGCAGCACTTACACTCGCAGAAAGGCTCAATGCCGACTACGAGGAGCTCAAGCGACGACGCAGCCAACTCGATTTCGAGGATCTGATCAACCGCACGGCGGCGCTCTTTGCTAGGGGCGATGTCAGCGCCTGGGTGCACTACAAGCTCGACCAGGGTATCGACCATATCCTTGTCGACGAAGCCCAGGATACGAGCCCCGCGCAATGGACCATCATCCAGGCGCTCGCTGCAGACTTCTTTTCCGGCGAGAGCGCCCGCGGCACGGAGCGGACGATGTTCGCCGTCGGTGACGAGAAGCAGTCGATCTACTCGTTCCAGGGCGCGCGCCCGGAGCGGTTTTCGCGCGAAAGCATCGAGACCGAGCGGCGGGTGCGCGACGGCGGCAAGGCATTCGAGCCCATCCGCCTCCAGCTTTCCTTCCGCTCCACCGTCGACGTGCTCTCGGCTGTCGATGCGGTGTTTGCCAATCCAGCGCATGCACGCGGCTTGAGCGCCCTCAGCGAACCGGTCGTTCACGCCTCGAACCGCATCGGCCATCCGGGCGCCGTCGATATCTGGGACGCAATCGCCTCGGAACCGCCGGATGCGGACGAAGAGTGGACCGCCGCCTTCGATGCGACGCCGGAGAGCGCACCGGTCAACATCCTTGCCCGCCGGGTTGCGGCCGTGCTGGACCAATGGATCGGCAAGGAGACTATCGTCGAAAAAGGTGTTCGCCGAGCGATGCGCCCAGGCGATGTCATCGTGCTCGTTCGCAAGCGCGATGCCTTCGTCAACGCGCTCACCAGGGCGCTGAAGCGCCGCAACAATATTCCGGTCGCAGGCGCCGATCGTCTGGTGCTGACACGACACATTGCCGTCCAAGACCTGCTTGCACTCGGACGTTTTGTCCTGTTGCCGCAGGACGATCTGTCACTCGCCGCATTGTTGAAATGCCCGTTGTTCAACATTGGCGAGGATGCGCTGTTCGAACTCGCCGCACGACGCCGAGAGGGCGAAAGCCTGTGGCAACGCCTGCAACATGAGGCGGATGACGGGATCCTGTTCCACCAGACGGCGAGAACGCTGAAGTCCTACGCAATGCTTGCGAAGCAGCTGGCACCGCACGATTTCTATGCGCGCATCCTTGGTGTTCACGGCGGCAGGGCCGCTTTCCTCGCGCGCCTTGGCAGCGAGGTGAGCGACATTCTCGACGAGTTCCTGACCTTCGCGCTCGACCAGGAAAGAAGCGGCCTGCCCGGCCTCCAGGCCTTCGTTTCGACGCTGGAAATGGAGGCGCCGACCGTCAAGCGCGAGCAGGACAAGGAGCGCGACGAAGTCCGGATCATGACGGTGCATGCCGCCAAGGGCCTCGAAGCGCCCGTGGTCTTCCTGGTCGACGGCGGCGGGGCGCCATTCAGCAACCAGCATGTGCCCTCCCTGCGTTTCCTCGAACTGCCGCAGCGCGACAGCACCCTACTTTCGCTTCCTGTGTGGCGGGCGCCGGGTTCGGAATCGAATTCGCTCGTCACGGCGGATAACGACCGGCTGAAGACGCTCGCCGAGGAAGAGTATCGCCGCCTGCTCTATGTCGGCATGACCCGCGCCGCCGACCGCCTGATCGTCTGCGGCTATCGTGGCCAGCGCACCGTCGCCGAAACGTGGCATGCCATGGTTCAGGCGAGCCTTGCCCAGGATGAAAAGGGCCGCGGCCACCCGGCCATGTTCCATGCGGGCAGCGAGGAGTGGGCCGGCCATACCTGGCGCGAGACGCATATCGATCGCGACATCCCCTTGAGCGATGCGCCATCGGCGGACCATGGTCGCCCTGCGACTTGGCTGCCGAAAGCGCTTTCGACGCCGCTACCGTCGCAGAAGCGCCTGCCGCGACCGCTGAGCCCCTCCGGCATCGGTATCGCGGTCGACGAGGATAATGGCGAGGATCTGGTCGGATCGGCGCTCTTCTCCGAACAGGCCCCGGCCAACCTCTCCATGCTGCGGGGCGCCATTCTGCACCGGCTTTTGCAGGTGCTGCCCACCCTTCCCGTCGAGGCCCGTCGTATGGCGGCGGAGCGCTATCTTGCTCGTTCCGTGCCGCGATGGTCGGCAGAACAGTGCGCGGCGTTGATTGCCGGTGTGGAGAGCGTGCTCGACCACCCGGATCTGCAGGCTCTCTTCGCCGCCGGGAGCCGCGCCGAAGTCTCCGTCATGGGTACGCTCACGCTCGGCAAGCGCGACCATGCGGTCTCCGGTCGCATCGACCGTTTGGCTGTGAGCGCCGGCGTCGTGACGATTGCCGACTTCAAGACGAACAGGCAGGTGCCGTCATCTCCCGATGACGTTCCCTTTGCCCACAAGGCGCAGCTTGCGATCTATCGTGAACTGTTGCGGCCGCTCTATCCGGCACACGCGTTTCGATGCGTGCTGATCTTCACCGAAGGACCGGCAATTCACGTCCTTGGCGACACGGCGCTCGACAGGAGCCTTGAAGACCTCGCGACAAAGTGAGATACCCGATATTGAAAATCCAGCGCGTCCCACTCACATGAGACACAACATCTGGATACTCCCATCCCGAACGCAAGGAGCAGCCTATGGCTACTGTAAAAGTCGATACATCCAATTTTCAGCAGGAAGTCCTGAACTCCGCCGAGCCGGTGGTTGTCGATTTCTGGGCCGAATGGTGCGGCCCGTGCAAGATGATCGCCCCGAGCCTCGAGGAAATCTCGAACGAACTCGCCGGCAAGGTCAAGGTCGCCAAGCTCAACATCGACGAGAACCCGGAACTGGCTGCCCAGTACGGCGTTCGCTCGATCCCGACGCTCGCCATGTTCAAGGCTGGCGAAGTGGCTGACATCAAGGTTGGCGCGGCACCGAAGACCGCCCTCTCCTCGTGGATCTCCACGGCCGTCGCCTAAGACCTTCTGCTGAACGCTAAAAAGCCCGGCAATGCCGGGCTTTTTTTGTGCCGTTTATCTCATCGAGGACCGCAGAAACGGGTCGCAATCACTTCGGCGGCGTGCCGTTGTCGGCAAGAACATCCCCCACCAGATAGAGCGAACCGCCGATGAGGATGCGTGGCGGAACGGGATCCTCGTCGACCAGATTGGCAATGATCGTCAGCGCTTCGGCGACGGACGAGACCGCCGACGTCTCGAAGCCGACGGCGGCCGCGTCGGTTGCCAGCGCCACCGGGTCCAGCCCGGCATCGGACCCGCGGATCGGAACGGTGAAGACCTGTTCGGCGAGGTCGAGAAACGCTCGGAAATAGCCGATCGGATCCTTGGTGTTGATCATGCCGATGATCAGAAACAGGGGCCGCGACTCACGCTCTTCGAAGGTCGCCATCGCTTCGGCAATCACCTGGCCGGCGCCAGGATTGTGGCCGCCATCAACCCAGATTTCCGCATCGGAAGGGCCGTAGTGCGTCAGCTTGCCGCTGGTCAGGCGCTGCAGGCGCCCCGGCCACTCGACACGGGCGAGCCCGGTCTCGATCGCCGTATCCGAAACGTCGAATCCGGCGGCCCGAACGGCGCGGATGGCAGCGGCCGCATTGGCGTATTGGTGGCGCCCCGGCAGCTTCGGCAGCGGCAGATCGGCAAGCCCGCCTCCATCCTGGTAGACCAGACGGCCGAATTCTTCATGCGCCATGAAGTCCTGGCCATAGACGAACATCGGGCAACCCAATCGTTCGGCCGTCGAAACCAGCACATCGCGTGCCGTCTCCTCTTCCTGCTGGCCGATCACGACGGGGCAGCCGCGCTTCATGATGCCGGCCTTCTCCGCCGCGATCAGTTCCACCCGGTCACCCAGATAGGCCTGATGGTCGAGCGAGATCGGCATGATGACGGAAACGGCCGGGCGCGAGATCACATTGGTGGCGTCGAAACGGCCGCCAAGGCCCACCTCGATGATCGCCACATCCGCCGGATGTTCGGCAAAAAGCAGGAAGGTAACCGCCGTCAGGATCTCGAAAACGGTGATCTTCTCGCCGCCATTGGCTTCGGCAACACGGCGCACGGCGTCCGCAAGCACCGGATCGCTCACCAACCGCCCCCGACCGCCCTTGACGCCCAGACGGTAGCGCTCGTGCCAATTGACGAGATGCGGCGAGGTGTGAACGTGGACGCTGAGACCGGCCGCTTCAAGAATCGCTCGCGAGAAAGCCGTCGTCGAGCCCTTGCCGTTGGTGCCGGCGACATGGATCACCGGCGGCAGGCGGTCCTGCGGGTTGCCGAGCGCGGCGAGAAGCCGGGTTATCCTGTCCAGGGACAGATCGAACCCTTTCGGGTGCAGCGCGAGAAGTTTTTCGATCTCGTAGCCTGCTTCGCTGGCTTCCACCGCTGTCATATCACCCTGCCCCGACACGATCGAATGCTGGGGCATCTCCGCCGTGCGGAAATGCCCAATCTGCTTTGGTCGCGCAGCAACGATCGAAAAGCCGCTGCGCGAACAGGTGTTATGCGCTTGCCGCGACCGGCAAGGCGGCCGGCTGCGTGCCGCCATTGAGCTTGGACGCTTCCGCCGGCTTCTTCAGGAGGATCTTCAGAACCCGAGCGAGTGTCGAAGGAATGTCATGGCGCTTGACGACCATGTCGACCATGCCGTGCTCGAGAAGATACTCGGAGGTCTGGAAGCCTTCCGGCAGCTTTTCGCGCAGCGTCTGCTCGATCACCCGCTTGCCGGCAAAGCCGATCTCGGCACCCGGCTCAGCCATCTGGATGTCGCCGAGCATGGCGTAGGAGGCGGTGACGCCACCGGTGGTCGGATTGGTCAGCACGACGATGTAGGGAAGGCCGGCTTCCTTCAGCATATTGACCGCAACCGTGGTGCGCGGCAGCTGCATCAGCGACAGGATGCCTTCCTGCATGCGGGCGCCGCCCGAGGCCGGGAAAATGACCAGCGGGCACTTCTCGGCAATGGCCTTTTCAAACGCCTTGATGATCGCCTCGCCGGCAGCCATGCCGAGCGAGCCGCCGATGAAGTTGAACTCGTGCACGACGGCGACGAGCTTGACGCCCTGGACGCGGCCGACGCCGGCAACGATCGTGTCTTCAAGCTCGGTCTTGGCGCGGCTGTCGCGCAGACGGTCGGCGTATTTCTTGGAATCGCGGAACTTCAGCGGGTCCTGGGCAACCTTCGGCTGCGGCAGAGACTCATAGATGCCGCCGTCGAACAGGTCCTTCAACCGGGCCTTGGCCGGCATCTTCATATGGAAGCCCGACTGCGGGATGACCCATTTGTTTTCCTCGAGATCGCGGTGGAACACCATCTCGCCGGTTTCCGGGCACTTGATCCAGAGGTTTTCCGGAACTTCCCGGCGGCCAAGCATCGAGTTGATCTTCGGCCGAACGTAGTTTGTGATCCAGTTCACTTAGTAACTCCTGAAGACTTTCTTCGGGTTGTGCGCGCTAATATAGGCAATTATTCGGCTGCTGCGAGGCGTGCGGACCGCACGCCTGCCGAGAGCCCTCTTACCAGCGCTTCGACACCCGGAACCGTCGCATCGGTTGCCTTGCCCTCTTCGGTCAGGCTCGACGCGATCTGGTTGACGATCGCCGTACCGACGACCACGCCATCGGCGGATGCACCGATGGCTCTTGCATGTTCCGCCGTCTTGACGCCGAAACCGACGCAGACCGGCAGAGATGTATGCGCCTTGATACGCGCGACGGCGCCGCCAATCAATGACGGGTCAGGCAAAGCCGACCCGGTGATGCCGTTCATCGACACGTAATAGACGAAACCGGAGGTGTTTTCGAGCACCTTCGGCAAACGACGCTCGTCGGTGGTCGGCGTCGCCAGGCGAATGAAGTTGATGCCCTTCTCAAGCGCCGGGATGCAAAGCTCGTCGTCCATTTCCGGCGGCAGGTCGACCACGATCAGGCCGTCGATGCCGGCAGCCAATGCATCCGTCAGGAAGCGGTCGACGCCATAGATGTAGACGGGATTGTAGTAGCCCATGAGCACGATCGGCGTGCGCTGGTCCTCCTCACGGAAGCGACGAGCAATCTCCAGCGTCTTGGCGAGCGTCTGGCCGCCCTTCAGCGAGCGCTGGCCGGCGAGCTGGATCGCCGGGCCGTCGGCCATCGGGTCCGAAAAGGGCATGCCGAGCTCGATGACGTCGGCCCCGGCCTTCGGCAGGGCTTTCATGATCGACAGCGACGTTTCGAAGTCCGGATCGCCGCCCATGAAATAGGTGACGAGAACCGGGCGTCCCTCGGCCGCGACATCGGCAAAACGCTTGTCCATGCGTGCGGTCATGATCTTACTGCCCCATTCCCAGTAGCTTGCCGACGGTGAAGATGTCCTTGTCGCCGCGACCGGAGAGATTCATCAGGATGATCTCGTCCTTGCCCATCTTCGGCGCACGCTTGATGACTTCGGCGAGCGCATGCGACGGCTCGAGCGCCGGAATGATGCCTTCGAGGCGGGTCAGCGTCTGGAACGCTTCGAGCGCTTCGTGGTCCATGATCGGCACGTATTCGACGCGGCCGACATCGTTCAGCCAGGCATGCTCCGGGCCGATGCCGGGATAGTCGAGACCGGCCGAAATCGAATGGCCTTCCTTGATCTGGCCGTCGCCGTCCTGCAGCAGATAGGTGCGGTTGCCGTGAAGCACGCCGGGCGAACCAGCGGTGATCGAGGCACAATGCTCGTCGCCCTCGATACCCTTGCCGCCTGCTTCGACGCCGACGATCTTGACGCTCTCGTCGTCGAGGAACGGATGGAAGATGCCGATCGCGTTGGAGCCACCGCCGACGGCGGCAATGACGAGATCCGGCAGCCGGCCTTCGGCGGCCAGCATCTGTTCCTTGGCTTCCTGGCCGATGACGGCCTGGAAATCGCGGACCATCTCCGGATAGGGATGCGGGCCGGCAGCCGTGCCGATCAGGTAATAGGTGTTGTCGACATTGGTGACCCAGTCGCGCAGCGCCTCGTTCATGGCGTCCTTGAGCGTGCCGCTCCCGGCCGTTACCGGCTTCACCTCGGCACCGAGCAGCTTCATGCGGAAGACGTTCGGCGCCTGGCGCTCGACGTCGGTCGCGCCCATGTAGACGACGCAGGGCAGGCCGAAGCGGGCGGCGACCGTTGCCGAAGCCACGCCGTGCTGGCCGGCACCGGTCTCGGCGATGATGCGGGTCTTGCCCATGCGCTTGGCGAGCAGGATCTGGCCAATGCAATTGTTGATCTTGTGCGAACCGGTGTGGTTCAGCTCTTCGCGCTTGAAGTAGATCTTGGCGCCGCCGAGTTCGGCCGTCAGCCGTTCGGCGAAATAGAGCGGGCTCGGCCGGCCGATGTAATGGGCGCCGAGGTGTTCCAGTTCCGCCTTGAAGGCCGGGTCGTTTTTCGCGTTGTCCCACTCGTTCTGCAGGTCGAGGATCAAGGGCATCAGGGTTTCGGCGACGAAGCGGCCGCCGAAGATGCCGAAACGACCGTCTTCATCCGGGCCGCCCCGGAAGGAATTCAACTTTGGCGCCTGGTTCACGTCCTGCTCCCTGACCGTGGCATGCCCGCCTCTGCCTGGCGAACGGCATTGAAAAACGATTCCATGAGCTTCAGATCCTTGACGCCCGGCGCGCTCTCGACGCCGGAGGAGATATCGATGGCGCGGGCGCGGGTCTGCGCCATGGCCTCGCCGATGTTGTCGGCGTTGAGACCACCGGAAAGCATGTAATCGACGCTTCCGTCAAGCGCATCGAGCAGCTTCCAGTCAAAGGAAACGCCGTTGCCACCGGGCAAATCCGATCCCACCGGCGCCTTGGCGTCGAACAGGAAGCGATCGGCGATGCCGATATAGGCGTCGATCTTGTCGAGATCCGAGGCCTCCCGGACCGAAAAGACCTTCATGACCGGAAGACCGTACATGGCCTTGACGGTCAACAGGCGCTCCGGGCTTTCGCCGCCGTGCAACTGCAGGATATCCGGGTTGAGCGCCGAGACGATTTCATCAAGCTCGTCATTGTCGGCATTGACCGTGACCGCGACGATCTTTGCCTGACCGCGGATGCGGTCGGCGATCCGGCCGGCATCATCGGGCTCGATGTTCCTCGGGCTTTTCGGAAAAAAGATGAAGCCGGTATGCGATGCGCCGAGCGCGACGGCGCGCTCCAACGCTTCCGCGGTCTTCAGCCCGCATATCTTCACTTCGGTTTTCATGAGAAGCGACCTTGCATGAAATGTCACGGGAGTCGAGCCAAAAACCGACGTCGAACACGACTGCCAACGCCCTTAGATGCGGTGCGCCGAAGCGCTCTGCAAGTGGCGCAACGCTTGCCGGCCTAGCCCTCAACGAGCCTGTGGGCGAAGCGCTGGAGCGGACGACGCCCCTTGTCGCCCCGGCCGGCTTTCACCATATGCATTTTACCACAACGGAGACTGAGATGCGCCTTTTGCTCGCGCTTATCCTGCCCTGGCTGCAGTTTTTCACCATCGGCCGCCCCTTTGCCGGCCTGATCTGCCTGATCCTGCAGCTGACCCTGATCGGCTGGGTGCCGGCGGCGATCTGGTCAGTCTATGCGCTCAGCCAATACAAGACCGACGAGAAGATCCGCGACGCCATGCGTGCGCGCTGACGGAGCGATGCCTTCGCAGGCTGGTGCGCGATCAGCCCGGCTGATCAGTCGAAATCGATCGCGTGCAGCATGGTGCCATTGCGGCGCAGCCAGCGTTTCGCGTCGTTCGTATCCGGGCAAAGCCTTTCGCACAGCGCCCAGAAGTCAGGGCTGTGGTTCATCTCCTTGAGATGTGCCACTTCGTGCGCCGCCAGATAGGCAATGACCTTGGGCGGCGCCATGACGATGCGCCAGGAAAAACTGAGCGCGCCGTCTGCCGAGCAGGATCCCCACCGGCTGCGCGTATCCTTCAGCGACATCGACTTCGCGCGCCGGCCGATCCGGCCGGTATAGATCGCCACCAGCCGATCGAGATCCTGGCGCGCTTCCTTCTTCAAGAAATCGACGATGCGGCGGTTCAGATGCTCCTCGCCACCGCTGACACGCAGCACCGGCTCATCATCGATCACCAGCGTTTCCGTCAACCCGCGGATCTTGCCGGTGCGCTCGATGCGGTGGGAAACGCCGCGGATCAGGATGGAGCCGCCCTCCTCGATCTGGCTTTCGCCGGAGAAGCGAGCAAGCTTCGTCATCAACCATCCCTGATGGCGGTTGAGAAAGGCGTTCACCTCGCGCTCGGGCAACCCTTGAGGAATCGTCATTTTCAACGCGCGGCCGCCCGGCTCGATGCGCAGCGTCATGCGGGTCGCGCGCGCGTTCTGCTTGATCGTCAGCGGCAGGGACTTGCCGGCGACCTCGATCTGCCGCGTCGTGGCGGGTGGAGCAGGTTGAATGCGCCGCTTGAAGGAAGGGAACATGCAGGCTTTCTAACCGATTCGCTGGGCCTTCGCCTACAGCGCCTATTGCATGTTTCCTTTATCGTGGCCGACCAAAGGACAAAAACATGCAGAAATCCAAAGTTCTACAGCGACCTTCGCGCGTCTGATGAGACAAGCGGCGCTGTTAAGGCGCGAAAAAGATAATCCGGCGTTTCATGTGAAACGCCGGACGCATTTTCTTAAAATCAGTGGGCTTCGACAATCGGGCCAGAGCCGCCGTTCTTGCGGTCGCGCATGAAGCGGTCAAACTCTTCCTGGTCCTTGGCGCGGCGAAGCTCGCGCACATAGGTGTCGAATTCCTCGCGCATTTCATCGAGCTTGCGACGCTCCTCATCAAGGCGGGTGAGCTCGGCTTCGCGCCAGTCGTCAAAGGCGACGTTGCCGGTGCGGTGCGTCCAGTTGGGGCGACGTCCACCACGCTTGAACGCGGAGCACATGCCATCGACCGTATCGTTGGCGTCTTTCTTGAAAGTCTTCAGCTTTTCACCGAACAGGATGTAGGCGAGCATGGCCAGGCCAAGCGGCCAGAAGACCACGAAGCCAAGCACCATCAGGGCGATGGTCGCGGGCGTCCAATCCGGACGGATCATTGCAGATTGGTTCATCTTCAGGATTCCTCGCAATCATCCGGGTCGCCCATGCGACCCGATGAAAACGATGTGGGAAGGCGCGCTAGGCTGCGCAAGACGCCCTCCCCCGGAATCGGACAAACCCTTGACTCTACGCGGTCAAAACGACCCGATCAGCGCAGGTCAAGCCGTCTTGCCGCCCTTGATGATCTGCTTGACGGGCTTGGCGTGGCGCGCATGCTCGCGCTGGAAGGCAACGATCCGCGGCGCAATTTCGCGGCGGAAGCGCGACCCGTTGAACACGCCGTAGTGGCCGACATCCGGCTGCATGTAGTGCAGGCGCATATGATCAGGAATGTTGGTGCAGATCGTCTGCGCCGCCTTCGTCTGGCCGACACCGGAGATATCGTCGTTTTCACCCTCGACCGTCAGAAGCGCAACCTTCTTGATCGCGGTGGTATCGACGCGGCGGCCGCGATGCATCATCTCGCCCTTCGGCAGTGCGTGCTGCATGAAGACCACCTGCACGGTCTGCAGGTAGAACTCCGCCGTCAGGTCCATGACGGCGAGATATTCGTCGTAGAAGTCGCGATGCTTCTCGGCAGCGTCGCCGTCGTTCTTCACCAGATGGGCAAAGAACTCCTTGTGGGCGATCAGGTGTCGGTCGAGGTTCATCGACATGAAGCCGGAGAGCTGCAGGAAGCCCGGATAGACCATGCGCATGAAGCCTGGCTGCGGCCACGGCACCGGCATGATGACGTTGTCGCGGAACCATTCGATCGGCCGCTCTTCGGCCAGCTGGTTGACGCCGGTCGGGTTGATGCGGGTGTCGATCGGCCCGCCCATCAGCGTCATCGTCGCCGGCGACAGTGGATCATCAGCTGCTTCCATCAAGGCGACTGCGGCCAACACCGGCACCGCCGGCTGACAGACGGCGATCACGTGGGTGTCGGGCCCGAGGAAATGCAGCATCTGGATGACGTAGTCGATATAGTCGTCGAGGTCGAAGGTGCCTTCGCTGAGCGGCACCACGCGCGCATCGATCCAGTCGGTGATGTAGACATCGGAATGCGGCAGCAGCGCCTCGACGGTACCGCGCAACAGGGTCGCGTAATGGCCCGACATCGGCGCCACGACCAGAACCTTTTGATCGGCAGCGCGGCCCTTGGGCAGCGCGCGCTCGAAATGGATGAGATTGCAGAACGGCTCGCGCCAGACGATCCGCTCCTGGACCGCCACCGGCTGCCCGTCGATCACCGTTTCGGGAAGCCCGAACTCCGGCTTGCCGTAGCGCCGGGTCGAGCGCTCGAAAACCTCGAGCCCTGCGGCGGCGGCACGACCGAAGTAGGTATGCGAGACGGGATTCATCGGATTGCTGAAGGCAAGCCGCATGGCATCGGCAGCCGTGCGCCACGGTGCCATCATTGCATGGTTCAGTTCGTAGAGCTGGTAGAACATGGGAAGCGTACCCCTTGGTTCAATCAACGACAACGCCGCCCCCAGTCGGACGCAAGCTTGCGATTGTTTGTCTTGGTGTCCGCAATCGTTGCCAGACTACCATGTTTTTTGTGCATCGCAACAAATATACCCGTTTCACTTCGATGCAAGGCCTTGGCTGAGCATGAGCCCGGATTCCTGACGATTTGCAAACGAGCTTGCCCGAAACTGGCGCGATTCCGCTATTTTCAAGCGGCGGGAGCCCGCTGGGGGTTTTTCTCCAGTAAACTGGCGACGCCGGCGAGCGAGAGGAAGCATCCGCCTCTGCGGCGATGCAGCAAAGACTGCGATCATGCGGCCGCGACCTTGACGATCGCCTTGACCAGACCCGTCTTCTGCTCAGCCCATCGCGGCAAATCGTGAACGACGCCGTCAACGGTCGTGCGGTGGGTGATCAGCGCTTCCACCGGCACAAGGCCGGACGCGATGGAAGCAACGACGTGGTCGAAATCCTGGCGCGTCGCATTGCGGCTGCCGATCAAGGTCATCTCGCGCTTGTGGAATTCGGGGTCCGAAAAACGGATCTCGTCCTTGACGACACTGACGAAGACCAGCGTGCCGCCATGGGCGACATAGGCGAAGGCCGCTTGCATCGAACCCCCGTGACCGGTGGCATCAAAGACGACATCAAAGCCGTCACCATCAGTCGCTTCGGCGACGCGTGCCGCGATGTCAGCGTCCGCAACGATGCCATGCGCAAACCCGAGCCTGTCGGCCGCAAAGGCCAGCCGCTCCGCGCTGGTATCGGCGAGCACCACATGGTGGCCGGCGATGCGCGAAAAGAGCGCCGTGCCGAGACCGATCGGCCCTGCGCCGATAATCAGGGCGCGCGCGCCCGACGTAACGCAAGCGCGCCGCACCGAATGGGCGCCGATGGCGAGGAACTCGACGGTTGCCGCGGCCTCCGGCGACAGGTCATGCGCCGGATAAAGATTTCCCTCCGGCACGACGATTTCCTCGCAGAAGGCGCCATCCGTGTGAACGCCGAGAACCTTGATCGCGGTGCAGCAGTTCGGCTTTCCCTGTCGGCAGGCAACACAACCGCCACAGGAGAGATAGGGATTGACCACGACCCGCGTCCCCGCGGCGATCGTCGTCCCACGGCCGCCGGCGACGACCGTCGCCGAGATCTCGTGCCCCATCACACGGGGGTAGTCCAGGAACGGATGCTTGCCGGCAAAGATATGGTAGTCGGTACCGCAAATGCCGACGTGGCTGACGGCGAGGCGCACCCAGCCGTCGGGTATTTCACCCGGTGGGGCGCGATCGACAATCTCCAGCCGACCGGGTTCGGGGCAGAGCACGGCTTTCATGGCAATTCTCTTTAATGACGGTTGCAGCGCCTAACGGGCGCTGCGACGCCGCAGTTGGTCGAAATAGACGATGACGATGATCAGCGCCCCGGTGATGATGCGTTGCCAGAACGAGTTGACGTTCAGCAGATTGGCGCCGTTGTTGATCGTCGCAAGGATGAAGGCCCCGAGCAGCGGCCCGTGCACCGAGCCGACGGCACCGAACAGGCTGGTACCGCCGATGACCGAGGAGGCGATCGCCTGCAGCTCCCACCCTTCCGCCTGTGTCGCATTGCCGATGCCGATGCGCGAGGCAAGCAGCAGGCCGACGAACGCGGCGCAGGTCGAGGAAAGGATATAGGCCAGATAGATGGTGCGGTGGACGTTGACGCCCGACAGTCGCGCCGCCTCGCTGTTGGAGCCGACGGCGAAGAGATAGCGGCCGAAGCGGCTTAGGTGCAGGAAGATGTAGGCCGGAACCGCCACCACGATCACCATCCAAAACAGGCTGGGCACGCCGAGGAAATCCGCGCGCGAGAAGTTGGTGAAGGCCTCGTTGGTGATCGAGATTGTCGAGCCGTTGGTGATCAACAGGCCGATGCCGCGCAGCGACGTAAGCGTCGCCAGCGTGATAATGAATGGCGGCAGCCCCATGCGCACGATGCCGAAGGCGTGGAAGGCACCGATCAGCACGCCGAAGGCGAGCGTGAGGAGGATGGCGGCCCAGAGCGGTACGCCCGCGGCAAGCAGCCAGGCGACGATGACGCTCGTGAAGCCCACCACGGCGCCGACCGAAAGATCGATGCCGGCGGTGATGATGACGAAGGTCTGGCCGACCGCAAGGATTGCCGTCATCGCCCCCTGGCGCAGAAGGTTGCTGATGTTGTTGGGTGTCCAGAAGCTGTTTGTGGCAAAACCCAGCAGCAGCCAGAGGAACAGGAGCAGCCCCAGAAGCGTGAGGCCAAACAGGATACTGACACCTTTCCTTGGCGCAGCACCCGCACCGCTCTCTACCGTTTCCGCACTCATCGCCTTCCTCCCTGCATCCCTCGAATTTTCTTCAACCGGTATGTGGGCGGAAGACCGCTCCACTCTTCCTCATCCCGCCCTTAGCGTTCAGACACCGATCGCCTGCGTCAGCACTTCCTCATGGCTGGCGGCGCGATAGTCATGGCTGGCAACCAGCTGCCCGCGCCGGAAGACATGCAACCGATCGGACAATTCGTAGACCTCCGGCAGATAGGAGGAAATCAGGATGATGCCCGCTCCCTTCTCCAGGAGCCGCGCGAACAGGCGGTAGATTTCCGCCTTGGTGCCGACATCGACGCCAACGGTCGGCTCGTCGAAAATGAACAGCTTGGCGCCATGGCTCAGCCATTTGCCGATGACGATCTTCTGCTGGTTGCCACCGGACATGGCCGATGCCAGCACCCGGCGCGACGGCGTCTTGATCTTCAGGTCACGGATCTGGCGGTCGGCATTCTCCCGCTCCTGCTGGCCGTTGATCGTCAGCCCGCGCGTCAGCCGGTTGAAAACCGGCAGGTTGATGTTGAGGCCGATCGGCAGGTTGAGGCAAAGGCCCTGGTCGCGCCGGCTTTCCGGCGCCAGCGCGATGCCGAGGTCCATGGCGACGCGTTCGCTGGCGATGTCGACCTTGCGCCCCTGCCAGTAGATCTCGCCCGCTGTTGGCCGATGCCGACCGTAGAGGCCGAGGGCGAACTCGCTGCGGCCCGCTCCGATCAACCCGTAGAGGCCGACGATCTCGCCGGCACGGACTGTCAGCGAGACATCCTTGAACCCGGGGCCGCTCAAGTTTCGCGTCTCGACAATGACGGCGCCGGCCGGAAAGTGCTCCTTGTGATAGATCTGCTCGATGGTGCGGTTGATCATCAGGGCGATCAGTTCCGCCTCGTTTGTCTCACCGATCTTTCGGGTGCCGACATGGGTCCCGTCACGCAGGACGGAGACGCGGTCGGCAAGCTCGAACACCTCTTCCATGCGATGGCTGATGTAGACGATGGTGACGCCTTCGGCCTGAAGCCGACGAATGAGACGGAAGAGCTGCGCCGATTCCTGACGGGTCAGATAGGCCGTCGGCTCGTCGAAGATCAGGAACTGGGTGCCGCGCATGGCTGCACGCGCCGTGGCGACGAGTTGCTGCTGGCCGATGGTGAGGCTTCCAAGCACGGCCCCCGCCGGCAGGTTGAAGCCAAGGTCATCGAGCACGCGCTGCGCCGCGTCGGTCATGGCGCGCTTGCGCATCACGCCGTTGCGATTGATCTCGTCGCCGAGAAACATGTTGGCGGCCACCGACAGATGCGCGCAGAGCACGACCTCCTGGTGCACGGCGTTGATGCCGCGTTCGATCGCCTCATGCGGCGTGCCGAGTTGCACGGGCTTGCCGCACCAGAAGATTTCGCCGGATGTGCGCTTGATGACGCCGGTCAGCAACTTGATGAGGGTTGACTTGCCGGCACCGTTCTCGCCGACGATGGCGTGGATCTCGCCGGACAGGAAGGTCAGCGAGGCCGGCTTCAGGGCTTCCACCGTGCCATATTTCTTCTGCAGGGCGCGCAGTTCCAGGATCGGCTCGCCCTTCGGAACGGGATGGCGCGTTGCCACCTGCAGCCCCTCGGTCCTGACGTCGCGCGCGTCTTGCAAGTCGGTCATCTGCGCATTCCTCCCATGGCAGAGATCGCTTGCGACCGGTCCTCGTTCCGGCCGCAAGCGGGTGCGGCGGGCTTGTGGCCCACCGCGGTCGTCTTCACTTGACCTTCGGGTTCAAGAGAGCGTCAATCTTCGGCTCGGCCATATTGGCCTTGGTCACCAGATTGGCGCCGGTATCGACATTCGCCTCGACCTTTTCGCCCTTGGAGACGGCCAGTGCGGTCTTCACGCCATCATAGCCCATCCGGTAAGGATCCTGAACGACCAGGCCCGCCAGGACGCCTTCCTTGAGGAACCCGACGGTCTTGTCGTCGCTGTCAAAGCCGATGACCTTGATCTTGTCGCCGAGCTTGTTCTCGGCGATCGCCTGGCCCACGCCTTGCGCCATGATCAGGTTGGACGCGAAGACGCCGACGAGATTGGGGTTGGCGGTGATCAGGTCGGTCATGATGTTGAGACCGGTGGTCGCCTGTCCGTCGGCATATTTGTCGACAACGACCTTGAAGCCCGGGTACTTGGTCTTGACCTGATCGAGGAAGCCGTCACGGCGCTGGTCGAGCGAGCCGACACCCGGAAGGCTGGTGATGATGGCGATTTCGCCCTCTTCCTTGCCGCTCATTTCCTTCACGGCCGCAGCAAGACCGTCAGCGGCGATACGGCCGCCCTGGACGTTGTCGGTGGTCAGGAACGAGGAGAAGGCCTTAGAGTCGGCGCCAGAGTCGATGCCGATGATCGGAACAGCCTTGGCAGCCTCGTCGATCGGCTTGCCGAGCGCCTTGAACTCCGTCGGCGAGATCACGACGGCGGCCGGTTTGCCGGCGACGGCGTTCTCGAGAATGCTGATCTGGCCGTTGATGTCGGACTCAGACTGAGCGCCGAGTTCCGGTACACTGACACCAAGATCCTTGCCGGCGGCGCGCGCGCCGGCAAGCACGATCTGCCAGTAGAAGGAGGTGGTGTCCTTGACGATGATCGGGATCGTCACGTCCTGCGCAAAGGATGCGACCGGCGTCATGCCGGCGATCATTGCGGCGCTCGCAAGGGCTGTGAAGGCACGGCGGGTAAGGCTGCTTTTCAGAATGCTCATCCCAGGTTTCTCCTCTTTGTGCACCGTGTTCCACTTCTTGGAGATCGATCGCAGGTGCCGGCCAATCGACCTTTTATCGATAAAAAACATATTGGAATGCTAATACGACATTTCCGGCTTGGCAAGCCGCCCCGGAAGCATTTCAGGCGGCGGCATGCCGCCGCCGATCAGACCCGAACCGGGTCGTCTCCGAGCTCCGGCGCGACCAGCGTAAACGGATCAAATGCCGCCAGATCGTCAGCGGAGAACCGGTGCTCGACGAGCGCCATATTGCGCTTCAGGCTCTCCGGTTTGGCGGTGCCGAGAAGCACGGAGGCAACCGTCGGGCTGGAGAGCGGAAACTGCATTGCAGGGGCCGCGAGCGGCACATTCATGGCGCGGGCGACCTCTTCCATCGCGCCGACCTTCTGTCTGACCTCTGCCGTCGCGGGCATATAGTCGAAATGGGCGCCTTCCACGGGGCCGGTCGCCAGAATCCCGGAATTGAAAACGCCGCCGACAACGAGAGAGGTCTGCTTTTTCTCGCAAAGCGGCAAAAGCTCGGCAACGGCCGAACGATCGAGCAGCGAGTAGCGGCCAGCAAGCAGGATGCAGTCGAGATCGGCGCGGCGCAGGATCTCCAGGCAAACCGGCACTTCGTTCACGCCCAAGCCGTAAGCAGCAATCGTCCCGGACGATTTCAGCTCCTCCAGCGCCTTGAGGCCGCCATCCAGCAATTGCCCGAGATAGACGGCATTGCGGGCAGCACCGTGGGTATAGACGCCAATGTCGTGCACATAGAGAATGTCGATGCGGTTGAGCCCGAGCCGGGCGTAGCTGAACTCGACCGAGCGCATGATGCCGTCGTAGCTGTAGTCATAGGTGACATCGAAACTGAGCGGCTTCACATAGGAATAGTCCGGTACCTTGTCGTCCGGCACCTGATGCAGGAGCCGCCCGACCTTGGTCGAGAGCACGAATTCTTCGCGTGGCTTGTCACGCAGGAAATCGCCGACACGGCGCTCGCCAAGTCCGAGGCCATAATAGGGCGCGACGTCGAAGTAGCGCATGCCCGACTGCCAGGCCGCATCGAGTGTCGCCATCGCGGCATCGCGCGTGCATTCGCGGTAGAGCCCGCCGAGACCGGCGGCACCGAAGCTGTATTCGGTCACCGACAGTCCGGTTCGGCCGATCCGTCTCGTCTGCATTCCCTGTTCTCCTCCCTCCAAGGATGCCAAGTCGTCGCGTGTCTAAAGCGTTGCCCCCAGGTGCCAGGGCACGAACTCGTTATCGCCGTAGCCGAAGAGTTCGCTCTTGGTCTTGCGGCCGGATGCCGTATCGACGATCAGATCGAAAATCTCCCGGCCGAGCCCGGCGATGCTCGCCTCTCCCGAAGCGATCACGCCGCAATCGATGTCCATGTCCTCTTCCATCGCCTTGAACAGTGCCGTGTTGCTGGTGAGCTTGATCGACGGCGCCGGCCGACAGCCAAAGCAACTACCGCGCCCGGTGGTAAAGGCAATGACATTGGCGCCGCCGGCGACCTGGCCCGTGGCCGACACGGGGTCGTAGCCCGGCGTATCCATGAAGACGAGCCCGTGCTCGGTCACCCGCTCAGAGTAGCGATAGACGGCGTTGAGCGGCGAGCGACCGCCCTTGGCGACGGCACCCAGCGATTTTTCGAGGATCGTCGTCAGGCCGCCACGCTTGTTGCCCGGCGAAGGATTGTTGTCGAGCGAGGCGCCGTGCATCGCCGCGTAGTTCTCCCACCAGGCGATCAACCCGTCGAGCTTCACCGCAACGGCCTCATTGACGGCCCGGCTGCGCAACAGGTGCTCGGCGCCGTAGATTTCCGAGGTCTCGGAAAGGATAGCGGTGCCGCCGGCGGCAGCGAGGATATCGACGGCAGCGCCGAGTGCCGGGTTGGCGGTGATGCCGGAAAGGCCATC
The DNA here is from genome assembly GCF_035999185.1 of Ensifer sp. GTDB lineage: Bacteria > Pseudomonadota > Alphaproteobacteria > Rhizobiales > Rhizobiaceae > Ensifer. The sequence goes on along the minus strand of NZ_DASYHB010000166.1, from coordinate 5,639 downwards.
CGATCCCCCGCATTGCAGGCCAACGATGATTTCACGCACCGAGATGGGAACACGGCGCTCCTTGCCGACTTCGGCCGCGATTTCGTCGAGAATGCCGAGAGCCTTTTCGACCGAGCGACGCGATCCGCCGGCCTCCTGAATATTGAAATGGCGTTTCTCCGCACCTGCGCCGCTCTGGCCATAGAGGGTCAACTGGTTGACCTCACAGCCGAGCCCCACCATCAGCGCGCCGCCGAAATTGACGTGGCGGGCGTAGCCGGCGAGCGTGCGGTGCAGGTTGGCCATGCCGTCACCGGTAGACGACATGCCGCAGCCCTGGTCGTGCACGATCGGCACGAAACCGTCGATGCCTTCGTATTTCGGCAGGATGCGCCGGTTCGCCTCCTCGGCGATGGCGCGACAGACCGTGGTGGAACAGTTCACGCTGGCAATGATGCCGATGTAGTTTCGCGTCGCCGCACGCCCGTCGCCGCGCCGATACCCCTGGAACGTGCGGGCCATGTCCTCGTCGCTTGCGGCTTCCGGTATCCCCGGCGGACTGACCGCCAGGCGATCCCGGTCGAAGGCGAGATTGTGGGAATGTACATGTTCGCCCGCAGCGATATCGGCCGTCGCGCGGCCGATCGCCTGGGCATATTTGACCACCGGTTCGCCGGCGCGGATGGGGCGGATCGCAATCTTGTGGCCGGCATCGACCTTGGCTTTCGCCTGCACATTGTTAGGCAGAACGTCACCAGCGGCGATCGACATGGTCGCCACGACGACGTTGTCATCCGGTGCGAGCAGGATCGTGGACGGCGCAGACACCCGGTTTCCTCCCTGAATGATCGGGTCAATATTTCTGTCTTTTATCTACAATAGACAGATTGCCGTCAATCGTTATTATGGCGAAAGATCCGATCCAAGGCCGTCAAGGCGGTCGCGACAAACGGGAGGAACAGATGTTGACGACAGGCGCAGACAAATCCGGAGCGACGGGATAGAGGAGCCTGTGCATAACCGCAGTGAAATTTGAACCAGCCGGACGTCGCCATGGCAAAACAGAACACCGTCTTTAAGGATGCCTATAACCGCTGCCTGAAACTGCTGGCGGATACATCCTCGTTGCCTTCCGAACCGGAGCTCGGACAGGTGCTGGGCGTCAGCCGAACGACGGTCAGGGCGATCCTCAGCCGCTTCGAGGAACTGCAGCTGATCGCCTGGGACAAGCGCAAGAAGAACGTGCTGCGGCAGCCGCGCCCGGACGACTATTTCCCGACGGAAGAGACCGATTCACTCGCCGACATCATCGAGCGCAGCTTCATGCGGCGAATTCTGGCCGGCGGTGCTGAACCGGGTATGCAGATCAACGAGCTCGAGCTGGCGCGCGAGATCGGCACCGGCACGACCAGCGTGCGCGAATTTCTGATCCGCTTCAGCCGTTTCGGGCTGATCGAGAAGCGGCCAAACAGCCATTGGGTCCTCAAAGGGTTCACGCGCGAATTCGCCTTGGAGCTGACCGAGGTGCGCGAAATGTTCGAGCTTCGCTCGGCGGCGCGCTTCGTCTCGCTGCCCGACGATCACCCGGCCTGGGAGGAACTGACAAAGATCGAAGCCCTGCATCGCGCAATTCTGGCGGATATCGACAAGCGCTACCGGGAGTTCTCCGAGCTCGACGAACAGTTCCATCTGCTGGTCCACAAGGCCTCAAGCAACCGTTTCATCGTCGATTTCTACGATATCATCGCAATCGTCTTCCACTATCACTACCAGTGGAACAAGACGAATGCGCGCCAGCGCAATGCCCGCGCGCTCGAGGAACATCTCGCCTATATCGAGGCCTTGCGTTCGCATGATCCGGCAAAAGCCGAACAGGCCTGCCGGCGCCACCTGCAGTCCGCGCGCGAGACTCTGCTGCAATCCATTCCATAGCCAGCTATCGGAGCACCCATGCCGACGCCGATCGTGCAATTCGGAACGAGCCGTTTCCTTCAGGCCCATGCCGACCTCTTCGTCAGCGAGGCGTTGCAGAAGGGAGAGGCTCCTGGGCGGATTACGGTGGTCCAGACGACCGGGTCCAGCGAGCGCTCCGGACGGCTTGCGGCCCTGGCTCGACCCGAAGGCTTCCCTGTCATCATCCGCGGCATACAAGGCGGGGAGCGGATAGACACGACGCAACAGGTGACCAGCGTGGCCCGGGCGCTATCGACTTCCGAACACTGGAGCGAAGTGCGGGAGATTGTCGCCGAGCAAGCCGGGATCCTGATTTCCAACACGGGCGATACCGGCTATCGCGTCGGCGACGACGACCGGGCAACAGAAATTCCTTGTTCCTTTCCCGGCAAGCTGCTCCAGCTTCTGAAGTCACGCTTCGACGCGGGCGGGCGGGCGCTGACGATCCTTCCCTGCGAGCTGGTGTCACGCAACGGCGATGTGTTGAAAGCACTGATGCTTGAGCTCGCCGTCGCGCGGGTCAACGACGCCGCTTTCACGAAATGGCTCGGCAAGGATGTGGTCTGGGCCAATACGTTGGTCGATCGCATCGTCTCCGAGCCTCTGGAGCCCGCCGGCGCGATTGCCGAGCCCTATGCGCTCTGGGCAATTGAAAACCAACCCGGCCTTCGTCCGCCCTGCTCCCATCCGTGTGTCAGACTCGTGGATGATCTCACGCCCTACGAGAAGCTGAAAGTTCACATCCTCAATCTCGGGCACACCGTTCTGGCCGACCTTTGGCTCAGGGAAGGTCGCGACCCGAACGAAACCGTACGGGAAATCCTCGCCGACACCGCCATCGCAGCGCGGCTGGACCATATCTATAAATCGGAAGTAATCCCCGCATTCGCTGCAAAAGGCCTGGAAAGCGAAGCGCTAGACTATGTCCCCGCCACGCTGGAGCGCTTCAGGAACCCGTTCCTCAACCACCGCCTCAGCGATATTGCCAACCATCACCGCGAAAAGGTGGAGCGGAGGATCGCCGATTTCCGGCGCTGGAGCCCGAACACACGCATGCCCGAGCTCTCGGCAATCGCGGATCAGTAGCCGGATTCCTGCTTCTTTGCTGCCGGTACGGACTCCCCATGAAACGCCTGGCGCAGCGCCGTCGTTGCACGCACGAGCGACGTGACATCCGTGCCAATCGCCATGAAGTCGGCGCCCATGTCACGGTAGTCGCGCGCCTGCTCCAGATCGAGCGTCATGATCCCTTTCGCCTTGCCTGCCTTGCCGATGCGTTCGAAAGCGTTCGCAATCGCTGCACGCACGTCCGGGTGACCGGGCTGGCCAAGATAGCCCATGTCGGCGGCGAGATCGGACGGGCCGATGAACAGACCGTCGACGCCATCGAGCGCTGCAATCTCATCGATGGCGGCAAGACCGGCCCGGCTCTCGATCTGCAGGATGAGGCAGATTTCATCATTGGCGGTCTGGAGATAGTCGCTGATGCGGCCAAACTGCGAAGCGCGACCAAGGGCGGCTCCGACGCCACGGATCCCATGCGGCGGATATCGGGTGGCACGCACCAGCTGCTGAGCCTGCGCCGCACTTTCGACCATCGGGATCAGCAGGGTTTGCACGCCGGTGTCGAGGATCTGCTTGATCAACACGGTATCGCCGACCGGCAATCGAACCATCGGGTGGCTGGCAGACCCCGAAACGGCCCGAAACTGCGCCGACAGCAGCGGGATATCGTTCGGCGCATGCTCGCCATCAATCAAGAGCCAGTCGTATCCGCTGCCCGACACAACCTCCGCCGCATAGGGGCTGGCCAGCGCCACCCAGAGCCCGAGCTGGAAGCGGTTTTCGCGGAGCGCCGCCTTGAAGGGATTGTTCGGTGCCGGCATGGTTACTCTCCTTAAAAAGCACAGCGGATCAAGCCACGGCCCTCATCCGCCTGTTGGCGCCTCTCGTATACGGGGAGAGGCCAGGGCGAGGGTCGATCTCGCGCTATCGACAGATTCGGCCTCGAAGACTAACGCCTTGCCGGCAAAAGAAAACCGGCCAAAATGGTGGCCGGTTTGTTGCACGTTGGTTTTTCGCCTGTTTTACGCTACGCCGCCGAGGCAGACGTATTTGATCTCGGTGAACTCCTCGATGCCGTAGCGCGAGCCTTCGCGGCCGAGACCGGAGAGCTTGACGCCGCCGAACGGTGCTTCCGCCGTCGAGATCAGACCGGTGTTGACGCCGACCATGCCGTATTCCAGCGCCTCGGCCACCCGGAACACCCGCGCAAGCTCCTTGGCGTAGAAATAGGAGGCCAGGCCGAATTCGGTGTCGTTGGCCTGTGCGATCACATCCGCTTCATCCGTGAAGCGGAACAGCGGCGCCACCGGGCCGAAGGTCTCTTCGCGTGCCACAGCCATCGCCTGGGTAACGTCGGCAAGAACCGTCGCCTCGTAGAAGGTGCCGCCAAGCGCATGGCGCTTGCCGCCCTGGATCACGCGCGCGCCCTTGGAGGTGGCATCGGCAATGTGCTCTTCCGCCTTCTCCAGCGCAGCCTTGTCGATCAGCGGGCCGAGAATGACGCCCTCGTCGACGCCGTTGCCGATCTTCAGCTTGGCGACAGCCTTGGCGAGTTTGTCGGCGAAGGCGTCATAGACCTTGTCCTGCACGTAGATGCGGTTGGCGCACACGCAGGTCTGGCCGTTGTTGCGGAACTTGGCGATCAGCGCGCCTTCGACAGCGGCATCGAGATCGGCATCGTCGAAGACGATGAACGGTGCATTGCCGCCAAGCTCAAGACCGAGCTTCTTGATGGTGGCAGCACTCTGGTGATAGAGCTCGGCGCCGACCTCGGTCGAGCCGGTGAACGTGAGCTTGCGCACGACAGGGTTCGAGGTCATCTCGGCGCCGATCTCGCGGGCCGAGCCGGTGATGACGCTGAAGAGGCCCTTCGGCAGGCCGGCGCGCTCGGCGAGGATGGCGATGGCGATCGCCGAGAACGGCGTCTGGGCCGCGGGCTTCAGTACCATGGCGCAGCCGGCGGCGAATGCCGGACCGGCCTTGCGGGTGATCATCGCGTTCGGAAAGTTCCACGGCGTGATCGCCGCGACGACACCGATCGGCTGCTTCATCACAAGGATGCGCTTGTCGGGCTGATGGCCGGGGATCAGGTCGCCGTAGAGACGACGCGCCTCTTCGGCAAACCATTCGACGAAGCTTGCGCCATAGACGATTTCGCCGGTGGCTTCCGCCAGCGGCTTGCCCTGCTCCAGCGTCAGGATGCGGCCGAGATCGTCCTTGTTCTCGATCATCAGGTCGAACCACTTGCGAAGCACGCCGGCGCGGTCCTTGGCGGTGCGGGCGGCCCAACCCTTCTGGGCAAGGCGCGCGGCCTCGATCGCCGCCTTGGTTTCCTTGGCACCGAGCTTCGGCACGCGGCCGATAATCTCGCCGGTCGCCGGGTTGTTCACCTCGATCGCGTTCGCCGCGTCCGCCTCGATCCACTCGCCTCCGACGAGGGCTGCCTGGCGAAACAATGATGGGTCTTTAAAGTGTGACAGCATGGGTCCTCCGACGATCTGCTGGAGCTTCCGAAACACCTTCGGCAACCCGGTGACGGGGCGGCGCACGGTGCTGCCGTTAGTTTTCAGGATTTCGGCGCTCTTGTTTCATCGAAAATCCTGAAAGCTCTCTTCGGCATTCCGTGGGTGATTTGCGATCCG
>NZ_DASYHB010000110.1:0-175745 GCF_035999185.1 Ensifer sp. | reverse complement strand
AGACATTTCGGGGATTACTGACATGGCCGGTGCGCATCAGAAGAATCACGACTACCACATCATTGACCCAAGCCCCTGGCCGCTGCTTGCCTCGATCGGCGCCTTCGTCATGGCGTTCGGCGGCATCTGCTACATGCGCTACCTGGCTGGCAGCTCGCTGAAGATCTTCGGCCTCGAGTTTGCAAACGTCTGGATCCTGCTCGCAGGCCTCATCATCGTTCTCTACACCATGTACGGCTGGTGGTCGGACACGGTGAAGGAAGCGCACGAGGGTCACCACACCCGCGTCGTTGCGCTGCACCTGCGCTACGGCATGATCATGTTCATCGCGTCGGAAGTGATGTTCTTCGTCGCCTGGTTCTGGGCCTATTTCGACGCCAGCCTGTTCCCGGGCGAAGCCATCCAGGCAACCCGCGCCGCCTTTACCGGCGGTGTGTGGCCGCCGAAGGGCATCGAGGTTCTCGATCCCTGGCACCTACCGCTCTACAACACCGTCATCCTGCTGCTTTCCGGCACGACGGTCACCTGGGCCCACCACGCACTGCTGCACAACGACCGTAAGGGCCTGGTCTACGGCCTGTCGCTGACGGTGGCACTTGGCGTGCTGTTCTCCTACGTCCAGGCTTACGAATACGCTCACGCACCGTTCGCCTTCAAGGACTCGATCTACGGCGCGACCTTCTTCATGGCGACCGGCTTCCACGGCTTCCACGTTCTGGTCGGCACGATCTTCCTGCTCGTCTGCCTGATCCGTGCGCTGCGTGGCGATTTCACGCCGAAGCAGCACTTCGGCTTCGAAGCCGCCGCCTGGTACTGGCACTTCGTTGACGTCGTCTGGCTGTTCCTGTTCTTCTCCATCTACATCTGGGGTGGTTGGGGCGCGCCGGTCGCGCACATGTAAGAACTCTGGAGCTTCAGCTCTTTTCGACAAGGCGGTTGCAGTCATGCAGCCGCCTTGTTCTTTTGGTGGTGTGTCCGCAGCGCGGTTAGAGGGGAACGGAAATGAGGCTGGCCTTGGTGGTCGCGGCGCTTGTGGTATCGGGTGGTTTGCCCGCTGCGGCAACCGACAACGCGGACAGGGTGGTCGTGCACAAGGAGCGGCGGCTGTTGCAACTCTTCCAAGGGGGCCAGGTGATCCGCGAGTACACAGTTGCGCTCGGCGGCAACCCCACCGGCCACAAGCGGCAGGAAGGCGACGAGAGGACGCCGGAAGGGCTCTATTCTCTCGACTGGCGCAATCCCGGGAGCGGCTATCACAAGTCGATCCACGTATCCTATCCGGCACAGGCTGACGTCGCTGCCGCCGCCGCAAGCGGTATTGATCCGGGCGGCATGATCATGATCCATGGCCAGCCCAACTATTTCGGCTGGCTGGCCTTTTTGATGCAGCGCTTCGATTGGACGAATGGCTGCATTGCCGTTACCAATGCGCAAATGGATGAAATCTGGACGATGGTCCCCAACAACACACCGATTGAGATCAGGCCGTGAGTGAAGACAAGGCGCATTTCCCGCCGGTGGATCCGGTGATGACAGGCGTGCGCGGGCTTTGCCCGCGCTGCGGCCAGGGCAAGCTTTTCGACGGCTTTCTCAAGGTGAGACCGTCTTGCACAAGCTGTGATCTCGATTACCACTTTGCCGATTCCGGCGACGGCCCGGTGGTCTTCGTCATCCTGATCGTCGGCTTTGTCGTCGTTGGTGCGGCGCTGTGGGCGGAGGTGAATTTCAACCCGCCGCTCTGGCTGCATTTCATCCTGTGGATCCCGCTTGCGGTGGTCTTCAGCCTCGGCCTGACGCGCATGCTCAAGGGCATCTTGATCAACCTGCAATACCGCAACAATGCGCGTCCGGGTGAAATCGACCGTGGCTGAAATCGCAACCAAGAAGAAGGCTGGTCTGATCGGGCGCCTCGGCACGTTCCTCGTTCTGGCCACCGCCTTCGCCATCCTGGTGTCGCTCGGCACCTGGCAGATGCAGCGGCTGCACTGGAAGGAAGGGCTGCTGACGGCCATCGCCGAGCGCCGATCGGCGCCGCCGGTGACGCTCGGCGAGATCGAGAAAATCCTGGCCGACGGCGGCGAAATCGACTACCGGACGGTCGCCGTCCCCGGTCGCTTCGACCACAGCAAGGAACGACACTTCTTCGCGACCTTCAACGGCCGCACCGGTTATTACATCTTCACGCCGCTGAGGCTCGACGACGACCGCTTCCTGTTCGTCAATCGCGGTTTCGTACCCTTCGAACAGAAGGAATCGTCGACGCGCCTGGCCGGCGAGCTTCCGGCCTCGGTCGCGATCACCGGCCTTGCACGGCCGAAGCTTAGCGAAAAGCCGTCGTCGATCGTTCCGGACAATGATCTCGCCAAGAACATCTTCTACTGGAAGGATCTCGACGTTATGGCATCGTCAGTCGGGCTTCCCGCCGACAAGGTGCTGCCGTTCTTCGTCGATGCCGATGCGTCGCCCAATCCGGGCGGTTTGCCGATCGGCGGCGTCACCCAGTTCGATCTGCCGAACAACCACCTGCAATATGCCCTGACCTGGTACGGGTTGGCGGCCGCGCTGGTGGCTGTCAGTGGCATGTACGCACTTCGGCGCGGGCGATAGCCGCACGCGTGCCGTCATGCTAACGCTGTGCGTCAGGAATGGCGGCAGGGGACAATGATGACGATCATCGCGAACACACTGATTGCTTTGACCGGATTGCTGCATGTCGGCTTCCTGGTCCTGGAAATGTTCCTGTGGACGGGTCCTCGGGGGAGGGCCGTCTTCCGCATGACGAAGGAGCAGGCGGAGACGACGCGTGTCCTAGCCGCCAATCAAGGGCTCTACAACGGGTTTCTGGCCGCCGGTCTGTTCTGGTCGTTGTTCCAGGCAGAAGCGTCCTTTGCCTTCCAGCTGAAAGTGTTCTTCCTTGTGTGCGTGATCGTTGCCGCTATATATGGCGCTTGGTCGGTCAAGCCGCGCATCTTCCTCATCCAGGGCGGCCCGGCGATCGCAGCACTTGTTCTTCTCCTACTGGCATCCTGATCCATGGCATCTTCCGCGGCAGAAAAATCCCCGATCACCATTCGCCTTTGCGGCCCGCGTGGCTTCTGCGCCGGCGTCGACCGGGCGATCCAGATCGTCGTCCTGGCGCTGAAGGAGTTCGGTGCCCCGGTCTATGTCCGCCACGAGATCGTGCACAACCGCTACGTGGTCGAAGGCCTGGAGGCCAAGGGGGCGATCTTTGTCGAAGAGCTTGACGAGATCCCGCCGGAGCACCGCAAGCAGCCGGTCGTCTTCTCCGCGCACGGCGTGCCGAAGTCAGTGCCTGCGGACGCTGACGCGCGCAATCTTTTCTATCTCGATGCCACCTGTCCGCTGGTCTCCAAGGTTCACAAGCAGGCGATGCGCCACAACCGTCTCGGCCGCCATGTCGTCCTGATCGGTCATGCCGGCCACCCGGAAGTGATCGGCACGATGGGGCAACTGCCCGAAGGCACCGTATCGCTCGTCGAGACGGTCGAGGACGCCGACGTCTACCAGCCGCCAGATCCGGACAATCTCGGTTTCGTCACCCAGACGACGCTGTCGGTCGACGACACGGCCGGCGTCATCAAGCGGCTGCACGAGCGTTTTCCGAACCTGACGGCGCCGGCTGCCGATTCGATCTGCTACGCCACCACCAACCGCCAGGAGGCGGTCAAGCAGGCAGCCCCCGGCTGTGACCTCTTCCTCGTCGTCGGTGCGCCGAATTCGTCCAACTCCAAGCGCCTCGTCGAAGTGGCGCTCAAGGCGGGCGCTAAGAAATCCGTGCTGGTCCAGCGTGCGTCCGAAATCGACTGGGATGCGATCGGTGATATCTCTGTCGTCGGCCTGTCGGCTGGCGCTTCGGCGCCGGAAGTGATCGTCAACGAGATCATCGAGGCGTTCCGCGAGCGCTACCAGGCGACTGTGGAACTCGCCGACACCGTCGAGGAGAACGAGAACTTCCTCGTCAACCGCGAGATCCGCCACGTGCCGCTGACACCAGCCGACATGGCCTTCGTCAACGGCGAATAACCGCCGCATTTCTTGCCCGCATTTTCTTGAGAGTGGAAAACCTTGGCAGTTTACACCGATATCACGGAAGACGACCTCTCCCGTTTTCTCACCGCCTATGACGTCGGCCAACTGACCTCCTACAAGGGGATTGCCGAGGGCGTCGAGAACTCCAATTTCCTGATGCACACGACCAAGGGGTCCTACATCCTCACGCTCTACGAGAAGCGCGTGAACGCCGATGACCTGCCGTTCTTCCTGGGGCTGATGCATCACCTGGCTGAAGGTGGCCTGTCCTGCCCGCTGCCCTTGCCGCGCGCCGACGGCGAGCTTCTCGGCGAGCTTTCGGGCCGTCCGGCTGCCGTCATCTCGTTTCTTGAGGGCATGTGGCTGAGGAAGCCTGAGGCCAAGCACTGCCACGAGGTCGGCAAGGCGCTGGCCGCCATGCATCTGGCCGGCGAGGGTTTCGCGCTGAAGCGTACCAATGCCCTTTCCGTCGGCGGTTGGCGGCCGCTCTGGGTGAATTCCGAGGCACGCGCCGACGAGGTCCAGCCGGGCCTCAAGAACGAGATTGCGGCCGAGCTCGAGCACCTCGAGCGCCACTGGCCGAAGTCGCTGCCGGAGGGCGTCATTCACGCCGATCTGTTTCCGGACAACGTCTTTTTCCTCGGCGACCAGCTTTCCGGCCTGATCGACTTCTATTTCGCCTGCAACGACTATCTGGCCTATGACGTCGCCATCTGCCTCAATTCCTGGTGTTTCGAGAAGAACGGCTCCTACAACATCACCAAGGGCATGGCGATGCTTTCGGGCTATGAGAGCGTGCGCAAGCTGACGCCTGCCGAGGTAGAGGCTCTGCCGCTTCTCTGCCGTGGCTCCGCCCTGCGCTTTTTCCTCACGCGTCTCTACGACTGGCTGATGACGCCGGCCGGTGCGCTTGTGGTCAAGAAGGATCCGCTCGAATATCTGACGAAGATCCGCTTCCACCGGGCGATCGTTTCGAGCGCCGAATATGGCCTGCGGATCGACGGGGCGTCTGAATGAAACACGTCGACATTTTCACTGATGGCGCCTGCTCGGGCAATCCTGGCCCGGGCGGCTGGGGTGCGGTGCTGCGCTACGGCGAGGTGGAAAAGGAACTTTCCGGCGGCGAGGCGGAAACGACCAACAACCGCATGGAACTGTTGGCGGCAATCTCCGCGCTCGACGCGCTGAAGAGCGCCTGCGAGGTCGATCTGCACACCGACAGCAAGTACGTGATGGACGGGATTTCCAAGTGGATCCACGGCTGGAAGAAGAACGGCTGGAAAACCGCTGACAAGAAACCGGTGAAGAACGGTGAACTCTGGCAGGCTCTGGACGAGGCCAACCGCCGTCACAAGGTAACGTGGCATTGGGTCAAGGGCCATGCCGGCCATCCGGAAAACGAGCGCGCCGACGAGCTCGCCCGCAAGGGTATGGAACCCTACAAGAAGAAGCGCGGCTTGGGCTCTCTTCTCGTGAAATGAAAAACGGGCCGTTGAGGCCCGTTTCCTTTTGCACGTGTCTCTGCGCTCAGAGCTGTTCGAGCATCGCGGCGGCGCCCGAGACGGTCGCCTGGCCGGGGCTTTCTTCAAGATTGAGCGTCTTGACCACCCCGTCTTCGACCAGCATCGAGTAACGCTTCGAGCGGACGCCGAGCGTGCCGGCCGAAAGGTCGATATCCATGCCGAGCGCCTTGGTGAAGGCAGCGTTCCAGTCGGACAGGAAATGGATCTTGCCCATGCCGCCAGAGGCCGTCGCCCAGGCGCCCATCACGTGCAGGTCGTTGACGGCGACGACGGCGATGTCATCGACGTCGCGCGCGAGGATCGCGTCGCGGTTTTCGAGGTAACCGGGCAAGTGGTTGAGCGAGCAGGTGGGCGTGAAGGCGCCCGGAACGGCGAAAAGCACGACGCGCTTGCCGGCAAAGAGCTGATCGGTGGTGACTTCCACCGGACCGTCGGCGGTCTTTTCCTTGAAGGTCGCAGCGGGCAGCTTGTCTCCAACGGCAATGGTCACGGTACTCTCCTTGCTTTGCTTGCGTCTCGTTTCTCCGTTCCAGCCGGAGAACCTGGCGGACTATAGAGGCGCCCTAGTCAAAGGCAAGGGTCGTCTCCATGCTGCGGTTCTTGGCCCGCACCGTCAAAACGATCGGCTTGCCTTTGAGTTCCCCGTCCTTGGCCGAGAGCCTGACCGGGACGGTTGCGCTGAGCTCTGCGCTGCCTTCGGGCCGGATTTCCGGTTTGCCGAAGGAGACGCCGGGCGGACCGGCGAGGAAGAGTTCGGGATGACTGTCGCCCGCGGGCAGGCGCAAGGAGAGGTGCAGCCGCGCTGCGGCGGCGTCGTACCGGCTCGCGGTCACGGCAAAGTCCTCAGAGGGCGCCTCCGGCAAGGCGGCGACGGCATCGTCGATCCGCGCCTCGTCGAGCGGATTGTCGAAGCTGCCCTGTTTCAAGGCCAGTGTCAGCTCTCCCTGGACAGGGATGCAGATGTCCTCGCAGATGCCGAGAAACACCGAGGCGCGGATGTTGACGTCGCCGTTTCCGTGGATGCGCTTCAGCGTCAAGGGAAAGGCAACCGACTTGTCGTAACCGACGTAGCGCACCACGCCGTCGTCGAACGACTTGGGTACCGGAAAGCCGATCTTTTCCAGAACGACGCCGCCGGCGGGATCAAGTGTTACCTGCGGAGGGATGCCGCTGGCCCCCGGCTCTCGCCAATAGGTCTTCCAGCCGGCGTTGAGCTTGATTTCGAGCGTCGCGGGGATCGTGCCGTCCTCTTTCGGCGGTGCTGCGACCAGGCGGATCATGCCACCCGGAGAGCTCACCCAGTCACTGGTGGCCGCCTTGGCCGAGACGGGGAGAAAAAATGAGACAACGAGACTTGCCGCGCCGATGAGCTGGGCCATGTTGTGATGTGTAGGGCACTTGAGCATGCCGGAAGCAATATCGCTTTTGCCGAAAACGCTCCAGTCGCTCCAAGGCAGGCAACGATCATAATTGTTTGATCGGACACGGAGAGGTGAACGCCGTGCGTGCAATATTTGAGGGCCGCGACGCTGAGGCGCTTTTCATTTCGCGGCGAATTGATAGGCTGTTGGCATGATGGCTATTCCGACGGCGCAAAAACGACGCGAACGAGGCTTTCTTGACGGTCAGTTCCTGATCGCCATGCCCGGGATGTTTGACGCCAACTTTGCCCGCACGGTCATCTTCATCTGCGCCCATTCGGACGATGGAGCCATGGGTTTCGTGCTCAATCGGCCGCAGCAGCTGACCTTCCCCGACGTCCTTCTGCATCTCGATCTTCTCGATGAAGACGAGGCGATCCGGCTTCCGGCGATGACCCGCGAGTTCCAGATCCAGGCGGGCGGCCCTGTCGAAACCGGACGCGGCTTTGTCCTCCATTCCGACGACTACCTGAGCGATTCCAGCATCCCCGTCAGCGACGATATCTGCCTGACGGCCACGCTTGATATCGTGCGCGCCATTTCGCGCGGGGAGGGGCCGGTGAGGGCGACGATGATGCTCGGCTATGCCGGCTGGGGGCCGGGCCAGCTGGAAGCGGAAATTACCCAGAACGGTTGGCTGACCTGCCCGGCGCGCGAAGAGTTGATCTTCGACAAGGCGCTGGATGACAAGTACGATCGGGCGCTGGCCCTGATGGGCGTCTCGGCCGCCATGCTTTCCATGGACGCGGGCCACGCCTGAACGGCTAATCTCACACTATGTAGGTTTGTGGAGCCCGCTGAACGCGCGCCCGCCGGGCGTTGCCGACGGGCGAAAGGCGATTGCGTGCTTGACGAAGAGCGCGAGCCTTATGCCCGCTTCATCAGCGGGAAGCGTTCCTTGAGCAGCCTCTGGATCGATTCCGAGCCGATCGGTGGACCGAAGAGGAAGCTCTGTCCGTAGTCGCAGCCCATCTGCGAGAGCTGGATCGCATCATCCTCGGATTCGATGCCTTCCGCCACCACCGTCATGTCGAGTTCGCGGGCCATGGTGATGACCGAGCGCAAGAGGATGCCGCGCTTATCGCTCGGGTCGCGCACCAGCGCCTTGTCGATCTTGATCGTGTCGAAGGGGAAGCGGGTAAGGTAGGAGAGCGACGAATGGCCGGTACCGAAGTCGTCGAGCGCCAGCTTCAGGCCTGCTTCCTTCAGTTTTTCAAGGACGAGACGGGCCTGTTCGGGATTTTCCATCACAAGCGATTCCGTCAGCTCCATCTTGACCTTGCCGGGATCGCAGCGGTTCTTGGTGAGGATGGCGCGAACGTCGTCGTAGAGTTCGTTGTTGAGAAGCTGCGCACTCGAAAGGTTGATCGAGACGAAGATCGGCAGGTCGCCGGTCTGCAACTGCCATTCCGTCAGGTCACTCGTCGCCCGGTCGAAGGCGAACATGCCCAGCTGGTTGATGAGGTCGGAGTTTTCGGCGATCGGGATGAACTCGGTCGGCGAGACGTTGCCGCGCTTGGGGTGATCCCAGCGCATCAGCGCTTCGAAGCCGGCAATCTCGGCGTCGTTCAGCCGGACGATCGGCTGGTAGACGAGCGAAAGCTCCTTGCGCTCGATCGCCTTCTTGAGATCGGCTTCGAGCTGCATCCGGTCTGACCCAGAGGTGCGGAAAGCGGGGCGGAAGGGCTCGACGCGGTTGCCGCCTTCCTTCTTTGCCCGGAACATCGCAAGCTCGGCATCGTCGAGCAGACCGGCGGCACTCTGCTCCTGGTCGAGCCAGGAGACGAGGCCGATCGAAGCCGTGAGATTGATTTCGCGGTTGCCGTAGTTGAGCGGCACCATGATCGCCTTGCTGACGGCATCGGCGAAATCGGCGACCTTGGCCGGGTCTCGCTCGGACATCAGGATCAGGCCGAACTGGTCGCCGCCGAGACGAGCGAGCGTATCTTGCGGCCGCAGCAGCCGGCGCAGGCGTCGCGTCAACGCGATGAGTATGTTGTCGCCGGCGGCAATGCCAAGCAGATCGTTGACCTGCTTGTAGCGGTCGATGTCGATCGCAAGCACGGTCGGGCGAACGGCATTGCTGCCGTCGGCCATCAACAGCATCGCCTGCAGCCGGTCGAGGAACACCTGCCGGTTCGGCAACCCGGTCAGATTGTCGAGCAGCGCATTGTGCAGCAGCCGCTCGACCGAATTGCGTTGCTCGGTGATGTCGATGATCGTGCCGACGCAGCGGATGATTTCGCCGTTGGCGCCAAGAACAGGACGGGCGCGAATGGACAGCCAGTGATAGTGGCCATCCTCGGCGCGGGCGCGGAACTCATGATTGAGCTTGCCACGACGGCGCTCGAGCAGCACGTCGAGGGTCGCGCGGAAACGGTCGCGATCATCAGGATGGAGCCGCGGCAACCAGTTGCGCAAGGGGCCGTGCATGCTGCCGAGCGAGAGGCCAAGCTGGGTGGAAATGTCAGGGATGGTCACCACGCGGTCGCGGGCGACGTCCCAGTCCCAGACGGTGTCGCCCGATCCGGTCAAGGCAAGCGACTGGCGTTCAAGGTCGGAGAACAGGCCCTGCTGGTAGCCGCTGCCGGCCACCGCATGCTGCATGACGGTGAAGCCGATCAGGAGCACGATGAGCACGAGGCCGCCGCCGAGAGCCGGCTGTACGATGTCGTTGGCGAGCTGGCCGGTGACCGTCAGCCACGCGCCGAACAGCCAGACGAGAATGAGCAGCCAGGCGGGCACGAGAAGAATGGCCCGGTCGTAGCGGTTGAAGCCGAGATAGGCGATCAGGACGATGCCGACCGTTGCCGTCAGCGCAAAGGAAAGGCGCGCAATGCCCGACGCGATTGCCGGGTCGTAGACGGCGACGCCGAAGAGCAGGCCGAGGCCGAGGATCCAGGCAAGGGTCGCATAGCCGAGATGCTGGTGCCAGCGGTTGAGATTGAGATAGGTGAACAGGAAGATCACGAGGCCGGCCGCCAGGAAGACCTCGGTGCCCGCTCGCCATATTCGCTCGTCGCCGGCCGTCACGCTGATGAGCTTCGACAGGAAGCCGAAATCGACGCAGATATAGGCAAGGACCGCCCAGGCAAGGGCAGCCGTCGCCGGCAGCATCGAGGTTCCCTTGACCACGAAAAGGATGGTGAGGAACACCGCCAGCAGGCCGGCAATGCCAAGAACGATGCCCCGATAGAGCGTAAACGCGTTGACCGTGTCCTTGTAGGAATCCGGCTCCCACAGGTAGATCTGCGGCAGCTCCGGCGTCGCCAGCTCGGCGACGAAGGTAATGATGACGCCCGGCGCCAGCGTAATGCGGAAGACGTCGGCCTCGTCACTCGGTTCGCGGCTAAGCGCGGACCCTTCGCTGGGGGTGATCGACAAAATGCGCTTGGAGCCGAGATCCGGCCAGAAGAGCTTGGAGTTCACCAACCGGAAATGCGGTGCGACGATCACACGGTCGAGCGGTTCGGCAGAGACATTGGCAAGCGCGAACACCGCCCAGTCGCCCTGGTGGTCCTCGCTGTTTGAGCGCACCTCGATGCGCCGCACGATGCCGTCGGTCCCGGGCGCCGTCGAGACCTGGAAGGCCTCGTTGCGGCCGCTGTAAATCTCTGTCGTCGCCGTCAGGTCGAGCGCGGTGTCTTCGCGCGAGATCTTCACCGGCTCAAGCGCCTCGGCCGCGCCACTGAGCGCGCAGAAGAACGTGGTGAGCGTGATCACAAACGCTGCCAGCTTTAGGGCTGACCGGGCGAAGGACGAGCGGGCTAGAGGCATCAAAGGGGCATATTCCTGTTCGGTAGGGCATCGTCGCACAGGAGAGAAAAGAGCACGTGGTCCCGCCACTGGCCGTTGATTCTCAAGTACTGTCTTAAATAGCCTTCACGCTCAAAACCGGCCTTTTCAAGGAGCCGGATGCTTCTCGAGTTGTCCGGAATACAGGCTGCTTCAATACGGTGCAACTCAAGGGTCGAAAAGATGTAGGGAATAGCGAGCCTGAGTGCCGCGTACATATGGCCCTGGCCGGCGTGGCGCGCGCCCATCCAGTAGCCGATCATGCAGTTTTGCCCGGCGCCACGGCGGATATGCCCGATGGTGAGCCCACCCAGCAGAACCTCACCTGGCTTGTGGAAAAGAAACAGCGGCACTGCCTGGCCGGAGGCGAATTCCTGCTCGTTGCGGA
Source organism: Ensifer sp. (assembly GCF_035999185.1). Classification (GTDB taxonomy): domain Bacteria; phylum Pseudomonadota; class Alphaproteobacteria; order Rhizobiales; family Rhizobiaceae; genus Ensifer. The sequence goes on along the minus strand of NZ_DASYHB010000110.1, from coordinate 164,568 downwards.
TCACGCGGCTGCGAAATGCGCTCTCTGTCATCTCGTCCGGGCGCCAGGTCGGCTCCCACGGTTCCAGGAAGGCGCGACTTTCGCTTCTGAGCTGATACCATTGGCGATAGTCGGCGTAGCGGGGAAGCCGCAGCAAGTAATTCTGGTTGGCAATCTCGACCGTCTCCGGCTGCCGCGACAGGAACCGAAAAACCGATCGTGTCATTGCTGCCTCCAAGGCCGTCCAGTTACGCGGGGCCCTAAATCGTCCGCCCGACAGCGCACCTTTTCGCTGTCATAAACCGAAACGTTGCACAACTTTGCGCGCAAATCGAATCCGATTTTGCGAAAAGGCGCAAAGACTTCACGCTTCGGGCAGGGCGATTTGCACCGCCAGCTCTTCGGCCGGTCCGCAGCCACTCCAGGAAGGATGGGAAACGGTTTTCCGTCGGCAAAAGCAGGATCATTTCACCGTTCCGATGAAACAATGAAATGATCCAGGCTTAGCTAGCTAGCGACGGCGTGCGGCACGGCAGCCTTGCCGGTCAGGGACGACAGGATGTCACCCATCGGGGCAAGCTGTTCCAGGGGACCGATCGCCGAGAGCGTCGGCGTCGTATCGAAAAACAGACGGCCGGCAAGGTCGGTCAGGCGCTCGATGGTGATGCCGGACAGGCGTTCCATCAGCTCCTCGTTCGGGATCGGGCGGCCGTAGAGCATCATCTGGCGGGCGATCTGGCCGGCGCGTGCGGCCGGGCTTTCCTGTCCCATCAAGAGCTGTGCCCGGATCTGCGCACGGGCGCGTTCGATTTCCTGCTGCTCGATGTTCATCGACGACTTGCGCAGCTCATCGACGATGACTGGCATCAGCTCAGGCAGGTTCTCGCCGCCGGTTGCTGCGTGCACGCCGAAAATGCCGGTGTCTGAGAAGCCCCAGTGGAAGGCATAGACCGAGTAACAGAGGCCGCGGTGCTCGCGCACTTCCTGGAAGAGCCGCGAGGACATACCGCCGCCGAGGATGTTGGCGAGGATCTGCGAGCAATAGAAGTCGCGCGCGTGATAGGCCTTGCCTTCAAAGCCGAGCAACACTTGCGCGTCCATCAAGTCACGCGTCTCGCGGCTCTCGCCGCCGGTGTAGCGAGCCGCTTCAAGCACGGGTGTGGCGATCGGCGTGCGCGGCAGAGAGGCGAAGCGTTCCTCTACCTGGCGGACGAAAGCGTCATGCTCAACGGCGCCGGCGGCGACCACGAACATCCGGTCGGTCGTGTAATTGCGGCCGAGGTAATGGCGGATCTGGTCGGCGGAGAACGACATGACCGTATCGGGCGTACCAAGGATCGGGCGGCCCACGGTCTGGTTGCGATAGGCGGTTTCGGCGAAGCGATCGAACACGACGTCATCGGGCGTGTCGTCGGCGGCGCCGATTTCCTGCAGGATGACCTGCTTCTCGCGCCTCAGTTCCTCGTCGTCGAAGACGGACTCCGTCAGGATATCGGCGAGAATATCGACTGCCAGCGGCACGTGATCCTTGAGCACGCGGGCATAATAGGACGTCGTTTCGGTTGAGGTCGCAGCGTTGACCTCGCCTCCGACATTTTCGATTTCTTCGGCAATCTGGCGGGCGGTGCGTCGCTCGGTGCCTTTGAAAGCCATGTGCTCCAGCAGGTGGGCAATGCCATGTTCGCCCAGGGTTTCATTGCGCGAACCGGACTTGATCCACACGCCGAGCGCCACACTTTCGAGATGCGGCATCTGCTCGGTTACCACCGTCAACCCGGAAGGGAGCCGGGTGCACTCAACTTTCATCATACGTTTCTTCTCGTTCTTACCCCCGGAGGCGGGTACGCTCGCCGATAAAAGTCTCGACGGTTTTCAGGTCCGGATCCAGGATATCGAAACGCTCCTCCCTGTTCATCAGGTCAGCAAGCCACGTCGGAAGCGCCGGGTCAATACCACTGGCCGATTTTACCGCGTCCGGGAATTTCGCCGGATGGGCGGTTGCAAGCGTGACCATCGGGGCAGACGTCTTCTCGTGCTTGGCTGCAACGAAGACACCGACGGCGCTGTGCGGATCGAGCAGATAACCCGTTTGTTTAAGCGTCGTGGCGATTGTGCTCGCCACCTCCGTTTCGGAGGCACGGCCGGCACGGAACTCCTTGCGGATGGCTTTCAGCGCCTTTTCGCGAATGGTGAAGGAGCCGGACTGCTTGAGGCCGTCCATTGCGGAGCGCACTTCGCTCGGATCACGGTCGTTCGCCTCGAACAAAAGCCGTTCGAAGTTCGACGAGATCTGGATGTCCATCGACGGCGCCGTGGTTGCCTTGACGTCGCGCATCTCGTAGCGGCCGGTCTTCAGCGTGCGGGCGAGAATGTCGTTCTCGTTGGTGGCGACCACCAGCTTGTCGATCGGCAGGCCCATGCGCTTGGCGACGTAGCCGGCGAAGATGTCGCCGAAATTGCCGGTCGGCACCGTGAAGGAAATCTTGCGGTCCGGGCTGCCGAGGGCAACCGCCGTCGTGAAGTAATAGACGATCTGGGCCATGATGCGCGCCCAGTTGATCGAGTTGACGCCCGAAAGCTTGACCCGATCACGGAAGGCTGCGTCGTTGAACATGTCTTTGACGAGGTTCTGGCAGTCGTCGAAATTGCCGTTCACGGCGATGGCGTGGACGTTCGATGCGGTCGACGTCGTCATCTGCCGCTGCTGTACCGGCGAAACCTTTCCGTTCGGGAAGAGAATGAAGATGTCGGTGCGTTCGCGGCCGGCAAAGGCGTCGATCGCAGCGCCGCCCGTGTCGCCCGAGGTCGCCCCGACGATGGTGGCGCGCTCGCCGCGTTCTGCAAGGACGTAGTCCATCAGCCGTGCGAGCAACTGCATCGCCACGTCCTTGAAGGCGAGCGTCGAGCCGTGGAAAAGTTCGAGCACAAAGGCGTTCGGGCCGGTCTGGACGAGCGGTGCCACCGCCGGGTGGCGGAAGGTGGCATAGGCCTCGTCGATCATCTCGCGAAACTTTGCAGCCGGGATTTCGCCGTTGGTAAAGGGCTCGAGCACGGCGAAAGCGATTTCCTGGTAGGACTTGCCGCGCAGGCCGCGGATGTCCTTCTTGGAGAGCCTGGGCCATTCCTTGGGGAGGTAGAGACCGCCGTCGCGCGCAAGGCCGGCAAGCAGCGCGTCGCAGAAGCCGAGAGGAGCGGCTTCGCCGCGCGTCGAGATATACTTCACCATGATTGTCCTTCGTCCACCCCAAGGATTGCAGCGACCCTATTCAGCAGCGTCGCGCCACGCCCGTCTTATTGCGTCAGTGCTTGACAAAGTCTGCACGCATTCTTGTCACCAACGCAATTTCCGGTCCTGTGCAGGCTTCGGAAAATTCGGAAGGGACGAGCTGACCCAATCGATTTTTCATTTGGTCGCTGCTATAGACGATGCCCGAAGGCCACGAAAGGCCTTCCGGCCGAGATTTCGGTCAAGGAGTTTCAACCGGTCCAGCAGAGGTTGTTCAACGTGTTTGGCAAAGTATCCCGGCCTGTTCTCGCAATATCTTTTCTCGCGGTCCTCGCCGGCTGTAACAAAACGCAATCCGGCGGCGCAATCGATGCAGGTGGCAGTGCCGCCGCTCCGACACCCGCCGTCGTCCAGGCCGCATGCCCGCAGGTCGTCATTCGTGACGGCACAAATGTGTATGCCAGCTACGCCAAGGGCGCCAAGAACGACCCGACGAAGCTCGTCTACCAGGCCTCTCTCGCCGACACCACGCGGCAGTGCGTGCAAAGCGAGAGCGCGATTACGATGACGGTCGTGGTCCAAGGGCGCGTCGTCAGCGGTCCCGCTGGCGGCCCGGGCAAGATCACCATGCCGATCCGTGTCGCTGCGACCGACGAAGACAAGACGCTCTATTCCGAGCTGACGCAGCATGCGGTCGAAATTCCTGCAACGGGCTCGGCGCAGTTCGTCTTCACCAAGGCAGACGTGACGCTACCGGGCGGATCCGGTTCCAACGTCACGGTCTATGTCGGCTTCGACGAGGGCCCGCCGGCCAAGGGCAAGAAGAAGTAAGCTGCCTTCGCAGCCTGCATAAAAAACGCCGGGGTTTCCCCCGGCGTTTTCATTTCCAAACGCGTTTGCCTTATTCGGCCGGAACGCTCTTGCCGCCTTCCCACTTGTAGAGCGAGAAAGCCTGCGAGGTGAGGTCGCCGGCTTCGCCGTAGGTCAGCTTGCCGAGAACGGTGTCGATCGCTTCGCCGGACTTGATGGCGGTTGCGACCGCGGTCGCGTCTTCCGCCGAACCGGCCTTCTCGATGCCGGCCTTCAGAACCTGAACGGCGGCATAGGCGTTGAGGGTGAAGGCTTCTGCCGGAATGTTCTTCGCCTTCAGCGCTTCGACGGCCGGGGCCGACGCCGGGCTGCGGGTTGCGTCGCTGGCGTTGGTGTAGGTCGTGCCGGTTGCCGCTTCGCCGCCGATTGCCCAGAACTCGGTGTTCGACAGGCCGTCGCCACCGAAGATCTGTGCCTTCACGCCCTGGTCGTGCATCTGGCGTGCAAGCAGGCCGCCTTCCGGATGGTAGCCGCCGAAGTAGACGACTTCGACGTTCTCGGCCTTCAGGCGGGTGACGATGGCGCTGAAGTCCTTGTCGCCCGGGTTCAGGCCCTCATAGACGACTTCGGTGATGCCGCCGGCGTTGATTGCCTTCTTGAAGCCATCGGCCAGACCCTTGCCGTAGGGCGCCTTGTCGTGCAGCACAGCGACCTTCTTGTCCTTGAGGTTCTTGACCACGAAGGCGGCCGCAACCTCGGCCTGCTGGTCGTCACGACCGCAGGTGCGCAGCACGTTCCAGAGGCCACGGGTGGTGAGGTCAGGGGTCGTTGCCGTCGGCGTCACCATCAGGATGCCGTTCTCGGCAAGCACGTCGGATGCCGCCATCGAGGTGCCGGACAGGACCGGGCCAACGACGAAGCGGATGCCTTCAGCGGCGGCCTGGTTGGCAACCGAAACGGCCTGCTTCGGATCACCGGCATCGTCGAGCAGCTTCAGGACGATCTTTTCGCCGTTGATGCCGCCGGCCTTGTTGATCTCGTCGGCAGCCGTTTCCGCGCCGTTCTTCACCTGCTCGCCATAGGCCGCAACCGGACCGGTGAGCGGTGTGATGACGCCAACGGTGATATCGGCGAAGGCAAGCGGGCCGAAGGCGACGCTGGCCGCCAGGGTCAGGCCGGTCAACAGTTTAAGACGCATGGTGTTTCCTCCTAAAAATACCCCTTGTGGGGCTTTGGCTGATATGGCCCTCGTGCGCGGCTTTCGAAAACCGGGGAGATTTTCTAGGGGACGCGACGCCACTTCAATGTGTCATCGTGTCCCGCGACGTCTAATCGGACGCCGGCCGTGGTGGCCGAAGGCTTCTTTCCCGCTCCGGCCAGAGGCCGGGGCGAAAAGGGGTAAAACCGGTCGGCGGCAGCGCTTCAGGCCGTCAGCGATTCCGACCATTCGGAAAGGGCTGCGATCACGCCGGGCAGTGCCGACATGCGCGAAATCACCGTCTCCGCGCCCGCTTCCGTCAACTGGTCGGCGTGCGAGGGATGGGTGTGCGAGCCGCCGGTAAAACCGATGACGCGCATGCCGGCGGCGCGGGCACCATGGATGCCGTGCACAGAATCCTCGATGACGAGCACGCGGGATGGGGCGACGCCCATCTGCTTGGCGCCGTGCAGGAAGATATCCGGCTTCGGCTTGACGCGGTCGGCGCCAAGGTCGCGGGCAGAATAGATATGGCGGCCGAAATGATCCTTGATGCCGACCTTGCCGAGCATCATGGCAAGCCGCGCCGAGGTGGAGTTGGAGCAGATGCAATGCGGCAGCTTCAGTTGCGCCAGCATCGGCTTGACGCCTTCGATGATCTGAACGTCGCGCGCCAGCCGCTCGTCGAGGATCGTGTCGACCTTGTCGATCAGCGAGGCGGACAGCGGGATGCTCGCTTCCTTCTCGATCTGCAGCAGCGTGTTGTGCCAGGTCATGCCGGCAAAACGCTCCGCCATTTCCTCTACGCTGATCGGGTAACCCGCTTCGGTGAGCAACGCTGCCTCCACTTCAGAGGCGATGATTTCGGAATCGACGAGAACGCCGTCGCAATCAAAAATGATGAGATCGATACCGGTCATTTGGAACAATTCCCTGGGAGGAGGAGACGCCGCAGGCGGGGGGAGGTGAGCTCGCGCGGCGTGGGGCTTTCGTACGGCAGAGCTTTATACGAAGGCGGCCGAAAGCTCAACCTTTGGAAATTATCGAAACGGTCGTTCCGCTTGCTCGACAGCATTGTTTCGCGGCTCTATCAGTAGGCGATGGAAAAGCAACTGGACGATACGCTTGCAAGTCGCATCAGCAGGGCCCTGGCCGAGAGGATCATCTCCGGCATTTTGATGCCCGGGGAGCGTCTGCGCCAGGATCATATCGCCGAGGAATTCGGCGCGAGCCACGTTCCCGTTCGCGAAGCTTTTCGGCGATTGGAGGCCCAGGGCCTTGCCGTCAGCGAGCCGCGGCGCGGCGTGCGTGTCGCCTCCTTCGACCTGAAGGAGGTGCGGGAAGTTGCCGAAATGCGCGCGGTGCTCGAGGTTCTGGCGCTTCGTCATGCCATCCCGCATCTGACGCCGGCGATCCTCGACCGGGCGGAAGCAGCAACGGTTGCCGCCGATACCTCGCGGGACGTGCGGTCCTGGGAGGCGGCCAACCGCGCCTTCCACCGGGTGATCCTGGAGCCGTGCGGCATGCCCCGGCTTCTCGCCGCGATCGACGATCTGCATGCGGCAAGCGCCCGCTTCTTGTTTTCGGCCTGGCGTACGAGCTGGGAGGCTCGCACCGATCACGACCATCGCGCCATCCTTGCGGCCCTGCGCGAGGGGCGCGGCGATGAGGCTGCCAAGATCCTCGAACGTCACGTGGGGTGGATCGGCAAGACGCCGGTGCGGACCGCCGCAGGCGAAACCCGCGAGGCGTTCTCGATCGTCGGCTGACTTCCGAACTATTGCGGGAAAAGCTCTGTAAACGCCTTTTCGCCATTGGCCGTAAAGCGGATGGCGCGGCTGTTTGCCTCGCGTTTCGCCCAACCCTTGTCGATGAAGAGCGTCAGCAGCGCCTCGCCGAGCGAGCCGGCAAGATGCGAACGGCGCTCGCTCCAGTCGAGACAAGTGCGACAGATCGGGCGGCGGGATTTTTGCAAGGCAGAATAGTCGATGCCGAGCGCCTCGATCCGGTCCTGGCCAGCCGGGGTCAGGGCCAGATCGTCGCCGGTGACCTCGATCTGCCTTTCGGCAATCAGACTGTCATACATGCGCACGCCATAGTCGCCGGCGAGGTGATTGTAGCAGACGCGCGCCTTTCGAAGCGCCGGATCCTTTGGGCCGGGCCGATGGCGGTTCATGCCGCGGCTTGCGGCAAAGCCCATGAGGTTTTCGAGCATCAGCCCGACTTCGTCCTCGGCGAGCTGGAAGTAGCGGTGGCGGCCCTGCTTGCGCTGGCTGAGCAGACCTCCGGCCTCGAGCTTGGAAAGGTGGGAGCTGGCGGTCTGCAGCGTGATCCCGGCATGGGTCGCAAGCTCCGTTGCCGTCAGCGCACGGCCGCCCATCAGCGCCGTCAGCATGTTGGCGCGGGCGGGATCGCCGATCAGCGAGCCGATGAGAGCGATGTCTGGACCTTCCTTCATACTTCGATCGTAGTCGAAGCATCCGCGTCGAACAAGCAGGCATAGTCACCTCATCGAAGGCGCTGGCGCATTGTCCAGCCACAAGGAGACGACGATGATCACCTGCTTTATCCGCTACGAGATCGATCCCTTCAAGAAGGAGGAATTCGCCACCTATTCGCGCAATTGGGGCGAGGCCATTCCACGTTGCGGCGCCGATCTCATCGGTTACTTCGGCCCGCACGAGGGGTCGGCGACAACCGCCTACGGTGTCTACAATATCGAGAGCCTTGCCGCCTACGAGGCCTACCGCGCCCGTCTTGCCGCCGACCCGCTCGGGCGGGAGAACTATGCCTTTTCACGGCGCGAACGGTTTATCCTGAAGGAGGATCGCATCTTCCTGAAAAACGTCTCTTCGCCCCAAGGAGGAAAGTGAATGATCGCCGTCATCTTCGAAGTGCTACCGGCCGAAGGCCAGCGTGACGCCTATCTCGGCATAGCCGCCGACCTGCGCCCGTTGCTTGACGACATCGATGGCTTCCTGTCGATCGAGCGGTTCCAGAGCCTCACCAATCCCGGCAAGGTCCTTTCCCTGTCTTTCTGGCGCGACGAGGAGGCGGTGAAGGCCTGGCGCACAAGCACAGAACACCGCTACGCACAGGATGCGGGGCGGCATGGCGTCTTTGCCGACTACCGCCTGCGCATTGCCTCCGTCATTCGCGACTACGGCATGAACGAGCGCCACGAGGCACCGGCCGACAGCCGGGAATTTCACGACAACAGGTGAGGCCGCGCAGCAAAAGGCCTTGCTAACATAGCGTGATTACGAACTTTTTCGAAACGGCCTTCAGGCTTTGGTAACCATCTTCGGTAACCATAAGCTCCATAGTTCGTCCCGAGTAAGCGTATTTGCGAGTTGTCCATGTCATCTGTTGTTTCGCTTGCCGAAGTCTCCCGCTCCGCCCGCCCGCAGGGCTGGCTCGACACCATCATTAAGGGTGACTGCGTGGCCGCGCTCAATGCGCTTCCCGACAATTCGGTCGACGTCGTCTTCGCCGACCCGCCCTACAACCTCCAGCTCGGCGGCATGCTGACCCGTCCCGACCAGTCGGTGGTCGATGCCGTCGACGACGAGTGGGACCAGTTTGCCTCCTTCGAAGCCTACGACGCCTTCACTCGCGCCTGGCTGCTCGCCTGCCGCCGCGTGCTGAAGCCGACCGGCACGCTCTGGGTCATCGGCTCCTATCACAACATCTTCCGCGTCGGCGCGATCCTGCAGGACCTGCACTTCTGGATCCTCAACGACATCATCTGGCGCAAGACCAACCCGATGCCGAATTTCAAGGGCCGCCGGTTCCAGAACGCCCATGAAACGCTGATCTGGGCGACGCCGAACGCCAATGCCAAAGGCTACACCTTCAACTACGATGCGATGAAGGCGGCCAACGACGACGTGCAGATGCGCTCCGATTGGCTGTTTCCGATCTGCTCGGGCCACGAGCGGCTGAAGGATGACGACGGCAAGAAGGTGCACCCGACCCAGAAGCCGGAGGCGCTGCTTGCCCGCATCATGATGGCATCGACGAAGCCGGGCGACGTCATTCTCGATCCCTTCTTCGGCTCTGGCACGACCGGTGCCGTCGCCAAGCGTCTCGGCCGCCACTTCGTCGGCATCGAGCGCGAGCAGGACTATATCGATGCGGCCTCGGCCCGCATTGATGCGGTCGAGCCGCTCGGCAAGGCGATGCTCTCGGTCATGACCGGCAAGAAGGCCGAACCGCGTGTCGCCTTCAACACGCTGATCGAAAGCGGCCTGATCAAGCCCGGCACTGTGCTTACGGACGCCAAGCGCCGCTACAGCGCGATCGTCCGCGCCGACGGCACAGTCGCTTCCGGCGGCGAGGCCGGCTCAATTCATCGCCTGGGCGCCAAGGTCCAGGGGCTTGATGCATGCAACGGATGGACATTCTGGCACTTCGAAGAGGGGAACACCCTGAAGCCCATCGACGAACTCAGAACCGTCATTCGAAATGGTCTGGCAAAACTGAACTGATCAACCAGTTCCGCCCGATCCTTCGAAAAAGTGCTCCGACTGGTTTTTGTACCTTCAGTCCCGGAAGGAGCGCTTTAAACGCCCGGAATCCTCCAAAGGATTCCGGGCGTTTGTATTTCATGTCAGCCGGTGGGCCTTGCGTCGTCTCTTGGCCGCAAATGGAAGAGCGTGCGCGGCCCTTTGTCTTCGAAGCCGCAAGCGGCGAGCACAGGCTCCAGCCGCGCTCTTTCGTAATCCTGCAATTCGACCGTGGCGATGCCGATTTCAGGATGAGCGGCAGGAAAGCGCTGAAGCAGGGCGGCGACCATGGCGACCAGCCCAGGAGCGGGGGCGTCGTGTTCGGTGATGTTGATCATCATCTCATCGCTCCAGACAAAGGCAGAGGCCTCAGCGACGACGCGGTCCTGATGTTCCAGCATCTGCATGAGCAGCCCGCCCGCATCCCTGTCTGCGAAGCTCTGGGCGACCGCGTCCGCATCCCAGCTCGTGGTGCAGGTCTCTCCATTGCAGTTCGAAATCCCCGCGCGCGTGAGGAAATCCAGGTACTTGGCCAGAAGATCGTCAGGAAGGGGCGCGCGGACGGCGTGGACGACGGCCCCGTCCGTCTCGGTTGCGGCCTGCCAGCGTTCGCGGGGCGCTTGCCAGGTCCTGAACAGGTCCCGAAGCGCGACCGCACCTGTCATTTCGACGACCTGCTGGTTGAGGGCGGTTGTTCGGGAATGCCAGATAATACCCTCCGGGCCTGCTTCTATCGCGGCAAGCCGAAAGAGTTCCGCCAGGATTTCCGGATCGTTGAGATCGTGCTGCGGCATGGCCAACATGCCGGGATCGGCAGCCCGCTCGTCGCCATGCGTGGTGCGCGCTCGAAGGGTGATCCAGCCCGCCAGTTCTGCATCGCGTCTGGCGACAATGAAGCGGGTATCAGCGAAACGCTCCGCGAACTCTTCCGGCGAAACCTCTTCGCGAAGGCTGGCCTCGGTTGCTGCGAAGAGCTCGTTGATCAGCGCGTGCCTGGCGGCGCCCTCACGGATCACGGAAAATGCTAAATTATTCATAGAGTACTCCTGCGACACAACAATCACAGGTGGTGATGGCGATTCGTGGCGAAATCGTGCCGCCGGACACTGCGCGGCATCCGGCGATCGTCGCTTCAGACTGGTCTATGGATGGAGGCCGTAGGCCGAAAGGTCGACCTTCAGCTTCTCCGGATCGACGAAGTGGACCGCGTGCCAGCCTGCCAGTCGTGCTGCTTCGACGTTCGGAACGCTGTCGTCGATGAAGAGTGTCGCCGACGGGGTAAGGTCGAAGGTCCGGGTGTGCTTCTCGTAGATGGCGATGTCGGGCTTGATCAGCTTGACGTCGCCCGAAACCGTGACGCCGCGCGGCAGGGTCAGGAACGGATAAAGCTGCTGGGCCTCACGGAAGGTATCGGAGGCGAAATTGGTCAGCATCGTCACGTCGCGGCCCTCGGCGATCAGCCGCTCCATCAGGCAGACCGTTTCGACATAGGCATGCGGCACCATCTCCTGCCAATGCTTGCGGAAGGCACGGATATGCTCCTCGCGATCGGGGAAATCCTTGATCAGCAGCGCCTCGGCTTCGTCCCAGGGACGACCGCGGTCCTGCTCGATGTTCCAGTCATGCGTGCAGACATTGGCGAAGAACCACTCCCGCTCCACTTCGTCGGGGATGAGGCGGCTGTAGGGCAGGTTCGGGTCGTAGTGGATCAGCACCTTGCCGATGTCGAAGACGATGTGGCGGATGTCGGTGCTGCTCATGACTGCATTCCTTCTTCGATCTATTCGCGCTCGGCCTTGAAGGCATGCGGGATCGCCTGGGCGATCGCCTTCTTCATGACCGTTGGCAATGCCTGTGCCGCAAGGGTCTCGACCGGTTCCCACCAGCCGTTGCCCTGCGTTCCGGCGCGCGCGACATTGGCGCGGTAAACCGACAGACGCAACTCGAAATGCGTGAAAACATGGCTGATCGTGCCGCAGTCTTCCCAGGCCGCGGCGAACGGCTGGGACGCGAGCGACGTGTCGCCGTCCTGTCGCGATGTCCAGTCCGTGCCGGGCACTTCGGTCATGCCGCCAAGCAGGCCACTTTCGATGCGCTTGCGCAGATAGACTGCGTTGTCGGCATCGATCGCGACGAAGGCGGCACCGCGGCGCAGCGGCTTATCCTTCTTCTTTGCCTTGCGCGGAAAGGTTTCAGGATCGGCGACGGAAAGCGCGCGACAGTGGGCGCGGAAGGGACAGAGCGAGCAGGCCGGTCGTTTCGGGGTGCAGATCGTTGCACCCAGATCCATCATCGCCTGGGCGAAATCGCCCGGTCGCTTATCCGGCGTCAGCAATGCCACGCGGTCCCGCATCTCCGGTTTTGCAGCGGGCAGGGGCGTCTCGATCGCGTAAAGACGCGAAATCACGCGCTCGACATTGCCGTCGAGCACGGCGCTCTTGCGATTGAAGGCGATCGCGGCGACCGCTGCGGCCGTATAGTTGCCGATACCCGGCAGCGATATCAGTCCATCCTCGGTGTCGGGGAAGCGGCCGCCGTGCTCGTTGGCGACGGCTTCGGCGCATTTCTTCAAGTTGCGGGCGCGGGCATAGTAGCCGAGCCCCGCCCAGGCCTTCATCACATCTTCGTTTTCGGCACGCGCCAGGTCCTCGACGGTCGGCCACAGCGACAGGAACTTCTCGAAATAGGCCTTCACCGCCTGTACCGTGGTCTGCTGCAGCATGACCTCGGACAGCCAGACGTGATAGGGATTGGCGACGATTCCTTGCATGGCCATCGGCGGAGAAACGCGCCAGGGCAGCTCGCGGTGATGCCTGTCGTACCATTCAAGGAGGAGGGGGGCGGCGTCGGCCACCGGTATCGTATCGTGCATGATTTGCCGGGAGTTCTCTTTCCGGCCTATACTTGGCGAAGCGGAGCCGTGTCATCAAGGCTCAATCGACATTGCCTACAGAAAGTCCATACGTGAGCGTGCCAAAGACCCGCAAGGGCGTCGTCCAGATCAGCGAAGTCGCCAACGGCCTGATTGATCCCGTGCTTGCCAAGCGGGCCGGTATCAACACCATGCTGCTCGGCTCCTGGGACGAAATTGCCGGTGAGGATTTCGCCGATTGCACGCGACCCGAAAAGATCGCCTGGCCACGCCGCGCCTCCGAAATGGCCGGAGAGGGCGGCCATCAGCCGGGTGTGCTGACAGTTGCCTGTGAGGGCGCGCGTGCGCTTTTCCTGACCCACGCGCAAGGCGAATTGATCCAGCGCATCAACGGCTTCTTCGGCTTCTATGCGATCGGCCAGTTGCGCATCGTCCAGAAGCCGGTGTCGCCTCAGATAAAGCACCCTGGCAAGCCGAAGCCGCTTTCGGGCGAGCCCGCGCGCCGGCTGGAGGCGATGGTCGAAGGCATCGAGAGCGAGGAGCTCAAGGCGGCGCTGCGGCGACTTGGGACTGCCGTCCTCAATCCCCGGCGCCGCTAAGGCATCTCCCCCGCGCAAACGTGCGCAGCGGTTCGCGATAGCGCCATGCGGCAAATCGAAAGCCTGAAGTGCAAGGATCGTCCGAAAGATCGGGACGCGTTCGGCGGGACCATCGGGTGGTCACAATTCTTTGAATTCTGTTGACGTCGCGCCACTTGCCGCCCTGCGCGCGGCAAGCTATCGAATCCGCACTCAATTCCCTCCGAACACGGGTCAAATCATGTCCGCTTCCGCAATGAACCTTACCAAACGCCTGCTCAGCGGTGCCGCCATCGCCACCGTCGCCCTGGTGCTTGCCGCCTGCAGCGACGACAAGAAGGAGACGGCCTCGACCGCGCCGGCTGCGACAAGCGAGACGGCAGCAAAGACGGAAACCAAGCCGGCAACGGACGCGACGACCACCGCATCGACGACCGCCACCCCTGCAGCCGCAGAAACCAAGCCGGCAGAAACGCAGGTCGCTCAATCGACCGCCGCTCCCGTCAAGGTCGAGCTTCCCTCGTCGGAAGGCTCTGTTGACGCCGCCAAGCTCATGGAGCCGGGTGCCCTGCCGGAAATGGCGATCGGCGACGCCAATGCGCCGGTGACCATCGTCGAATACATGTCGATGACCTGCCCGCACTGCGCGGCCTTCCACAACAACACCTTCGAAGCGATCAAGACGAAGTATGTCGATAGCGGCAAGGTTCGCTTCGTGCTGCGCGAATTCCCGTTCGATCCGCGGGCGGCTGCCGCCTTCATGCTGGCGCGCTGCGCCCCGGAAGGCCAGTACTTCCCGATGATCTCGATGCTGTTCAAGCAGCAGCAGCAGTGGGCCGGAGCCCAGAACGGCCGCGATGCGCTGCTGCAAATGTCCAAACTCGCCGGTTTTACACAGGAGAGCTTCGAGGCCTGCTTGACGAACCAAAAACTTCTGGATGATGTGAACGCTGTTATGCAACGCGGCGCAAAGGACTTCGGCGTTCAGTCGACGCCGACCTTCTTCGTCAATGGTGAGCACTATTCGGGGGACATGTCGGTTGACGTTATGTCGGCCCTCATCGACAGCAAGCTCTGATCCTTCGCTTTTCCGGAAAACGGGCGACGGCAGCAGCTGTGCGCCCGTTTTTTTTATTCGTGAGCGTGGCAGAGGGGGGGGAAGCATCACCCCAGTGTCACCCGCATGAAGTTCAACAAGCTCCGCCTCCTCGGCTTCAAATCCTTCGTTGAACCGACCGAGTTCATCATCGAGCGGGGCCTGACCGGTGTCGTCGGGCCGAACGGCTGCGGCAAGTCGAACCTTGTCGAAGCGCTGCGCTGGGTGATGGGGGAAAACTCCTACAAGAACATGCGCGCCTCGGGCATGGACGACGTGATCTTTTCGGGATCCGGCAACCGCCCGGCGCGCAACACCGCCGAAGTCGGTCTCTATCTCGACAACAGCGACCGCACGGCGCCGGCCGCCTTCAACGACAGCGACGAGATCCAGGTGACGCGCCGCATCGAGCGCGAGCAGGGATCGGTCTATCGGATCAACGGCAAGGAAGCGCGCGCAAAGGACGTGCAGCTCCTGTTCGCCGACGCCTCGACGGGCGCGCGCTCGCCGTCGATGGTCGGACAGGGGCGGATCGGTGAGTTGATCTCCGCCAAGCCGCAAGCCCGTCGCCAGCTCCTGGAAGAAGCTGCCGGCATCTCCGGTCTGCACTCGCGCCGCCATGAAGCGGAGCTGCGCCTGCGTGCCGCCGAGACCAATCTCGAGCGCCTTGACGACGTAACCTCGCAGCTCGAAAGCCAGATCGAAAGCCTGAAGCGCCAGTCGCGCCAGGCCAACCGCTTCAAGATGCTCTCGGCCGATATCCGCAAGCATGATGCGATTCTGTTCCACATCCGCTGGGTTCAGGCCAAGGAGGCGGAGGCCGAGGCGACGAGCCAGCTCAACCAGATCACGGGGCTGGTTGCGGAAAAGGCGCAGACGCAGATGCAGGCGGCCAAGGACCAGGCAATTGCCAGCCTGAAGCTGCCGGAGCTGCGCGAAAACGAAGCGAAATTCGCCGCAGCCCTTCAGCGCCTGCAGATCGCCCGCTCGCAGCTCGAGGAGGATGCCGGCCGCATCCTGCGCCGGCGCGACGAACTGCAGCGCCGGCTGGCACAACTGGCTGAAGACATTGCCCGCGAAGAGCGGCTCGTGGTCGACAATGCTGGCATTCTGGCACGGCTCGATGAAGAGGAGGCCGAACTCGGCGACATGCTCGCCGAAGCCGACGACCGCGCGAGCGAAGCGCGCGAGCGGCTGGAAGAGGCCAATGACAAGCTTGCCGAAAGCGAAGCTCTCCTCGCGCGGTTGACTGCCGAGCGGGCCGAGGCGCAGGCCGGCCGCAACCAGCTGGAACGCACGCTGCGTGACCTGTCGGAGCGCCAGGCGCGGCTTGCCCGTCAGCTGGCCGATCAGTCGCGCGACCTTGACGAACTCGACCGCCAGATGGCGGCGCTCCCGGACCCGCATGAAAAGCAGGGGCAGGTCGAGGTCGCCGAAGCGGCGCTGGAAGAGGCGGAAGCCAATGTACTCGCGATCGAAGCGGCCCTGGCCGAAGCGCGTCGCGCCGAGGTTGAGGCGCGCCCGCCGGTCGAACGGGCGCGCGCCACCCTGAACGGTATTGAAACGGAAGCGCGCACAATCCGGCGCATGCTGGAAGCGGTCGCTGGCGGCGCCTATCACGCGGTTGTCGAGGAGATGCAGGTCGATCGTGGCTTCGAGACGGCCCTCGGTGCCGCGCTTGGTGATGATCTCGATTCGCCGCTCGACAGGGATGCGCCGGCCCATTGGCGCGAGCCTGGCGAGCACGCCAGTGACGCGGAACTGCCAGAAGGCGTGTCGTCGTTGACGGCTCACGTGAAAGCGCCGGACGCACTGACCCGCGCGCTCAAACAGATCGGCATCGTTGCGAGCGAGGCGGAAGCCGAGCGGCTGCTGCCGCGGCTCAAGCCCGGTCAGAGCCTCGTCACCAAGCAGGGCTCCGTCTGGCGCTGGGACGGCCACGTCACCGGCTCCGAGGCTCCGAGCGCTGCGGCGCTACGGCTCGCGCAGAAGAACCGCCTGGCTGAACTTGACACCGAGGCTGAGGATGCGGCTGAGGCGCTGGGCCGTGCGGAAGCCGAGCTTGCTGCTGCCGGCACGCGCATTCGCGCCGAGGACGAACGGCTGCGGTTTGCGCGCGACGCACAACGCATGATCACGCGACAGGTCGCCGAGGCGCGCGATGCGCTCGCTGCTGCCGAGCGTGCATCCGGAGACCTCTCCCGCCGGAGGGCGGTGCTGGCCGAATCGCGAAGCCAGATCGAGGCTCAGGTCGAGGAAGTGTCCGAGCAGATCGAGACGGCCAACGATGCGCTTGCGGATGCGCCCGATCTCTCTGAACTGGAGCTCCGGCTGCGCACGCAGACGGCCGACGTTGCCGCCGATCGGGCTGCCGTCGCCGAGTGCCGTGCTGCCCATGATGGGCTCGCTCGGGAGAACGAGGCCCGCCAACGGCGCATCAGCGCGATTGCCGCAGAGCGGCAGACCTGGAAAGTCCGCGCTACAAGCGCCGAGGAACACATCGCCACTTTGCGCGACCGTGAGGCGGAAGCCCGCGAGGAAGTCGAGGAGCTGATCGACGCGCCTGACGAATTCGACGACAAGCGCCGCGCGCTGATGAACGAGCTGCAGAAGGCGGAAGCCGCACGACGCGAAGCCGCCGATGTGTTGGCAGAGGCGGAAAACCGTCAGCGCGAGGCTGACCGGCTGGCCGCAACCGCGCTTTCCGAACTGGCGGAATCGCGCGAGAAGCGCGGCCGCGCCGAGGAGCGCCTGGTTTCCGCGCGCGAGCGCCGCGTCGAGATCGAGGGGCGCATCCAGGAAGCGCTCTCCTGTGCGCCGCACGAGGTGATGCGCCTGACCGGGCTTGCTGTCGACGAGGCGCTGCCGGACATGCGCAACATCGAGCGCGAACTCGAGCGGCTGAAGATCGAGCGCGAACGGCTCGGCGCGGTCAACCTGCGTGCCGAGGAGGAGCAGAAGGAACTCTCCGAAAAACTCGCCCTGCTTCTGAAGGAGCGCGATGACGTCATCGAGGCGATCCGCAAGCTGCGCAGCGCCATCCAGAACCTCAACCGTGAAGGCCGCGAACGGCTGATCGCCGCCTTCGACGTGGTCAACGTGCAGTTCCAGCGGCTGTTTACGCATCTCTTCGGTGGCGGCACCGCCGAGCTGCAGCTGATCGAGAGCGACGATCCGCTCGAAGCGGGCCTGGAAATCCTCGCCCGCCCGCCGGGCAAGAAGCCGCAGACGATGACGCTGCTTTCGGGCGGCGAGCAGGCGCTGACGGCCATGGCGCTGATCTTTGCCGTCTTCCTCACCAATCCCGCGCCGATCTGCGTGCTTGACGAAGTCGACGCGCCGCTCGACGACCACAATGTCGAGCGCTACTGCAACCTGATGGACGAGATGGCGGCATCGACCGAGACCCGCTTCATCATCATCACCCACAACCCGATCACCATGGCCCGCATGAACCGCCTGTTCGGCGTGACCATGGCCGAGCAGGGCGTCTCCCAGCTCGTCTCCGTCGACCTGCAGACGGCGGAGCGCCTGCGCGAAGTCGTCTGACCCTACTCGAACTCGGCGATGAACCCCGGCACGGGGCGCGACGGGGCAGCCTGGTATCCTTCGCCCGGTGCGCGGACTAGCCCTTGGCAACTGCGGCGAGGCCGTGCACGCACGTGTGACGTGACTACTCGAACTCGACGATGAAACTCAGTGTCGAGTTGAGTTGCCCCGTATCGTCCCACGTCGTTACGGGTAGTGAGTTGACATCGACTCTGCCCTGACGTTGTGCGTAGTAGAGGCCGACGTCGTCATTTTTCTGACCCTCGTTCGGCTGGTCTCTGAACCATTTTGTAAACGTCAGCGGCTCGCCGGTGACCCAACCCCAACCTCCGCGTGGTTCGCGACCCCCTGGCGCCTGCGCCAGGCCAAGCCATGGCCCCACCTTGAAGGTCGCATTGTCTCCGGGATCATAGCCGCTGTTGAAGAACGTTTCGTCACCGTTGAACAGTGAGGCGACAAACTCGTTCTCTTCATTGGAGCCGATGGTGGCGAGATGCGCGCCGCAACCATTGGCGACCTTTTGTGCTGTTGTAACGAAGACGTAAGTATTGGAACGCGCCGCCACGTAGAGATGTCCCCGGTAGCCGCCATAGACTATTTCATAGTCCGAAAGGCACGTCACAGCTTTCAAGACGCGCTGATCGGTCTCCAGTCCGATCAGATTTGCTAGGGCGTATGTCCGGGGCTTTTGGGCGCTGTAGATGCCTTCGGTACTTTCGGTCATTGGAAGGCCGAGGGCTTTGGCAGTACGTTCCCCGATGAAGCCGGTAATCGGTTCTAGATTTCGGGTTTGAAACTGACGGATGGCGGCTCGGGTCTGCTCGCCGAGAACTCCGTCCGGCACGCCAATCTGCAGGCCATTCGCAGCAAGTGCGAGTTGTGCGTTGCGACGCATCTCCTTGGTGCCAAGTAATCGGTTCTCGATCGTTTCCGCCTGTTGCTGAGTGCTTCCCAGTAAACTCTCAAACTGCGTCAATGCCTGATGGGCGAGTTGCGCATACTCTCCGCGGGGATACTTGGCCAGGTACAGGCGCCAAATACGGGCCGTGTTGATCGCTAAAGCCTTCCGGAAGTCCACCTCCGTCGTCTCCGCCTTCGTGCCGGTGGTGGGGCTGGACACTGCGGTCTGTGGCACGCTCGCGGGACCATCAGGCCCAAAATAGAACTCGAGCGACAGTGAGGACAGGATCTGTGGTTGCTGCTTGTCGTCGGTCTCCTTCCGCACGTCGCGAACGACGCGCTTGAACGCGGTGCCGACCTCCAGACCGGCACCTGAGAGATTGGCGATCAGCGCGCGGGTAAAGGGCGAATGCCCGTCGGTGCCGTCGGCCGCGACCTGGCCGGGTGCGGCGGCAAAGGCGACGAGCGTACCGGCACCCCGGGTCTCGATCGGAGCCAGCCCTCTCGTCGCAGCACCGCGGGTGGCACCCTCGACTTCGCGGTTGAGCCGGTCCGCCAGCGGATTGTTGCGGCAGGCGTCGAGGAAGACGAGCGAGATCCTCGCGCGCTTCTCCAGCGCATTGACGATCTCGGTGAGCGCCATGGTCTCGCCGGGCACGTCGAACTCGCTTTCGAGCTTCGCATCCGTTCCGACAAGGAAGTTGTCACCGTGCAGCTGCATGCCGTGCCCGGCATAATAAAACAGTGCGACATCGTCAGGCCTTATCTTGCGTGAGAACCGCGCAAGCGCCTCGGCAAGGCCGCTGCGATTGGCGTTGAGCACAAGATCGGTTTCAAAGCCCTGTACCTTGAGGAAGGCATCGAACGCCTCGGCGTCACGCACGGCATTTGGCAGCACACCTGCGGCGACGTAATCCGACATGCCAACGATCAGCGCCACGCGCTTTCCATCGTCGGCAAGCGCGTGGCCGGCGGCAAACTGAAAGAGCAGGGCCACGAAGATCACAGACAGCAGATTTTGACGCCACTTCATGTCCAGCCCTCCGAGCCCACAACCCTAGCGAATTGGTGCTGTGGGGGTCGTCACTCGAATTCGAGAACAAAGCTGCTTGTGCCGTCCAGCGGCGCCATATCGTCCCAGGTCGTAACTCGCAACGATCCTACGTCGACCTTGCCCTCTCGATGGGCAAAGTACATTCCGACGTCGTCGCCCTTCTTGTCTTCGTTCGGCATGTTGGCGAACCACTTCGAATAGACCATGGGTTCGCCGTCGTCCCAACTCCAGCCGCCGCGCGGCTCCTTGCCCTGAGGAGACTGAACGAGGCCGATCCATGGCCCCATCTTGTAGGTGACGCGGCTTCGCGGATCGAAGCCGACGTTGAAGAAGCTCGCGTCCGAATTGAAGAGCGAGGCGACGAATTCGTTCTCGGCCTCCGACGTGATCGCCGCCAGGTGGGCTCCGC
Source organism: Ensifer sp. (assembly GCF_035999185.1). Taxonomy (GTDB): domain Bacteria; phylum Pseudomonadota; class Alphaproteobacteria; order Rhizobiales; family Rhizobiaceae; genus Ensifer. The sequence goes on along the minus strand of NZ_DASYHB010000110.1, from coordinate 144,389 downwards.
AGAGTTTGGTCCAGAATTGCGCGGTGGAAACGGGCAGATAAACGGGCGACTGGACGGCAACGTAGAGATGCCCCTGAAACACACCATAGACCATGCGGTAGTGCGTTAGGCAATTGACAGCCTTCAGAACGCGCTCGTCGGTCTCCAGTCCTTTCAGGTCGTCGATATTGTACTCGCGTGGCTTGGTGGCGCTGTAGATGCCGTCGACGCTCTGCGAAACGGCGATGCCGAGCGTTTTGGCCGTGAGCTCGCCGATGAAGCCGCTGATCGGCTGCCGATTCTGGCTCTGGTACAGCCGGATCGCAGCACGTGTCTGTTCGCCGAAAACACCATCCGCTGCGCCGATCTCGAGCCCCTTTGCGGCAAGTGCCAGCTGGACATTTTTGCGTGCGTCCTTGTTGGGCAGCATTCGGTCTTCGATCGCCTGCCCCGTCGTGCTCTGGCTGCGAGAAACCGGCTCCATCTGCGCAAGCATCTGGCGTGCGAGTTGAGCATATTCGCCCTTGCGGTGCTTTTCGACGAAGAAGCGCCAGATGCGGGCCGTGCCCACCCTCAGCGCTTTCTTGAAATCAGCTTCGGCCGCGAGTGCTTCCGGGTCCATGGCCGGTACCGCGACGGCGGGCTGGACCGCCTGGATCTGCGGCGCTGCCGTTTCCGGCCCAAAATAGAACTCTAGCGACAGGGAGGACAGGATCTGCGGCTGCTGCTTGCCCTTCGTTTCCTTGCGCACGTCGCGCACGACCCGCTTGAACGCTGTGCCGACCTCGAGGCCAGCATCGGATAGATTGGCGATCAGCGCCCGGGTGAACGGCGAGTGGCCGTCGGTGCCGTCGGCGGCGACCTGACCGGGGGCTGCGGCAAAGGCGACGAGCGTTCCGCCGCTCTGCGTCTCGATCGGAGCAAGTCCCCGGGTCGCAGCGCCACGGGTGGCGCCTTCCACTTCGCGTGTGAGTTTCTCCGCGAGCGGATTGTTGCGGCAGGCATCAAGGAAGACCATCGATATCCGGGCGCGCTTTTCGAGCGCGCTGATGATCTCGGAGAGCGCCACCGTCTCCGCCGGCACGTCGAATTCGCTTTCGAGCTTCGCATCCGTCCCGATCAGGAAATTCTCGCCGTGCAGCTGCATGCCGTGTCCGGCATAGTAAAACAGGGCGACGTCGTCAGGTCCGATCTTGCGCGAAAAGCTTGAGAGCGCACCGGCGAGGCCGCGGCGGTCGGCGTTGAGCACAAGGCTCGTCTCAAACCCCTGGCCCCTCAGAAAGGCGTCGAACGCCTCGGCATCGCGCGCCGCATTGGGCAAAGTTCCGGCGAGGACGTAGTTGGTCATGCCGATGACGAGCGCCAGCCTTTTGCCGCTTGCTTCGGCGGAAGAATGCCCCGCGGTGAACGGCACGATCAGAACGCAAAGGGCCAAGCACAGCAGCTTCTGATGCCAATTCATGACCTTGCCTCCTGCTTGTGATTGGTGCAGCCGTAAAGGCGTACCGTTGCCCGCGCGGTCACTCGAATTCGAGGATGAGACCACCCGTTCCATCCGTTGATCCCATGTCGTCCCAGGTATCGACGTAGACAGACTTCGTATCGACCTTGCCGTTGCGATGGGCGTAGTACATGCCGATGTCGTCGCCCTTCCTGTTTTCGTTCGGCATGTCCTGGAACCATTTCGTGTAGGTCATGGGGGCACCGTTGTCCCAGTGCCAGCCGCCCTTCGGCTCCTTGCCCTGCGGGTCCTGCGTCAGGCCGATCCAGGGCCCCATCTTGTAGCTGACATTGCCCGAGGGGTCGTAGCCGCTCTGGAAGAAGCTCTGGTCGGCGTTGAACAGCGATGCGACGAACGCGTTCTCCTCCTGGGAAGAAATCGACGCCAGGTGCGCGCCGCAACCACCGGCGATCCCGCGCGCATAGACAGCCAGGATCGTGCCGGTCCGCACGGCGACATAGAGGTGCCCGCCGAACATGCCGTACACGGTCTCGAAGTGACGCAGGCAGGTCAGCGCCCGAAGAACGGTTTGATCGGTTTCGAGACCTTCGAGATTGGCAACGTCATAGCGGCGGGCCTTTGGCGAGCTGTAGATGCCCTCCGCACGCTCGTTGACCTTTATGCCAAGGGCTGCTGCCGTGCGCTCGGTGATGAAACCGTTCGCGGGTTGGTTGTTGCTGCTCTGGAAGAGCTTGATCGCTTCCCGTGTCTGTCCGCCGAAGACGCCGTCGGCGGTGCCCGCCGCAAACCCTCTGGCGGCAAGGGCGAGCTGAACGTTTCGCCGCGTGTCTTTTCCCGACAGTAGCCGCGCTTCGACGGATTGCGGCAAATGGGTTTCGTTGCGCACGGCGGCAGGTTCGATCTGCGCCAGCGCCTGGCGCCCGAGGTCAGCATACTCACCGGTGCGATGCTTTTCGACGAAGAAGTGCCAGACGCGCGCCGTTCCGATCTTAAGCGCCTTCTTGAAGTCCTTTTCCGCCTGAAGCGCTTCCGGGTCGATGGCTGGAACGGCGAGTGCGGGCTGGACCGCCTGCACGGCCGGTGTCTGGGGCACGGCCGTCTGTACAGCCGGAACCTGTGGTACTGCCGTCTCAGGTCCGAAATAGAACTCCAGCGATAGCGAAGACAGGATCTGCGGTTGCTGCTTGCCCTGCGTTTCCTTGCGCACGTCGCGTACGACCCGCTTGAACGCTGTGCCGACCTCGAGGCCAGCGCCCGAGAGGTTGGCGATCAGCGCCCGGGTGAACGGCGAGTGCCCGTCGGTGCCGTCGGCGGCGACTTGTCCGGGTGCCGCGGCAAAGGCGACGAGCGTGCCGCCGCTCTGCGTCTCGATCGGCGCCAGGCCACGGGTCGCAGCGCCACGGGTGGCGCCTTCCACTTCGCGTGTGAGTTTCTCCGCGAGCGGATTGTTGCGGCAGGCGTCAAGGAAGACCATCGATATCCGGGCGCGCTTTTCGAGCGCGTTGATGATCTCTGACAACGCCACGGTTTCTGCAGGAACGTCGAATTCGCTTTCAAGCTTGGCGTCCGTCCCGATCAGAAAATTCTCGCCGTGAAGCTGCATGCCGTGTCCGGCGTAATAAAACAGCGCGACGTCGTCAGGCCCGACCTTGCGCGAAAAGCTTGAGAGTGCACCGGCGAGACCGCGGCGGTCGGCGTTGAGGACAAGGCTCGTCTCAAACCCCTGGCCTCTCAGAAAGGCATCGAACGCCTCGGCATCGCGCGCCGCATTGGGCAAAGTTCCGGCGAGAGCGTAGTTGCTCATGCCGACGATCAGCGCCAGCCGCTTGCCGCTGCCTTCCGCAAGAACACTGCCTGCCGCGAAAAGGACCGTCGCAACCGAGAGAACCAGGAACAGCAGTTTTGCACGCCATTTCATGACCGACCCTCCGAGCCCTAAGACTGAAACGGATTGCCATGACGGGATATTCTCGGATGTGTCCCCATCGCGCGCATATATATTAGATAATTGCGATGTATACGGCAATGGCGTGCGTTTGCGATTGGCGGGACAAGACCGTGCGCCGCACGTCGGCTGTGCTCGGCCGTCGTCGGTGGTGGGAATGTGTTGCTTTGTTACAGAAAATGATGCGGTGCAGCATAAATCTTCGCTGGGTGCATTTTCAGCCTGAAGCATATACTGTAAATCGTCACAAAAGACTGTTTCTGGGTGGAGAGCAGGCATGACGAAATGGGTTTACACCTTCGGTGGGGGCAAGGCCGAGGGACGTGCAGGTGATCGCGAGCGGCTGGGTGGCAAGGGCGCAAACCTTGCCGAGATGTGCAACCTCGGCTTGCCGGTGCCGCCTGGCCTGACGATCATAACCGATGCCTGCAACAGCTTTTTCGACAATGACAGGCAGATGCCGGAGGGCCTGCGCGACCAGGTGCGCGAGGGTATCAACCGGATGGAAGAGGTGACTGGCCGCGTCTTCGGCGACACGGCGCATCCTCTGCTGCTCTCCGTTCGCTCGGGCGCTCGCGCCTCGATGCCGGGCATGATGGACACGGTGTTGAACCTCGGCCTCAACGACCAGTCGGTGCACGCGCTCGGGCATGATGCGGGTGATGCGCGCTTTGCCTGGGACAGCTACCGTCGCTTCATCCAGATGTATGGGGATGTCGTCATGGGCGTCGACCACGACGTCTTTGAGGAAATCCTGGAGGACGAGAAGGCTCGGCTTGGGCACGAGCAGGATACCGAGCTTTCCGCGGTCGAATGGCAGCACGTCATTGCCCGCTACAAGGAGGCGATCGAGGAGGCGCTCGGCGAACCCTTTCCGCAGGATCCCGAAGTTCAGCTTTGGGGCGCGATCGGCGCCGTCTTTTCGAGCTGGATGAACCCGCGGGCGATCACCTATCGTCACCTGCACGCCATACCTGCCGCGTGGGGAACCGCTGTCAATGTTCAGGCGATGGTTTTCGGAAACCTCGGCAACGCCTCGGCAACGGGTGTCGCCTTCACCCGCAATCCGTCAACGGGCGAAAGCGAGCTTTACGGCGAGTTCCTTGTCAACGCGCAAGGGGAAGACGTGGTTGCCGGTATTCGTACGCCGCAAAACATCACGGAAGCTGCCCGTATCGGGTCCGGCTCGGACAAGCCGTCGCTCGAAAAGCTGATGCCGGAAGCCTTCGCGGAGTTCCGCTCGATCTGCGACACGCTGGAGCGCCACTACCGCGATATGCAGGATCTCGAATTTACCATCGAACGCGGCACGCTCTGGATGCTGCAGACGCGCTCTGGCAAGCGCACCGCCAAGGCGGCGCTGAAGATTGCGGTTGATATGGCGCAGGAGGGCCTGATTTCCGAAGAGGAAGCCGTCGCCCGCATCGATCCGGCCTCGCTCGACCAGTTGCTGCACCCGACCATCGACCCGCACGCCCGGCGCGACATCATCGGTTCCGGGCTTCCGGCCTCGCCGGGGGCTGCCACCGGCGAGATCGTCTTTACCTCCGAGGAAGCGGTGCAGGCCGACAAGGAGGGCCGCAAGGTCATCCTCGTGCGTATCGAAACAAGCCCTGAGGACATTCACGGCATGCATGCCGCCGAAGGCATTCTGACGACCCGCGGCGGCATGACCAGCCACGCGGCGGTCGTTGCCCGCGGCATGGGCACCCCTTGCGTATCCGGCGCCGGCAGCATCCGCGTCGACCTTCGCAACGAGCTGATGACGGCCGGTGGCGTGACGCTGAAGAAGGGCGACATCATCACCATCGACGGTTCGTCCGGGCAAGTGCTGAAGGGGGCGATCGCCATGCTGCAGCCCGAGCTTTCCGGCGATTTCGGCAAGATCATGGCCTGGGCCGACGCCAGCCGCCGCATGACCGTCAGGACCAACGCCGAAACCCCTGCCGACGCCCGCGCGGCGCGCTCGTTTGGTGCCGAGGGCATCGGTCTCTGCCGCACCGAGCACATGTTCTTCGAGGATGACCGCATCAACGTCATGCGCGAAATGATCCTCGCGGACGACGAGGACGGCCGCCGGTCGGCACTGGCCAAGCTTTTGCCAATGCAGCGATCGGATTTTGTCGAGCTGTTCTCGATCATGCACGGCTTGCCGGTGACAATCCGTCTGCTCGACCCGCCGCTGCACGAGTTCCTGCCGAAGACCGACGAGGAAATCGCCGATGTCGCCGGCGCGCTTTCACTCGATGCAGCGGAGTTGCGCCAGCGTGTCGATGAACTGCACGAATTCAACCCGATGCTAGGCCATCGTGGCTGCCGGCTGGCAATTTCCTATCCTGAGATCGCAGAGATGCAGGCCCGGGCAATCTTCGAGGCTGCCGTCGAGGCCGCGCACGAAACCGGCGCTGCGGTCGTTCCCGAGATCATGGTGCCACTCGTCGGCCTGCGCGCCGAACTCGACTACGTCAAGGCACGCATCGATGCCGTGGCCAAAGAGGTGATCGGTGAATCCGGCGTCGGCATCGACTATCTCGTCGGCACGATGATCGAGCTGCCGCGCGCGGCACTGCGCGCGCACGTCATCGCCGAAGCGGCGGACTTCTTCTCCTTCGGCACAAATGACCTGACGCAGACCACCTTCGGGATCTCGCGCGACGACGCATCGCAGTTCCTGGCGACATACCAGCAAAAGGGCATCATCGAGCAGGATCCCTTTGTCTCGCTCGATTTCGACGGCGTTGGCGAACTGATCCAGATTGCTGCCGAGCGTGGCCGGCGCACCAAGAACGGCCTGAAGCTCGGCATCTGCGGCGAGCACGGCGGTGACCCTGTCTCGATACGCTTCTGCGAGGACGCCGGACTGGACTATGTGTCCTGTTCGCCTTTCCGTGTGCCGATTGCCCGGCTTGCCGCGGCGCAGGCGGCGATCAACGGCAAGGGATGACCGTCCAGTCGCCGGTGCCGTTCATGCGGCGCTGCCACGGCACTGGATGGCGGTAAAGTGCTGGGGCGTCCCGTGGGCGCTCCGTTGACTGCACGCGCTCTAGTTGGCTTGAACGATGACCGGTCGCGAAACGATGACCGGCCGGTCCCAGCCCCACATCATCATGTCGTTCTGGTAGCGGAAGGCGCGTGATTCAGCGCGCCTGTCGAGCTCGATGCGCTGCAGGCAGGTGGCGAAAGCGTCCGTGCCGCGGCGAAAGCCGTAGGACGCGCACGTATTGCCGTCGGCGGCGCGCCGCTCCTCGGGCGTCATCGTCTGGCACGCCGTCAGGAGCAGGGCAGCGGCGACAAGGATGGTCAATCGGGTGGTCATGGTCTTCGCGCCTCCTGCGCGCAACCGGCTGGCGTAAGCTCGGACCGGCGCGTCACGTCGTGAGCAATCGAGCAGCATGCCGCTCAACTCCTCGAATCATAATCAATATAGGGAGTTGTATCGAAATTCGAAGTGAACGGCGTCAAATCTGTGGCAGGTCCTGGTTGTGTGCGAATGAATGGGTTCGCGCTACGGCCGTCCGCTCATCCGCGCGTCTGCGGTGCAAGCAAACCCGCCCATTCCCGAACGCGGTTCCGGACCTGCGGGTGGGTGGCCTTAAAGGCGGGAAGAAAATCAAAGCGCATGGGCTGTGTTCGCGCGTCTGGTACGACGGGCGACGCGGTCGATTATGCGGTTGTCGTGTCGTGCAACTACATGCGCTCAAGCACGCCGACAAAGGATTCGGCGAAGCGCGTAAGGTCACGCGTGTCTTCGCTCGGACGCTCGATACGCACCGTAGACCCCTTTTCGTCGAGGCAGGCAAACAGGATCGAAGCGCTGCCTTCTATTTCGCCCAGACGGAGCACCGCAATGCTGCGGCAGTCCTCGATGAGGTCCGAGCCGGGCAGGGCAAACAGCAATTCGCCGCCGGCGTTGTCTGCGACCGTGCGGACGAAGCTGGTGAAATCGTCGTTGTTTCCGGAAAAACCGTCGAGGGAGAGTTCGAGCTCGATGAGCCCCATCGGGATGCCGCCGTTGCCTGCCGGAAGAGCGGTGTGGGTGGCGATAGCCACGGCTGCCTGCGATACGCCCATGTCGGTTCTCCGTCGATTGCCGCGCGTAGTCACATGATGTCGCGCAGGCCGTTGCCTCCGATTGAAACTCCGCACGCAGGCGCTCGCCTGGCTGCGGGTATATTCCCACGTGCTGATAGGTGGTTAAGGAGAATGGCGAATTTGCGGCGAAGGTTTTTGGGGGCCACGAGGCGTTGGGCCGGTGGTCCTTAGACTGGCGCATTGCCTGTTCCCACGGCACGGGGCATGGTCTAAGAATGCGGTCTGTTTTGCGGCAGGGGATTGATTCACCTACATGATGGTCCGGTACGAGCGTCCCTATTCCTATGCCGCCAATTGGGCGCGCCGCTTCGCCCGCGTTTCCTTCGTGCTCTTCGTGCTGTCGCTGCTTGCGCATCGATTCGGGCCGCTGACGACGCCGCACTTTCTGGCGCTTGTCGGTCTCGCCGGCGCTTTCGCACTTCTCGGCGTCCTGCTCGCCATCGTCGGTCTTGCCCGGTTGTGGCAGGTCGCAGCAATCGGCGGCCTTGCCTCGGCTTCGGCGCTCGTCTACGCCGCGCCGGCGCTGGGCTTCATCGGCTTCGGCGTCGTGCAGTATCTCACCCGGCCTGCGATCTACGATGTCAGCACCGATACGGTAACGCCGCCGCCATGGCTCAAGGTGCCGCAGACGGAAAAGAGCTGGCTGACACGCAAAGAGGCGGTCACCCCTGAGGACAGGGAAGCGCAGATCCTCGCCTATCCGGGGCTTACCGGCCGGCGCTACGATGGCGCGCTCGACCGCGTCTATCAGGGCGTGCGCAATGTCATCGAACAAACCCGCGTCGGCGTCACCGAGGAACTCGGTGTCGAAAACGCCCGCGCCGATCTCGAAGACCTGACGGTCCGGCCGAATGCCGGGGCGGACGCCAACGCCGAGCCGGAAAACGTGCCCGTGCCGGCGGCGAGGCCCGAACTGACGCTTGAAGGGGCGATAACGGGACGCCGTGCCAGCGACGTCGTGCTCCAAGGCGAATGGCGCACGCTGATCGCCGGCTTCCGCTTCGACGTGCTGATCCGCTTGCGTGAGGAGGCCGAGACGACGTTTGTAGACCTGCGCGTCGCCTCGCGCTACGGGCCGCACGACCTTGGCATGGGGGCGGCCTTCGCCGACCAGTTCCTGCGCGCGCTCGATGCCGAACTGCTGGGCATCGCCGGCGACTGATCGATACTCACCGGTTCACTGCGGCGCTGTGCTGATCGGCCTGGCGAAGCCCGGTTGGCGGTGACAGTTCGTTTGCGGGTTCCAGCCAGCCGCGATAGCGCACGATCAGGCCGGTCAACGGGCTATCGACTTCGACGTGGAAGTGGAACAGACCGTCGCGGTCTTCCTCGAATGTCCGACCGCCGGGTGCAAGCATCAATGGCAACGGAAGCCCTAGGACCGACCAGCCGCGCACCGAAAGATGGAGACGGTTATCTGCGGGCTCGAGCGCGCAAAGAATGCGAAACGGTCCAAGGTCCTCCGCAAGCAGGCGTTCCTTCCGTCTTTCGACCCTCTCCTGCGAGCTGCGCAGGATCGTTTCTCCGATGCGTCGGGTCCAGACTTCCCGGCCATTGGCGCAGGCAAAGTCGATCTCGACCGGCACATCCCGACCGGCGATGGGGAAGCCGCAGACTAAGGCGACAAAGCGAGCCCAAAACGAGCCGCCGCGTTCGACCGTCGCGCGTCCACGAAAGGTGGTACGCCCTTCGGCGCTGTCATGCAGTGCGCGTATCGCCTCGGGCAGCCGATCCCAATCGCTGCCGAGGATCTGTCGGTAGAGGCTTTGCGGTTGGACCCCGTCTCGGACTTTCATGCGATGAAGCGTCCACGCTCCTCGGGGGTCGGCACCAGGCAGGCCTGGCGGCGTCCGGCGATGCGGTATCGGTTCTTTGCGACGAGATCATAAAGCCGGTCGCGAACGGGCGCAGGCAGCACACGGCAGATGTTCATCAGCGACCAAGGCAGGCCCAGCCGGGCGATCGTGCGGATCGACCCATCCGATTTGAAGCGCGCGACGCCGTTCTCGATCAGGATGTTGCTTTCAAAATCGCGCATGTCGAGCCCGTAGTGGCGATAGAGCGCCTGGCCGAGTGGGGACTGCGCGGTGATGTAGCGATATTGCGCGCTTCGATCATGGCGAAGCAGGAAACGCACCCATCCGGAGCAAAAGATGCATTCGCCATCGAAGACGACGACCGGCCTGTCGTCGGCAAAGGCCGGCACCGAGGCGTCGCTGCGATAGCTGTAGGCCTCTCGCTGCGTCATCAGCCGGCTCCGCCGGGTGCCAGCCGATAGGCGCCAAGGAGGGACGGTGCGCCATCCGTCTCGACCCGACCCTGTTCGATCAGATCTTCCAGATGCGCCAGAACGGAGAGCGCCGCCGCGCCATGCAGCCGCACGTCGGTGGAGGCATAGATGACCTTGACCATGTCTACGATCTGGCTGTCGCCGGCGCGGATGCGTTCGAGCACCGCGCGTTCGCGCATCTTGCGGTGGGCGCGCAGGCCGCGAAGGAACGAGGCGGGCTCTATGACCGGGCCACCGTGACCAGGCAAATAGAGGCGGTCGTCGCGCTCAAGCAGCTTTTCGAGCGACGCCATGTAGTCGGCCATGGCGCCATCCGGTGGCGCGACGATGGTCGTTGCCCAGGCCATGACATGATCGGCGGAAAAGACGATGCCGGTGCCGTCGAGCGCGAAGGCCATGTGGTTGGCGGTGTGACCCGGTGTGGTGAGCCCCGTCAGGCTGAAGCCGTCGCCCTCGATCCGGCCGCCGTCGGCAAGCGCGACATCGGGAACAAACGCCATGTCCGAGCTTTCGGCAAAGGGGTTGGTTTCGCCCTGATGCAAGGGTCGGGCTGGGCGATGCGGACCTTCGCCGACGATCAGCGCGCCGGTTGCAGCCTTGAGGCGACGGGCGAGCGGCGAGTGGTCGCGATGCGTATGGCTGACGGCGATATGGGTGACGTCACGGCCGGCAAGGGCCGCCATCAGCGCCTGGAAATGCGCCTCGTCGTCAGGACCGGGATCGATGACGACGACGGAGCGCTTGCCGACAATGTAGCTGTTGGTGCCGTGGAAGGTGAAGGGGCCGGGATTGTTGACGGTGATGCGCTGCACGTCGTCGGCAACGGTCACCGCCTCGCCATGGGCCGGCTTAAAATCGAGATCGAAGTCTGGCCCCTGCATGCGTCTCTTCCTGGTCTTCACTTGTATTCGATCTCGATGAACGACATCGGCTGGGCGCCGGCATTGACGACATTGTGCGCCACGCCCGCCTCGCGACGGTAGGCAGCCCCTTTGGCGATATCGACCCGGCGGCTGCCGGCTTCTTCCTCGAGCAGGAACTGGCAGTCGGTCATCGGCACGACGACATAGCCGAGGCCGTGCACATGATGGCCCGTGTCCGCGCCAGGCTCGAAATCCCAGCGGGTGATCCTGACCATCTCGTCGTCAAGCAGCACGCTCGGAACGGCAGGGGGGCGGGCACGGAACTGGCTCATGATCGTCTCCATTTTGCCGGGACCATAGGAGGTGGAGACGGGGAAGGGAAGGGACATCGGGTGAGGTATCGCGCGGGCCTGCGGCGGCTTTTGCCCGAAGGCCAAACAAATCCGCCTAAAATTCAACTTGGTGCCAACTTAGTGATTGTGACGGACGGCGAGCTTTGCTAATCAGGCGCTCGATTTGGCGGACATATCGTCCCGTCACATCCGTTGGGGCGTCGCCAAGCGGTAAGGCACCGGTTTTTGGTACCGGCATTCCCAGGTTCGAATCCTGGCGCCCCAGCCACACTGTATCAAACTCACTGCCGGCCCATTCAGCTATCTTCCGACTGCGCGTTGATCTCGATGACGTGCCCGTCGGGGTCAAGGACGTATATCTGCGGAAAGCCGGCGCCCCGATGTTTTGAAGGCCTGTTTACCTGTATCTTCAGCTTGCCTTCGGCGTTCTCTCCATAGCCGCTGTCGTTCAGATGCGTGAGCGCCGCGGAAAAGCTCTTCACGCGCACCGCGAAGTGTATGTCTCGCGTATCGATCCCTTTTTTCAGGCGGTAGGTCGGTTCCGGACGACTGGCGTCCTTGGGGTCTACACCTGGTGCCCGGACGATTAGGTGAAGCTGGCCTGCAGCGACCTGAAACCATGCGCCTGCAAAGGCGAAATCCGGCCGGGGGATCTCTCGCAATGACAGCACCTCTGCGTAGAAGCGCCTGGATATCTCCAGGTCGCGGACAGGCAGGCTGACGTGATGCAGCAGTTCCACCTGCAGGCCCGGTGTGTCTTTCTGAAGGGTTTGGGTCATCTTCGGCCTCCTGCGCGCGGCGCAGCAATGGGTGACGGTGACGTTCCTGGCGAAGCAATGGCCAGTGTCGGCGACGTGTTCGGCGCTTGTTTGCCTGCACCCTTGTCAAGTCACGCTGCAACTGACACGCTAGTTGCGTTGATTCCTACTTGTACGAGGGAGAAGATGGCTCACAAATTCGAAATCTACAAAGACAAGGCTGGCGAATACCGCGTTCGCTTCAAGTATAACAGCGAGGTCATGTTCTCGACCGAAGGCTACAAGACCAAAGCCAGCGCTCAGAACGCCATCGACTCGATCAAGAAGAACGGCCCCGACGCGCCCGTCGAGGATAACAGCAACGCCTGAGGGCGGCGCTCTTTGATAAAAAGCCCGGATCGATGATCCGGGCTTTTTGTTTTGTGAAACTTAGCCTGCGGTAGCCGTCGGCTTGGCCTGGGCCGGCGCGCCCAGGAACTCTTCGCACCAGCTCGGGCCTTCGGCGCGCTTGCGGTCGCCGGCAATGTGGATCGAGCGGATCACGTAGTCGGACGAGACGGTGAGCTGGACAGCGCAGCTCAGATACTCGGTGCGGGCGGACGAGATGCGCTTGCCACGCTTGCCATCCTTGGTAGTTTCATACTGAGCCGGGATCTTGCGGGTCTTGTAGCCGCCCTTCCAGCTGTAGACGGTGGAGCTGCCGCTCTCGACGTCGGAGATCGGCGGGCCATACTGGGCGAAGAAGCCGCCGGCCGGCTGGCCGAGCCAACGGGCCTCGACCGCGTTCCTGGAGATCCCCGTGGTCGTCGTGCAGCCGGCGAGCACGAGCGCAAGGCCCGCCACCGTCATCATGCGGAAATTCATGTGTCTGTCCCTTTGGCTCTCGTTCTGAAATAGGCAGAGCGCCGCAAGCCCGTATCCCCTGGCTTTCCGCGCTTTCCGTTGTGGCTCTAGCGCCAATCCGCGGGAAAGGAAATGCACGTCGTTGTTCCTATTTCAGGAAATTATGAAGCGTTGCAGAAAGTCCCTATCGCACAGGCCTTCAGGCACCCTTGACCGACGCAAAAGCGCGGCTTGAGGTCGGCGTGGCGTCGGAAAGCGGCCGGGAAGCGCCAGCATCGGGCTGTGTTTTCCACCGCCACAAGTTTTTTGAGAAAGCCGCGATGTTTTTCGAGATAGGCGCTTGTGAAATCAAAAAGCCTGTTCTATAGAGGCGCCGCTGGTCACGGAGTGTAGCGCAGTCTGGTAGCGCACCACGTTCGGGACGTGGGGGTCGCAAGTTCGAATCTTGCCACTCCGACCAGCCGAAAAGCCTGCTATTGCAGGCTTTTTTCGTTTTTGGCCGCAGGCTCCGTATTGGTACGCCCACATTTGCCCTGCATTGGCGCGTATGGATCTCAGCGTCAGAATGCGGCGTTTCGCAGCTGATGGGCCGGGCGTGAGCCGCTTGTCATCGTTCTCAGCCAAAACCACGACAGCCTTGCAACTATTGCCGTTCGTCGCTCCGAATGAGCCGTTGGTCGAATACCGGTGTGTTCGCGCCGGCGGTGCTCTGCCCCCGGTCATCGCACGGTTGTAGGGTCCCGTCATCGCGTCAGTGACAACGAGGACAGGGAATGTCGATCAAACACCTATCACTTGCAGCCGCTCTGCTGCTGGCCGGCCAATCGGCCGCAGCAGCCCAAAGCTGCGAGAAGAATTTCAAGGCGTCGGGCGTGCCGCTGGTGACGCCGGTTTACTTCAAGACCTGGCAGGATTTTCCGAAGTTGAAGCCCGAGGCGGCGTTGCAGCGGTTGGCGCAGGGCGTGGCGGCCGAAGGGTTTTCGGGCATCGAGGTCAACAAGGCACTCGGCACCATCGAGGCCTATCAGGACACGGCAGGCTCCGGACGCCTGCAGACGCTGCGCGTCGTTGCCCGCAAGCGCGGTTCAGGCACGCGGATTGATGCGATGTTCGATATTCAGGTCGGGCAGGTGGCCACCAAGCAGGTGGTCCAGGAGGGGCTCTGCAACATCATCCGCTCCGCCGTCGACTAACACGGGGCTCGATGCGCCCGTGCAGTGCGCTCGGCGCGACCAGTTGCAGCGAGAGGATAGCGAGCGCCTCATAAATTGGATTGAATGCGCTCGGCCGCCGTCAGCGTTGCTGTTCGAGCGCCTTCAGGGCCGTTTGGGCAACGGCCTGCGCTTGCAGCATCGAGGTGAAGTTGCCCTGCGCCGGATAGGTGACGCCGCGATGCTTGATGACGAAGCACCATTTGCCGTTCACGCGCTTCTCGACTGTCACGCTCGTTTCAGGTTTGTTGCCCGTGGTCATCTTTCGTCTCCCTGAGATCGCGGCTCCGCCGCGCGCGATCTGCCTATCCGCATGGCGTGGCCGATGTCCATATGTGTTGCGTTAATATCTGCTGTCACTGTTCTGTCGACATAAAGTTGCGGCATCCGGCGACTTTTTGTTCGAAGCGCGTTGAAGCTGCCTGCCGACAGGCCTAGACAGCCGTCATCACGCCAAGGAGTTTAATTTTGAAGGCTGTCGCATCGTTTTCCCAGTTCGTTGGACGCACGTTCGCGCTCTGGGTCATAGTTTTCGCCGTTCTCGGTTTTGTTTTCCCGGATATTTTCAAGCAGATCACGCCCTATATCGTCACGCTGCTTGGCATCATCATGTTCGGCATGGGCCTCACCATTTCGATCGACGATTTCAAAGAGGTCGCCAAGCGTCCTTTCGAGGTCGGTATTGGTGTCATCTCCCAGTTTCTGATCATGCCGCTGCTCGCGGTTCTTTTGACGGCCATCATTCCGATGTCGCCGGAGGTGGCCGCCGGTGTTATCCTCGTCGGGTGCTGCCCGGGTGGCACGTCGAGCAACGTGATGACGTATCTTTCGAAAGGCGATGTTGCCTTGTCGGTAGCCTGCACCAGCGTCACCACGCTGCTTGCACCGATCGTCACGCCGTTCCTGGTGTGGACATTTGCCAGCCAGTATCTGCCTGTCGATGCGATGGCGATGTTCATGAGCATCGTCAAGGTCGTGTTGTTGCCGTTGGCCGTGGGCTTTTTGTTCCAGAAGCTGCTGCCGGGCCTGGTCAAGGCCGCAGTGCCGGCGTTGCCGCTGGTCAGCGTTGCCGGCATCGTGCTGATCGTGGCCGCGGTCGTCGGCGCCAGCAAGGGCGCGATCGCAAGCTCCGGTCTGCTGATCTTCGCGGTGGTCGTCCTGCACAATGGTCTTGGGTACCTGCTCGGCTTCTTCGCCGCCAAGGCGGCGGGCCTCTCGCTTGCCAAACGCAAGGCGATCGCGATCGAGGTTGGGATGCAGAACAGCGGTCTGGGCGCCGCCCTCGCCAACGCGTATTTCTCGCCTGTCGCCGCCGTGCCGAGTGCGATCTTCAGCGTCTGGCACAACATCTCCGGCGCACTGCTTGCCAACTACTTCGCAAGCCGCACGGAAGACGATGCCGTCGAGCCTGTGGTCAGCACCCGCTGACCCCAGATCATTTCATTGTTTCGTCGAAACAGTGAAATGATCTAACTCTCTGATGTCTAGCAATTCCGGACGAAAAACCGTTCTACACTTTTCCTGGAATTGCCCTGGACGTGAACTGCAGGAGAGGGCTCGTCAGAGCCCTTTTTTGTGCGCATGTGCCGGGACCGGTCCGTGGTCAGGCGGACTGTCCCACGACGTCCGAAAACGGTGAAACAGCCCTATCGATCCTCATGATCGACGGCGCCAACTTACGAATGCCGGGACGGATTGAAAGACAGGTTTGTTTCGAACGCTTGCCAAGGTGAAATGATTGCATCTTCCGTGCCATTCCGGGACGAAACGGTAACGCATGGCGGCTCAGCGTCAGGCAAAGGGCGTCTACCAGCCATCTGCGCCACACTCGCCCGCTCGTTCCTCAAGCCTTGATTGTTCAATTGGAAACGGCGCGTTCGCGAATTGCTGTCTTATCAGTGTGAACAATCACGACGATATTGCCTTCAGCACCTGTTCTTGCCCCAAAGAGATGGAGAGGCACACATGTTGAAGGAACCGATTTTTACATTCCGCGAGATCGCGATATGGTCCGCCATTCTCGGTAGTGTCGTCGGCTATCAGCTGTGGCAGCACGCCGATCCGGCCCCGCTGACGATGGTCCTTCCGGCGATCGAGCAGCAACTCTGAGTGAAATCGATTCCGGCGGGACGCCTAATCTTCCGGCATCCCGTTGCGCCTGGCCGCCTGCAGCAGTTCGACTTCGCCCGCAGCGGGTCCGAACTGGTCTTCGAGCCGCTGGGTTTCCTCCGCACCGAGCCGGTATTTCCGCGCAAACGCCTCGATGGTGACCGTCCGCGCGCGAAAGCCCTGGTGCTTTGCCTCTTCGCCTTGATGTTCTGTTTTCATGGCGCTTCTCCCTGCGGCAGGGAGATAGAGCAGCTGCCGCTTTTGGAAAGGCGCAAAGCCGCTCGCCGGGCACAAGGCGGAAATGAAAAGGGGGCCAATCGGCCCCCTCTTGGTCTTCAGTGCAATGGCATCGCTCAGCCGTCGATATCGTCGATCACCTCGACAGCCCTGCCGGCGCTCACACGCCGGATCTCGGCTTCCTCGCGGCGGTTGGCGAAGAGTTCGGTCGCCATCAGCTGGTCGGCAAGGTCGGCTGGCAGCGAGAGGATGACGCGGGCGTCTTCCGTGTGGATGCCGCCGAGCGCCGAGCGCTTGGCCGTGATCATGCCGCCGGCCACCGTGTTGTTGGTGTCCGGGTCGATCAGGATGAAGGCGCCCGTCGTGCGGTTCTGCTCGTAGGTGTCGAAGATCGCCTGCTCGTCGAAGGCAAGATGCACCTTGCCGATTGCGTTCATCGGCAGCTGTTCGACATGGTTCCACTTGCCGGTCTGAAGGTCGAGCTGGCTCGCCGGCTGCACCTGGACACGCTGGCGGCGGCTGCCGCTCTTCAGCCAGTAGCGCTTGCCCGGCTGGATGCCTTCCGCCTGCAAGGCGACGAGCTGTGCGTCGAAGGACAGGCCGGTCAGCGGCTGGCTGTCGATGGCGACGATCATGTCGCCGCGCGACACGTCCACCTGACGGTCGAGCACCAGCGTGATCGCATCACCCGCAACGGCGGCGTTGCGTACCAGGTCGAAGGTGACGATCTTGGTGACATTGGCGACCATGCCCGAGGGCAGGATGACGACGCTGTCGCCGGGCTTGACCGACCCGCCGGCAACCGTGCCCTGATAGCCCCGGAAGCTCTCGCCCGGACGCGAGACGCGCTGAACCGGCAGGCGGAAACCGACCGTCTGGGCCGAGCGGGTGGTCGCGAGTTCCAGCACCTCGATCAGCGTCGGGCCGTCATACCAGGGCATGGAGGCGCTGCCGTCATAAACGACGTTTTCGCCCTTCAACGCCGACACCGGGATGGCCGTGACCTGGCGCACGCCGAGCGAAAGCGCCAGTTCGCGGAACTCATGGCTGATCTGCTCGAAGCGGCTGCGGTCGTAGTCGGTGAGGTCGATCTTGTTGACGGCGAGCACGAACTGCTTGATGCCCATCAGCGTCGCGATAGTCGCGTGCCGGCGGGTCTGTTCCAAGAGGCCGACGCGGGCGTCGACCAGCAGCACGGCGAGATCGGCGGTCGAGGCGCCGGTCGCCATATTGCGGGTGTACTGTTCATGGCCGGGCGTGTCGGCGACGATGAAGGAGCGCTTGTCGGTCGAGAAATAGCGATAGGCGACGTCGATGGTGATGCCCTGTTCGCGCTCGGCCTGCAGGCCATCGAGCAGCAGCGCGAAATCGGGCAGGCCGAGATCGTTCTGCTTGCCGTTGGAATCGCGCTGCAGCGTGGCGGCCTGGTCTTCCTTGACCGCCTTGGTATCCCAGAGCAGGCGACCGATCAGCGTCGACTTGCCGTCGTCGACCGAGCCGCAGGTGATCAGGCGAAGCGGGCGGCTGTCTCGCGTTGCACGCGCCGGCTCCTGCGCCGGGAAGGCGAGAACCTCGCTGGCTGCAACGTGCTCGACGGCATTCGCGGTTGCGGGAGCGGTCATCAGAAATATCCTTCGCGTTTCTTCTTTTCCATCGAGCCGGACTGGTCACGGTCGATGGCGCGGCCCTGGCGTTCGGAAACGGTCGCGGTTTCGAGTTCGGTGATGATGTCGTCGAGCGTCGTTGCGTTCGAGCGGATGGCGCCGGTGAGCGGGAAGCAGCCGAGCGTGCGGAAGCGGATGACTTCTTCGCGCTTGGTTTCGCCAGGCAGCAGTTCCAGGCGCGGATCTTCGGCCAGGATCATCATGCCGTCGCGTTCGACGATCGGGCGCTTCTCGGCGAAGTAGAGCGGAACGATCGGGATCTCCTCGGCCTGGATGTAGCGCCAGATGTCGACCTCGGTCCAGTTCGACAGGGGGAAGGCGCGCACGCTTTCGCCCTTGCGGATCATGCCGTTGTAAACGTTCCAGAGTTCCGGGCGCTGGTTGCGCGGGTCCCAGCGATGATCGGGCGTGCGGAAGGAATAGATGCGCTCCTTCGCGCGGCTCGCTTCCTCGTCGCGACGCGCGCCGCCGAAGGCGGCATCGAACTGGCCGGCGTCGAGCGCCTGGCGCAGCGCCTCGGTTTTCATGATGTCGGTGTAGAGCGCCGAGCCGTGGGTAAACGGCGTGACGTTTTCGGCCGCACCGCGCGGGTTGACGTGCTCGATCAGGTCAAGGTCGTAGCGCTCGACGATCTCGTTTCGAAACGCGATCATCTCGGCAAACTTCCAGCCGGTATTGACGTGCAACAGCGGGAAGGGAACGCGGCCGGGATAGAAGGCCTTGCGTGCCAGATGCAGGAGCACCGAAGAGTCCTTGCCGATCGAATAGAGCATGACCGGGCGTTCGAACTCGGCGGCCACTTCGCGGAAGATGTGGATCGCTTCGTTTTCCAGCGCCTTCAGATGCGGATCGAGCGGCGGTTTGGCGCTCTGCGGATTGTGCAGTTCCGTTTCCGGATGGTTATGGGGCATTTCAGTCTCCGGGAGGATTTGTCTTTGGAAGAGCGCGCCAGCCTCAGGCGGCGCTGCTCGAATTCGGGATGATGGAGCTTGCGGCGGCTTCCGGAACGTGCAGACCACATTCGCGCTTCTCGTCGTTCTCCCACCACCAGCGGCCGGCGCGCTCGGGCTCGCCGGGCTTGATGGCGCGGGTGCAAGGCTCGCAACCGATCGACGGATAGCCACGCGCATGCAGCGGGTTGACCGGAACGCCATTGGCAGCGACGAAGCTGTTGATGGTCTCGATGTCCCAGTCCACCAGCGGGTTGATCTTGATCAGCCCGCGCTCGAGGTCCGCTTCGGCAAACGGAGTGGACGCGCGATTACCGGACTGGCCGCGGCGCAGGCCGGTGATCCAGAAGGTTGCCCCTTCGAGTGCGCGCGCAAGCGGCTTCAGCTTGCGCACGTCGCAACAGGCATGACGTGCCTCGACGCTCTCGTAGAAGCCGTTGAGGCCGTAACGCGCCGCATAGGCGTCGATATCGGCCTGCTCCGGGTGGAAGCGCTTGATCAGAATGTCGAAGGCTTCTTCCGTCTTGTCGATGAGGGCGGCGGTTTCGTTGAAAAGCCGGCCGGTCTGGAGTGTCACGACGTCGACGGCGAGCTTGTTCTTGCCGATGGCGGCGGTAATCACCTGGTCCTCGATGCCGAGCGACGTTGTAAAGACGGCTCGCCCTTCCAGGCTCGCGACAAGCGCGAGACGCCCGGCAAGATCCAGGCTCTCGAGCCTCTCGTTGAGAGCCTTGGCAGTGGTTTCAAGGGATGACGTGGTCATGGCTGCGTCCTGTTCCAAGTTGGTCGGAATATCGCAGCGGATCGTGACAATGGACAGAAATAGCGGTTTCTAATGCTCTTTGTTTGGAGCAAATCTGCCTCTCAGATCGAAAGGCAGCGAAAAACCTAGTAAAGACTAGTAATTTACTAGATTAATACAGTATCGCGGCGCGGGTCAACCGCTATCTGAAGAAAGGCGCGAACCCTGCAGGTCCGCGCCTCCCTGGAAAATGGCGAAACGCGCGTCCGTCAGAATTCGGCCCAACCGGCCTCCTGCGTCTGTGGAGCGCTGCGATAGGCCGAGGCGAGCTTGCGATTGAGCGCACGGGCGGGCGAGGGGGCAGCGGCTGCCATGGCCGCGCTCGTCACCAGACGCGGCGAAGGTGAGGAACTGCCGTCGGTCTTGAAACGCATCAGAAGGTCGTTGAGCGCACCCGCCTCCCGGGCCAGGCTGTGGCTTGCGGCGGTCGATTGCTCGACCATGGCCGCGTTCTGCTGCGTCCCCTGGTCGATCGCGTTGACGGCCGTGTTAATCTGCTGGATGCCGGCCGCCTGTTCACGGGCGCTTTCGACGATCGCCGTCACGTGACTGCTGATCTCCTTGACCTCGACGATGATGCTTTCGAGCGCCGTTCCGGTTTCGCGCACCAGGGTGACGCCGGATTTGACCTGCTGGCCGGAGGTGGCGATCAACACCTTGATCTCCTTTGCTGCCTGGGCTGAGCGCTGGGCCAGTTCGCGCACCTCCTGGGCAACGACGGCAAACCCCTTGCCGGCCTCGCCGGCGCGCGCCGCCTCTACGCCGGCGTTCAGCGCGAGCAGGTTCGTCTGGAAGGCGATGTCATCGATCACGCCGATAATGCTGGAGATCTCCTTGGACGACGCCTCGATCCCGCTCATGGCGGTGATGGCGTTGCCGACGATTTCCCCGGACTTCTCCGCCGCATCACGGGTGCGCGCGACCAGCGTTCCGGCTTCCTCGGCGCGCCGGCTGGCATCCGCGACGGTCGTTGCGATCTGGTCGAGGGCTGCCGCCGTTTCCTCAACCGAGGCCGCCTGCTGTTCCGTACGCTTGGAAAGGTCGCCTGCCGCCGAGCGGATTTCGCCGGCGCCGGCATTGATGCTGCGGGCGTTTTCGCCAACCGAGCGTAGCGCCTCTTCGAGATTGGTGAGCGAACTGTTGAAATTGGTGCGCAGCGCGTCGAGACGTTCGGCGAGCGGCGTATCGATGCGATGGGTAAGGTCGCCTTCGGCAAGGCGGTCGAGCCCAAAGCCGAGTGCGTTGACGGCCGTCTGGATTTCAGCCGCTTCCTTTGCCTTCTGCGCCTCGCGCTGCTCGCGCTCGCGTTCCGACAGCGTCCGACCTGCGTCGGCCTCCTGCTCCAGTCGCTGGCGCTCAAGCGCGTTGTCGCGGAAGACCGCAACGGCGCCGGCCATCTGGCCGATTTCGTCGCGGCGTTTTTCGCCGTAGATCTCGGCCTTGAGATTGCCGATGGCCAGTTGCCGCATGGCCTCACGCAGTTTCGCCAGCGGGCGGAGCAGGCCGGAGATGACGAACCAGACGGTCGTCGCCAGTATCGCAAGGGCGAAGCCGGCTACAACCGTTTGCCAGAGTGTCAGCGTGTCTTTCTCCGTCTTTGCGGCTTCGAGTTCCCCATTCGCTTCGGAAAGCTGCAGCTTGATCAGTTCGCTGATCGGGGCCGCGAGCGGGTCGACCGAAGGGTAGAGCTTGGTATCGACGAAGTGTTCGAGCTCGGACTTGTCCTGACGCTCCATGACCGCAACAAGGTCGCGGATCGCAGCGTCACTGGCAACCCGTGCCTTGTCGAAGGTCTCGGTGAGCTTCTTTTCCTGTGACGTCAGCCGCGTCGCCTCATAGGTGCGCCACTCCTGATCGATAGTCGCAAGCGCAGTTTTGATCGCTTGGCTGCCTGCGGTCCAGCCAAGCGCGCCGCTCCTGACCTTGTGGGTCGTATCGACGATCTCGACCGCATACATGTCCGATACCGTTTTCAGGTGATCGACCGGCAGCAGGCGATCCGCGACGATCGATTCCGTCCGCTTTGCGATTGAGGTCATCGCGTTGAAGGCCGTGGCGATCATGACCAGCATGGCGACGGCGAGCAGAGACAAACACACGAGCAGTCGTGCCTTGATTGTCATGAAAGACGCTCCTCGGTTATCCGCAAGGCAAATCATCCTCGGCCGATGGCCGCGGGCACACCGCAAGGGCATCGGGAAGCAAGCTCGCCTTGGCAGGGGAGTGATGACGATGATGGGAAGGAGCACGCGATCATGCGCGGCGAAACTGCCTTCATGGCACATTCGCCCAGCGTTCACTCCGTCTCATACAGAGATAACAATTGGAGATTAAGAATAGCTAAATTTTAAGCTGTTGATCGATGTTCGCGCAACCCATGGTCTTGCAACCACAGGAGGCGGAGGGTCGGCAGCGCTCAAGAAATGTTGAAGACCGGCTTCTTTTCCAATCGAAACGACGGGTTCAAGTTAATCCCTTCTTTGCAACAGACGAAGGAGCAGGCGCATGTTGAAAGCCATTTCACGTCGAAGTGTCGCAGGTGCTTTCGTGGCCATGGTGCTGGCCGGCGGCGCTTACGCCCATCACGGGTGGTCCTGGGCAGAGGCCGACCAGATCGAAATCAACGGAACCATCCGCGAGATTTCCATGGCGCCGCCCCATCCGACCCTTGAAGTCGAAACGTCGGGCGATGGCATGTGGCATGTCGAGCTTGGCAATCCGCGGCAGACGGAGCGCTCCGGCTTCGTCGAGGCCTCCGCCAAGGCCGGTGACGCGATCATCGTTCTCGGCAATCGTTCGCTCGATCCAAATGAAAAGCGCATGAAAGCGGTGCGCATCACCGTCGCCGGCAAGGTCTACGATATCTATCCGGAACGCATTCGGGCCGGGGGATGAGCGGAGCCGAACTCGCCGAGTGGATCGCCGGCTGGCCAGTGGGCGCAGCCCTCAGACGCTCGGCGCTTCTCTATCTTCTGGTCAACGCGGCCCATATTCTCGCGATCGGCCTTCTGATCGGCGCGATCGTTCCGCTTGATCTGAGATTGCTCGGTCTTGCCGGCCAGGCACCGGTTGCAGCTCTCGGGCCCTTTCTGGCGCGCGCTGCGGCCATCGGTCTTGCGATGACCGTCGTTACCGGCATTTGCCTGTTCAGCGTCAGGCCGTCGGCCTATCTCGCCAACCCGGCCTTTATGACCAAGCTCGCGCTTCTGGCAATTGGAACGCTGAATGCACTCTCACTCCGCCGGAGCGAGGCCTGGAAGGCTTCGATCTCAAGCGGGGTGATTGCTTTGCGCCTGCGATTGCAGGCGCTCGTCTCCCTTGCCGTCTGGCTTGGCGCGGTGCTTGCCGGCCGCTGGATCGGCTTCGTCGGGTAGCGCCTTACCGGTCGCTGACCTGCCAGCGCGGGTTGACCCACGGCTCCTGGTTGGAACGTGCCAGCGGCTGCTTGCCGAGAATGTGGTCGGCTGCCTTTTCGCCGGTCATGATCGATGGGCTGTTGAGGTTGCCGTAGGTCACGTGCGGGAAGATCGAGCTGTCGGCAACCCGCAGGCCATCGACGCCGATGACGCGGGTTTCCGGGTCGACGACGGCCATCGGGTCGTCCTTCGCACCCATCTTGCAGGTGCCGCAGGGGTGGTACGCGCTTTCGAGATGCTCACGCAGGAAGGCGTCGATCTCCTCGTCCGACTGCACCTTTTCGCCCGGCTGGATCTCGGGCCCGCGAAAATGATCGAAGGCCTTCTGGCTGAAGATCTCGCGGGTCAGGCGCACGCAGTGGCGGAACTTCTCCCAGTCCTCCGGGTGGCTCATGTAATTGAAGCGGATGACCGGGTCGGCCATCGGGTCGGAAGAGCGCAGCGTGACGTTGCCGCGCGACTTCGAGAGGTTGTAGCCGACATGCACCTGGAAGCCGTGCGTATTGGCGGCCGCCTTGCCGTCGTAGCTGATCGCAACCGGGAGAAAGTGATACTGGATATCAGGCTGCTTGACGCCCGGTGCAGAACGCAGGAAGGCGCAGGCCTCGAACTGGTTGGAAATGCCGAGGCCTTTCTTGAAGAACAGCCATTGTGCACCGGCAACGCCCTGCCAGAACCAGGGCAGCCAGGAATAGAGCGAGACCGGCTTCGTCGAAATCTGCTGGAAATAGAACTCCATATGGTCCTGCAGATTCGCCCCGACGCCCGGTCGGTCGACCTTCACCTCGATGCCCATGTCCTTCAGGTGCTGAGCCGGGCCGATGCCGGAGAGCATCAAAAGCTTCGGCGAGTTGAACGACGACGCCGAGACCACGACTTCGCGGTTCGCCTTGACGATTTCGATCTTGCCGCCGCGCTCGATCTCGACACCGGTCGCCCGGCCGTTCTCGATGATGATCCGGCGGGCAAAGCAGCGCACGAGCGAGACGTTCTTGCGCTTCATCGCCGGCTTTAGATAGGCGTTTGCCGCCGACCAGCGCCGGCCCTGCCAGACGGTCTGCTCCATCAGCCCGAAGCCTTCCTGCTTCGAGCCGTTGTAATCGTCGGTCGCTTCGAAGCCCGCCTGCTGGCCCGCGGCGATAAAGGCATGGAACAGCGGATTGTGCACCGGGCCACGCTTGACGTGCAGCGGCCCGTCGGTGCCGCGCCAGCCGGTTTCGCCACCGTCAGAATTTTCCATACGCTTGAAATAGGGAAGCACGTCGGCATAGGCCCAGCCGCGCGCACCGAGCTCTTCCCACCGGTTGAAGTCTTCCGCGTGGCCGCGGACATACACGAGACCGTTGATCGAGGAAGAGCCTCCGATCACCTTGCCGCGTGGTGCTGTGATGCGCCGGTTGTTGAGGTTCGGCTCGGGCTCGGACAGATAGCCCCAGTTGTAGCGCTTCATGCTCATCGGCCAGGCAAGGGCCGCCGGCATCTGGATGAAAGGCCCGGCATCCGTTCCGCCATATTCCAGCACCATGACGGTGTTCTTGCCGTCTTCCGACAGGCGATAGGCGAGCGCCGAACCGGCCGAGCCGGAGCCGATGATGATGTAATCTGCCTGCATAAGCGTGGTCTTTCTTTTGCGTCTCTAGAACCGGCTGGTCTTGCGCTGCTATCTCGGCCCCTCATTCCTGTGCTCGTCACAGGAATCCAGCCAAGCGACGTCGGTCGCTTGAAAGAACCTCGCGCCACCGACGTGGCGCTGCTGGATCCCCGGAACTCGCTTCGCTCGCCCGAGGATGAGGGGTAAGACAATCGCCCCTCAACGGAGGGGCAACGCCTAAACTCAATACGGCGCCTGCACCGGCCCCATGCCGACATAGACGGTCTTCAGCTCGCTGTAGTGGTTGAGCGCTGCCACCGAATTCTCGCGGCCGAAGCCGGATTGTTTCGAGCCGCCGAAGGGGATTTCTACCGGGCAGAGATTGTAGGTGTTGATCCAGAGCGTGCCGGCTTCGAGCTGGTCGACCACGCGGTGGGCGCGGGTGATGTCGGCGGTAAAGACGCCGGCCGAGAGGCCGAATTCGGTGGCATTGGCGCGTGCGATCACCTCGGCCTCGTCGTTAAAGTCGAGCACGCACATGACCGGCCCGAAGATCTCCTCACGCGCGATCGTCATCTCGTCGGTGACGTCGGCAAAGACGGTCGGCTGGATATAGGTGCCTTCGGCGTTGACGGCGTTCGGAATGCCGCCGCCGGTCACGAGCCGCGCGCCCTCGGCCTTGCCCTTTTCGATGTAGGAGAAGACCTTGTCGCGCTGCGGCATCGAGACCATCGGTCCGAGCTGCGTCGCCTCGTCCATGGGGTCGCCGATGACGATCGCCTCGGTGCGGGCCTTGAGCCGCGTCAGGAACTGTTCCTTGATGGTCTTCTGGACGAAGACGCGGGTGCCGTTCGAGCAGACCTGGCCGGTCGAATAGAAATTGCCGAGCATGGCGCCACCGATGGCGCTTTCGAGATCGGCATCGTCAAAGACGATCAGCGGCGACTTTCCGCCGAGTTCCATGGTGACGTGCTTGAGTTCTGCGGCGGCAGCACCGGCCACCTTCTTGCCCGTCGGCACCGAGCCGGTCAGCGACACCTTGGCGACGTCAGGATGGTTGACGAGCAGTGGACCGGTTGAGCGATCGCCCTGGATGACGTTGTAGAGGCCCTTCGGCAGGCCGGCCTCGACGAGGATTTCGGCGATCTTCAGCGCGCCGAGCGGGGTGTTTTCCGAAGGCTTGAACACCATGGCATTGCCGGCGGCAAGTGCCGGCGCACCCTTCCAGCAGGCGATCTGCTGCGGATAGTTCCAGGCGCCGATGCCGACGCAGACGCCGAGCGGCACGCGCTTGGTATAGGCGAAGTCACCGCCGAGCGGGATATAGTCACCGTTGAGCGCCGTGGCGATGACGCCGCCGAAGAACTCGAAGCTGTCTGCACCCGACGTCGGGTCGGCGACGATCGTCTCCTGGATCGGCTTGCCGGTGTCGAGCGTTTCGAGCTCGGAGAGCTCGCGGTTGCGCTCACGCATGATCTCGGCGGCGCGCTTGAGGATACGGCCGCGCGCTGTCGGGCTCATCGCCGCCCATTCCGGCTGGGCGCGCTTGGCAGCGGCAATCGCTTTCTCGACGATCGCGGGCGTCGCCGCATGCAGCCGGGCGATCACTTCGCCGGTCGCCGGATAGATGCTCTCGATGACGGTGCCTGCAACGTCCTCGACATATTCGCCGTCGATGAAGTGCGAGGCTTGCGGTTGGGCTCTCATGTCATTCTCCTCGCGGGTAGCGTTTGGATTCCTCGAGATTGTCGAGGTTCATGTGGTTGCGCATGTAGCGCTCGGATGCCTTCTGCAGCGGCTGGTGGTCCCAGGGATAATAGGCGCCGTTTCGGAGCGCCTCGTAGACCACCCAGCGCCGCGCCTGGCTTTCGCGCACGGCGGCGTCGAAGGCCTCCATGTCCCAATGGGCAGCGCACATGTCGCGGAAGGCCTGCAAGGTCGCGGCCTGCACCGGCGTTTCCGGATCGGCGGCGAGGTTCTTCAGTTCCAGCGGGTCGGCCTCGAGATCATAGAGCTGATCCGGATCGAGCGCGCAGTGGATGTATTTCCACTTGCCCTCGCGGATGGCGACGAGCGGCGCGTAGGAGGCTTCGGCGGCATACTCCATCAGCACCGGCTCCAAGCGTTCCTCGCCATTGATCATGGGCACGAGGCTGATGCCGTCGGTCCAGGGTTTGATCTCGTCCATCGAGATGCCGGCGAGATCGGCAAGCGTCGGCGTCACGTCGAGATTGGACGTCGGCGCCAGGTGCAGACCGGCGGCGACGCCCGGACCGGCGACCATCAGCGGCACGCGGGCAGAGCCTTCGAAGAAGTTCATCTTGAACCACAGACCGCGCTCGCCGAGCATGTCGCCATGGTCCGAGCAGAACAGGATCAGGGTGTCGTCGAGCATGCGCGTGCGCGTCAGCGTATCCACGAGTTCGCCGACCTTCTCATCGAGATAGGAGATGTTGGCGAAATAGGCCTGGCGCGAACGACGGATGTTGTCTTCCGTCAGATCGAAATTGCCATAGTCGCAGGAATGCATGATGCGCTTGGAATGCGGGTCCTGCTGATCGTCCGGCAGCATGCCGATCTCGGGCAGCAGGTGTTCGCAGCCTTCATAGAGATCCCAGAACTTCTTGCGCGCCACGTAAGGGTCGTGCGGATGGGTGAAGGAGACGGTCAGGCACCAGGGGCGGCGGTCCGCATCGTCGCTTTCGCGCGAGAGCTGGTAGAGCTTCTGGTTGGCGAGAAAGGCGACCTCGTCGTCATACTCCATCTGATTGGTGATCTCGGCAACGCCGGCGCCGGTGACGGAGCCGAGATTGTGATACCACCAGTCGATGCGCTCGCCGGGCTTGCGATAGTCGGGCGTCCAGCCGAAATCGGCCGGGTAGATGTCGGTCGTCAGCCGCTCCTCGAAGCCATGCAGTTGGTCCGGCCCGACGAAATGCATTTTTCCGGAGAGCGCTGTGTAGTAGCCGGCGCGGCGCAGGTGATGCGCATAGGTCGGGATCGACGACTGGTATTCGGCGGCGTTGTCGTAGACGCGGGTGCGGCTTGGCAATTGTCCGGCCATGAACGAGGCGCGGGCAGGGGCGCAGAGCGGCGACGAGGTGTAGTTGTTGCGGAAGCGGGCCGAACGGGCGGCAAGCGATTTCAGGTTCGGCGCATGCAGGAACGCGGCCGGTCCGTCGGGAAAGAATTTTCCGTTCAACTGGTCGACCATGATGATCAGGATGTTCGGTCTTGCGGTCATGCGGCCGTTCCCTGGCTGTGAAGCCGATCGATATGAGAGATGACGTAGTCTTCCGTGAGCGCGATCGAGGCTTCGATGCCGATCGGCGCGGAGCGCAGACTCTGGCGGATATAGAGCCCGTCGATCATCGCAGCAGCGCCTTCGGCGATGCGTTCCGCGTCATCATCTGGGCAAAGCGCCTTTAGGCTCGCAAGGAGGTTCGAGCGCAGCCGTCGCGCGTAGACGACCAGCAGTCGCCGGACCTCTTCCGAACGCTGCGCCTCCGAATAGAAGGCAAGCCAGGCCGCAATCGTATCCGGCGCGAACTGGCTTGCCTGGAAGGAAACGCGGATCACCGCGCTCAGCTTGTCGTGCGGGCTCGAGACGGCGCGAAGCGCCGTCACCGTGTCGTCGCGCAACTGACGTAGAAGGCTGCGGATCGTCTCGATCAGCAATTGTTCCTTGCTGCCGAAATAGTGGTGGGCGAGAGCAGGGGAGACGCCTGCATGGCGGGCGATTTCGGACATGGTGACGGCAAGCGTGCCCTGGTCGCCGATCACGCGAAGTGCAGCGTCCACCAGCGCCTTGCGGCGCACCGGTTCCATTCCGACTTTCGGCATCCGTCTCTCCCTTGACGAAAGCCAGCTTATTTTTGATTGACTCATCAATCAATAAAAATCTGCGCTGTTTTTCCTTTCCTTTTGTCGAAAAATCCGGCTCAATCCCCTCGGTAGCGATCCCGCGTTTCGAAGAACTGGAGGTTGAGATGACCCATGCATTCGATCAGGCCGACAAGTCAGCAGTCGCCGGCAAGTGGGGATGGTTCGTGGCACTTGGCGTGCTTCTGATCATGTGCGGCGGCCTTGCCTTCGGCAACCTGCTGATGGCGACCGTCGCTTCGGTCTACTATGTCGGGATCATCATGCTGGTCGGCGGGCTCTTTAACCTTGGCCATGCCTTCCAGGTGAAGGGCTGGGACAGTGTGCTCTATTGGGGCCTGAGCGGCGCCTGCTACACCATCGCCGGGCTGTTCGCCTTCATCAACCCCTTGCTCGCCTCGTCCTTCCTGACCTTCGTCATGGCGATCGCGCTGATTATCGCCGGCTGCTTCCGCATCTGGGTCGGCCTGAAGCTCAGGCCGCTGCAGGGCTGGGGCTGGGTGGCGCTCGGGGGCCTCGTCACGCTGGCCGCAGGCCTCATCATTGCCGCCGGCTGGCCGGTCAACAGCCTCTGGATCCTCGGCCTGTTTCTGGCCGTCGACCTCGTCATGCAGGGCCTGTCGCTGATTGCGTTCGGCGTGCTCGCGAAGGGCTGAGTTAGGTGGCGTCGCGGCTGTGGAGTAAAGCCTCCAGCAGCCCGAGCAGATCGGCGCGAAGGTCCGCAAGGCCGCTTGCGGCGAGCGCCTCGAGGCCGATCAGGGCGCCATAGAGTCCGTTGGCGCCACTGCGGCTGTGGCGCGCTGAAAACCCGCAACGCCCGAGCAGGTCGGCGACATAGTCGATGCGGCGCTGATCCACCGCCTTGAGGGTTTCTGCCGCCGACGTGTCGAAGCGGGCCCATTCGCGCACCGCGCTATCGGCCAGCAACCCGCCATAGGGAAGGTTGCGGTCATCGGTCGCAGCGCACACCAGCAGCCGCAACTGCTCTTCCGCGGGTCGCTGCGAGGCTTCGACCTCGTTGATGATTGTGTCGGTTGCTTCACGCGCCCAGTGGGCGAGCATCTTTGCCTTCAGATCCGGCACATCCTTGAAATGCCAATAGAAAGAGCCCTTGCTGACCTTCAGGTCGCGAGCAATCGCCTCGGCGCGCACCGCCTGCACGCCGCCTGCAGTCAGTGCGCGGAATGCGGCCTTGATCCAGTCATCGCTTGTCAGGGTGTTTTTCGTCGCCATGGGCTTTCCATACGCCACCGTATTGACTGAGGCAAGCGATCGCCGTACATACGCTGCCGTATGGAAACGATTGGAGGCGGCTTATGAACCGGTGGCTTTTGACGGCAGGCATTCTTTCCCTGGTCACGACGGGCATTCATCTCTTTGCCGGCGGAACGGATGTGCACGTACCCTTGCTCGAAAGCAGCCCGTCGCCGCTGTTGCAAACCTACGTCTCGCTGCTCTGGCACGCCACGAGCGCCATTCTCCTGATCAACAGCCTCGCCTTGCTGTTTGCCGCTGCGGACCGGCGCTACCGCCTGCCGCTCGCTGTGGCCGTGATCGCGCAGTATCTCGCCTATGCCGCGCTCTTCATGGGCTACGGACTTGCCTATCTGGGATCCCCTTGGCCGGCGCCGCAATGGGCAGTGTTCATCGTCATGGCGGGGCTTGCCGCCATTGGAGCGCGTTCGGGCGAAAAAACCGCTGCAGAAGGCCTTGGTCTGACGCGATAAAACCGTGCTCGCAACGAAAGGCGCTCCTGATGCTGACAATAATCGCTGTCCTGATCTTTCTGGTTCTTGGCGGCATAGCAGGCCTCCACGCCTACTGGGCGACGGGTGGGCTCTGGCCCTGTCGCGACGAGGCGTCGCTCGTGCGAACCGTGGTCGGCACGAAACATCGCTCGGTGATGCCGCCGGCCTGGCTGGCGTGGATCGTCAGCGTGCTCATTCTCGTGGCGGCACTCTTGCCGTTGTCGGTGACGCCGTTTTTGGCGGGTGTGTTGCCGCCGGCGCTGACCTATTGCGGCCTTACTGTCCTCACGGCGATCTTTTGCGCCCGCGGTCTGCTCGCCTTCTCGGCGGCCTTTCATAGGCGTCACAGTGCGGAACCTTTCGCGACGCTCGACCGGCGCATTTACGGTCCGCTTTGCCTGTCGATCGGCATCGGATACCTTGCTTTGCTTGCTCTTGTTTGACGGTCTGCGGCCGGGCGGCGCGGCTACCCGGTCACGGAAGCACTTGCTCATGAAACCACTGATTTCATTAGAGTGTTTGCAGTCGATCAGTGCGATAACGACTGTCACACAGCTTTCATCAAAGCTTCACAGAGGGGAAAGACTTCGTTGACGGTTGGCGGCCATGCTGCCGCCGTCCGACCGTCCGTTTCCCTGTTCCTGGAGCCCGGCATGTCCGCCGCCCCCGCCGAAATCCTCTCGCTGCGCCGGTTCGGCGACGACCAGATCGTTACGCTCGCCAAGCTCGTCATCGAAACCGCGTTCCAGCCGATCGCCGAAGCCGCCACCGGAACGGTCTTCGGTTACGAATCGCTGATGCGTGGTTTCCAGAAGCTGGGCTTTGCCTCGCCGCTGGAGCTGCTCGACAAGGCGCACGACGTTGGCCAGCTGCTGGCGCTGGAGCACATGATCAACAGCCGCGCCGTGGCCGGGTTTGCGACGCTGCCCGATCATGCCGCCCGCACCCTGTTCCTCAATTTCGATTCGCGTCTCGTCGGCGGTGAGGGCGACACCGTCGAACGTCTCGTCAATCATTTGAAGCGCGCCGGTATCGCCCCGTCCTCGCTCTGCTTCGAGCTCTCGGAACGTTTCGACAGCGGCAAGATGCCGGATTTGTCAGCCCTTGTGCGTGACCTCAGGCTTGCCGGCTTCAAGCTGGCGATCGATGACTTCGGCGCCGGCTTCAATGGGCTGAAGCTGCTCTGCGACCAGCCGGTCGACTATGTGAAGATCGACCGGCATTTCATTTCCGGCATCGAAGGCGACGCCCGCAAGCGCCATCTCGTCCGCCACACGGTCAACACCGCCCACGTGCTCGGCACGCGGGTGATCGCCGAAGGCGTCGAGACGGAGGCGGAGTTCCTGACCTGCCGCGATCTCGGCTGCGACCTCGTGCAGGGCTACTATGTGGCCAGACCGACGACGCATCTGAGCGAGCTTCTCGCCGCCTATCCGCATCTGGATCAAAGCGTCATCAGCCGGCGCCCTTCGTCATCGCTCGACAGCATTCTGATTCGCAAGCAGATCGAGCAACTGCCGAGCGTGCGCGAGAGCGATGATCTCGATTCCGTCTTCGACCTCTTCCGGCTGAACCCGCGCCAGGCCTTCTTTCCGGTGATCAACGCCAATGGCGAGCCGCGCGGTATCCTCAACGAATATCACGTCAAGGAGCTGATCTATCACCCCTTCGGCCGTGACCTGCTCAAGAACCGGATCTATCAGCGGCGGATCTCGCACTTCGTCAGCCCGGCGCCCATCGCCGACCTCGACACACCGGCCGACGAGATGCTGAAGATCTTTGCCGGCATGGACGGCAGCGACTGCCTGATCCTGACGGAAAACATGCGCTACGCCGGCACGCTGTCGGCCTCGTCGCTGCTGAAGATCATCAACGAGAAACAATTGAAGATGGCGCAGGAGCAGAACCCGCTGACGGGCCTGCCCGGCAACCGCGCCATTCGTGATTACGTTCAGGACGCGATCCTCGACGGCGATCAGGCGCGCTACTTCTGCTATTGCGACTTCGACGACTTCAAACCCTTCAACGACACCTACGGCTTTCAAAAGGGCGATCTGGCGATCACACTGTTTGCCGCCCTTCTGCGCCGGCATTTCATCGGCGAGGAGAAGTTTCTCGGCCATGTCGGTGGCGACGATTTCTTCGTCGGTGTCAGTGGCTGCACGGTCGAGGAACTGGAGGCGGTGCTCAACCGTCTGCTCGACGACTTCCGCTCTGACGTGCGGCAGCTCTATTCGGCCGAGCATCAAGCGGATGGTCGCATCAGCGGCCACGGCCGCGATGGATCGCCCAAGGTATTTCCGTTGATGCGCTGTTCGATCGCGGTTTTGGGTCTGCCGGAAGGCTTCGTCTTTTCCGACGGCCAGGCCGTCAGCGCCCGCATCGCCGAAATCAAGTCCCGCGCCAAGGCGAGCGAGACCGGTCTCGTGATGGACGCGCTTGGCGGCTGAGGTCAGCTCGCTTTCGGTTCAGGCAGGCGGTGGGCGAGGTAGTCGCGCATCTGCGAAAGCGCCATGTCGCGCGTCAGTCCGCCCGATTGCAAACCAAGCCGCAGCCATAAGCCATCGATCAACGACGTGATGCCCAATGCCACGGCCTCGCAGTCCTCGGCCGGCAACAGATCCGTGAGCGCGGAAAGAAGGTTCGAACGCATACGGGTGTGGATGACTTTCTGGATCCGTGCGAGCTGCGGTTCGCGGGGCACCTCGGCGCAAAGGGAAAGCCAGGCATGGCAGACCGAGGGCTGGAAGAAGCGCTCCTCGAAGTTCGCATCGATGATCGCCTCCAGACGCTCGCGCGGCGTGCGCGCGCGGCTCAGCCGCTCGACCACCGCTTCCTTTAGCGAGACGTTCGCCTCGCGCATTGCATGTTCGAAAAGCTCCTGCTTGTTGGCGAAGTAGTGCAGCACGATGCCCTTGGAGGCGCCGGCGTGGATAGCCACCTTCTCCAGCGTCGCGCCGGCCATGCCCTCCTTCTGCAGCACTTCGAAGGCGGCTCGACGCAATTCGCGCCGCCTGATCTCGCTTATCCTCGTCAGTCGCATCAACCGCCTCCAAACGATTCCCACATTGACAATCTTTCCGCAAAGATCAATTGTTGACCCGTGGGTCAATTTTCAGTCCCATTGGACAAAGTAGGAGGATGCGATGCCAAGCCTGAGACTGTGGATGTCCACCGTTGCCCTGATCGCCGTTGCCGCCCCGGCCTTGGCAACCGAGCCGCAGTCCTGCCGGCAGGTCCGGCTGGCAGAGCCCGGCTGGAACGATCTGGCATTTACAACGGGAGTCGGGATCACTGTGCTGAAGGCGCTGGGATACGAGCCGGAAAGCAAGCTGCTTGGCATCGACGTCATCTACACCAGCCTGCGTAGCGGAGATCTCGACGTCTTCCTCGGCTATTGGGATCCGGCGATGATTTCCTATTACAAGCCCTACAAGGATGACGGTTCGGTCGAGACCGTGCGGACAAATCTGAAAGGCGCGAAATACACCTTCGCCGTGCCCGATTACGTCTGGGAGGCGGGCGTCAGGGATTTCTCCGACCTGAAGGCCTTCGCCGACAGGTTTGAGAAGAAGATGTACGGCATTGAGCCCGGCTCAAACCAGTTGATGCTCGACACCATCAAGGATCTGAGTCTCGGGCTTGATGGCTGGGAAGTGGTGGAATCAAGCGAGCAGGGCATGTTGGCGGAAGTTACGCGCCGAGTGCGCGACAAGTCCTTCATCGTCTTTCAGGGTTGGGCGCCTCACCCGATGAACACGGCGCTGTCGATCAAGTACCTGACAGGTGGCGACAAGTTTTTCGGGCCCGACTTTGGCGCGGCGACCGTTTCGACGCAGGTGCGCAAGGGTTACCTGCAGGAATGCCCGAACGTCGCGAAGCTGCTGGAGAATCTGAGCTTCGATATCGACTTCGAAAATCGCGGCATGGGCTACCTGATGAACGACGGGCTGGCTCCGGAAGAGGCTGGCGACAAGGCGATCAGGCAGGAGCCGCAGCGCCTCGACGCCTGGCTTGCCGGCGTGACCACCTTCGACGGGAAGCCGGGGCTTGTCGCGGTCAAGGCCGCGTTGGGGCTGTGACCACCATCGCCCAGGACGACTGGTCGGCGCTGAAGCGGCGGCTCGAGCTTCCCGGTGGGCGCCAATTCGCCTATGTGGATCGCGGCGAGGGGCCGGTGCTGTTGCTGCTGCACGGCTATTCCGACAGCAGCCGGTCGTTCGCGCTGATCGCACCCTACCTGGCGGGCTACCGCCTGATCATTCCGGACCTTGCCGGCCACGGAGCGTCCGAGGCGGGGCCGGGGGCAACGGTTGCCGATTTTGCCGGCGATCTCGATTGTCTGGCCGGTCGGCTGGCACTTCGCGACGTCGTCGTCATCGGCCATTCCATGGGGGCGATGACGGCCATCGCACTCGCCGGCCGGCGTCCGGACCTGGTTCGTGCACTCGTCCTGTTGTCCGGCAGTCTGAAGCCTGGTCTCGACGCGACGAATGAGACCGCACGGGCGATCCGCGCGCTCAATGATCCGCTTCGTCCGGACCATCCGTTCTTCGATGTCTGGCACGCGTGCAGTCGGCCAGTTGATCCCGCGTTCCTCGCGCAGATACGCAAGGAAGCTGCGGAGATCCCGACGCGGACCTGGCAGGCTATCCTTGATGGCCTTGCCGCTACCGATCTCGGCACCAGCGCGCGAAATTTGCGTTTGCCGGTGCTTGCGATCGCTGGCCGCGAGGATTTGCTCTTCGACGCCGGACATCGCCAGCAGCTTGCCGCGTCCCTCCGGTCGGTGCATTCGATCACCCTCGACGGCCATGGGCACAATCCGCATTGGGAAAGTCCTGCGCTGGTGGCTGAAGAACTGCGCTCCTTCCTGTTGGCCGAGATCTGAGCGGCGGTTTGGCCGGCACCCTTTTCGCGACGTGCCCATAGCGCTAGATGTGACGCATCAGAAGCATGAGGTGGTGCCATGTCCCTTCCGTCAGAAATGAGTTTCGTCGATCTCCCGGCTCCAGGTGGGCCGGAAAATATGGTCATAAGGAAGGGGCCGCTGCCGCAGGTTCGCCCGGGCGACATTCTCGTGCGGGTCGAAGCCTCAGGCATCAACCGTCCGGATGTCCTGCAGCGCAAGGGCGATTACCCGCCGCCGCCCGGCGCCAGCCCGATCCTCGGCCTCGAAGTGGCCGGCGAAGTCGTAGCCCTCGGCGAAGGCGCCGAGGGCTTTGCGATCGGCGACAAGGTATGCGCGCTCGCCAATGGCGGCGGCTATGCGGAATACGCGTCGGTGCCGGCAAGCCAGGCACTGCCTTGGCCGAAGGGCTACGACGCGGTGAAGGCGGCAGCCTTGCCGGAAACCTTCTTCACCGTCTGGGCCAATGTCTTCGACATGGCGGACCTGAAAGCGGGCGAAAGCATTTTGATCCACGGCGGCTCGAGCGGCATCGGTACGACGGCGATCCAGCTTGCCAAGGCCTTCGGTGCCGAGGTCTTTGTGACCGCCGGCAGCGCCGAGAAATGCGCCGCCTGCGAGGCGCTTGGCGCCAAGCGTGCGATCAACTATCGCGACGAGGATTTCAAGGCGGTCGTGGTCGAAGAAACCGACGGTCGCGGCGTCGACGTCATTCTCGACATGGTCGGCGGCCGCTACTTCGACCGCAACATCGCTTCGCTCGCCAAGGACGGACGCCTGTCGATCATCGCCTTTCTCGGCGGTGCCAAGGTCGAAGCGGCAAACATCGCACCGATCCTGACGAAGCGGCTGCACATCATGGGTTCGGCGCTGCGCCCGCGCACCGCTGCTGAAAAGCAGGCGATCCGCGATGGCCTGAAGCAGAAGGTCTGGCCGCTGCTCGAAGCGGGCAAGCTCGCGCCGGTGATCCACTCGGTGCTGCCCTTTGCCAAGGTGGCGGACGGGCATCGCGAGATGGAGACCGGCGACCATATCGGCAAGATCATCATGTCCCTGTGACCATCATCAGGCCCATGTGATCGGGAGGATCATCATGTCAAGGTGATCCGTGTGATCCGAGGGATCGTCACGCCTAGACCTTCGTTGGTCTTGCAATTGCCGAGAGATCGCCTACCTTGTGGCTATCTGAAACGAACAGAAAGGAAGGTGGTCCAATGTCTAATGAGATTTCGGTCTTGGTGAAAGGCATGGGAGAGGTGAACACGTCGAGGCAGCCCTCGGCCTGATCCCGCCTTCCTTCGGGTCCAAAGCCCGGGCCATCCACTTGGCCAGAACTCATGGAAGGGTCGCCTCGGGCGGCCCTTTTCCATTTTCGGAACTCCAGAAAGCCGGCCCTCGCTCTTCAGTCTTGCAGGATTCCTTGCCGGTGCCGTCATACCCCAAAGCGGCCAAGGGCCGGGATCTTGATGCCGGGTCTTGCGAAGTCGAAACCGGCGACAAGCCCGAAGAAATGCAGCTCGAAGCCGCTGCGAACCCCCGCTGAAACGCCGGCCAGGCCGTAGAGGGTCGCGTGCATGTCTCTCCCGTCCGCGTCGATCTGGAACAGCTTTCCCTCCGGCAGATAATCCCGACCGACGGCATCCGGCGGCAGTACGGCGCCGAGTTCGGGTACGGAGCGCAGCACATGCGCGACGAAGGTGTTGGAGTTCGGCCCCGGCCAGATCCGGTAGCCGCCAGGCGAAGCATAGGGGTAGCTGGCAATCGCGGCCTCGATCTTCGGGATCAGCCGGGTGGCGTCGGTGCCAGTGACCGAGACCACAAGTCGCGGCTCGTTCGAGTACCAGCGTGCATCCGCCGGATAGGCGTTGCGGCGGATCGGCTTGCCCCAGCCCACCTTGTCGTAGCGATCGTAGCCAGACGCGCCCTGTTGCTTGGTGACGATCCAGGCGTGGCTTGCAACCGCACCCTTCATGCCGCCCGTCGTTGCCGAAAAGATGTAGATCGCGGCATCGGGGCTTTCGCTCGCCTTTGGCAGGATGCCTGCCGAGGACCAGTTGGCATCACGCCAGCTTTGCGGCCGGTCCCGCATGTACCACCAGCCGGCAGACGCCAGTGCCGGCAACAGGTAGATGACCAGGAAGGCGACGGCGAGCCTGCGGGCGAATTTCATGAAAACTCCGTTTCCTGTCGTGCGATTCCTGTTAAATGCACGGAGCAATTTCGGATATTTGAGGGCAAGGCATGTCGAATCCCGTTCTCGTCGAAGTCACACGCGGAAACCTCGTTGAAAGTCGCCATCGCGGGCTGGTGATCGCGGTCGACGGCGATGGCCGGACCGTCTTTTCGCTCGGCGATACCGACACCGGCGTTTTTCCGCGCTCCGCCTGCAAGGCGATGCAGGGATTGCCGCTGATGGAGAGCGGTGCGGCGGACGCCTACGGCTTCGGCAACAGGGAACTGGCGCTTGCCTGTTCCTCCCATTCCGGGGAGCCGGAGCATGTGGAGCTTGCCGCAAAGATGCTGGCAGCGGCAGGCCTCGATGTTTCGGCGCTCGAATGCGGCGCCCACTGGTCGTCCGACCAGAAGACCCTGATCGGCCAGGCCCGCGGCCTCGATGCGCCGACAGCGCTTCACAACAATTGCTCCGGCAAACATTCCGGCTTCATCTGCGCCTGCTGCCATTCCGGCACCGAGGTGAAGGGCTATGTCGGCTATGAACACCCGCTGCAGCAGGAGATCCGCGGCGTGATGGAAAGCCTGACCGGTGCACTCCTCGCCAAGGACAATTGCGGCGTCGACGGCTGCTCGATCCCGACCTACGCGGTGCCGCTCAAGGGCCTGGCGCATGGCTTTGCGAAGATGGCAACCGGCGTCGGGCTCGAAACGGAGCGTGCCCGCGCCTCGAAACGGCTGATCGAGGCCTGCATGGCAGAACCCTTTTATGTGGCCGGCACCAAGCGCGCCTGCACGCGTCTGATGAAAACGGCACCCGGCCGCATCTTCGCAAAGACCGGCGCGGAAGGCGTCTTCTGCGCGGCCATTCCGGAAAAGGGCATCGCCATCGCGCTGAAATGCGAGGATGGCGCGACGCGTGCGGCCGAAGCGATGGTGGCGGCAACGCTTGCCCGTTTCTTCCGGGATGAGCCTGAGCTGCATGCCGCACTGATGGCGCAGGCCAACCATTCCATGCACAACTGGAACGGTATCCATGTCGGCGACGTCAGGGTGACGGACGCCTTCGCCGCCTGAACCGCCGCTGACAAAGATTGCCTCCGTGTCTTCCAGGCGGAGGCGTCAGGCGTTGATCATCGTAATGTCTGCATCCCTATAGGACGCAAGCGTCTCGTCCTTGATCTCCTGCGGCACGATGAAGCCGGAGAGATCGGCGATCCCGGCCACCCGATGCGGCGAAACCGCGCCGAATTTTTCCGCTGTCGCCAGCACATAGGTGTCAGCGGCCTGGCCGAGGATCGCACGCTTGACGGCCGCTTCCTCAAAGTCGCCGGTTGATACGCCGTGCGCCGGGTGAATTGCGGTGACGCCGAGGAAGAACAGGTCGACCCGGATGCCGGCGATGGCTGCGAGCGCCGAGGCGCCCGTCGAGACCATCGAGTGCTTGTAGAGCCGGCCGCCGATCAGGATCACTTCGGCGTCATGCCGTTCGAGCTCGGCGGCAATCGTCGGGCTATGGGTGACGACGGTGAGCTGCATGTCCCGTGGCAGCGCCCGCGCAATTTCCGCATTGCTCGTGCCG
This sequence comes from Ensifer sp., assembly GCF_035999185.1. Classification (GTDB taxonomy): domain Bacteria; phylum Pseudomonadota; class Alphaproteobacteria; order Rhizobiales; family Rhizobiaceae; genus Ensifer. The sequence goes on along the minus strand of NZ_DASYHB010000110.1, from coordinate 105,531 downwards.
CCATCGAGAAAGATCGTCTGTCCGGTACCGATCATCGCCGCTGCCTTGCGCCCAAGCCTGCGCTTGACGTCGCTGGCGATTTCCTGTCGCGCGGCAAAATTCGGAAGCGGCGGCACCAACGGCAGGGCTCCGCCATGCACGCGCTTCAGCAATCCCTCGGCCGCCATCTCGCGCAGATCGCGCCGGATCGTGTCCTCCGACAAGTCCAGCTCGTCGGCAAGGCGCTTGGCGATGATCTCCCCGTCGCGCGAAAGTCGCGCCGAAATCAGCGCCCGTCTCTGTGTCGTCAGCATGAATGTCTCCTTGACTCTTCACGATATTGCACGAAATATCGTGAATATTCCAGAATTATCTGGTTTCCTCGTGCAGTTTATGGAGAGCATCATGCTGATTTTGATCGCAGGTCCCTATCGTTCCGGAACGGGCGACGACCCGGCGAAAATGGCGGCTAATCTGAAGCGGCTGGAGGCGCCGTCCTATGCCCTGTTCAAAGCGGGGCATGTGCCTATCATCGGCGAATGGGTGGCGCTGCCGGTCTGGCACGCCGCCGGGGGCGAGCGGATCGGCGACGATCTCTACGAGGAGATCTTTCACCCCGTCGCCGGCCGCCTTCTGGCAATCTGCGACGCGGTGCTGCGCCTGCCGGGCGACAGCAAAGGCGCCGACAACGACGTGCGCATCGCCCGCGAGCGCGGCATTCCCGTCTATCATCGCCTGGAAGACGTGCCGGCTTGCGGTGAGGCGCTGGTCGCCTGATTGAAACACGCGTCGTCACTGGTCTTTGCGTGGCGCGAAAATCCCACGCAAAGACCAGTTCGCCAGGGCGTGCTTTACGGCCTATTCGTGCACGTGCGGTTCTGCGACGAAGGTCAGCGTCGCCGTCAGGCCCTTCTTGTCGGCTGCTGCGTCGCCTTCAAGCGGGATCGCGTGGCTGACGGCAAGGATGTTCATGCCGGCATTGCGCAACGTCACTTCGGCTTCGCCATTCGCGTTCGTTTTTTCCGAGACGAGCTCCGGCATTCCGGCGTAGTCGAGGGTGATTTCCTTGCCTTCGAGGGGTTTTCCGTCAAGCAGGAGGCGGATGCGAAACTTTTCACCCGGTTTCAGGCCGATCGGGTTGTCGAGCGGGACGATCTGCAGCGGCTGCGCCGGGAAGGCCGGCAGATCGCCATGGGCGTGCACGAGCGCGATGCTGTACTTGATCGAGTGGCTCGCCTGCTTGGCGCCGGGCACCTCGTTTTTAGGCTTGTTGACCCATTTTCCGTCCGCACCCTCGCTCCAGTAGCCGTTGTCGAACTCGAGCGCGACGAGCGCGGGTTCGCCTTCGGGCTTGAGAAGCGCATGACCGTCCGCCGCCTCGATCGTTACCGGCAACGCCTTGCCATCCTCGCCGACCGCTGACACCGATTTTACCTTGGCCGGATCATAGGCCTCGTCGGCAGGGCCGTGGCCGTAGATCACCGCCAGCGTACCCCAGCGCTCGGCGACCCAGGCGCCGTGCGAAAATGCCGGGCTCGCGCCGGCAATCAGCAGGCTGGCGGCGATGAGGGGGGAAAAGAGCTTGTTCATAAGCAACTCCAAAAATGTTATAACGTAACAATCACGTTGTATTGAAGCCTTGTCTGGCTTGTCAACGGCGCTGAGTTCATTTCTTCTGCGGGCCGCCCGAACGGGCGCTGACGCGAAACGGACAGGGCGTGACCACCGATGTCCGTTTTACTCAAGCCGAAGCGGACGTTCTTGCTGGCGGCCGGAAACCGAAATGATCGCAGAGGAGAGCTTAAAGTGTTGAAATTGTTCTACGCACCGGGAACCTGTTCACTGGCCGCGCACATCGCGCTGGAGGAGACAGGCGTCAGTTATGAGGCGCGTCGCGTCGATTTCTCCACCGCCGAGCAGACCAAGCCGGATTATCTCGCGATCAACCCGAAGGGGCGGGTGCCGGCGCTGGTGACCGATCGCGGCGTCATCACGGAAACGCCGGCGATCCTGACCTACATCGCGCAGTCCTTTCCCGATGCGAAGCTGGCGCCAAACGGTGACGCATTTGCCTTCGCCCGCGTCCAATCGTTCCTGAGCTATCTCTGCTCGACGGTGCATGTGGCGCATGCGCACGGCCGCCGCGGCGCGCGCTGGGCCGACGATCCGGCGGCGCACGAGGCGATGAGGGCCAAGGTGGCGTCCAATATGGCGGCCTGCATGGAGCTGATCGAGACGACGATGTTCGAAGGCCCCTTTGTCATGGGTGAAGCCTATTCGATTGCCGATCCCTATCTCTTCACCATGGCCGGCTGGCTCGAATCCGACGGCGTCGATCCCTCGCGTTTCCCGAAAGTGCTTGATCACCGCAACCGCATGACCGCGCGGCCGGCCGTCGCCCGGGTGCTGGCGGCGCTCAAGGCCTGAGGAAAGCCGTGGCTACATCAGGATGTAGTCCTTCGGCTGCGGCAGCGGCGGAAGGTCGGTTTCGCCGAGCGCTTCGCGAAGATTGATCTCGATGATGTCGGCAAGGGCGACGATCGGAAGGTCGTTCGGCAGCACGCCGAACGGCTCTTCCAACTCGTCGCCAAGCGCATCGAGCCCAAAGAAGGTGTAGGCGACGAGAGCGGTGACGAAGGGCGTTGCCCATCCGAGCGCATCGGCAAAGCCGAAGGGCAAAAGGAAACAGAAGAGGTAGGCCGTGCGGTGCAGAAGCAGCGTGTAGCCAAAGGGCACCGGCGTGTTGCGTATGCGCTCGCAGGCGGCAAGCATCGCCGACATCCGGCCAACCGTGCCGTCAAGCAGCACCCATTGAACGTCGCTGATCGTGCCGGAGGCACGCAGCTCTGCCAGGTCGCGGCCCATTTCGCGCAGCAGGTAATCCGGGCCGTTGCGGCTTGCCCTGTAACCCGGAGCGAGATCGGCGGGCAGCCGTGCGAGCGCCTTTGAGGCGTCGCTGCCCGGCCGCAGGTGGCAGACCAGGGCGTGGGCGAAGGCGATTGCGATGTTGAGGAGCCGCTGCCGCGCGTCGTCCTTGGCCGAAACGCTGTCCGCTTGCACCAGGACAAGCGTCTGGCGGGCAAGGTCGCGCGCGGCGAAAATCAGCTGTCCCCAGTCCTTGCGCGCCTCCCACCAGCGGTCGTAGCAGGCGTTGTTGCGAAACCCGAGAAACACGGACAGCGCGATGCCGAGCAGCGCGAAGGGGCCGCTGTTGACGCTTGGAACCAGGCCGGGATCGACACGGTGTGCCCAGACGACGAAGGCGGAGAGTGCAAAGACGAACAGAACCTGCGGAAAGATCCGCTGGATAACCGACCCGCGCAGGATGAAAAACAGTTTGATGAGGCTGGGGCGGTTACGAACGATCATGGAACAACACCTGTCCGGCTGGATGCTTTCACCGGTATAGGCGTCGAACAGGAATTGGAAGAGACCGCAACCGTCCCACCACCGCAGAGAAGATTTTTGCGCCCGATGTCGGCTGGCCGGCCTGTCGTGCGTCCTTGTCGTGAAACGTCAACAAGGAGACGACGATGCGCAAGATGGTTGCCGGCATGCAGATGTCGATCGACGGGAAGATCGACGGGCCCGACGGTTACGCCGACTGGGTCGATTCCTGGTCAGACACGTTCGATCTTCTGCCCGAGATCGATGCCTGCGTTCTCGGGAGCGGCATGTACGCGGGCTACGAGCAATACTGGAGCGCGATCAAGCGCGATCCGCATTCGCCGCTCGAATTGACCGGAAACGTGCCGACCGAGGAGGAGATCGAGTATGCGGACTTTGCTCTCAGCACGCCGCATTATGTGCTTTCAAGGAGCCTCGCCAGTGTCGAATGGGCCAACTCCACGATCATTCGCGACGTCTCGCAGATCGAGCCGCTGAGGCAGTCGCCCGGGAGAACGATTTATGTCGTCGGCGGAGCGCAGACGGTGTCGAGCCTGATGGATCGGGGGCTGATCGATGAGTTGCATCTCACCGTTCACCCGCTGGTGGTGGGTGAGGGCAAGGCGCTGTTTGAAACGATCGCCGGGCGGCATTACGTCGAACTCGACAGCGTCAAGGCAGTCAATGGCAAGGCCTGCCTGATCTACAAGGTCGGTCGCCGGGCCTGATGCCGCACCGCGGCTTCGACACGCTGCCTCCTTCTCTGGTCGACATTCAGCCGGTGAAGCTTGCCGCAAGCTTCTTCGGTGCCTTCTCGCGCCAGGCGGCAACCAGCCGCCCGGTCAGGCTCGCATCGTCGATGGCAGAAAGCCGGACGAGCATCGCCGGCCAGCCCCGGTAATGATCGGTCTCGAAGTAGAACTCGGGTTCGAGCTGCAGCAGCATTTCCTTTTCTTCGAGCGCACACATGACGACGAGGGTCTCGTCATCCTTCATGCGCACGAAGCTCTTGTCCCGTACCAGCAGCGCCGGCGTGCCGTAGGACGTGCCGATGGAAACCTCCGGAAGGCCGGAATTCTCCGCCAGCTTGACGATGCGCGCGAAATTGCGATCAAGATCCCCGCTCATCCCGCCAGCATATCACATTGGCAAACCTCGTCACCGGCCGCCGGCCGGAAGGACGTCGCCGGCGCGCTCGCAGGTCCGCGGCCAAGGCCAGCCCGGAAACGGCAGGTCACCGAGTTCGCGGCCGTCCATGCGTTCCAGATCCGGGTGCTGTAGCGGATCGCGCACCCAGGCGAGCGGCGCATCGTCGTTCCGGTTCTCGGAAGCCTTGTTTGAGGTCAGTGACGAGAGAAACTTCAGCATGGCGGACCATCCTTTCGATGCTTGGATGATCTGCCTCTTGCCCGCTGCTTTCAATTGAGAATGGCAATGAAAGAGTTTAGAAAAACTATATGAGAGATTTGAACGCCGTACACTTGAACGGGTTGCGGGCGGTCGAAGCCGCCGGCCGCCTCGGCTCGCTGGCAGCGGCGGCCGAGGAACTCGGCGTGACGTCCGGTGCCGTCAGCCAGCAGATCGCCAAGGCCGAGGCCCAGCTTGGTCGCGTCCTGTTCGAGCGCACGCCGCGCGGCCTGGTGCCAACGGATTTCGGCCAGCGGTTTCTTGCCCGCCTGACAAGCGCGTTCGGCGAGTTGGCGGAGGCCGTGGCGTCTGCCCGTCGGCGCGACGAGTCGGTATTGACGATCTCCGTCGCGCCTGTCTTTGCCGCCCGCTGGCTGGTCTATCGGTTGAACCGTTTTGCCGAGCGCCATCCCGATATTCGCCTTCGCATCGATGCGACGACCAAGCTCGTCAACCTTGATACATCCGATGTGGATGTCGGCATCCGTGTCGGTACCGGGGAGTGGGTGGGGGTGAAGTCCGAGCCGCTTTTGCAGCAGGAGGTCTTTCCGGTTTGCTCCCCGGCCATGGCGGAGGAGCTGCGCAAGCCTGCAGATATTCTAAAACTGCCTGCGGTCATCGACGGCCATTCGATGTTCAGCTGGGAGGTGTGGTTTCGCGAGGTTGGCCTGTCGGGCGCCGAAATGCGGGTGCGTCACACCTTCAACGAGGCGTCGCTGGTGCTGGATGCGGCGATCTCCGGCCAGGGGGTGATGCTCGCCTGGCAGACGCTGGCCGGTTTTGCAATCACACAGGGCAGTCTGGTCGTGCCCTTCGGTGTGCGCGCCAGGACCGGCTATGGCCACTATTTCGTCAGCTCGCCGTCGCGGCGCGAAAGCAAGGCGGCCGCAGCCTTTAAGCGCTGGGTCCGCGACGAGGTGGAGGAGGGCATGCGGCTGCTCGACGAGAGGGCGCCGCGTGTCTCGTTCGACGCGGCGACCATGAGCTGACGCGTATCGGGTTCGCTGGTGGCTATTCCTGTTCGCTCAAACGCACGTCCATCATCGCCTTGAAGGCCGGCCGGGCATGGCAGCGAGAAAGCCAGGCGGCGACGCGGGGATACTTCTCAAAGAGCTGCTTCTGGCTCATGGCGTAGCGAAACACCTCCGCGAGGTTGAGGTCGGCCACCGTGAAGCGGTCTCCGACGAGATAGTCGCGCCGCTCCAAATGTCCGTCCAGGTGAGCGAAGACCTTGTCGAGCGCCTTGGCGCACTTGGTAATTGTCGCTTTTCCTTCGTCGGTCTCGTGCGCATTGTAGTCGTAGGTCAGGATGATCTGGACGGCGTGCGGCTCGACCTCCGTTGCCGCCCACATCGTCCAGTTGCCCATCAGGCCTTCCTCGGCGACATCGGCAGGCGCCAGCGGACCGCCGTACTTGCGTGCGAGGTAGAGATTGTTGGCAAGCGATTCCGTCAGCACCACCCCGTCGTCCTCGATCGCGGGGATCAGTCCCATCGGGTTGACCGCAAGGAATGCCGGTGACTTGGTGTTGATCGGCGCATCGGCGGCGAGCGGATCGGCGACGCGGCGCGCCTGGACGACCGGCACGGACTTGAAGGGGATGCCGAGCTCGCCCGCCATCCAGTAGTTGCGCGATGCGCGTGAGCGATAGACCCCATAAATCGTCAGCATTCCGAACTCCTCCCGTCGTTGCCGTGGGCTTGTCTTAGGCAGTCGCGCGCGACGGTGAAAGCCGATGCTGGTGATACCACACATGAAATGTTTTGATGCGGGCGTGCGGCGCATTGCCCGCTTGCCTTTGCCGCCGACGGACTTTAGCAATCGGTCTCGACTTCGGGGGTATATTTGGCACGACGGTTTCTGGGAGATCGCCTGACGGATCTGGCGGCGCGCATGCTTTGCGCGCTGGTTCTCGTCGTGTCGGCCCTCGTCCAGCAGCCTGCCGCGGCCATGCCGGTCGCGCCGGACATGGCCGCCTACGTCCTTCCAGACGGCACCTTCGCAGACCTATGTCTCACCGGTCATGACGATGCTGACGGCAAAGGCGGCACGAAGTGCCATGGGTGCCAGTCCTGCTGCCTCGTCGCGCCCGGTACTCTTCCAGCGCCCTATCGGGTCTCTGCCCCGCCACAGTCTCCTGCGGTGCTGCCGGCTCTTCAATCCAATGAGCTTGTGCTCGTCCGTTCCGTTCTTCTGACCGGAGCCGGGCCAAGAGCGCCCCCATCCGCCTTCTCCGCCTGATGTCCGCCTGACGGCGGCAGTCCAGCCGAGACCGCATCGAAAGCATTCGACGCGGCGGGCTGCGATCCGAAGCCGTCCTGCCCCTCAAAGAGGCGAAGTCGCGCAATGCGGTCTTCCCCGGAGAAAACCATGACAACCGCATCCTTCACCGACGCCGCGGCGCAGCCGGTGGCCGCCGAGCGCGGTATTTCGCTCTATCGTGCCATCTGGCGCTGGCATTTTTTCGCCGGCCTGCTCGTCATTCCCTTCATGATCAGCCTGGCCGTGACGGGCGGGCTCTATCTCTTCAATGACGAGATCGATGACACCGTCTTCGCCTACCGCAACATCGTCTCGGTTGGCGCCGAACGGTTGCCCCCTTCCGCGATCGCAGCCACGGCGGCGGAGTCCGTTCCTGGCAGCGCCGCGGTTTCCTATCGCACGCCGGCGGCAGCCGACCGTTCCGCGCGTGTCACGGTCGGCATCGGCAAGGCCCGCATGCTGGTTTTCGTCGATCCCTACACGGGCGCCATCCTCGACCGGGTAGCACCTTCGGAAGAGTTCAACCAGGTGGTCGAGGATCTGCACAGTCTCGACTATTTCGGCAAGTCGGTCGAAACGATCATCGAAATCGCCGCCGGCTTTGCCATCCTGCTCGTCTTTACCGGCATCTATCTCTGGTGGCCGCGCCAGCAGACCGGAGGCGTGCTGACGGTACGCGGCACGCCGAAACGCCGCGTCTTCTGGCGCGATCTTCATGCCGTGACCGGCATTGGAGCGGGGGTGCTGATCGTTTTCCTCGCCTTCTCCGGGCTTCTGTGGTCCGGTTACTGGGGCGCTTCCGTCAACGGCAAGCTGACGGCGATGGGGCTGGGGTATCCTGCACAGCTTTGGGATGAGGTGCCGACCTCAGCCAAGGTTTCAACGGACGTCCTGCCAAAGGCCGGCTGGTTGATGGAGAACGCGCCGGTTCCTCTTTCCGGTTCTGGCAACCCCGCCGGGCCGATCGGGCTCGACCGCGCCGTCGAGATTGTCGACGCCGCCGGCATGCTGCCAGGCTATGAGCTGGCGATCCCCATGGATGAGGCCGGCGTCTACACAGCTGCGATCTTCCCAGCAGATCTCGCACGGGAACGTACGATCCACATCGACCAGTATTCCGGCAAGCCGCTCGTAGATATCGCCTTCGGCGACTATCCGGCGCTCGGAAAGGCGATCGAATGGAGCATCAACGTGCACAAGGGGCAGGAGTGGGGACGCTTCAACCAGTTGCTGATGCTCGCCGCCTGCATTTCCATCGTGCTCGTGTCCCTTTCTGCCGTCGTCATGTGGTGGAAGCGCCGCCCGGCCGGTCGCATCGGCGTGCCGCCGATGCCGCCGAAACGCAGCGTCTATGCAGGATTGTGGATCATGGCGATTGCCTTCGGACTGGCTTTTCCGCTGACCGGGCTTGCGATCGTCGTGATGGTGATTGCCGATCAGCTGTTGATGCTCATTCCCCAGGCGCGCAAACGCCTGTCTTGATCAGGCGCATGGGGTGGCATCGGCCACCCCTTTTCGGGTCCGTGCAACTTGGAGATTGCAACCTCTACACGATTTTTCTACAAGTTATTTAGGAAGGGCTAACTCTTGCTCGTCTAACGTGAAGTGGGGAAAGATCGACCAGCGACGCGACGACCCGCGTCGGGAGGTTTTGCTTGGCGAAGAACACGTCCCGCAATCCACGATACGCTGCCTTGAACGCCGGCGGCAACGAAGACACACGTCGGCTGATCGATGCCAGCAACCGGCTGGCCGAGGAAGTTGCGCGCATCTTTCCCAACGAACCTGACATCGCCGACCGCCACTACTGGTTGGAAACGATGATCAACCACGTGCCCGACTACATCTACGCCAAGGATGTCGAAGGCCGATTCCTGATCGCCAACCAGGTGACGGTTGCCGACAACGGTCTCGAGGCGCTGAAGGACATCGTCGGCAAGACCGATTTCGATCTCCATCCGCCGCAAATGGCAAAGGCGATCGCCGACATCGAGCGTCGCGTCATTGAAACTGGCGAGCCGATCTTCGGCATCGAGGAGAAGGCGATCGTCAGCAAGGGCCGCGACCGCTGGCTGATGACCTCCAAGGTGCCGCTGCGCAACAAGAGCGGCAAGATCGTCGGCATCGTCGGCGTGTCGCGGGATATTTCCGACCGCAAGGCCGCCGAGCGCCTGCTCGAGGGGCAGGCCCGCCTGCTGGAGATGATTGCCAAGGGCCGGCCGCTCGACGAGTTCTTCCGCGACATGATCCTTTTGATCGAGGTATTGATGCCCGGGATCAAGGGCTCGGTGCTGTTGCTCTCGGCTGATGGCCGTTATCTCTTCCACGGCGCAGCGCCAAGCCTCGACGAGAGCTATTGCCAGACGATCCATGGCGTCGAGATCGGGCCTAGCATGGGGTCCTGCGGTACCGCCGCCTGGCGTGGCGAGCAGGTGATCGTATCGGACATTCTCGTCGACCCGCTGTGGGACGATTATCGCGAGCTCGTTCGGCCCTATGGCTTTCGTTCCTGCTGGTCGACCCCGATCCATTCACGCGAGCGCAAGGTGCTTGGGACCTTCGCGCTTTACTCCGGCTCGGTCGGCGTGCCCGATGACGGCCAGAAGGAACTGATCGCGATGGCGGCGCACCTCGCCGGAATCGCGATCGAGCGCAAGCAGGCCGAGGATCGCATCAGCTTCATGGCGCATCACGACGCCTTGACCGGCCTGCCGAACCGGGCTCTCTTCGAGGAGCAGGTCGCGAAAGCGCTGGAGGCCCTGCGCGGCACCGATCAGTGGGCGGTGCTTGCCTTCCTCGATCTCGACAATTTCAAGCTGGTCAACGATACGCTCGGCCATGCCGCCGGCGACGAGCTGCTGAAGGTGACGGCCTCGCGCATGCGCACGTCTGTGCGCAAATCCGACATGGTTGTGCGCGTCGGCGGCGATGAGTTCATCCTGCTTCTGAACGGGCTTCCCTGCGAGCGGGATATCGTGCTGGCCCGACTGGAGGACATCCGTCGCGCCATCGCTGCGCCGATGCAGATCGAGGGGCGGACCCTGCAGGTCACCTGTAGCATGGGCGTCGCCTGTTTCCCCAACCAGGGCACGACCGTCGGTGAGCTCCTCGCCAATGCCGACATGGCGATGTATCGCGCCAAGGAACTCGGCCGCAACAACCTCCAGGTCTTCACCGAGGAAATGGCCGCCAAGGCCCACGAGAAGCTAAAGCAGCAGGAAGAGTTGCGCAAGGCGATCGCTCGCGAGGAGTTTTTCCTCCAGTTTCAGCCGCAGATGAACCTGGCCAACGGCCGCGTTTTCGCGGCAGAGGCACTGTTGCGCTGGTGTCATCCGGAGAGGGGCACGGTCTCGCCGGCCGACTTCATTCCGCTCGCCGAAGAAACCGGACTGATCGTGCCGATCGGCGACTGGGTACTGCACGCCGCCTGCCGCCAGGCGAGGGCCTGGCAGGATGCCGGCTTGCCGCCGCTGATCGTCAGCGTCAACGTCTCGGCGCGCCAGTTCCGCGAGCGCAATTGGGCCGGTCATGTCGCGGCCATTCTCGCCGAAACCGGGCTTGATCCGTGCTGCCTCGAGCTCGAGCTGACCGAGAGCCTGATCATGCAGGACGTTCCGGGCGCGATTGCGACCATGCACGAGTTGCAGACGATCGGGGTGCACTTGGCCATCGACGATTTCGGCACCGGCTATTCAAGCCTCAGCGCCTTGAAGCGGTTTCCGGTCCGCCGCCTGAAGATCGATCGGTCCTTCGTCGCGGACATCCCGACGGATCTCGACGACAATGCCATCACCGCAGCGATCATTTCGCTCGCCCGGAACCTGGGGCTGCGCGTCATTGCCGAAGGCGTGGAGACCCAGGCGCAGGTCGAGTTTCTCCGGCAAAGCGGCTGCGACGAGATCCAGGGATATTTCTTCAGCCGGCCGCTCTCGGCCGCGGATTTCGAAACGCTGATGCGCCAGCCGCGGTTTCGCGCTCACAGCGTTTGAGAATTGACCACGGTTAGCGGCTCCGTTGGTGGCGCCGCGCAAGCCTCGTTCCAGCCGCAAATGCAAGCATCGCCTAATTCGGCGGAGCTGTGCGAAGCATTTCGTTAAGCAATTTCATGCAGCACTGCCATGCCGCACTCAAGCCTTTCAGAGTTCGATGTCTTCAGTCCTTTTCTCCCGCCGTCAGTTTCTGCGCTCGTCCGGCCTGGCCCTTGCCTCCGCTGGTCTGGCGGGCTGCACTTCGTCGATGAACACGGACGTCTTCCGTTATGAGACGGCACCGGTGTTTCGCAATCCGGCACTTGAGGGTCGCTTTACCGACCCGCGCGCGGAAGGCGTGTATGAGGGGCCTGGCGGCGAGGGGCCTCTGCCGACCGGCCTGCCGCCGCAAGGTCTCTACGTTTCGGACATCTACGCCAGCGTCAGCGATGGCGGCTACCAGGTGCCGGAAATTCCCTATCGCCAGATCGACGCGCGCTTCTATCGGCAGGAGGTCAGCGATCCCTTCGGCGAACAGCCGGGAACGATCGTCGTCGATACCGGCGACCGCTATCTTTATCTGATCCAGCCGGGCGGCCGGGCGTTACGCTACGGTGTCGGCCTCGGTCGCGAAGGCTTTGCCTGGTCGGGCCGCGGCGTCATTCAGTGGAAACAGAAATGGCCACGCTGGACCCCGCCTGACAGCATGGTCGCGCGTCAGCCGCAGTTGAAGCCCTATTCGGCCAGCAATGGCGGCATGGCGCCGGGCCTCAACAACCCCTTGGGGTCACGCGCGCTTTACATTTTCCAGAACGGCCAGGACACGCTCTATCGCGTTCACGGCACGCCGGAATGGAAGTCGATCGGCAAGGCGGTGTCATCCGGCTGCGTGCGCATGCTCAACCAGGATGTGATGGATCTCTACGATCGCGTTCGCGGCAAGGCGCCGATCCTCGTCATCTGATTTGTGTGAGGGGCGGGGTACTGCTCCGCCCGAACCCTGGTCCAGGCCTCGGCCGCAAGCCGCTTTCATTCCTGGGGGCAGTCAGCCTGCATTCTGGCTGGTGGTCAGCTGCCGCGTTAGTTGATGCAGCGTCTCGCGGATTTCTCCGGCTTCTTCCAGGCTGCAGCCCGAGGCCTTGCCGATGTCCACGAGAATGCCGAAGGCTTCGCGTTTCAACTCGCGGCCCTTGTCCGTCAGGCGCACGATGACCTGCCGCTCGTCGCCCGGATCGCGCTGGCGAGCGACGTAACCCGCAGCCTCTAGCCGTTTCAGAAGCGGTGACAGCGTGCCGGAATCAAGGCCGATCTCTTCGCCAATGCGCTTGACCGTCATTTCGTCCTGTTGCCAGAGCGCCAGCAGCACGAGATATTGTGGATAGGTGAGACCAAAACGGTCGAGCAGCGGCTTGTAGGCGCGGTTGAAGGCATGCGCTGCCGAATAGACGGCAAAGCAGAGCTGCTTGCCGAGCGCCAGTGCCTCTTCGGGGATGTCGTCGATATGTGCCGCCTTGTTCGCCATGGCCGCATTCTCGCAAAAACTTGCCAAAAATGCAATTTGCAAAATTAATTTGCGTACAATTGAATTTTGCGCTATCTAAACTCGCATCCAACCGGAAACGCAAAGGAGAACGCCAATGCCCATTCTGTATCGCACCACTGCATCTGCAACCGGCGGCCGCGCTGGCCAGGCCAAGAGCGCTGACGGCGTTCTCGATGTCACCCTCACCGTGCCGAAGGAACTCGGCGGCGACGGTGCGCGCGGCACCAACCCGGAACAGCTCTTTGCAGCCGGCTATTCGGCCTGCTTCCTCGGCGCGCTGAAGTTCGTTGCCGGCAAGGAAAAGGTAAAGCTTCCGGAAGACACGACCGTGACGGGAACCGTCGGCATCGGCCCGCGCGAAGACGGCACCGGCTTCGGCATTGACGCAGCGCTTCAGATCTCGTCGCCGGGCGTCGACAAGGCCGTGCTCGAAGACCTCGTGCAGAAAGCCCACATCGTTTGCCCCTACAGCCATGCGACCAAGGGCAATATCGACGTCAAGTTGACCGTCGCCTGACACAGGCGCGCCTGAAACTGCAAAAGCCCGGCGGATGGTTCCGCCGGGCTTTTGCGTTGAAATGAATTCTGCCTTCGCGCTAGCGCAAGTTTCTCGTCCACGAGGGGCGGGTGTGTCTGGAACCGAGCCGATGCTCAAGGCGTTTTATGGGCAGGAGAACAGTCGCATGATCGCTGCACCAAAAAACACCAGATCGAAAGGCAGGCGCGCGGGGCGCGACGTGGAATGCCAGTTTGCAATTCGTGAAGAGTTCGAACTTTTGACCGATCTCGCCGAGCGCCTGGGATGGCATTGCGACGAAATTGCGCTTGGCCTGCTGGAGCTGGTCGAGGATTATGTTTCGGCGCGCCGCTCCGGCGTGACCCAAGACGCTGGACCAGACGTCCTCGGCGCGACAAACAGGACGCGCCATTGACGTGGAAGCCCCCGCGTCTTTTCTCTAGGCCTTCTTCAAGAATTCCGTGCGCAGCACCAGGCCCTTGATCTTCTCGACCCGGCACTCGACTTCATCGGGATTGTCGGTGAGGCGGATGCCCTTGACCATTGTCCCACGCTTGAGTGTCGTCGAGGTTCCCTTGACCTTCAGATCCTTGATCAGGGTGACGTTGTCGCCATCCGCCAGAATGGCTCCGTTCGAATCCTTCACGTCCACGATCGTCTTCCTTTCGAAATGAAGACGCGCCCCGATCGAGATCGGAGCGCGTGCGAATGTCCGACCTGCTCCGTTGCAGGCCAAATCGTTTACCGCCGGCTGAGGCTGCCGAGGATGCCGCGCACCAGCGCCCGGCCGACCTGGGTGGCGACGGTGCGGGCGACCGATTTCATTGCGGCCTCGACCACCGTCTCGCGTTGGTAGCCGGCACTGCGCGGCTTTGCCTGCTTTCCGGCCGGCGCTGCCGGCTCGTCGTCGCCGAAGCCGGGCAGCGTCCAGCGGCTGCCGCCGGTGCTCGCCTCCGTCGGTTGCTGAGCGGCCTCTGCTTGCGCGTCGGCCGTCTTCTTGGCGCGTGCGGCGAGCATTTCGTAGGCCGATTCGCGGTCGAAGTCCTCGTCATAAAGGCCCCGCACCGGGCTCACATCCATCACCTTCTGCCGTTCAGCGTCGGTCAGCGGACCGACGCGCGACTGTGGCGGGCGCACGAGCGTGCGCTCGACCATCGAGGGCGCACCCTTGGCTTCGAGCGTCGAGACCAGCGCTTCGCCGGTGCCGAGATTGGTGATGACGGTGGCGCAGTCGAAGTCCGGGTTCGGCCGGAACGTGTCGGCGGCGGTCTTCACTGCCTTCTGGTCGCGTGGCGTATAGGCACGCAGCGCATGCTGGACGCGGTTGCCAAGCTGCCCAAGCACCGTGTCCGGCACGTCGAGCGGGTTCTGGGTGACGAAATAGACGCCCACGCCCTTGGAGCGGATCAGGCGCACGACCTGCTCGACGCGCTCGATCAGTGCCTTCGGCGCATCGTTGAAGAGCAGGTGCGCCTCGTCGAAGAAGAACACCAGCTTCGGTTTTTCCGGGTCGCCCACTTCGGGCAGTTCCTCGAACAGTTCCGAAAGCAGCCAAAGCAGGAAGGTCGCGTAGAGCCGCGGGTTCATCATCAGCTTGTCGGCGGCAAGCACGGAGATTGCGCCGCGTCCGTCATTGGTGGTGCGCATGATGTCGGTGATCTTGAGCGCCGGTTCGCCGAAGAAGTGCTCCGCCCCCTGCTGCTCGAGGATCAGCAGTTCGCGCTGGATCGAGCCGACCGACGACTTGGAGATGAAGCCATACTGGTTGGAAAGCTCGCTGGCATTGTCGCCCATGTAGTTAAGCAGCGCCTGCAGGTCTTTCAGATCTAAAAGCGGCAACCCGCCCTGGTCGGCGATCTTGAAGGCGATGTTGAGCACGCCTTCCTGCGCGTCGGTGGCGTTCATCAGCCGCGACAGAAGCAGCGGGCCCATCTCCGACATGGTGGTGCGGACACGATGGCCCTTCTCGCCGTAGATATCCCAGAAGATGACGGGGAATTCCTGGAACTCGTAAGGGTTCGTCGGCAGGCCGATCTGCTCGGCGCGCTTGGTGATGAAATCCTTCGGTTCGCCGATCGCGCCGATGCCGGAGAGGTCGCCTTTCACGTCGGCGCAGAACACCGGCACGCCGGCATTGGCAAAGCCTTCGGCGAGGATCTGCAGGGTGATCGTTTTACCGGTGCCGGTGGCGCCGGTGATCAAGCCGTGGCGGTTGCCGAATTTGAGCTCCAGATACTCGCCCTTGTTGATCGAATCATCAGGCTTGCGGCTGGCGCCGATAAAGAGCTTGCCTTCTTCCAACATGTGGGCTTCATCTCCGTTTCATCAATGAAAGCGGGCGGTTCGCGGTTCTCCGCAAGTGCCCGTCATCGAAATGTGGCTGGCTCTATGTTATAGGTGGTGCGGTTCCGCGCGGCAACAAGACTGTGTCAGCCTGCAACCGGAAAGACGACGCGGCAACTGCCGGCGAATTGTCGCCTTGCCATGAACTTGGCGCGATGAAGCCACAGGGTTGAGACGGTGGCGCAAGGTCTGACTGGGCCCGCGCAAAACCGTTGTCGTCGGGTCGTTCGCAGCTTGTCATTGCCGATGCGATCATTTACCTTGACGTCAACGTCAAAAATCCAAGTGAGGGAGTTTTTCCATGAATGAACTGGTCACGCGCGTTGCCGAGAATGTTGGCATCGAGCCGGCAACGGCCGAAAAGGCTGTCGGCATGATCCTCGGCTTTCTGCAGCGCGAAGCCGCTGACGGCCCGGTTGCCCAGATGATCGAAGCGATCCCGGGCGCTTCCGACCTGATCGCCCAGTACAACGGCGAAGGCACCGGCGGTGGCGGCCTGCTCGGTGGCCTGATGTCGGCCATCGGTGGTGGCGGCGTCATGGCACTCGGCCAGCAGCTGATGAGCCAGGGCCTCGGCATGGGCGAAATCACCGGTCTTGCCAAGGAAACCATTGCATTTGCAAAGGAAAAGGCCGGCGCGGACGTCGTCGACGAGGTGGTTGCCTCGGTTCCGGGCCTCAGCCAGTTCGTCTGATCCCAGGCATAATTGCCGTGAATACCGAACCCACCGGTTTGCCGCCGGTGGGTTTTTCTTTGCCGCTGAAAGGCCGCCATTCGTCAGCGCGGCTGCGCCCGCATCCGCAGCCTTCGTTCGAGCGTTGCAGCAAGCAAGATGAAGATCAGGGCCCCGGTGCCGATGAAGGCGGCGCCGGAGGGCCAGCCAAAGCGCTCGATCGCCGTGCCGACGGCAACAGGACCGACAAGTTGTCCCAAATTGCTGCCCTGCATCAAAAGCCCCATAGCCAGCGGCGCAAGTGCCGGACGGGGTGAAAGGATCGGCGCTGTCGAGATCAACGTGGCGGGAATCATGCCGCCGATCGCCGAAAACAGGATGCAGAGCGCAAGCATCAGATGGCCGTCGGACTGGCTTAAGAAAATCCATAAGCCGAACACGCCCATCAGCACCGCGGCGGTCGCCACCAGCCGGCCGCGCGCAAAACCGTGTGACAGCAGCTGGGCGGCTGAGAGATTGCCGATCACGTTGACCAGGGTGATGACCGCCCCAAGAACCCCCACCGTCCCAAGCGAAACATGCAGGCGCTCGACCAGAAGGATCGGCAGGAAGCTGAAAAGTGTGAAGCTCATCAGGCTGTAGAGCGAGAACATCACGAAGAGCAGAACCGGTCCGCCGCTCGCAAGTGTCTCCTTCACGTCCTCGTGCAGCCGGCCGACGACGTGCGGGATAGCGCCGGACGGCGACACCGCAACGAAGATAGACAGCAGGCTTGCGAATGTGATCAGGCCGTTGCTCCACCAGATCGCATGCCAGCTGCCAAAGAACGGGCCCGTCAGCATGGCGATCGCCATGCCTGCGGGCATGAAGCAGCTCCACAGGGCAAAGACGAGATCGCGCCGGTCGGCGGTTGCGAGCCGCATGAGAATGGCCGGTCCGGCGACGACGACGAGCAGGAAGCCAAAGCCCTCGACGATGCGCGAGAGCAGGAGCAGCGTGAAGCTCTGACTTGCCGCGCCGGCAAAGGTGCCAAGCGCAAGCATCGCCATCCCGACCCCAAGCAGGCGGCGATCGTCAACCGCGGCGACGATTGCGCCTGCCGGCATGCCGCCGACGAAACCGACGACGGCAAAGACGGAGGTGACCCAGCCGAGGGTTGCCAGATCAAGCCCGAGGTCGGCCTGCAGCATCGGCCCGGCGATCAGCCCCTTGCCGACCTGCATCGCGGCAACGACGCCGGCGACAACGACAGCCGCCACGCCGGCCCAACGGGTCTTGTCTTTCAAGGGTGCATTGGCGGCGATCATCACGCGGTCTCCGGCACCCGCGCCCGTCCGGCGACAAGTGCCATCGCCAGTTCCGCGACGTGCCTGCCCTGGAAACGCGCGCCCTCAAGCTCGTTGTGGCTGGGCTGGCGGTCGCCGCCGTTGCCATCGTCGGCAAGCGTCGACGCACCGTAGGGCGATCCGCCGGTGATCTCGTCCATGCGCATCTGGCCTTTGAAGCTGTAGGGCAGGCCGGCGATCACTATGCCGAGATGCAGCAGCACCGTGTGGGTTGCGAGAATCGTCGATTCCTGACCGCCATGCTGGCTTCCGGTCGAGGTGAATACGCTGCCGATACGCCCCACCAGGGCATCACGTGCCCAGATGCCACCGGCCTGGTCGAGAAAGTTCTTCATCTGCGCGGCCATGTTGCCGAAGCGCGTCGGGGTGCCGATGATGATCGCGTCATAGTCCGGCAGTTCCGCGACGGTTGCGATCGGCGCGTCCTGGTCGCGCTTGTAACCGGCCTTGGCGGCAACGGCGTCGGGAACGATCTCCGGGACACGCTTGAGAGCGGCCGTGGCGCCGGCCGCGCGTGCGCCTTCGGCGACCGCCGCCGCCATGGTCTCGATATGGCCGTAAGACGAGTAGTAGAGGACAAGCACCTTGGTCATCTTGTTTGCTTTCTGCTGGAGCGTCGCTGTCACAGAAAAGATGGGTGTTTTTCTCGATCTACAGGAGTGATATAAATTTCATCAATATGATCTATAGGATCGATCATGCTGGATGCCCTGACACTCGACCAGATGCGGACATTTGTTACCGTCGCCGAAAGCGGCAGCTTCCGCGCCGGCGCCGGCAAGCTCTCGCGGGTGCAGTCGGCCGTCAGCCACGCCATCGCTAACCTCGAGGCGGAGCTTGGCGTCCTGTTGTTCGACCGCTCCGGACATCGGCCGGTGCTGACGCCGGAAGGGCGGGCGCTGCTGTCGAACGCCCGCGACATCCTGCTGAGGGTAGACGCGATGCGCGCCCGCGCCCGCGGCCTTGGCGAAGGCATCGAGCTGGAACTGTCGCTGATCGTCGATACGCTGTTTCCGATCGAGACCGTTGGTGCGGCGCTGAAACAGATGCGGGGCACTTACCCCAATGTCTCGATCAGACTTGCGGTTTCGCCGTTGGGCGGGCCGCTTGACGGCATCGTCGATCGTCACTTCACGCTCGGCATCACCGTGGGCGAGGACTTTCGCGATCCGGCCATCGCCCGCAAGGCGCTGACCGCTGTCGAGATCGTGGCGGTCGTTGCCAGCCATCATCCTTTGGGCCAGCGTACCGGCGAGGGCGCGCTGGAAAACGCCGCACTTGCAGACCACCTGCAGATCGTCCAGTCGGATCCGTCCGAGCGGACAGCGGGCCGGGACTTCGGTGTGATATCGCCGCAGACCTGCCGCGTCAGCAACCAGGATGCGAAGCACGCAATGATCCTGTCGGGCCTGGGGTGGGGGCGGCTTCCGCTTTGGCAGGTGGAGCGCGATCTGGGCGAAGGCCGGCTCGTGCGCGTGCCGACGGCCGCCCTTGGCCGCAACAGCCAGGTAAGCGCTGAGGCCTATCTTGTCCACCGGATCGACGAGCCGCTCGGCCCCGCCGCCCGTGTTTTCGGAGAGGCGCTAACCCTGCTTTGTTCGGACGCCCGGAACATCCGGTCGTCGAGTGGCGTTCCCGGTAGCGGAAATACGCTCTAGCGGCGACCGGCGGCTGCAAAAACCAGCGTGAAGACGACGAGGATGGCGCCGACGCCGAGCGGGCCGGCGACCGGGGTGATGAAATTCATCAGCGCGCCGGTGGCGCCTGACCCCGCGGCACTGCCGGCGGCGTAGGCAAGCGAGAAGGCGGCGCTGCCGGCAACGAGCATGCTGCCGCGGTATTCTTCGCCGAGCATCGTCAAGGCCGCCGTATAGAGCGCGAAGCTGGCGGCGCCGATGCAGGCGAAGATCATCAAAAGCACGACATCGGAGGAGATGAACGGCACAAGCAGATAGCCAATGGCCGCGACGGCTGCTGCCGAAATCGCCACGCGACGGCGCGGCAGGCGATCGAGCAGCACGCCGATAAAGGGCTGCGCGAGTGCGGTCGGGATCGCCAGCGCCGTGACGCTGAGGGCGGCGAAAGCCTGGCTGTGGCCCGTCTTGACGAAATAGACGGGCATGGCGGAGATCGCCGCGATATCGGCAAAGCCGAACATCAGCACCATCAGGATCAGGATCGGCGCCTTCTTGAAGAAGGCGAAGAGGTCGCGTGTCGACGAGGGCTCGGGCCGCGTGCGGGCACCCATGGTCAGAAGCCCGGTGAGAAAGGCGACGAGCGCGATGTAGATGGCAAGCAGCGCAAAGCCCAGGCCGCCAGCAGTGCCAAGCAGCGGGATTGCCAGCGGGCCGGCGGCAAAGCCGCCGCACATGCCGGCGCCATAGAGGCCGGAAACCCGGCCGCGCAACCGGTCGGGGCAAGCGGTGTTCAGCCAGGCCTCACCCAGCATGAAGACCATGCTGACGAAGAAGCCCAGCGCAAAGCGGGCGACAAACCAGATGGCAAGCTCGGACGTCGAGGCAAGCGTCGCAAGGCAGATCGAGCAGCCGCAAAGGCTGGCGATGATCAGCTTGTCGGCGGAGGCGCGCTGGGTCAGGCGGCCGAGAAGCAGCGTTGCCGCGCCAAGTCCTGCGGCAAAGCCCATGGCATTCAGGCCGATCATGCCGGCAGAAACGCCGCGACCTTCGAGCGAAAGCGAGATCAGCGGATAGGTCAGCCCTTGAGCGACAGAGAAGGCGGTGACACCGAGAACCACGGCAATGATTGCCGGCCAGTCCGGGGCAAAATCACTCGCGTCAGCGCCATGCAACGACATCGCCCCCTCCCTCTGATCGGTGTCTGCGGGCCATGTCCATAGCCTATCCGCCGCCGGCTGGGAATGGACCGGCGGCGGATTGATGAGCCTTTGTCAGGCGGCCTTGTCCCAGGCCGGCGCCAGGCCCTCAGGGTTGACGATCCGGCCATCGGGACGCGCAAGCGCGTGGATATCAGCCATCTCGCCGTCACCGAGCGCGAAATCGAAGATCGCGAAATTCTCCTTGAGGCGGTCGATGGTCGCGGTCTTGGAAAGCGTGATCACGTCCTTCTGCTGGACCAGCCAGCGAAGAACCACCTGGGCGGCGGTCTTGCCATGGCGCGCGCCGATCTCCTTCAAGAGCGGATCGCTCGGCACCTTGCCGTTCGCCATCGCGTAATAGGCGGTGATCGACATGCCGTGCCTGCGGGCGATGTCGAGAACCTTGGTCTGGTCGAGATAGGGATGGTACTCGACCTGGTTGGTGGCGATCGGCGCATCGCTGAGCTTCACCGCCTCTTCCATCTGCGCCGTGTTGAAGTTGCTGACGCCGATGTGACGCACCTTGCCGGCCTTCTGGACCTCGTTCAGAGCGCCGATGCGCTCGGCCATAGGCACGTCGCTACCGCCCGGCCAATGCAGAAGGAGCAGATCGACATGGTCGGTCTTCAGCTTTTTGAGGCTCTCGTCGACGGACGCGAGAAAATCGCGGTGCGCATATTTGTCCACCCAGACCTTGGTGGTGAGGAAGATGTCGGCGCGCGAGACGCCGGACATGTGGATGGCTTCGCCGACTTCGGCTTCGTTGCCATAGATCTGCGCCGTGTCGACGTGGTGGAAGCCGAGCTTCAGCGCTTCCGGTAGCACGCGCAGCACATCGGCGCCGGGCATGCGGAAGGTGCCGAAGCCGAGCGCCGGGATATTGGCACCGTTGGACGTGACGGAATGCATGGTGGGTAACTCCTTGATATTGGCCATGTGAGGCGTGCGCCCGGCCGAAAGAGGCCGGGCGTGAAAGCAACGATGTTATAGGTGGTCTTCGGGACCGCCTCTTCAAGCGGCCTGGTAGGCAGCGCCGGTCCGGCGATCGAGAGCGCCGCTCAAAAGTGTGAGCATCAGCGCGGCAGCGACGAGCAGGGCGCCGACCACAGGCGTCATGCCGAGACCGAGCGGCGAGGCGACGACGACGCCACCGAGCCAAGCGCCGACGGCGATGCCGAGGTTGAAGGCGGCGATGTTCAGCGCCGAGGCGACGTCGACGGCACCGGGACGGTGCTGCTTGGCGAGCTGCACGACGTAGAGCTGCAGGCCCGGAACGTTGGCGAAGGACAGGAAGCCGAGGGCCGCGAGCGTCACCAGCGTCAGCACCGGCGAGGGGGCCGTGAAGGTGAAGAGCACGAGGACGGCCGCCTGCGCCAGGAACAATCCAACCAGTGCCTTCACCGGGTCACGGTTGGCGATCTTGCCGCCTGCAATGTTGCCGATGGCGATGGCGAGCCCGTAGAGCACGAGGATCAGGCTGACGGCGCCTTCGGAAAAGCCGGTGATTTCCTGCAGGATCGGCGCGAGGAAGGTGAAGGCGACGAAAGTGCCGCCATATCCGAGCGCCGTCATGGCAAAGACGATCAGCAGGCGGCCGGAGCCGAGCACGCGCACCTGATCGACGAGCTTGGCCGGCGGCGCCTTCTTCAGCGTATTCGGCAGCAGGATCGCGATGGCGGCAAGTGCGATGACACCGAGGCCGGTAACGGCCCAGAAGGTTGCCCGCCAGCCGAAGGTCTGACCGATCCAGGTGCCGAGCGGCACGCCGGTCACGATCGCGACGGTGAGACCCATGAACATCATGGCGATCGCCGACGCGCGGCGATCTTCCGGAACGAGATCGGCCGCAATGGTCGAGCCGACCGAGAAGAACACGCCATGGGCAAAGGCCGAGACGACGCGGGCAACGAGCAGCGGCTCGTAGCTCGGTGACAGTGCTGCTGCGGCATTGCCGACGATGAACAGCGCCATCAGGCCGATGAGCAGCGGCTTTCGTTCGATCCCGCCGGTGAGCGCGGTCAGCACCGGGGCGCCGAAGGTGACGCCAAGCGCGTAGACGCTGACAATCAGGCCGGCGAGCGGCAGGGTAATGTTGAGATCGGTGGCGACCGTCGGCAGCAGTCCGACGATCACGAATTCGGTGGTTCCGATCGCATAGGCGGCGATCGTCAGGGCAAGCAGTGCTATGGGCACGACAGTACCTTTCCCGCCCGGCTGGGAGGGACCGGACGCGTTGGTTGTTGATGATGTCGAGCGGAATATGAGGCTTGGCACTCCATACGATAATACGCATAATCGGACAAACGATCGTGAATTCAATTCAAAGGACGTCATGTGGACAATCGGGCCGGTGAGATGGAGGTCTTTGTTGCGGTCTCACAAACCCGCAGCTTTTCAGCGGCAGCCCGGCGGCTGAAGCTGTCGCCTTCGGCCGTCAGCAAGCTGGTGACCCGCATCGAGGATCGGCTTGGCACGCGCCTGCTCGTTCGTTCGACCCGGACGCTGCAGTTGACGCCGGAGGGGGAGGTCTATCTCCAGCGCGCGCAGCGCATCCTTGCGGAAATCGCCGAGACGGAGCTACTGGTCGCTGCCGGCGGCCGCACGGTGCCGCGCGGGCCGCTGCGGGTGAACGCCGCGGTCGGTTTCGGTGAGCGCTACATCATGCCGCTCGCGCCCGAGTTCCTGGCGCGTTTTCCCGACGTCCAACTCGACCTGACGCTCACCGACAGCATGATCGACGTCGTCGGCGAGCGCGCGGACGTGGCGATCCGCACCGGACCGTTGCGTGATTCATCCTTGAAGGCGCGCAAGCTGATGGAAAGCAGGCCGGTGGTCATCGCATCACCTGCCTATCTGGAGAAGCATGGGGTCCCGCAGACGCCCGATGATCTCGATGGCCACAACTGCCTCCGCTTCAACTTCCGCCGCAGTGTCGACGAATGGGCGTTCCGCAGGCCGGGCCAATCGACGGTGGAGCACCGCACCGTCTTCGGCAACATGCAGGTATCGAGCGGCTCGATCGTGCGCCAGCTCTGCCTTCAGGGTGTCGGCATCGGTCGCATCGGCCGGTTTCATGTCGAACAGGACTTCGAAGCCGGGAGGCTGGTGCCGCTGCTTGAGGACTATCAGTCCGGCGAAATCGAGATTGTCTACGCCGTCTATGCCGGACACGAACATCTCGCAGCCCGCATTCGCGCCTTCATCGATTTTCTGGTCGAGCGCATGTAACCGGCTTGCGCTGTCAGGCTATCCGGCCTTGACCGCGACGATGAAGAGCCTTGGAAAGCGCAGAAGCACCTTGCCGTCGTCCATTGCCGGATAGGCCGCTCGAATCCGGTCCGTGTAGTCGGCAAGATAGGCGTCGCGGCTGTCGGTCGGCAGGGTGTCGAGATAGGGCCTGAGGCCGGTACCCTTCACCCATTCGACGATCGCTTCGGCATTTGCGAGCCGATGGTAGTAGATCGTGTGCCAGACTTCGACGCTTGCCGCCCGCGGCGCCAGAGCCTGAACGTAGGTCGCGGGTGCCGGAAGCGGATTGCGGCGAATGGTCTTGCCGGCAAAGGCATCGGCAAACCGCAGACTGCGGGCCGTCTCTTCCATCAGCAAATGCGTCGGTTCACCAAGGTTGTCCGGCATCTGGACGGCGAGTGTCCCTCCGGCGGCGAGCGCTTTCATCAGCCGTTCGAAGATCGTGAGGTGGTTCGGCAACCACTGGAAAACGGCGTTGCCGTAAAACAGCGACGCGCCGTCAGGCGGGACCCAGCTTGCGAGATCCGCTCTTTCAAAGGTGATGCCAGGCAGGCGTTTCGCCGCGGCGACGAGCATGTTGTCGTCGCTGTCGAGACCGGAGAGCGTCGCCTCGACAAATCGGTCGCGGATCAGTTCGGTGGAATTGCCGGGACCGCAACCGAGATCGAAGGCAGGGCCGGCGGGCAGTTCGGGCACCTGGGCCAGGAGATCGCGGGCAGGTCGGGTGCGTTCGTCTTCGAACTTCAGATACTGCGCTGGCGACCAGACCATGGAGAACTCCTTCAGATACCGAATTGCAAGCTTTCGAGCGAGGGCAGGATCAGGGCCGGCCCGTGATCGCGATATTCATCGGGCATATCGGCCCGGTTGATCCACACGGTGCGGAAACCGAACTTCGTCGCGCCGGCAATGTCCCAGCGGTTCGACGACTGGAACGAGACGGCGTGCGGATAGAGCCGGTAGCTGGTGGTGACGAGGTCGTAGACAGCAGGCGCCGTCTTGAAGGCCTTGACCGCGTCGACGGAAAAGACGTCGTCGATCACGATGTCGAGTGCGGCGTTGCGCACCGCTGACGCGAGCATGGCCGGCGAGCCGTTGGAAAGCACTGCGATCCGTGCGCCGCGTTCTTTCAGTCCCTTGAGGACCGCTGGCACTTCGGGGTAGCAGTCAAGCGTCCAATAGGCGTCGAGCAGCCGCTTGCGGAGCTTCGGATCGGCGGAGGGAAAGCGCGCGAAGGCATAGTCGAGCGACTGTTCGGTGAGCTGCCAGAAGTCCTGATAGCTGCCCATCAGCGAGCGCACCCAGGAGTATTCGAGCTGCTTGGCACGCCAGAGCTCGGAAAAAGCCTGGCCGTCCGGACCGATCTCCAACGCATGGCGTCTGACTGCCGCATGCACGTCGAACAACGTGCCGTAGGCGTCAAACACATAGGCCGCGTGGGACATCGTTTCCTCCCGTCAGTTGCCTCCGGCACGAACGGGATAATTGCCAAATCGTCCCGTCAAAGCCCGTCCGAAAACAAGGGCTTACAGCATCATGCCCGATCGGGCATCAAACTGTCTCCGTTCTTTTTCAGGATCATGGCAAATCTTTGTGCGTTGCACAACGGGGTAAGCACACCCGAGGCCCGTCGGTATCAGCCCTTGCCCGGTTTCCAGACTTTCGCGGGGAAGCGCAGCGCCTGTTTGGCGAGCCTGCCCTTGAGGCCGAGCGCGGTGTCGCAGAGGTTGACCACATGTCGATTCGGCTTGGCCTCCGGGCGCAGCGCATGGAGTGCAGCCGCTGCTTCTTCCGGCGGCATGTAGCGCGCAAGGATGCCGAGGGTGAGCGCCGTGGCGCGACCGATGCCGCGAAGGCAATGAACGAGCAGATGCGCATCCTTTGGCAGGCTGTCGACGAAGGCGAAGCTCGCCTCGATCGAGCCGATGCGCGCTGCATCCGGCTCGTCCGGGTCGGTGGTGTCGCCGAAATAGAGTTCCAGATGCTGTTCCGGCGGCAGCTCGATCATCGAAAGCAGCCGGCTGCCGGGCGCGCGGATCGAGATCAGGTGCGTCGGCGCCCAGATCGCCCGATTGTGCCGCGCTTCCGTTTGCGAGCTGACGATCACTCGGATCGGCCATCCGGCCGGATGCGCCGGATTGGCATTGAGAATGGGATGGTAGAGTTCATCCGCGGTGACGGCTGCCGCAAGCGCCATGACAGGACCTCTCTCGTGATTCTTTCCATCGGATTTTGCCCTGAAACCCGCTCTGACTTAAGGGCTAAATCTTGGCCGGTGCGAAAAGCGGGCATCAAGGCGGGCCTTCAGCCAGGATGGATGTAGCGCTTCGACCACCGCGATGGCACAAGAATGGTTGCAAGGGCGAGCCCGGTGCTCAGCGCGAACGATGCCCATAGTGCGGCCGCACCGAAGTGGCGTTGCAGAATGGCGCCTGCTACCGCGCCGGCAAACATGCCGAGCCAGGGGACGATCTGCACCAGCCACTGGCGGTTTCGGTTGCCGAGCAGAAAGCGACCGAGCCCCCGCCCGAAGCGCGACAGCGCCCCGGTCACATAGGTGAGCCCGATCGGCAATCCCTCGATTTGCTCCACAGCCGCGTTGACCAGTCCCATCGACAGCACGATGCCGTAAAAGTATCCGGGCGGCGGCATTGAGGACTGAAGGCCCGCCGAAAGCATGAGCACGAGGCTGACCGTCGAGAGGACGCCGACGACGCCAAGGCGCGCAGCCATGATCACGCCGAGCGCGTTGCCGACGACGAAGGTCAGCAGTGCCCCGAGCAACAGCAGCGCGTCGGCAAGTTTGCCGTCGCCGAGAGCAATCGCCGCTCGGGTCGTGTTGCCGCTCATGAAAGAAACGAAATCACCGATGCTCAAGAGCCCGATCGCGTCGGTCATGCCGGCGAGAAACGAGATCGTTGCGGCAACGGCGAGTGCCGTTCCGGTGCGCTGACGCCTGATCAGTTTGCGCCGCCTCGCGATGGTCATCGGCCTTGCCCCTGTTTAGGGAGCAAGGCTAACGCATGGACACGGTGAGTCGGAATGGGGGCCCGCGCGTGGCTGGGTAAATGATGCCCGTGCACCCTCAGAAACGTGTGATCACGCTGATGCCGAGATCGGTTGCTCGATCCATGGAAACGAGGGCAGGGATTGCCTGTTCGAGCGAAATCTCCCGGCCGATCAGTTGTTGCGGCTTGAGCCTGCCGTCGGCAATCATCGCCAGCATGGCGTCGTAGCGCCAAGCCTGCATGCCATGGCTGCCATAGATCTCGAGCTCGTGGCCGATCACCTGTGCCATCGGGATCTCAGGTGTCGCCTGGTCGCCGAGCATCAGTCCGACCTGGACGTGGCGACCCCGCCGGCGCAGGTTCTTGATCGAGTTGAAGCAGGTAACGGGATTGCCAAGCGCGTCGATCGAGACATGAGCGCCGCCGCCGGTGATCTCCTTCACGGCCGTCGCCACGTCCTCGACTGTGCGGCTATTGATTGCAGCGACCGCACCGAGCTGTCGCGCAAAGGCGAGCTTATCATCGGCGATGTCGATCGCGATCGGCTGGGCACCGAGTGCTGCGGCGATCATGATCGCCGACAGTCCGACGCCGCCGCAGCCGTGCACCGCCACCCATTCGCCGCCTTTGACCTTGGCCTGATCAGCGACGGCGCGGAACGAAGTGGCGAAGCGGCAGCCGAGGCTCGCCGCGGTGGTGAAGTCCATGCTCTCGGGCAGATGCACGAGGTTCTGGTCGGCAAAATCGAGCGCGACATATTCGGCGAACGAGCCCCAATGGGTAAAGCCCGGCTGGAACTGCGCCTCGCAGACCTGCTGGTTGCCCGAGCGGCATTCGCCGCAGCGGCCGCAGCCGGAGACGAACGGCACGGTGACACGGTCGCCGACCTTGTAGCGCATGACGCCACGACCGGCCGCCGTGACGACGCCGGCAAGCTCATGGCCCGGCACATGCGGCAGGCGGATATCGGCGTCGTGGCCCATCCAGCCATGCCAGTCGGACCGGCAAAGCCCTGTCGCTTCGACCTTGACGACCACGCCGTTTTCCGTCGGGGTCGGATCAGGAAGCGTGCGGATCTCCGGCGTCTTCTCGAAGGCGTCGTAGTACATGGCTTTCATCGGGGCGCTCCTTACGATGCGGGTGAGGCGCGGCCGTCGATGTGCCGTGCCATCAAAATCTCGTCGACTTCCACGTCTCCCTCGAGCATGCCTCCAGGTACACGGCCGATCTCGTGAAACCCTTCGCGCGCGTAGAAACGGGTGGCCGTCGGGTTGTCGGCGCGCACGACCAGTTCCAGCAGGCGGATGCCGGAGGCGCGGGCATGATCGGTCAGATGGGCGAGCAGGTGCCGCGCCACGCCGGTACCGCGCGCTTCGTCGCGCACATAGACCATGATGATGGTGGCGCGATGCGCCAGCCGGCTCGCCCGCTCGCGCATCAGCCCCATGATCCCCAGTGGCTGGCTGCCCTCGAATGCGACAAAGACGGCATTGTTGGTCAATCTCGCCCGCCACTCCTCCGCCGAAAGCTGCTCCCAGTCGGCGGCCGTCGACGCAAATGCCTGCGGTTCACGATTGAGCGCCTCCAGTCTGATGCTGCGAAAGATGTCGACGTCGTCAGGATCGAGATGCTTGATACGCACGGTTCCTCCCCTTCTTTCTGCGCGAGACTAAGCGAGAGGCCGCATCGATGCCAGAATGGCCGTCATGACATTTTTTGATATACCCATTCACCACGATGCTGTTTTTTCGGGTTATGCCGAAGAATGAGAACAAAAAACCTGAAGGAGACGCCGATGGCCGTCGATACATCCCCCCGCTCCGTGACCTGGACCTATGTCGATGGTGAATGGCTCGCCGGCAATCCGCCGCTGATCGGGCCAACCTCACACGCGATGTGGCTTGGTTCGACCGTGTTTGACGGCGCGCGCGTGTTCGACGGCGTCGCTCCGGACCTCGATCTGCATTGCGAGCGCGTCAACCGCTCGGCGATCGCGCTCGGCCTGAAGCCGACCATGTCGGCCGAGGAGATCGAAGCGCTCACCTGGGAAGGCACGAAGAAATTCGACGGCAAGACCGCGCTCTACGTCAAGCCGATGTACTGGGCCGAGCATGGCGCAGCTGGCGTCGTTGCCATCGACCCCGAATCGACCCGATTTGCGCTCTGCCTGTTCGAAGCGCCGATGGGCAACGGCCATGGCGGTTCGTCGCTGACGCTTTCGCCGTTCCGCCGGCCGACGCTGGAATCGATGCCGACCGACGCCAAGGCCGGCTGCCTCTACCCGAACAATGCCCGCATCCTGACGGAGGCCCGTTCGCGTGGCTTCGACAATGCGCTGGTGCGCGACATGCTTGGCAACATTGCCGAGACCGGCTCTTCCAACGTCTTCCTGGTCAAGGACGGTATCGTCTATACGCCGGCCGCCAACCGCACGTTCCTCGCGGGCATCACACGCTTCCGCGTGACGTCGCTCCTGCGGGAGGCGGGCATCGAAGTGGTCGAGGCAACGCTCACCATGGCCGACTTCGAGGCCGCCGACGAGATCTTCACCACCGGCAACTATTCCAAGGTGCTGCCGGTCACCCGGCTTGAAAGCCGCGACCTGCAGGCGGGCGCCGTCGCTGCCAAGGCGCGCGACCTCTACATGGATTGGGCGCACGCAGCCCGCGACATCTGAGCCACGCCAGAACATCGTTTGCCAGCGCGGGGGGCCGGAGCCTCTGTGCTGGCGGCGGTTGGATGCCCTCCGACGCTTAGCGCGAGCGGGGAACTCGCGCCGCGACCACGGCGCGCTTGTGGATCAGGTAGGCCTGCACGGTGAGGCCCGACAGGAAAATCACCAGCCAGACCAGAAGCGTCGTTTGCACGATCGGGGCTTCCGGCCCGCTGGCGAGCGGTTGCGAGACCGGCAGGCGCTTCAACGTTTCGGCGATCGCTGGCACGATCAGCAGGAAGTAGGTGAACGAGAGGCCGAGCGTCGTAAGGTAAGGTCTCAGGCGACCGAAAAATTCAAGCCGATCGATAGCCAGGCTTCCTGCGATCACCACCAGGGTGACGATACCGAGTGCATGGCCCGCGTTGAAGCCGCCGGTGCTGGAAAGCCCGGCAGAGGTCAGGACCGCAAGGATGATCGTCGCTAGGTAGAGCTTCCCCGAGCGGGTGGTCGGAACGATCGCGCCGTAGCGGGCAAAGCCGTAAAGGCCCGCAACGACGGGAACCAGGCTGATCGCCGTATGGATAATGCCGAGCGTGGAAAGCGGATTTGCCATGATCTTGCTCCTGATTGCGTTCGACCGACTAGTTGGTCGGGATGACTGTACGAATAAAACGCGATGATTTCACCTGCCATCGCGTTCTGTTGCCATGATTTCTAATGCTGGCATCGGTTGCCCGCCGTTCCCGAGGGAACAGCACGCTAGCGCCGTTCCTTTCGGCACCCATCATCTTTGCCGGCCCGTTCGATCGCTTCCTGCCACCGGACGTCGGCCACCTGCGGATCAGGCCTTGCCCGCTCCCTGAAGCTGGTCCAGGGCCGGCCGCGCGATCGCCGAAAACACGGTTGGATCGGAGCCGGCAACGCGTGCGGCAAGCATTGCGCCGTGGACCGTCGCCATCAAGGTCTCGGCGGCTGTCCTGGAACCCTTGGCGGCCTTCAGCCGGCCCTTCGCCACGCCGTCCTCAATTGCCGCCCCGAGCCAACTGGAAAGGTCGGCAAAATGACCGCGCACCTGGGCGACGACGATGTCGGGCAGGGCGGGTATCTCCGAGGCGAGAAGGGCGCCGATGCAAAACGGCGTATCGCCCTTGGTGATACAGTCTTCCCAGTAGCCGACATAGGCTTCGAGCCGGGCGACCGGATCGCTGACGGCGGCAAACAGTCCCTCGACGCTGCGACGATTGTTCCTGCGATAGCGGGCAAGCACGGCAGCGGCAAGGTCCGCCTTGGTCGGAAAGTGATGGTGGATGGTTGCCTTGCCGACGCCGAGCTCGGCTGAGATATCGGCATAGCTGAACGCATTGTAGCCCCGCGACACCATCAGGCGTTCGGCCGCGTCCAGGATCCGCTCGGAAGTATCGCTCACCATCAGCAAGGTCTACCAACTGGTCGGTCGAAGCTCAAGTAAGCAACTGTCCGCATAGCTGTCCCCGGCGTCGCGGGGGGCGCGCTTTGTCCCTGCCGGGCTGGACGACGCCATGCTCTGCCGGGCGGTTTCCCGCTCTCCAGACGGCGTCCATTGAGGCGCGGCGGCGGCTTATCGTCCCTGCAGGATTTTGATGAGGTTTACCGTCGGACCGCCATTGTTCATGTTTTGCCGGACGTCGGCATACTTGAGCCGGCCGGACGCGAGGGCGTTGACGAGCCGCTTGCAGGTAAGGGTCGGAACCTTGCTCGGAGGAACACTGAGCAGCAGCGCGCCACCCTGCAGATCCGACTTCGACCACCTCTTGTTGACGCACTCCTGGTACATCGCCTTCTGGAGCGCCGGGCTGCCTTGGGCCGCTGTCTGCAGGCGCGCATAGTCATCCTGCGACGGTGCGCAGGAAGCAAGGACAGCGAGGGAAAGAACGAGCGTGGCGGTGCGAATGGGCTTCATGGCAATCTCCGGTTGGCGATGATCCGGTAATTGCATGATCGACGATTCGCAACCCTTTGTAGCAGCGTGCGGCAAATCGAGCGTCTTGCGCTGGATTGCGGCGCGCGCCCGGCTACTTCTTCTTCGCAGGCACGCCCACCTTCACCGCGTCGGGCGTCAGCTCGCCGCCAAGCTCGACCGTCTTTTTCTGCTTGTCGAAAACACAGATCTGCGTGACGGCCGATTTGGACCCCTTGGGCGTACCGATCACCAGTGCCAGCCCGAAGCTCTCCGAGCCGAAGGGGTCGACGACGACGCTGGCTTTTTGCAGGGAGTTGGCGGCGGCGAGGCACTTTTTCGAAACCTCTGCCCGGAATGTTTCCCACGCGTCGCCGGAAGAAGCCGCGGCACTGGACGCAGCGAGAGCGGCGACAGCGGAAAGGGCGAGGGCAGGAATCAGGCGTTTCGGCATAGGTCGTCCTTTGCGCAGAGTTGTGACCGTCGCGAAGCTGCAAGCAAACCGTGGCACGAATGTGCTCGAAAGCGTCATGCTTTCAAAATGATGTTGAAAGTATATTCCGTGGGTTGGGGAAAAATTGGCATTGCATCGGTTGCCTC
Organism: Ensifer sp.; assembly: GCF_035999185.1. Lineage (GTDB taxonomy): Bacteria > Pseudomonadota > Alphaproteobacteria > Rhizobiales > Rhizobiaceae > Ensifer. The sequence goes on along the minus strand of NZ_DASYHB010000110.1, from coordinate 73,821 downwards.
CATGGGGGCCGGTGCCTATGTTCCCGCTCACGGATTTCCCGACGAAATTCCATGCCAAGAGGAGATGCCCACATGGCTTTCGAATTGCCGAACCTTCCCTACGACTATGATGCGCTTGCACCCTACATGTCGCGCGAGACGCTCGAGTACCACCACGACAAGCATCACCTCGCTTACGTGACCAACGGCAACAAGCTTGCCGAAGAGGCCGGCCTTGCCGACCTGTCGCTCGAGGAAGTCGTCAAGAAGTCCTATGGTACCAACCAGCCGCTGTTCAACAATGCCGGCCAGCACTACAACCACATCCACTTTTGGAAGTGGATGAAGAAGGGCGGCGGCGGCACCAGCCTGCCGGCCAAGCTCGAAGCGGCCATCAAGTCCGACCTCGGCGGCTACGACAAGTTCCGCGCCGACTTCATCGCCGCCGGTACCGGCCAGTTCGGCTCGGGCTGGGCCTGGCTCTCGGTCAAGAACGGCAAGCTCGAAATCTCGAAGACCCCGAACGGCGAAAACCCGCTCGTTCACGGCGCGTCGCCGATCCTCGGCGTCCATGTCTGGGAGCACTCCTATTACATCGATTACCGCAACGCCCGTCCGAAGTACCTCGAAGCCTTCGTCGACAGCCTGATCAACTGGGACTACGTGCTCGAAATGTACGAAGCGGCTTCCAAGTAAGTCGTCCTTCGACAGCCACGTTTCAGGACCCGGCGCTTGCGCCGGGTCTTTTCATTTGGCGATCGTCGCTCAACTCATGCAGCCGTCGGCGGCGTTCGCCAGCCGCTGACCCAGAGTTCCCTGAGACGGTTGCCTTCACCCGGAAAATACGCCTCCGCCGCCTCGCAATGCTCGACGCGATCGGCGCGGAAGTTGCGGATCGCCTGGCGCAATTCGCACCAGCCGACGATGTTGGCGGTCTCGGAATAGTAGATCAGCGCGATCGGTCGGATCATCCTTTCCGTCGCGCGGCCGAGTTCGTCGCGATAGCTAAGTTCAAGTTTCTGCTCGTCGCGGATCGTCCTGCGCACCAAAGCGAGATCGATGCCCGCGGGCGAGGGGGCGACCGTGCCCCAGGCGTGCAGTGCCTGCGAGCGGAAGGCGAGCCTCAGCGGCTCGGGCACGGCAGCGGTAATCTTGTTGTTGACCCTGACGGCTGCGGCCTTCAGCTCTTCGTCGCCGGTTCGCGCGAGCAATGCCAAGGCGAGGGCGATCGCCTCCGTCTCTTCGATCGAAAACATCAGCGGTGGCAGGTCGAAGCCGGGCCTGAGGATATAGCCGATGCCGCGGCCGCCTTCGATCGGCACGCGCATCGCCTGAAGCGCTGCGATATCGCGATAGATCGAGCGGACCGTCACCTCCAGCGTCTCGGCCATCTGCGCGCCCGTTACCGGCTTTCGCGCAAGCCTGAGGATCTGGATGATCTCGAAAAGCCGTGACGCCTTGCGCATCGAAAACTGCTCCCGTCGTCAACGCTCCTGACACTCCCTTGTCAGTTGCCCGGATTTATACCATCAGCCAACGAATTGAAAAAACAGCAATTCGTCTGGGCTTCATAAAATCGGACGACGGACAACTGACATGACCTACACGGAAAATCTCTGGCTCTTCTTCACCCTTTTGTTTGGCATCATCATTGTGCCGGGCATGGATATGGTCTTTGTTCTGGCCAATTCGCTGACCGGCGGTCGCGCCTCCGGCCTGTCGGCCACAGCCGGCATCATGGCGGGCGGCGTGCTTCATACGCTGTACGCCGCACTCGGCGTCAGCGTCATCCTGCATCTGGTGCCCGGCCTCTTCAACGTGTTGCTTGTCGCCGGTGCCGCCTACATCGCCTGGATCGGCTTTTCGCTCGTCAAGAGCTCCATCACCATCGGCGGCATCGACGGCGCGGGGCAGTTGTCGCGCTGGGCAAGCTTCCGGCAGGGCGCCCTGACAAGCCTGATGAACCCCAAGGCCTATCTCTTCATGCTGGCGGTCTACCCGCAGTTCCTGAAGCCCCAGTTCGGGCCGATCTGGTCGCAGGCACTGGTCATGGCGATCATGATCGCGATTACGCAACTCGCCGTCTATGGCGGGCTGGCGCTTGCCGCCGGCAGGGGGCGCGATTTTCTGGTCGGAAGTCCGGGCACGACCGTGTGGATCGGGCGCGCCGCAGGCGCCGTCCTCATTCTCGTGGCAGCTTTCACCGTCTGGCAGGGCTGGGCAATGAAGTGATGTCAGCTGGTCCTGCTCAAAGTATAAACATGACTATAATATTCACGTTTATACTTTGTATTGGAGAGAGTCGGCCTGCAGCGCGAATTTCTCTGTCGTAACAAGCACATCAAAAAAATGTTACTTCCGTCGAATACTCAAGATGACATCATGCCGGCGCATTGGACATGAAGGCCAGCCAGGCGGATTCGCCAAATAGATTTCATTGACCGGGAGATCCTGATGAAAATACGCGCACTCATGTTGGCTGCCGCTCTTGCGGGCCTGGGTGTTACTGCCGTGACTGCTGCCGACGAGCCGCAGGTGGTTCGCCAGCAGGCAATGAAGAAGGTGGGAGCCGCGACCGGCGCGCTCGCCGGCATCGCCAAGGGTGAAAAGCCCTACGATGCCGAAGTCGTCAAAGCATCGCTGACGACGATCAGCGAAACGATGAAGACGTTCCCCGATCATTTCCCGGCTGGCTCGGAGACGGGTCACGAAACCGAAGCGAGCCCGAAGATTTGGGAAAACATGGATGACTTCAAGGCCAAGGCTGCCAAGCTCGGCACCGACGCCGCGACCGTTCTTGCGCAGCTTCCGGCCGACCAGGCTGCCGTCGGGGCCGCGCTCGGTGGCATCGGCAAGGATTGCGGCAGCTGTCATGAGAGCTACCGGCTGAAGAAAAATTGACGGGCGGCGACACCGCTTCCTGATGGACTGAGGGGGCACGCGACGTCAGCCGCGTGCCCCCATTGGCATTGAAGGCCAGGACGCTGCAGGGGAAACAATGGGACGTCGGACGAGAAAGCTGATTTCGGGTCTTTTGGTGCTGGGCGTCGTCGGTGGCGCAGCCTTCTGGTGGCTGACGAAGCCGGCACCCTGGAACGCTTCCCATTGGGAAGGGCTCGGCGAGCCGGATCTGGCCAATGGCGAACAGGTTTTCTGGGCGGGCGGCTGCGTCAGTTGCCATGCCAAGAAGGGCGCTGAGGGCGACGCTCGTCTCGTTCTGTCGGGTGGAGCGCCGCTGAAGAGCCCGTTCGGAACGTTCCACGCGCCGAACATCTCATCCGATGAAACAGCCGGGATCGGCGGCTGGACGCTGGCGGAGTTCGGCAATGCGATGACCCGCGGCGTTGGGCGCAACGGCGAGCATCTCTATCCCTCTTTCCCCTACGGCTCCTACGCCCGTCTGACGGCAAAGGACGTCAACGATCTCTGGGGGTATATGAAGACACTGCCCAAGAGCGCCGAGGTCGCGCCGCCGCATGAGCTGCCGTTCCCGTACAATATCCGCATGGCGCTCGGTGGCTGGAAACTTCTGTTCCTGACCGAAAAGCCACGCGTTTCCGTGGACGTCAACGATCCGAAGCTTGCGCGCGGCCAGTATCTCGTCGAGGGGCCGGGCCATTGCGGCGAATGTCATACGCCGAGAAACGCGATCGGCGGCTTCGAGCCGGATCAATGGCTTGCCGGTGCGCCGAACCCGGAAGGCGAGGGCCGCATCCCCGACATCACGCCCGGCTCCAAGAGCATTGGCGGCTGGAGCGCCTCGGATATCGCTTCCTATCTGGAAACCGGCTTTACCCCGGATTTTGATTCCGTCGGCGGTTCCATGGTCGAGGTGCAGAAGAACATGGCGAAGCTGACGCCCGCCGACCGCGAGGCGATCGCCGCCTATCTGAAAGCGGTTCCGGCACTCTGACACTTGATCTTGGTGGCAAGCCGGGCTCAACTCGTTTCCACAACGAGGAGGAGAGTGAATGCGTCCACACGAAACCGCGCCCTATGATCAGTGGATCGAGCGGAGCCCTGACGAGATGGCAGCGCGCGCAGCAGCCTTCTATGAGGAGGTCAACCGCCGTCGTACGACGCGCTACTTCAGCGACCGTGCGGTGCCGCGCGAAATTATCGAGACCTGCCTGAAGGCGGCCGGCACGGCGCCGAGCGGCGCAAACCATCAGCCCTGGCATTTCACGGTGATCGAGAGCGCCGCGATCAAGGCCGAGGTGCGGCGCGCCGCGGAAGATGAGGAACGTGTCTTTTACCAGGAGAAGGCACCGCAGGAATGGCTCGACGCGCTGGCCCCGCTCGGAACCGACGAGGACAAGCCGTTCCTTGAGACGGCGCCCTATCTGATCGTCATCTTCTCGCAGAAGCGAGGCGGCCCTCATCCGGGCGATCTGAAGAAGAATTACTACGTCAACGAAAGCGTCGGCATCGCCACGGGCATCCTGATCACGGCGCTGCATCATGCGGGGCTTGCGACGCTCACCCATACGCCGGCGCCGATGAATTTTCTCAACGAAATCTGTGGTCGGCCGGAGAGCGAAAAGCCGTTCCTGATCCTGGTGGTTGGCTATCCCGCGCCGGATGCGACGGTGCCGGTGGCCGGCAAGGTGAAGAAGCCGCTTGAACAGATCGCAAACTGGCTCTGAGGTCGGGTCGTCCCAGGTATCCGACCGGGACTAGGCGTCCGATCCGGCGCCAGCGGTGGCGTCGTGCTCTCGTCCGTAGAGCGCGAGAAAGCCGTCGAGTTCCGGTGAGCCAAGCCCGAGACCATGCAGGATCTCGCCGGCAAAACTGATCGGTGCGGTGCCGGCGGCCGTGACGACATGGCCGCTGCGCAGCGCCCGCGGCTGGTCGCGGTAGTGCTTATGCCCGCGGTAGCCGGTAAGGGCGGCAAGGCTTTCGGCGCTGTTGCCCGTGTGGTCGACGCGATCTAGAAGGCCGCTTGCCGCAAGCGCGTTGACGCCGCCGCAAATGGCCGCAATGAGCCGCTTGTCGCGGTCGAAAGTGCGGATCGTGGCGGTGAGATCGGGAGCCTCGGAGGTCTCCCAGATCGCGCCGCCCGCAATTACCATCCCGTCGAAACCAGCAGGATCGAGCGCATCGATCGACAGATGCGCCGAGACATCGAGGCCGCCCATCGACGTCACCGGTGCAGCGTCTGCCGTGGCGACGTCGATCTCGACGCCGAGGTGGGTGCGCGCCGCCGCCATCAACAGCGCGCATTCCCAATCGGCGAAGTCCGGATAAAGCACGATCGCTAGCCGCATCGACAATTCCTCAGCCAAGTTTCTGCATATAGCGCATGCCGGTCACCGGGCGAGGGACGAAGCGTTCGGACTCGTAGAAATGATGGGCCTGGAAGTTGCCTGTGGCAGCGCTGACAGAGAGGTAATCGCAACCGGCCATCTTCGCCTGTTCGCGTGCCTTGGCGACGAGGTGACGGCCGATGCCCGTGCCCCGGCTCTCGGGGCGAACGAAGAGGTGATGCATCTCCATGCCACGCGCGCCTTCGGCAGCCCGGTAGACCGGCACCAGGATCGCGTAGCCGATCAGCCGGTTGCCGGCCTCGGCAACGAGTGCCGTGATCCAGGGCGTGCGGCCGAAGAGGTCGCGTTCGAGCTGTTCGGGCGTGATCGGTGCCGCGTCACCGTGGTGGGCGGAAAGCTCGGCGATCATGTCGCGCAGTTCCGGCAGGTCGCGCGGTTTGGCTGAGCGGATGGTGACCATCGGCGGTCGCGTCGAAGGCATCGAAGGAAGGGTGGGGATGGCGGTCTGCAGCATGTCTGGGCTCCCAGGGTTTTGTCGCCATCAGGAGCCGGAAAAACAAAAGCCGCCTGATGGCGGCCTTGTTGAATATGATCAGCAGGCCGCTCCTATCGGAACAGCCAAAAATACGCGCGGCAAATGGGTGCGTTCTTGATCATGGGCGCTAGATTGTTCGTTTTCGCGATTTTGTCAACGGGGATTTTTCGCGCAATCGCAAATCTCAGTGCTCGCTGTCGCACATCGAGTGGTCGGCGAGCGCCCGGATCACATAGCAGTCGCCCACGGTGTGATTGCCGTCGCAGGCAACGATCCGCTCAAGCTCCTGTTCCAGCTTCTTCAGCCTGGCTATCTTCTCGCGTACCGTTGCCAGGTGTTCGCTCGCGATCCGGTCGGCCTCACCACAGGGGCGCTCCGGATGCTGACTAAGGGCAAGCAGGTCGCGGATCGATTCGATCGAGAGACCGAGGTCGCGCGCGTGGCGGATGAAAGCGAGCCGATCGAGCTCACTTTTTTCGTAGCGCCGCTGGTTGCCTTCGGAACGCTCGGGCGCCGCAATCAGTCCCATTTGCTCGTAGTAGCGGATCGTCGGAATTTTCACGCCGGTGCGTCGCGAGAGGTCGCCGATCGAATACATGTTTTGCCTCAAACCTATAGCTTCTGGAGCATTAGATAGATGCGTGGCGAAAAGTGTCAATGGTCGGAGGGACGGTGCGCTTCTGTCCAGGACAGCCTCTGTCCGCAACGCGTGGGCACAACGTCGCCATAATCGCCGCCTAGCCCCCGAGCGCCGCTTCGGTGCGGCGCTTCATATTGCGAATCAGTAACTCAGGTCGGTTGCGTCACTGCGCCGATCGCATGGAGAATGGCGTGCCGTTGCACATCAACCGTCGAAATCTTCTCGTCAAATCCGCGTTGCTCTATCCGGCGCTCATGCTTGCCGGGGCTGCTGTGCCTGCGAATGCCTTGGCCGCCAACGCCGGAGACGACGACATCGACAAGCGGCTTGCGGATCTGGAAAAGCGCACCGGAGGTCGCCTCGGCGTCTCGGTGCTCGACACGCAGACCAACATCTCCTTCGGCAGGCGCGAAAACGAGCGGTTTGCCATGTGCTCGAGTTTCAAGACGCTGGCGGCCGGTTTCATCCTCGCGCGCGTCGACCAGGGCCTGGAGACGCTCGATCGCAGGGTCGTGTTTCAGGAGAAAGATCTGGTCACGTACTCGCCGGTAACGGAAAAGCATGTCGGTGGCGAAGGCATGACGATCGCTGAGCTCTGCGCGGCAACGATAACCACCAGCGACAACACCGCCGCCAACCTGATGCTTCAAAGCTTCGGCGGCCCGGCAGCCTTGACGGACTGGCTGCGCTCCATCGGCGACGAAAACACCAGGCTCGACCGTATCGAGCCTGAGCTGAACGAGGCGAAGAAGGGCGACCCGCGTGACACGACCACGCCGGCCGCCATGCTGGAGACGCTGGGCAGTCTGACGCTTGGCACGACTTTGACAGAGAGTTCCCGCAAGCAGCTGACCGACTGGATGGTCGCCAACACGACCGGTGACCTGCGCATCCGCGCTGGCCTGCCGACGGGATGGAAGATCGGCGACAAGACCGGAACGAACGCGACGGGTGAGGCTTCCGATATCGCGATTGCGTGGCCCGAAGGCAGAGGGCCGCTGTTGATCACCGTCTATATCGCCGAAGCGACGGCACCGGTGAAAGACCTCAACCCGATATTCGCAGAGGTCGGGAGCATGGCGGCGGAAATGGTCTGACGCCAGCCGTCCGGCTGCTGTGATCTCACGCATCTGCCGGTGGTCCAAAGATGGTCCAAACGGGAAAAGCGCTTCTGCTATTGCAGAGGCGCTTTGCGCATAAGCGTAAGGATATCAGGCAGCGTCGCTGCCGCCGTCGGCGATCTCGGTGGCGGCGGTATCGCGCTGGTTTTCGACCCCCATGGCGCGCTCGATCGCCTTGCGGATTTCTTCCTCGACCGCCTTGCGCTGCTCGGGATCCATCGACTTCAGGTCTTCCTCGCTGAGACCGAGCGATTCCAGGATCTGGGCGCGGATCTGTTCGGCAAGACTCATCTTGGCACGTTTCAGGAACTCGTCGCTCACCGAGTTGCCCGATGGCGCAGCCCCTTCCTGATCCGTGATCGAGGGCGTTGCTGCTTCCTCGCGGGTGGCCGTCGCCCACAGCGCGTTGGAAAGCGCGTTCGATGTCGAAGGCGGTGCAATTGTCGGTGCGGTGCGCGGGCGCACGTCACCCGCCGCTTCCTCGATCGGCGCGACAGAACCAGCCTGGGCGCGGCGTTGCGAGAAGTAATAGTTCGAAATGCTGTTGTCGATCTTCATGGGAATCCCCCGGAATCTGTCGTCCGGGGGAAGCTGCGGTTGCGGGCTTGCGTGAAGCTTGCCGCTGCAACCTTCTAGCGAGATTTAGGGATGCCTCGCGCTTCAGGGCAGGGTGTAGGCGATGATGTAGTCACCGGGCTTCGTCCCGACAGAGCCGTGTCCACCGGCGACAATCAGCACGTACTGCTTGTCGCCGGCCGTATAGGTCATTGGCGTCGACTGGCCGCCCGCGGGAAGCCGCGCTTCCCAGAGCTGGCGTCCGGTCGTCAGATCATAGGCACGCAGATAGTCGTCGACCGCAGCTCCCAGGAAGGCGACGCCACCCTTCGTGATCATCGGTCCGCCAATACCCGGTACGCCCACCTTGAACGGCAGCGGCAGCGGCGTCATGTCCTCGACCGTGCCGTTCTTGTGTTTGTAGGCGATCTTGCCGGTTCTAAGATCCGCCCCCGCGACATAGCCCCATGGCGGCGCCTGGCAGGGGATGCCGAGCGGCCCCAGGAACGGCCCCATGAAGACGCCATAGGGCGCGCCGTCGTTGCGGTTGAGACCCTGTTCGGAGCCTTTCTCGTCCTGGCCCTTCGGTGGAACCTGATCGCGGGGCACGAGGCGCGACGTGAAGGCGAGATAGGTCGGCATGCCGAACATCACCTGCCGCTCCGGATCGACTGCGACCGAGCCCCAGTTGAACGTGCCGAAATTGCCGGGATAGACGAGCGTGCCTTCGATCGACGGCGGCGTGTAACGTCCTTCGTATTTCAGCGAGCGGAATGCGATGCGGCAGGCAAGCTGGTCAAAAAGGGTGATGCCCCACATGTTCTTTTCCTGCAAAGGGGCAGGCATGAAGGTGAGGCCGGAGACCGGCTGTGTCGGCGCTGAGAAATCCTCGGGGATCGCCCCGCCCGGCGCCTTCACTTCCTCTACCGGGATGAGTGGTTCCCCGCTGCGTCGATCCAGCACGTAGATATCACCCTGTTTCGTCGGCCCGACGAGCGCCGGCACGACGGTGCCGTCTTCCTTGGTGATGTCGAGCAGCGCCGGTTGCGCCGGCACATCCATGTCCCACAGGTCGTGGTGCACAGTCTGCCGAACCCAGCGCACCGCGCCGGAATTGATGTCGAGCGCGACGATCGAGGACGAGTATTTCTCCACATGCTCGCTGCGGCCCATGCCGAGCTGGTCCGGCACCTGGTTGCCCATGGGGATGTAGACGAGGCCGAGGTCCTCGTCATAGCTCATCACCGACCAGCTGTTCGGCGAGTTGGTCGTGTAGGTCTGGCCCTCGGGCAGCGGCGTTGTCACATCCGGATTGCCGCTATCCCAGTTCCACAAAAGCGCGCCGCTGTTGATGTCGAAGGCACGGATGACGCCGGATTGCTCCTCTGTGGAGTAGTTGTCGTTGACAGCGCCACCGATGATCAGCTTGCCGGCGACTGCAACCGGCGGCGACGTTGCATAATAATATCCGGCCGGATTGTATTTCATCCCCGTTTGGAGATGCAGCACGCCGTTGTCGGCAAAGCTGGTGCAGACGGAACCTGTGGCCGCATCTAGCGCGATCAGTCGCGCGTCCGACGTCGGCAGGTAGACCCGCTCGGCGCAGAGGCTGCCAGCAGCTGCAGCCGGATCCGCCCAGTAGGTCACGCCCCGGCAGGTCTGGTGCTGGCGGTCCGGGTTCATGCCCGAATTGGAATCGTACTTCCATTTTTCTTCACCGGTCGCCGCATCGAGCGCGATCGCCCAGTTGTGCGGCGTGCAGGCGTAAAGCGTGTCTTTGATCTTGATGGGCGTTACCTGGTACGTCGTTTCGCCGACGTCGTCAGGTCGCTTGACGTCGCCGGTCTGATATTGCCAGGCAAGCCTGAGATTGGCGACATTGTCGGGGGTGATCTGATCAAGCGGCGAATAGCGCTGGCCAAAGGGCGTGCGCCCATATTGATGCCATTCGCCTGGAGGCACGGATCCGCCGAGAGGCGGATTGGTGGCCACGGCATCAGTTGGCAGGTCGCCGCGGATGTCATGCGGGTCCTGCATGATCGCGTATCCGGCGACGCCGACGGATACGAGCACCGCAAAGGCCAGCGGCCAGGCGCTCGCCGCATAACGTTCGCCCGTCGGGCTCTCGAAGCCGAGCGGCCGGCGCACGGCGGGCAAAAGCAGCCAGAGCCCCAGAAGCACGATGACGCCGCCGCGCGGGCCAAGCTGCCACCAGTCGAACCCGACCTCGGAGACCGCCCAGCCGAGGGAGCCGATTATGATCAGCACATAGAGCCAGATCGCCACCGATCTGCGCAGGTACAAAAGTACGGCCGTCAGCAGGAAGCCGATACCGACGATCAGATAGTAGGGGCTTCCGCCAAGCATCACGAGCTTGGCCCCGCCGCCACCAAGCGCAAGTCCGATGAGGGCGAAGACGATGGCCGTCAGGATGAGCATTATGGAAAACTCCCGCAAGAACGGTGCGCGGCACCGTTTTTTCATTGCGGCGACCCTTGGCACGGGCCGCGTGTGGCAGGTGAGCTTCTCAGTGGCGGTCGCAAGCCGTGTCGCGGCAACCAGGTCAGGCGAGGCGTATAACCCCGTCCCACTAGGACCTAACGCGCACGCCCTGCCTTTCAATAGCCATATTCCGCAACGCGGAAATTTTAGGAGGCCGCAATGCAGTTGCGCTCAAGATGCTGGGGTGGCCGGGACAGGCGCACAACAGTGTTTCCGGCAACTGCCGACGATCACGGCATGACCCAAACCCGCCGCACGTGTAGATGTGCAAAAACATGGAGATAGCGCAGCCTCGTGAATCTGCTTGGAAAGACGTGTCCAAGCAGATGCAAGGCGAGGCGCCGACGTGCGTGGCTACGTACCGCAGAAGGTCCGCTGGACTTCCTCTTGCGGTTCCGGCGGGGCCTGATAGGCGGCAAATCCCGGTTGGTCGTCGAAGGGCCTGGCGGTGACGTCGACCAGCGCTTCGAAAAGCGAGAAGTCGGCGTCTTCGGTCGCAGCCACGATCGCCTGCTCGATCCGATGATTACGCGGGATGTAAGCGGGATTGACCGCCTTCATCGCCGTCGCACGCTCCTCGGAGGCGATCCCCTCGCGGGCGAGGCGCTGGCGCCAGTCGTGAAGCCAGGGCTCGATGGCCTCGGGCATGGAAAACGACGTGTTGAGCGTGGCATCGGCCGAAGGATCGCGTGCACTGTCGCAGAGCCGGCGGAAGGTGAGGGTGAAGTCGGCCTCGCCCTTGTGCATGGCCGTCAAAAGCGCCTGCACCAGATCGAGGTCGCCGTCTTCGCTTGTCGCCAGCCCGATCTTTCGCCGCATTCCATCGAGCCAGTGGCGCTGGAAGATCGCGCCATATTCGCCAAGTGCATCATTCGCCAAATCGACGGCGGTGCCGGCGTCGTCATCGAAGAGCGGCACCAGCGTCTCCGCCAGGCGCGCCAGGTTCCACTGCCCGATGGCGGGTTGGCTGGCATAGGCGTAGCGGCCGCCCTGGTCGATCGAGGAAAAGACCTTTCTCGGATCGTAGCTATCCATGAAGGCGCAGGGGCCGAAGTCGATCGTCTCGCCTGATATCGTCATGTTGTCGGTGTTCATCACTCCATGGATGAAGCCGACATGGAGCCAGCGGGCAATCAGCTCGGCTTGGCGCGCCACCACCGCCTTGTAGAAGGCAAGATAGGGCCGCGCATCGTCCTTGATATCAGGGTAGTGCCGATCGATCGCATAATCGGCAAGCACCTTGACCGAGGCCATGTCGCCACGCGCGGCGAAGAACTGGAAAGTGCCGACGCGCATGTGGCTGGCCGCAACGCGGGTTACGATGGCGCCAGGCAGGATCTGCTCGCGATAGACCGGCTGGCCGGTGACGACGGCGGCAAGCGCGCGCGTCGTCGGGATGCCGAGCGCAAACATCGCCTCGCTGACGATGTATTCGCGCAAGACAGGCCCGAGTGCGGCGCGCCCGTCGCCGCGCCGGGAGAATGGGGTCTGGCCCGGGCCCTTCAGTTGGATGTCGCGGCGCTTTCCGTTCCGATCGATGACTTCGCCGAGCAGGATCGCCCGGCCGTCGCCGAGCTGCGGCACGAAGGTCCCGAACTGGTGGCCGGCATAGGCCATGGCCAGCGGGTCGGCGCCTGAAGGAACACGGTTGCCGGAGAAAATCTCGGCGCCCTCGCGCTCAAGTGCGGCCACGTCCAGTCCGAGTTCGTCGGCCAAGGGCCTGTTGAGCTTTATCAGCCAGGGCTCGGCAACCGGGGTCGGGTCAACGCGGGCAAAGAACTGCTGCGGAAGCCGTGCATAGCTGTTGTCGAAACCGAAGGCGTCGACATTTCCGGTCGGCGACGGGGGGACATAGTTCATGACGAAGCGGTCAACGGCCTTTGCCTTGATGGTCCGGCGGCCGTCCTTTCCGCCCAAGTCTACACGAGCATGACGGCATTCGCGAGGGTCGTTGAGACAGGCTGCGCCCTCCCGCAATTGCTTGCGAGAGGGCCGGGAGGGCGAGACCCCGCGCCTCAGGCGCTCAGCGCCGTCGGTGGAAGGCAGGCCTCGCAGATTGCCGCGATGTGACGATGGTCGGTGCCGCAGCAGCCGCCAAGGATGCGCAATCGTGGCAAATGCGTCGTCAGTGCTCGATAGCGCTGCCCGAAGTCGGCGGGGTCGCCGTCATCGAGCGTTTCGCTGTCGTCGAGCTCGGCATGGCTCATCATCGAGGCGTTGGCCCTGATCCCGGCGATCCGGTGCGTCCAGCGACTGTCGGCGTCAAGCACCGTATCGAAGTGGCTCGGATGGGCGCAGTTGATCATGTAGTAGTGCGGATAGCCTCCGGTTGCCGTATCGACGGCGTCGATCGCGGCTTGAAGGGTACGGCCGTCGGGAAGCCGGCCGTTGGTCTCGACGGTGAAAGAGATGGCGCAGGGCATGCCATGGCTTTGTGCGGCCCGGGCAATCCCGGTCGCCTCGTCGATGCTGGTCAGCGTGTAGGCGCTCACCAGATCGGCATCGCTGGCCGCAAAGGCCGAGATCTGCGGCGAGTGATAATCCTCGGCCTCGTCTGCGGCCATGCGCCCCAGTCGATAGCCGTCGCCGCGTGGGCCGATGGCGCCGCTCAGCACGATCGGCGCGCGTGGACGCTGGTATTTGGCGCGCAGCTCGGTGAGCAGGTAGATGGCGTTCTGGTTCACGTCTGCGAGCGCCTTGGCATCGTAGCCGAGCTTGACGCCCCAGTCGGCGCTGGCGCGCCATGTGGGCGTATCGAGCACGAAGCCGGTGCCATGTTGCCGGGCGATATCGAGATAGCGTTCGTAGTAGCTGAGAAGGCGCTTGCGCCCGTCCGCCGTCGAAAGCAACACGAAGGCGGCGAAATGCGGGAGCGCCACGCCCTCGTGAAAGATCAGCGTTGTTTCCATGCCGCCGTCGCTGAGGAAGAGTCCACCCTTCAAGAGCGGCAGGCTGCGTCTGTATTTGGCCATATTGGTCTCCAACAGGTTCAGTCTTGCTGATGGGCTCGGGGATGCCTCCTTCCCGGAGAGCCAAGTAAATTTCTGCCTTATGATGATCTTCTAAACTAGGCGACTTGCGGTATACTATTGCTAATATACTAAATTACTGCCGTAAAATCAGTGACTTACTGTTTGGTTTTCGTCACGGCGCTGCAGCTTGATTGTCATGTCGCCTCTGGAAACCGCACCAATGGTAGGGAAGCGGCTAATGCGAAAGGGTGAGGAAACGCGCGCGAGGATCCTCGACGCGGCGGAAATCGCGGTGCTGGCGAAGGGATTTGGCGCGACCTCGATCGATGAACTGATCGCCGAGACCGGTATTACCAAGAGCGGATTCTTCTATCATTTCCGGGACAAGAACGAACTCGCGCGCGCTCTGCTTGAGCGCTACATCGAGAACGACGAACGGATCTACGACGAAATCTTCGGCCGCGCCCGGCAACTGGCCGATGACCCGCTACAAGCCTTCCTGCTCGGCCTGAAATTGCTCTCGGAAGTTCTAGGCGACCTGCCCAACGGTCATCCCGGCTGTCTGGTTGCGGTGATGTGCACCCAGGAGCGTGCCTTCGATCGCGATATCCAGGAGATCAACCGGCAGGCGGCACTGATGTGGCGTCGGCGTTTCGGCACGATGTTTACGGAGATCATGCATGTTTATCGACCGCGTGAGCCGCTTGATGTCGAACAGCTGGCCGACATGGTCTCAACCGTGCTTGAAGGCGGCATCATCCTGTCCAAGGCGCTGAAACAGCCCGAAAGCTTGCCGCAACAGCTCCTCGTCCTTCGCTCCTTCGTCCGCCTACTGTTCCAACCCGCAGTCGCCTGAAGCTCAGCTTTCCATGTCCAGCGCCAAGGTGGCGAGCTTGCGCACCGTGTTGAGATTGCGGGCAGTGCCGGGTTTGGCCGCCGGGAGTTTGAATTTCGAAGGGCCGGATCCGTTCGGGTAGTGGATATAGATTTCGCTGCCGGCCATCTGCACTTCTTCACCGTCAGGGGCGACAAGCTTGTCGAGCGCATCGGCGGGCGCCAGTTCGGGCAGGAAGACGACGAGCAGGAGATTGGGCTTGGCGTTGGGGAAGGGCGCGCGATCGGCTATTCGTTGCAGCTCAGTGCCGCTGCGGACCATCACGCCCGGCGCCTTCCCGAGCTTTTCGCGAAGGGCTTCGTCCAGCAGCTTCGCGACGGCCGCGGCAGACAAATCCGAGCGGAACAGCACATTGCCGCTCTGGATGTAGGTCCTGACGTCGGCAAAGCCGAGCCCCTCGCAGATCGTCCTGAGATCGGCCATGGCGAGCGATCCGGTGCCGCCGACATTGACGGCACGCAAGAGGGCGACGTGGACGGGCATGGCGAAGCTCTCGGCTTGAGTGGTGGGGGGATGCGGACTTATCCCGCATCCCGCGTTGCTTACATCTTGCCGGCGACCTTGATCGCGAAGGCATATTCGAAGGCGATCTCTTCCAACCGCTGGAAGCGGCCGGACGCGCCGCCATGACCGGCATCCATGTTGGTCTTCATCAGGATCGGTTCGTTGCCCGTGGTCTTTTCGCGAAGGCGCGCCACCCATTTCGCCGGTTCCCAATAGGTAACGCGCGGATCGGTGAGCCCGCCGAGCGCCAGGATCGCCGGATAAGGCTTGGCGCCGACATTGTCGTAGGGCGAGTAGCCGGCGATGATGTCGTAGAATTCGCGGCTCTCGATCGGATTGCCCCATTCCGGCCATTCCGGCGGGGTGAGCGGCAGCGTGTCGTCGAGCATGGTGTTGAGCACGTCGACAAAGGGCACGGCGGCGATGATGCCGGCAAATTTCTCCGGCGCCATGTTGGCGATCGCGCCCATCAGCATGCCGCCGGCTGAGCCGCCTTCTGCGACGATGTTCGCATAGGACGTGAACTTCTGTTGATTCAGATAGTCAGCGGCAGCGATGAAATCCTTGAAGGTATTGGTCTTCTTGGCCATCTTGCCGTCTTCGTACCAGGCAAAGCCGCGGTCCTTGCCGCCGCGGATATGGGCGATGGCATAGACGAAGCCGCGGTCGGCAAGCGACAGGCAATTGGTGTTGAAGCCGGCCGGGATGGTGATGCCATAGGCGCCGTAGCCGTAAAGCAGGCAGGGCGCCGAACCGTCGAGCGGCGTGTCCTTGCGATAGAGCAGCGTCACAGGCACGTCGGTGCCGTCCCAGGAGGGAGCAAAGACGCGCCGGGTGACGTAGTCATCCGGATTGTGGCCGGAGGGGACTTCCTGGGTCTTCAGAAGCGTGCGTTCGCGCGTCGCCATGTCGTAGTCGAAGAGCTGCGACGGCGTCGTCATCGACGAATAGGAGAAGCGGATGACGTCGGTGTCGTATTCGGCCGCACCCGAAAGGCCGAGCGAGTAGGCCTCCTCGGCAAAGGCGATCGCATGTTCTTCGCCAGTCTTGCGGTCGCGGATGACGATTTCCGGCAGACCTTCGCTGCGCTGCAGCCAGACCAGGTGGCGAGCATAGGCCATGTGGCTGAGGATCAGCGTGCCCGGCTTGTGCGGCACGACCTCGCGCCAGTTTTCCTTGCCCGGCGCATTTACCGGCGCTTCCATGATCTTGAAGTCCTTGGCGCCGTCGGCATTGGTCAGGATATAGAAGACGTCGCCGCCTTCGGTCATCGAATACTCAAGCCCGGTGACGCGCTCGGCAACGAGCTTCGGTTCCGCCAGGAGGTCCGTGGTCGACAGCAGCCGGTATTCGCTCGTCTCGTGATCGTGGATGTCGATATAGATGAAGTCGTCGAGCAGCGAGCCGCCGACCGACATGAAGAAACCCGGATCTTCTTCCTCGTACACCAGCCGGTCGTCCGCCTGGGCGGTGCCGAGCACGTGGTGAAAGATCTTCGACGGGCGATGGTTGTCGTCGAGCACGGTGTAGAAGAAGCTCTTTCCGTCAGGTGCCCAGGCGCCGCCGCCGCCGGTGTTCTCGATGACATCGGCCATGTCCTCGCCCGTGGAAAGATCGCGGACCCTGAGCGTGAAGTACTCCGAGCCCTTGTCATCATAGCCCCAGATGCCGAGGCTGTGGTCGGTCGAATGATCGAGGCCGGCGAGGCGGAAATAGGCCTTGCCTTCCGCTTCCTTGTCACCATCGAGAAGCAATTGCCGGATCGCCTCGTCCTTGTGGTCGCCGTCGCGGGGAATGCGGAAATAGCGTGGCTGCTCGCCGCCGGTGACATAGGCATGACCGTAGGCAAACGGGCCGTCCTTGACCGGGATCGAGCTGTCGTCTTCCTTGATCCGGCCGCGCATCTCCGCAAACAGCGATTTCTGCAGTGCCTTCGTGTCGTCCATGGCGGCATTCATGTAAGCGTTTTCGGCTTCCAGATGCTGGCGGATTTCCGGAGCGAGGATCGATGGATCGCGAAACATCGCCTGCCAATTGTCCGCGCGCAGCCAGGCATAGTCGTCGGTGCGGGTGATGCCGTGGCGCGTGTCGCTCACCGGCTTCCGTGCGGCGACGGGGGCTTCGGGAAGGTTTTTGAATACGGACAAGAGGCGTCTCCGGGATCGATGCGGCGGGAGACAATGAGATAGAGAGCCTGATGATGGGGATCAAGCGCAAAGGGAGCCGCCCGACGGGTGGTTCGCATTCGGGCGGCCAAGTTGCCCGTTCCTCCGGGAGGCAACGGGCAAGGTGCCGTTAGGATTTCTCACCGGCCTTCCGGCGATATTCGTCCACGGGCAATCCACCGACACCCCAGTCTTCGAGCGCCACTTCATCGATGACGACGAAAGTCGTGGCGGGGTCCTTGTTGAGCACGGTCTGAAGCAGATCGGTAACGCCCTTGATCAGGGCAGCCTTCTGTTCGGCGGTTGCACCCTCGCGGGTAATCTTGATGTTTACGTAGGGCACAGACTTCTCCTTACTGCGCGGGTTTGATGTCGTAATGGAAGACCTTGGCGATGATCTGCCAGCGGCCCTCGACGAAGACAAGAGACAGAAAATCGGTGAAGGCCTTTTCGCCGATAGCGCATTGAACTTTCGCCAGTGCCGTCATCGGCCCTGCAAATTCGATCGAAAGAATCCGGTCTGCGCGCGCCTCGCCGCGACTTTCGGGCGAGGGGCGTTTGTCGACAACAGGAAAGTACCTGTCCATGTCGAGTTCCAGCAGGGAGCCATCCGTGGCCGTGGCATAGAGCGCCTTCGGATGGAAAACCTGCCGGAGGATGGTGGTATCGCTGCGTGGCCGTGGCATAGAGCGCCTTCGGATGGAAAACCTGCCGGAGGATGGTGGTATCGCTGCGGTAGAGCCCATCGAAATAGCGCTCGAGCACTGCGACCACCGCGGCAAACTGCGGATTGTTCACTGAGGCGCTCATGCCGCGACCAAGCCTTCCGCCTGCATTGCGGCGCGCACGGCCGGCCGTTCGCCGATCCGTTGCAGATAGGCGTCGAGGCGCGGGAAGGGGGCAAGCGAAACGCCAGTGTGGTTGCTCCAGTTGATGACGGTGAAAAGATTGGCGTCGGCGACGGTGAAGGTATCGCCGAGCAGATAGGGACGTCCGTCGGCAAACTGGTCTTCGAGGTTGCCGAAGCGCTTGGCGAGTTGAGCCGTCGCGGCCTCTTTCGCCTCAGAACTTGCCGTCTTGCTGAACAGCGGCGAAAACGCCTTGTGCAGTTCGGACGCGATGAAGTTCAGTTGTTCCTGCAGGCGGGTGCGCGCCAGGGTGCCGTTGGCGGGCGCCAACCCGGCTTCGGGAAAACGGTCGGCGATATACTGCACGACGGCCGCGCCCTCGGTGACGACGTCGCCTGTTTCGAGCACAAGCGCCGGCACATAGCCCTTGGGGTTGATCGCCTTGAAATCGTCGCCGCCCTCAGTGAGATGCGTGGCGGTATCGACCTTGACGATCTCGAAGGCGACGCCGGCTTCGCGCAGGCTGATGTGGGGCGAGAGCGAGCAGGCGCCCGGGGCGTAATATAGCTTCATGGCAATGTTCCTTTTGCAATGGTGGTCTCTGTGGAAGGCGGACGGAACCTAACCTCACGCGATAACTTTTGTATACGAGATAACTTTATGTTACCGACGTTTCCGGTTTCCCCGCGGTAACTGGAGAATTTTGCCCATGAGCTTGAAAATTCGAAAGAACAGGGCTGCCGCCTTGCCGCCGACCTGCCCGGTCGGCGAGTGCATGGTGATGCTCGGCGGTGCCTGGGCGCCCAACATCATCTGGTACTTGAGCGGCGGTCCCCGTCGCTTCAGCGAGCTCAAGATCGATATCCCCGGCATATCGGCGAAAGTGCTGAGCACGCGCCTGAAGGAGATGGAGGAGAAAGGCGCGATCGAACGGCGGATCGTGCCGACATCGCCGCCTTCGGTCGAATACAGGCTCAGCGACCTCGGCGAGGAATTCGTGCCCGCGATCCATGCGATCGTCGAGGTCGGCTACAAGCTCAAGCTTCGCCGCGAGGCAAAGCTCGCGGACGAAGCCGATCGCCAAGATGCCCCGCAGGCAGTGCCCGCCTGACAGAGGCTACCGCACGATAGAGACGGCTACCACCGGCCCTTCAATGTCTGCACGGCGTGTTCGATGAAGGCCCTAACCTTCGGCGTTTCCGCCTGGCGGTCGGCAAAGCAGGCGTAGAAGTCGAAGGGCTCGTGGTCGGTGTTGGCAACACCTTCGCGCGGTGCGCCGCCAAATAGCGGCACCAGCAAGCCGCGTGCGATCAGGTCCGCGGCGATGAAGGCTCCAAGGCGAGTGATGCCGGCCCCCTTGATCGCCATTTCGGCAAGCGTGTCGATGTCGTTGCTGACGATCGTCGCCTTCAGGTCCGGCTCGAAGCGAAGGCCGTCGCGGGTGAAGGCCCAGCGAAAGATGCGGCCGTGCCCCGCATAGCGATAGACGAGGCAATCGTGATGGACGAGGTCTTCCGGCCGCTCGGGCCGGCCGCGTCGCTCCAGATAGCTCGGTGCGGCGCAGATGACCATCGGCACGGACGCCAGCTTGCGTGCAATCAGCCCCTGTTCCAGCTGCAGGCCGAAGCGCACGCTGATGTCGACGCCTTCGCCGATATGGTCGATCTCGCGATCGGTGACGACAAGCTCGATCGAGACATCGGGGTATCTGGCCGCGAAGGACGGCACGAGCGGCGCCACGACATGGCGGCCGAAGGCGACGGACGAGGCGATCTTGAGGGGACCGCGCGGTTCAGCGCTGAGCGCCGAGACGGCCGCGGCCGCGAGTTCCAGCTCGTGTACGACGCCACGAACCCGCTCGTAATAGATCCGGCCGCTCTCGGTGAGGCCAAGCTGGCGCGTGGTACGGCTGAGCAGCCGACTTCCGAGCGTGCGCTCCAGCCGCGCAATGTTCTGGCTGGCGGACGCCGGGGTAATCCCGAGCTTTCGGGCGGCCGCAGCGATGCTGCCCTCTTCGACACTCCTGACGAAACTCTCGACCCCGCGCAAAGTATCCATAATTTCATCCATCGAATAGCTGTTTCAATTCGATGGTTTTGCCTATTTCTGAGCAAGGCTGCAATGGTCTACTTCGCTCGGGCACGATCCGTATATTGCCATCTTGAAGCGAGGGGATGACCCCTCGCCCAAAATGGAGACTTGCCCATGGAAGACACGCTGTCTGCTCCCCGGATCGCCCGCAGCCGCAAGCTGCCGCCGCGCGCCGCCCCTATCGCCTTTGCCTTCTTCATGTCGGCGATCATGGCGTTCCTGATGTCCTGCGTTATCGTGGGCGCCAACACGGGTATCGACGCTGGCTACCCCGCACGCGTGATCGGTGCCTATGCGCTGGCCATGCCGGTCGCCTTCGTCTGCGTGCTGTTCGTCCGCCCGTTCGTCGCCCGCCTCGTTGGCTCCGTTTGCCGCCTGCCGGCTTGAGCATGCGCCGTCCCGGCTGACCGGGACGGGCGCTCACGCACTGCGGGCAATCGTCGCCCGAGGTTCTGCCCGCCCATTCACTTGCAATTCAGCCTTGCCGTCGCATCTTCTTTGATGCCGTCGGTGATCGGCGGCTCCAGCCAAGGGGCTTTCGAGATGGGCATGCTGAAAAGACTGCTATCGGCCGTCGTTGTGACCGGCTTTGTCGCGGCGGGATCGCCGGCGACCGCGAGCACATTCGTCGCCTGGGAAGTTGCCGGTGTCGATTGGAACGATGTGCTCAATGCACGGGCCTGGCCATCCTCATCCTCGGCCGTGCGCGCCGGCTATCCCAATGGCACGAAGCTGCAGATGACCGGCCGCTGCATGAACGGTATCGACCTCAAACGCATCGCCCGCTGGTCAGCGATCGCCCAACAACGGGCTGTCCGCGCCACCTGGTGCCAGATCTGGCATGATCCGCAACGCAACGGAAACTGGCAGGAAGGATGGGTCTACGGCAAGTTCATCCGCCCGGCGCGGTTCTGATCCGCCTCAAAACCTGTTACGGCAAGAAAACCACGCCCGGTTGCCCGGGCGTGGTCGAGGGTATTTAGCGGCAACGTGATGCGGCGTTGCTCTGGTCAAGCTTGGTTCCGTTGACCGTCAGCAGCGAACCCGGCGACTGGGTGATCGTTCCAGCCGACCAGCCGGTATCGAGCGTGCAATCCTTCGGCGTGTTGGTCACGCTGACATTACCCTTGATGTCTTCGGCCGGGCCGGAGAAGTGCAGGCCCGCGATCCCGGCCTTGTCGACCGATATGTTCTTGAATACGACGTTGCTCACCGGGCCGCCCAGGAACCCCCAGGCGTCGCCGTAAATGTGCGCGCCATAGGTGCCGGCATTGGTGACCGTGACATTCTCCAGCGAAATGCCGGAGACCGGGTTGAAGAAAATGCCGGCCTTGAGCGTGCGGTCGATCTGCAGGCCTTTCACGTTCACGTTCGTGGTCTCTACATTGAGGTTGGGGCTGGCAACGAGCATCAGGCCGTTGATGCCGCCGGTGAGGCGCATGTCGTTGATGGCGACATTGGACGTCCCTTGCAGCGCCACGAGATCCATGTCGCGGTCCTGCTTGGAGTTGTCGACCGTCACACGGTTGAGCTTGACGTCCTTGCCGGCCACGAGCAGCACGCCTTCGCGGCGCGAGTTGCTGATCGTCACATTGTCGAGTGTCACGTTCTGCGTCCCGGTGACCATCTCATACTCGGTCCGGCTGATCTTCCTGAATTCGCCGCCCGCAAAAACTCCGTAGGTAACCTTGTCGATGACAGTGTCGCGGACGGTGATATTGCGGCCACCGACCGAACTGATCGCGGCATAGGGCGCCTTGTTCGGATTGTAGATCGAGAATTCACAGCTCGTGTTGTTCTCGCAGATGTAAAGATCGTGGATGCGGCTGTCCTGAACCAGCGCGCCATTCACCCGCGTGAAGCGGATGCCGTCGTGGCTGGTCGCGGCGATATCGACGCCGTCGACGGTCACGCCGGCCGCATCTGTCGCGGAGATCCCGGCAAGGCCGCCGCGGATCGACAACTGGGAGACGGTGCTGCCCGACGCCATGGCGATCACGTCCTGGGCCGGATTGTAGCCGGTGATCGTCGTGGCCGCACCCCGGTTGACGAAGTTTGCCGTTGCGCCGCTGGATGCGCCACGCACGGTAATCGCCCCGCCGCCACCGAGGAGCGTCTGGCCGTTGCCGAGTGTTAGTGTCCGATCCAGTCCGAGATTGCCGTCGGCAAGGATCAGCGCGTTGGTGCCGGCAGCGCCAATCAAGGCATTGATGTCGGAGGCACTACCCGAAGCCGAGGAAACCGTGACCACACGACCGGCGTTGCGGCCGCTGTCGACGAATTGCGCCGCCTCGATGTCGCCGGTGGCGCCGGCGTGCGTGCGGATCCGGGTCGCCCGTTCGACGCGCTGGGTCATCGGGTCGAAGGCGTCGCCGGTCGAACCGGTGGCACCGAACGGAATGCGCAGCCGCGCCATGACGGCGCCCTTCAGCTTGTCTTCGTTGTCATAGGTGCCGGTCACGCCGAGCGAAACGGTCGATCCCTCCGACAGTCCGGGCAGGTCGGCGAAGGTCAACTCCGCGCGCAGCTTGGCGCCGAACATGTCTCCGAGATTGCGGCCGCCATACCAGTAGCTGCCGCCGAAGACCTTGAGCTGTACATTCGAACCTTCGTCGAACACCGGCAGCCGCCCGCCGACTTCGGCGTCGATGCCGCGCCGGGCACGCTCCTTGCCTTCCTGGAAAACGAGCACATGGTCGCGCACATAGGCGGCGTTGAACGCGCTAAGGGCTTTGGCACCGGTCAGCGGCAGATAGAAGTTGCTGCGCATCTCCAGATCGCCGCTCAGCGCCTCAAGTCCGAAGGAGACCTGGCTGAAGGAATTGCCGTGGGTGCTCTTCAGGTAATCGTAATAGCCATAGGCGCCGATGACCCATTGCTCATTGGCGCGGAAGCGGTAACCGGCGCCGATCGAGCCCTGACGAACGGCGTCGTTTTCAATCGCTCCGCGTGTATCGATGAAAATCGCATTGCCCGAATCGACTACGAACGGCAGGAAGAAGCCGCCACTGGCGCCGGAGCCGCCGCTGAAGAAGCCGCCTTCGATTTCTGCCTGCGGTCGCAGGTCAAGCGCCAGGACCGGGCCTGAAAGCAAGGTGCCGCTTGCCAGGGCGGCCATAAAAATATTCTTATTTTTCATATCATTAACTCCGCATATATGCAGCCTTGGGCGAGGCCGCTTGGGCATGCGGTTAAGATATGTGAGTGTAATACTCAAGTTTATTGGTCGACAAAGCAGCCCCTATCCAGCGGCGTGTTGACGCAGCCGGGAGGCAAGGTCTGTCTGCAATTTTAAGAATATAGGGCAGTGCCTTGTCCACTATCCGCCGATCGGCTGTCTGAAGGCCCGTGCGGCAGGAGGGCCGCCGGCGTTCAAGCGTCGACGGCCGAGGTGAGGGTGTTTAGGCGACGAGCGTCAGGCCGATGCCCCAGGGGTCCACGAGGCGGTAGCCATTGCCGTTGCGGCTGACGGCGATCTCCAGCGCGTCGAGCTTGTCGAGTGCGGCGGCCCGTTCGGCCGGCTCCTTATACTGGATCGTGTAGTCCGAAAGCCCTGTCATGTGGCTCTCGCGCCTTGGTGCGCCGCGCGAGTTCCAGATGTTGGCCGCCACGTGGTGATGGTACTTGCCCGCGCCAAAGAAGCTCGCACCCGGATAGCGCGCCATCAGTCCGAGACCGAGAACATCGCGGAAGAACGCATCGGCCTGAGGAATGTCGGAAACCTGCAGGTGGATATGGCCGATCGCGGTGCCGTCGGCCATCCCGTCCCACCGGTCCTTGGACGCCTCGTCGTAGAGCGCCTGCAGATCGAGCGGCAGCGTATCCATGCCGACGGTGCCGTCGGGCTTGAAGCTCCACTCGTGGCGCGGACGGTCACGATAGACCTCGATGCCGTTGCCTTCGGGGTCGGCGAGATAGATGGCTTCGCTGACCAGGTGATCGGAGGCACCCTGCAGCCTGACATTGTTGTGCGCGGCGTGCGCAAGCCAGCGGCCGAGTTCGTCCCGGTTCGGCACCAGAAAGGCGTTGTGGAACAGGCCGGGCGCATTGCGTGGCGCGCGTGCCGCGCTGCCTTCGGTCGACAGGGTCAAAAGTGGCCGGCCACCGACACCGAGCGTCGCGCCGCTCGGACTTGTCTCAAGCGGCTTCAGGCCCATGATCTTCTGGTACCAGGCCGAAACAACGGGCAGATCCTGGACGACCAGGTGCGCGTGGTCGACATGGGCAGGCATAGCCAGCGCATGGTCCGTCGGGATGTCAGCTGTCTGGTGCGACGTCATTCCGGTCTCCTTGGCATCGAAGCTGCAGCCGATTGTCCGGCGCAGTTTCGGTGAAACTGATGCCGGGAATATGGGCCGTCTCGTCCGTTCACGGAAGGCTGTCAGTCACTTGATGTTGTGTTCGATGAGCGTTGACAGTGATTGCCGTCGCCCTACCTCATTTTGAGTGAGCCCACGCAAGCGCAACCCTTTCGATTTGATTTCAATCAAAGCAAAAAAGGCCGCGCGGGCGCAATCTTCAGGCGAGGGGTTGGCCTGTCGCATCGGGCGCCGGCGATCCGGGTGGGCAACAGAAGGAGTGCAGCATGTACAAGAAGATCATCGTCCCGATTGCCATGGATCAGCTCGAGCACGGAGAGTCCGTCATGGGCATCGCCGAAAAGCTGGTCGATGAGGGGGGCGAGATTATCCTGCTCAATGTCGTCGAGGATCTGAATGCCTATGCGCAGGGCTACATGATCGTCGACTTCCCGCTGGAAATGGTCGAGGAATCCCGCAAGCAGGCCCAGAAGACACTCGACGCGCTGAAGACCAAGCACGGAATCAAGGGCCGCGTCGAAATCCGCACCGGTGGTGCCGCCGGAACCATCAACGCGTTCGCCAGCGAAGAGAATGCCGATCTGGTGATCATCGCCTCGCACCGGCCGGGTCTGATCGATTATTTCATCGGATCAACCGCAAGCCGCGTGGTCAGCCATTGCCCATGCGCCGTTCTCGTCGACCGGTAAGCCACGAACAAAAAGAGCGCCTGCGGCGCGCACCATCGCGCCGCCAACGCCAAGGAGTGTTCAGATGGACAAGCATGCGCTTGACGACTTTCGCGACCGCCTGACCCGCCGCAAGGAGGAGCTGCAAGGGCGTCTGGTCAAGATTGAGCACGATCTCGATGAACCCATGAACGCCGACGTGCCCGATCGCGTGACCGAACGGGAAGGCGACGAAGTTCTGGAAGGCCTCGGCCTTGCCGGACAGGAGGAGATCCGCGCCATCGATGCCGCGCTCGACCGGATTGCAGCCGGCACGTTCGGTACTTGCGTGCGCTGCGGCCTGCCGATTGCGTCGGCGCGCCTGCAGGCCGTACCCCATGCGCCGCTCTGCCAGGAATGCGCGGCGGAGGTCTCCCGCGGCGGCCGGTGATCCTTCAGCCAGTCGTCCCGGCGCGCTGCAGCTCCAGTTTCAGTCGGGGCAGAAAGCGCCCCGGGATCACGCCTGATGCAACGACCCCATCGTCGACCGCGCCCATGCGGCGATAGAAATCGGCAGCGCCGGGATCTGCATCGATCGTCATAAAGGCCGCGCCACGGCGACGCGCCGCTCCGACGCACCAGTCAAACAGGATCCGCCCAATACCTGCCGCCCGCGCATCCGGCTCGATGAAAAGCTTGTCGAGCTCGGCGATATCGCTGCTGGAGCGGACCTGCGCAAGGCCGAGGATCGTTTCACCTTCGACGGCAATCTGCAGATCCGAGTCCCGCCAGTCTTCGGCCGTCAGGGTCAAAGCCGACCGGCACGCTTCAAGAAAGGCGGGGTCGTAGCCCCACACGGCTTTCGATCGCAGGCAGAGGGCGCTGAGCGCAACCGCCAGTTCCGGGTGAGGGGTGCGCAAGACGGGCATGGTCAATCTCCGGCTCAGTGACTTCCACTGCCCATGTGGTCATCGTCGCGTCTGCACACAAGTCCCGGCAGCGCGTCGAAGCCACGTGATGCGATTGTAGTAATGCGTTGCAAAAGTTGATGCTTTTGCCGCGTCGACGCGCCTATGCCACCGGGCGGCGCTGTGGCAGGATAAGGGAAATGGCACGGTGCGACACGTCAAGAGCGCGCCCTTTAAAAAGACAGGAACGGGGAGAGGGATCGCGTGGAGTTCGCTGGCGTCAAGTGGAACTATGACCGCTCGGAGCTGATTGCCGACGGCATCGTGCATGGCATTGGCCTGGCTGCGGCGCTTGTGGGTGTCACGGCGCTGATCTTCTACGCGACGCTCTGGAGCACGAGCGGCCAGCTTGCCGCAGCCGCCGTCTACGGCGGAGGGCTGCTCGCGACACTCTCGATCTCGTTTCTCTACAATCTCTATCCCGTCTCGCGAACCAAGTGGTTCCTGCGCCGCTTCGATCATTCCTCTATCTTCGTCCTGATTGCGGCGACTTACACGCCTTTCCTTCAGCGCGGCCTGGACGACCCGTTCCTGTTCGTGATGCTGATCGGTATGTGGACGATCGCCGCACTTGGCGTCGCGATCAAATGTCTTTTCCCCGGTCGCTTCGACCGGCTGGCGATCCTGCTTTATCTCGCCATGGGGTGGAGCGGCGTCCTTGCCATCGGGCCGTTGCTGTCGACCTTGACGGCAACGACGCTGCTGCTGATCCTGATCGGTGGCATCATCTATTCCGCAGGCGTCATCTTTCACGTGTGGGAGAAGCTGCGCTTTCAGAACGCCATCTGGCACGGTTTCGTGGTGACCGGCGCTGCCGTGCACTATTCGGCGGTTCTGACGTGTTTCAGCACCGCGACGTCGTCCTGAGCCGCGCCTGCAAGAGACAGATGCGCTCTTGCTTTCAATCAGTTCGGAGCTTCGCCCGCAGCCGCCGCGACAGGCGCGTGCTGACAGCCTTCTGATGGCCTCAGTGCTTCGGCCATGCGTGAAATCACGCCGTCGAAGCTCGTGAGCCGGCTCTTGCGGTACTGCAGTCGGAAATAGGCGGCGCTTCCGTCGCAGAGCGCAACTGCGCGGGTATAGAACACTTCCTCACCGCGCGAGCCGGAGAAGCTGGCCCAGGCCGCTGTGACGCGGGAATAGACGATCCGCCATTCGCCCTCCCGCTCGTAGCCGATCCGGTCGTTGACGTCGGTCTCAAAGTCACCGTCGAGCAGAGTGCTTCCGAAGACGGACAGCGTCGCGCCATTGTCGTTGGCGTGGAAACTCGCCCCGTCGCCGTTGTCGCCCTCGCTCTGCAATTCGAAGCCCGGCGGGATATCGAGCACATAACCAAACCGAGCATTGGAATAGGCCTGCCAGTCCTCCGCAGCCAACGCCGCTGAGGCGGTCGGCACGAGGAGTGCGAGTGCAGTCAGGATGCGCAGCATGCGGACCTCCTCTCGGCTCGCTCGATGCCTTGTTCTCTCAATGGCGCGGTGACCGGCGCTCCACGGCGCTCAGCCAACATGCAGTAGAAGAACATCAAGCCCCATGCCACTCCTTCCGCGCGCCAGTGTCAATCCTCGGTAAACGTCATGGCGTGGCCGTTGAGGCAATAGCGCAGGCCCGTCGGCGGCGGTCCATCGGGGAAGACGTGTCCGAGATGGCCATCGCAATCGGCGCACCGGATTTCCGTGCGCACCATGAAATGCGAGCGGTCCTCGATCTCGCGGATCGCTTGATCGTCGATGGCCGCGAAATAGCTCGGCCAGCCGCAACCGGAATCGAACTTTGTATCCGAGCGGAATAGGGCTCGCCCGCAACAGACGCACGCATAGGTGCCGGTCTGCTTGTTGTTGAGAAACGGGCCTGTGAACGGACGCTCGGTGCCCTGGTGCCGGGTGATGCGGTATTGCTCCGGCGACAGTTGCGCTTGCCACTCAGCATCGGTCTTTATCACCTTGGGCGCCTTCACCGTCGTCATCGAAGTCTCCTGTCGCTGCGGCGATAATATAGGAACGCGCCTGCGCCTGCGCAATCAGCGGGTCGAAGCGCGTCAATGTGTTCCTGGGCTGTGGTGACATGGAGTTGCAACATTGGATGGCGTATATTGCCTGGTGTTTTTCGGGAGGGGATCATGCGCTACTACAAGCTCAGGTTCGCGTTTCGGGAGCTCGATCGGCGCAGGCATGTCGTGGAAAACCTCAAGCGGCTTCGCGCCCAGCTTGATGCCGACGTGCCGGCCAAGGACAGCGACCGCAATCTGCTGCTCGCCACTTGGAACATCCGTGATTTCGGCAAGAAAAACCGGCGCGGCTTCGGCAGCCGCGAGCCTGAAACGTGGTTTTACCTTGCCGAAATCCTCTCCCGTTTCGATTTTGTCGCGGTGCAGGAAGTCAACGAGATCGAAGAATGGCTCGAGATCATGGACATTCTCGGTCCCGATTTCGATTTCATTGCCACCGATGTCACCGACACGGCGCTCGGCGGCAACGGCGAACGGCTGCTGTACCTGTACGACAAACGAAAGGTCCGGTTCCGCAACATCGCCGGCGAGATCGTGCTCCCGAATTCGATGCTGGTCTCCCCGGTGACGGCCGAGGTTGGGGGTGAGCGCCTTTATGCCGGCAAGCAGTTCCGCCGCACGCCCTTTACCGCTTCTTTCCAGTCCGGCTGGTTCCGCTTCGATATTTGCACCGTCCACATCTACTATGGCGAGGATTCCGGACCGGCTCTTGGAGAACGCATTCAGGAGATCGAGCGGATCGCCAATTACTTCGGGAAGCGTGCGGAAGACGCGCTGAAGCGCGGGAAGGCTCTCATTCTGCTTGGCGACTTCAACATCGTCCACCCCGAACACGAAACGATGCGCAAGTTGAAGGACGCGGGGTTCGCCATCCCGAAAAGTCTCGATCGCCCGAGCAATCTTGACCTGACGAAGTACTACGACCAGATCGCCT
Organism: Ensifer sp.; assembly: GCF_035999185.1. Lineage (GTDB taxonomy): Bacteria > Pseudomonadota > Alphaproteobacteria > Rhizobiales > Rhizobiaceae > Ensifer. Next base: position 44,871 of record NZ_DASYHB010000110.1, on the reverse strand, counting down.
TCCAGGCCCGCTCCGAGCTCCTCAACTTTATTGATCAGCCGGCCGATGATCCGTTGAAGCGCAACTCGGGCATATTCGAGATCTACGCCTCGATCTTCAGGGACGGTGACGAGCCGGACTATCGCACTGCGATGCAAAAAAGCAGCAATGGCCGCGACAAGAGCGAGGCCGAGCTCAAGGCCTATTATCCGGACTGGAAGACCTATCAGCTTTCTGATCACAAGCCGATGTGGGTTCGCATCGGCACCAACGAGGCCTCAGCCTATCTGGACAGTCTGCTGACCTGAAAGCCACCAAGGGCCCGTCAGGCGATCTCGCGGCGTATCACGGTCGGGCCTACCCCACGGCGGCGCTTGCGGTCGTTGTAGAACGCGATGAATTCGGCCGCCGGAAGTGCCTTGGAAAACAGCCAGCCCTGGCCGTACTGGACCCCGCGCTCAAGCAGGTAGTCGGCCTGCTCCTGGCGCTCGATACCCTCTGCGACGATGTAGAGATCGAGCGACTTGGCCATGTCGATGATATGCGGCGTGATCGAGCTGGTGGCCGAGTCCGTGCCGACGGTATCAATGAAAGACTTGTCGATCTTCAGGGCGTCGAGCGGCAGTTCCTGCAAATACTGCAGGCTCGAATAGCCGGTGCCGAAATCGTCGATTGCCACCGAGTGGCCGCGACGGCGCGCCTCCTCGATTGTCGCCCGGGCCGATTTCACGTCCATGAAGCCCCGTTCGGTCGCTTCCAGCCAGACCTGTTCGGCGAGTATCCCGGTGTTTTCGAGTGCGGCCGCGATGACGGGCAGAATGCGACCCGACTTGATATCGTCGGCGGCGAGATTGACGGCGATGTGCAGCGAGCGGTCGGCGACGAGAACCGACTTCAGCTCTGCGATCGCCGCACGAATAACCTGATCAGTGATCTCCTCGATCAAGCCGTTTTCTTCCGCCAACGGGACAAAGAGGTCAGGGCGCACGACTTGCCCATCCGGTCGGCGCCAGCGCACGAGTGCTTCCGCACCGACGCAGATACCGGTCTTCAGCTCGATGAGCGGTTGATAGTGAACAATGAATTCGTGCCGTTGGACGGCAATCGAAAGCTCGCCCAGCGGCGAGAGCCGGCGTCGGGACAGCCAGATGACGAGCCCAACCATGAGCGCGGCGACCAGGGCGCCGACCGGCAGGAGAAGCAGGCGCTCGCGGTCCATGTCTTTGAGCATGGCGATGCTGGGCGCGCTTGCAACGGCGATCCAGTTTGCTCCCCGACCGGTCGCAAAGAGGTTGCCGCCACTGCTGCCGGTCTTGGGAAGTTCGGAAAGCCGCGCCGTGAGCGACGAGTCAGGGTCGTTCAAGGTGCTGACAACGACACCGTTTTTCGTCGCCACCGCAAGCCGGGTGCCAGGCTCCGCAATGACGTCGACGAAGCGGGCCGGGTTCGTCAGCACAGTGTAGGACCCGAGGCGAAACGCCGTCATGGCCGTGCCGGTGCTGATCGTCGGGTACATCCGCGGAATGACTTCTATGCCGTTGGCGGCAACAAAGTCCGCGGGCTGGGCGCGGGTGAGGCGGCGGGGCGGGTAGCCCCATGACGTGCACCTCAACAGACCGTTTTCGAAATAGCCGATATCTTCGATAGCGGTCGTGTTGACGACGAGGGCGCGCATGGCGGAGATGTGAGACGCCATGCAGGGCGGCACGTCGAACCGGTCGGCAGTTTTCAGCGCGTGTGTCGCTTCGTCGAGTGCGGCGTCGGCGCGCATGATGGCGTAGTCTGCAAGGCGCGCCAGCCGCATCTGTTCGCCGCGCACCGCAATCGACCAGGATAGGTAATAGGCTGCCAGCATCGGCAAGATAGCGCCGAGCGCGGCCAGGATACTGGCGATGACGACTATCCGAGATCGTTCCAAGTGGGCCTCGCCCATTCGAGATGGTGGGGGTCTTCAGTTCTGTGCAGCTTGCGGTGCCGGCTGCTCCTGACGTGTTTACTCCGAATTGAGAAGGCTTGAGAATACAACTACCACGTCTTGCTGTGCCGATTCCAGGACGTTCGAACCATGCGCCGGCTCAGAATGTATAATGCGCTAACAGCATTTTAATTGTTCGCTTCACGGACGCACAAGCCCGGCGAATCTGGTAAAGCATAGCCTGCTGTTTTCGGATGGCTTGGCCGAATTGGCAGCACATAACGTCGATTTTACCTGCATAAGGCTTGAGGCGCCAACACCCTTCTTCTATGTCGGGCGTTCGATTGATTATACGGCGAAAAACAAAGGAGAACGCCAGGACGATGGACGTTGCGGCCCTGACATTTCTGGCTCTTGCACTGCCTTTCGTCGCGGCATTGGTCGCGCCCCTTCTTACCCGTGTTCTCGGCCACAATGCGGCTTGGGTTCTGGCGCTCTTTCCAGCGGCAATCGTCCTGCATTTCAGCGGTTTCTGGCCGGAGGTGTCCAGGGGCGAGGTTGTCACCGGAGGCTATGCCTGGATCCCGTCTTTCAATGTCAGCTTCTCCTGGTTGATCGACGGACTGTCGTTGACGTTTGTGCTTTTGATCGCCGGCATCGGCATGCTGATCGTGCTTTACGCGGGCGGCTACCTGAAGGGACATCCGCAGCAGGGACGGTTCTTTTCGTTCATTCTGATGTTCATGGGCTCGATGCTCGGGCTCGTCGTCTCCGACAGCTTCCTGATGCTCTTTGTCTTCTGGGAGCTGACCTCGATCACGTCGTTCCTCTTGATCGGCTTCGACCACGCGCGCGAAGCTGCAAGGCGTGCAGCCCTGCAGGCGCTGGTCGTGACCGGGGGAGGCGGGCTGTTCCTGCTGGCCGGGCTGCTGATCATCTGGAATGTCAGTGGCGTCACACAGCTCTCGTTGCTCACCGCCTTCGGGCCGGAAATGCGCGAAAGCCCGTTTTATCTCGCCGCACTCCTTCTCGTCCTCGGTGGCGCCTTTACGAAGTCGGCCCAGTTTCCGTTCCATTTCTGGCTGCCAAACGCGATGGAGGCGCCGACGCCCGTGTCGGCCTACCTGCATTCGGCAACGATGGTGAAGGCTGGCGTCTATCTGCTGATGCGGCTCAATCCGGTGCTTGGCGGGACACCGGAATGGCAGATCCTGTTGCCGCTCTTCGGCGGCTCAACGCTTGTCATCGGCGCGGTGCTCGCGTGCCGTCAGACCGACCTGAAGCTGATGCTCGCCTATACGACAATGGCGTCGCTCGGTCTGCTGGTCATGCTCACCGGTCTTGGCGTTCCGCAGGCAATCGAAGCGGCGGCGCTCTATCTCGTTGCGCACTCCCTGTTCAAGGGCGCCCTGTTCATGGTCGCCGGCATCATCGACCATGAGGCCGGCACGCGCGACGTGACCAGGCTCGGTGGCCTGCGCTCCGCGATGCCGCTTACCTTCGTGATCGCGCTCACAGCTGCGTTCTCGATGGGCGGACTGGTGCCCTTCTTCGGCTTCATCGCCAAGGAGGAGATCTACTACGCGCTGTCGGGCTTCGACCGCCGCACCATGGTCTTTGCCGCTCTTGCCATTGTCGGCAATGCGCTGATGTTTGCCGTCGCCTTCGCTGTCGCCTTGCGACCCTTCATCGGTCCAAGGGTCGACACACCGAAGGTGGCGCACGAAGCGCCGATCCTTCTTTGGCTCGGCCCCGCGCTGCTGGCGGCCAAGGGGCTTTCCGCCGCGTTGCTGTCGGGGCTGACGCACCAGCTGGTGTCGACGCCGATGGCCTCGGCGATCGCGGGCGAGCCTCGTACCGTCGCGATATCCGTCGTCCCGCACATCGGCCTTCCCTTGGCTTTGTCGATCGCGACCGCCGTGATCGGCGTTATCTTATACCTGAAGCTTGATCGCCTGCGCGCCTTCATTGCCACCATCCTTGCCGATATCGGCTGGGGTCCGGATCGCGGTTTCGATCAGTTCATCCGCGGGCTTGTGCGCTTTTCCGTGGCCCTGACACGCCGGCTGCAGTCGGGCCGTCTCGAGGTCTACATGACCGCGACCTTCATCCTGGTGGCCTTCGTGCTTTTGGTCGTTCCGCTTTCCTACGGTGAGTTTCCGCGCGCTCCATATTTCGCAGCGGATGTGCCGCTGCACGAACTTGCGATCATGGCAATCGCGGTCATCGGCCTCGGCGCCGTGGTGGTCGCGGCCGATCGGCTGACGGCGATCGTCTCGCTCGGCATCCAGGGCTTTGCCGTTGCCGTCATTTTCCTGCTCTACGGCGCACCGGATCTCGCCTTCACCCAGTTCATGATCGAGACGCTCTCGGTTGTCGTCCTGGCGCTGGTCATGACGCGGCTCAGGCTCTCGCCGTCCGACCATCGCCCGCTCGCTCAGAAGGTCCCCGATCTTGCGATCGCGCTTGCCTGCGGCGCCGGCTTCGGTCTGATGCTCCTGAAGGTCACGGGCGTTCCCTTCGATACGACGCTCACCGATTTCTTCAACCTCTATTCGAAGACGATCGCCCACGGCGCCAATGTCGTGAACGTCATCATCGTCGATTTCCGCGGTACGGATACGCTGGGTGAGATCGCCGTGGTGATGGTTACCGGTCTCGCCATCCTGTCGCTGGTTCGCTTGAGAGCCGGTTCGCTGCGGCGGATCGCCGACAACGACCCGGATGCGGAGGAACGCGCATGAAGTCGGTGATCTTCCGAGCCGTCGCGCCCTTCTTGACGAGCCTGATGGTGCTGTTTTCGATTTTCGTGCTGTTGCGCGGCCATAACGAGCCCGGCGGCGGCTTTATCGGCGGCTTGATTGCGGTTTCGGCACTCGCGATCTACGGCATCGCATGCGGCGTCGAGACCGTGCGCCGCGCCATCTATTTCCATCCGATGGCGATCGCCGGCGCTGGATTGTTCGCATCGACAATTGCGGGTCTGATCTCGATTGCGGCGCGCGTTCCCTTCATGACCGGCCTCTGGATCTACCCTTCTGTATTTGGTGTAGAAATACCGCTTTCGACGGTGACGCTCTTCGACTGCGGCGTCTATCTCGTCGTCGTCGGCGCGATCAGTTCGATTGCGCTTTCGCTCGAAGAGCGGGGAGGCGAGTGATGGAAGCCTGGTTTGCGCTGCTTGTCGGCATCTTCTTCACGGTCGCAATCTATTTGCTTTTGTCGAAATACATAATTCGCGTGCTTTTGGGCGTCGCGATCCTCGGCAATGCGGTGAACCTTTTGATCTTTACCGGCGGACGGCTGACCCGCGGTGTGCCGCCGGTCATTCCCGGCGGTCAGGACGCCCTTGCCAGCCCGGCCGCCAATGCCTTGCCGCAGGCGCTGATCCTGACGGCAATCGTCATTTCGTTCTCCTTCTTCGCCTTCCTCTTGGTTCTTGCCTGGCGGGCGTACGAAGAACTGCAAACCGACAATACCGACGAGATGCGCGTCGCCGAGCCGAAGGACGAGCCGGCTCCGCCGCTTGGATACTGACTGACCCATGGCCGCTTCAACCTCCGCCCCCGCCGATCTTTCCGCAGCACTCGTGCTCGCGCCCGTCGCACCCGCCGATTGGCTGGTGATCCTGCCGGTTGCCTGGTGCCTGGCGATTGGTGCGCTGCTTGTGATGCTGCGCCGGAAGATCGATTGGCATCCCTATGTCGCCGTCGCCGGGCTTGCCGGGCTGGTGGTAATCGATGCCCTTCTGCTTCGGCATGTGATCGCCACAGGTCCGGTAACGATGGTCATGGGACGCTGGCTGCCGCCGTTCGGCATCGCCTTCACCGTCGATTTGACAGGCGCGCTTTTTGCACTGACGGCCTCCGTGGTCGCGCTTGCCGGTGGCATCTATTCGCTCGCTGACATCAACGACAGCGGCCGCCGCTACGGCTTCTATCCGTTCCTCATGCTGTTGATGGCCGGCGTCTCCGGCGCGTTCCTCACGGGCGACGTCTTCAATCTCTATGTCTGGTTCGAGGTGCTGCTGATCTCGTCCTTCGGCCTGATCGTGCTCGGCTCCGAACGCGAGCAGATCGACGGCGCGGTGAAGTATGGCTTTCTCAACCTGGTCGCCACCACGCTGTTCCTGATCACGACCGGCTATCTCTATGCGAGCTTCGGCACGCTCAACATGGCCGACATCGCCCGCAAGGCCGAAGGGCTCTCCGGCACGGCGCCGCTGATGACCTTGACGGCACTGTTCGTGCTCGCTTTCGGCATGAAGGCCGCGGCCTTCCCGGTGAATTTCTGGCTGCCTGCGTCCTATCACACACCGCGCGTGGTGGTTTCGGCGCTGTTTGCCGGGCTGCTCACCAAGGTCGGGATCTACGCTCTGATCCGCATCACCGTGATGCTGTTGCCGGTCGAGCGCGAAGAGTTGAGCTTGGTGATCGCCGCGGCCGGCGCGTTGACCATGCTGGTTGGCGCCTTCGGCGCTCTGGCGCAATCTGACTTCCGCCGCATGCTCGGCTATCTCGTGGTTTCCGGCATCGGCTCGATCCTCGCCGGCGTTGCCGTGGGCGGGCCGGGCGGCATCGGCGGCGCGATCTTTTACGCGCTGCACTCGATGCTCGTGATGACCGCGCTCTACTTTGCCTCCGGCATCGCGGCCAGGCTTGGCGGCAGCTTCTCGCTGTCATCGCTTGCTGGCCTCTACCGGCGTCACGTCGGCTTTGCGGCATTGACGCTCATGCTCTGCTTCGCCGTTTCGGGCCTGCCGCCGTTCTCCGGCTTCTGGCCGAAGGTCATGCTGGTCAAGGCCGCGCTCGATATCGGCGCCTGGTGGCTGGCGGCGGCTCTGCTTGTGACCGGTTTCCTGACGACGGTTGTTACGGGGCGTTTCTTTCTGCTGGCCTACTGGCGCGATCCGGTTGACGGAGGCGGCGAGGCCCAGTCCGTGTCGATCGCGCCCGCCACGCTGTTGCCGCTGACGGTGCTGACGTTGCTGGCGCTGGCGATCGGCCTTTACCCGGAGCCGGTGCTGTCGACGATCCAGAATGCCGCGGCCGGACTTGCCGAACCGTCGGCCTACCTGAACTCGGTCTTTCCGGGAGGTACCCCGTGACCAAGTTTCTGACCATCAACCTGGTGTTCACGGCAATCTGGGCAGCGATCAGCGCCAGCTTCTCGCCGGCCAACCTGGTTCTCGGCTTTATCGTTGGCGCGTTGTCGCTGTTTCTGATCCGCCGCGAGCTTGAGCCGGTCGCCTACCCGGTGCGTCCGCTCAGGCTCTTTCTGCTGACGGCGCTGTTTTTCAAGGAACTGGCGGTCTCGGCGACCAAGGTCGCCTGGCTGGTGGTTCAGCCGAAAATGGTGCTGAAGCCGGGTATCTTCGCCTACCCGCTGACAGTGAAGTACGATTTCGAGATCGCTCTGCTTGCCAACCTGATTACGTTGACGCCGGGGACATTGTCGGTCGACGTGTCTGACGACCGCCGTACGCTTTATGTGCACGCGCTCGACTGTGCCGATCCCGGCGCCTTGAGGCGCGACATTGCAAGCGGCTTTGAGCGGCGGATCAAGGAGGCATTCGAATGACCCTGCCGGAGCAGATAGAAGCCCTTGCGACCGGTTTCGCCCTCGTTGTGCTTTCCGTCGCGCTGTTGATTACAGTCTGGCGCATCATCCGTGGTCCAACGCTGCCGGATCGGGTGCTCGGCCTCGATATGCTGGTGGCGATCGCCATCGGCCTGATCGCCGTCGTCGCGATCCGCACCGGTTTCAATCTCTACATCGACATTGCCATCGCGCTCGGGCTCGTCGGGTTCCTCGCCACGGTCGCCTTTGCACGCTTCATTCTTGCGCGCGGCCTTTCGCCTGAAAAGGTCGGCGTCGAGGGCGGTGCCGCCCAAGCAAAGAGAGCGGCGGTCGCACGGAGCGGAGCGACGCATCGCAAGCGCAAGGGAGGCCGCCGATGAGCCCTGCCATCGATATGGTCGTTGCAGTGCTGGTCGCAGCCCTGCTTGTGGTCGGCGCGATTTTCTCGTTGCTGGCGGCGATCGGCATCGTGCGTTTCCCCGATCTCTATACGCGAATGCATGCGGCGTCGAAGGCCGGCACGATTGGATCGGGCCTGTTGCTTTTGGCGGCGGGGGTGCATTCTCTGGACGCTGCGATCTTGATTCGTGCGCTTGCCGGCTTTTTCTTCTTCGTTCTGACTGCACCAATCTCGGCTCATCTCTTGGCAAAAGCGGCACATCAGGCAGGTTACAGGCTGGCAAAGCTATCTGTCATAGATCAGCTTCCGCAAAAGGAAGAGCCGCGTCGCGGCTGATCGATCACATTTCTGACTCTGTATTTCAGAACTTTGCGATGAAGTGTGGCCATTTTAGCAATTTGGAGATAAAGTTGCTAAGCATCGCTAAATTTATGTTTGGACTTTTCGGGCATCGATGTTAATCGAGTAAATGTAAAGTGTCGTCGTGGAAAATACTTTGATCTGAAATTCCAGCGTGAGTTGTGAATGTTGGTTGTTGCTTTGAGAGTTCGGTCGTCACCGGTGACTCGGCAGCAGGTTTCGTAATCAAAATTCCAACTCTTGATATCGCGGCCAGCGTTTCTCCTTGCCGCGTATGATGGTCTATCCCAAGGCAGCGAAGGCTTCCTCACGACTCTTGCAAGCGTTCCTCCCCCGAAACGCCGTTTCGGGTTGTGCTGAAGTCCGATAGGAGAAAGAAATGACTGAAACAGCGCTTGGCGCGAGCCATGAACTTCTGGTTGAGCTGACGGCGGAAATCGTTGCCGCATACGTCAGCAATCATGTGGTTCCGGTCGCCGAGCTTCCCACGCTGATCGCAGACGTGCATTCGGCGCTCAACAACACGGCTGCTCCGGCGCCGGTCGTCATCCCCGTTGAAAAGCCAAAGCCGGCCGTATCGGTTCGCAAGTCCGTCCAGGACGACCAGATCACCTGCCTGGAATGCGGCGGCACCTTCAAGTCGCTGAAGCGTCACCTGATGACCCACCACAATCTGTCGCCGGAAGAATATCGCGAGAAGTGGGACCTGCCGACCGATTACCCGATGGTTGCGCCGGCCTATGCGGAAGCCCGCTCGCGCCTCGCCAAGGAAATGGGCCTCGGCCAGCGCCGCAAGCGTCGCGGCAAGTAAGCGCCTGACCCGTCCGGCGCAGGAACCAAGAAGGTTTCGCGCGCCGACGGGCGCGGACATTTTTCACAAAGGCCGGACCTTCAGCGTCCGGCCTTTGTGTTTATGTGGTGTGCAAGGGGCGGCCGGGGTCGCAAGGCGCCTTTTCAGGCGGCGAGGCGAAGCTCTGCTTCGCTTTTAATGCGACGGATCATCGAGCGCAGGCCGTTGGCGCGCTGGGTCGACAGATGCTCGATCAGGCCGATCTTGCCGAAGGCGTCGATCGCGTCGATCCTGGCGATTTCAGAGGCGTGCTTGCCGGAGTAAATAGCCAGTACAATGGCGACGAGGCCTCGCACGATATGGGCATCGGACTCGCCCTCAAAGGTCAGCACCGGATCGTCCGGGTTGCCGGCGGTCTCCGTGACGAGCCAGACCTGGCTGGCGCAACCTTGAACCTTGTTTTCCTGGGTCCGCTTGGCTTCCGGCATTTCGGGCAATGCCTTGCCGAGTTCGATCACATAGCGATAGCGATCCTCCCATTCGTCGAGGAAAGCGAAATCATCGATGATCTGGTCGAGCGTCGTCATGGTCCGGGTCCAATTATCGGGAGATTATACGCTCGCGGGTGCTTGTCGCGAACGTGCTTCATCCCTGTCCATCCCTTTGCCGTTTTGGCGTGTGGGCTTTCAGCCTTCATATAGGGGATGGCAACGTCATTGAGAACCGTCAAGTGCGGTTCCCTGGAGCCGACGGCTTTGACAGCCGCTGTCAGACCGAAACGCTTGTTGGGATGACGACGGGACTTGTCGTGCTGGCGTCGGACGATCCGAGTTTGCCGACGGCAGCCGACAAGGCATGGCCGGCAGCGCGCGCTTCGTCCGCACCACGGCCAGATCCCTTTGCGCGCAAATCCTGCTCGGCCTTGCGCAGCAGCTGTTTCACTTGTTCGGCAACGGATTTGAGTTCGGCTGCCACGCTCGCTGTCGAGTCGGATCTATCGTGATCGCCATCGAATTCGCGATAGGCGCGCTCCGCAAAGGTTGATCGGTCCGGCGAAGAGGCCCCATCTTCAGCAGTATCCGTGCCTGCGGCCCGCGTCTCGACCAATTGTGTCTCGTCGACTTGTGTCTCGCCTGGTTGCGTATCACCCGATTCGACCCCGTCGCCCTGCGCGTTTCCGGCGCCTGCCAACGTCGCGGCGGCCGCTGTCGCAGCGCCGGAAGCGGATGCTCCGCCGCTCGCACCTGCGCCGGCCAGTTGCTGGGCGACCGTGCCGAGTTGCTGGGCGAGCTGTTTTGCGAGCCGCGCGAGCGTTTCTGGATCCGATGCCCAGAACCGCAGCATCCGCAACTGCTCCTTGATTTCGTCAAGCTTCTTCTTCGCCAACGCAGCGCGTTCGGCGTTGCTTTCGTTGCTGGCAAGGAGACGCAAGGCAATGGAGGTTGGGGCCTTGTTCTCGCCGTTGACGCCATCGGTGGCGGTTGAGGCGCCTGTCGCCGTCGCTCGCGCCGCACCCGTACTGGTGAAAAGCCCATAGATCTGCATGGGGGTACCTCCGCTTGTCGTGCGGCGGACCTAAGCAGCTATGGCTTGTGCGTGGCTGGTTCTGCTACGATCAGTGGTTGCGTCGATCAAAAAAGAAACGCCGCGAGGGGATGGGCTCCTCGCGGCGGCCGCAACAAGCGGCGAGTCAGGCAGTTTGGAAGTCAGGCAGTGAAGGTCAGAATGTCGTCGATCAGGCCGTCCGGAAGACTTGCGGTCACTGGATGACCGTCGTCTTCGGGTCGAGGCGCTTCTCCGGAACCGGGGTGCGCTTGAAGACGGGCTCGGCGTCAAGCGTGCTGACCTCCGCGGTTGGGGTTGCTGCGTCCGCCGGTGCGACCGTGCCGCTCGCAACCGGTGCGACCGTGCCGGTCGTCACCTTGGCGTCCGGATTTGCGACATCGGTTTCGGCAAACTGGGTGTCGAGGAATTCATAGGCGATACGAGCACCTTCGCGAGCCCGGTGACCGAGGGCGACGAAGGTCTCCGCGCCCTTCTCGCAAACTTCGGGCTTCTGGATGCAGATGGCGCTGATGTACTGGAACGCTTCGTTGGCGGCGGCGAAGGTGTCGCCAAGCTCTACCTTGGGCGCATGTTCAAGCTTGTTCGAACTCGAGGGATCGAGGAACGGCAGCAACACCAGCACCATCGAAAACCAGAAAGTCGCCTTGATGAGAAACCACATGTTCTGCCCATCCTTCGTTCGGTCGCCGAGGCTCGCCAGTCTTTTAGCCGGCTTTTGCACCTTCGGCATCCCGCAGCGCCGTCGTATCCCCTGATACCCGTTCACGCTGCCATCGTTTCCTCAGGGACCTGCCGGCGTTCTCTGGATGCCCGGCCCTTTGTTGAGACCGACATTAGAGCGGGAATCACAAGACGGCTTTTCCAAATCGAGCGGCATTTGCTTCAAATTTTAATGAAAACGCGGTGGCCGGCGATTTGATGCGCATTTGCATTGCATTTTAGCTTTTGCCGTTAAGGTTCGTGGCAGAGCCCTCGGCACGAACCCCGAAAGTTCCGGCCGCCACTGCGCGCGAGGCCTGCCACAATCGTTAACGCCGTCCAGAAAATGCACAGAAATCCGTTGCTTACGCCCCGTTAACCACAAGAAATGAAGGCCGTTCGATTTGCCTCAAAACGGGATTTTTGGGCCGTTTCAGGCCGTTCCCGCAGGCCCGCGTTTATTCTTTCATTAAGCCGGGGATGCGAGATTCCGACATGTCACGAGGCAGCTTTTTGAGTCCCGGTCGCAGAATGCGGAAATCGCCGGAACCAGCCTCGCAAGAACAACAAAGTAGCAGGGTATAGCGTGAGCGTATTGCGTAACATGGCTGGCAGATGGGCGTCCCGTGCGGACGAAGTCGCGGCCCTGTGGCTGCCCCGTCGCCAAGGTGCTTCGGCTGTGAGCCGGCGCGATGCAAAACGCCTGCGGACCGTCGCCGCCGTCTCGCTGACCGCACTGCCGGTCGTGCCGCTCGCCCTGTCGCTCGTCCTGCCCGTCTCCTCGGCGCTTCCACTTGGCGCCGCTTTGTGGGCGTCCGCTTCGCTGCTGGCTGCAGCCGGCGCCATTGCGCGCGGCCCGGCTCCGGAAACGGAGGCAAGTGTATCGTCGGAGATCGCCCTGCCGGATCTGTCGGCGGCCTATGATCTCTTTGCGGGCCTGGTGACCGTGCACGATTTGCGAGGCAACGTCCTTTCCGTCCACGGTCGCGACGCGCAGGAGCATCTGACGTTGATGCGCGATCCGGCTGGCCGTGGCTTCATCGAGCAGATCCACGTTTCCGATCGCATCACATTCCTGAGCGCGATCGACATCCTGCGCCAGGGCGGCGACCGGGCGACGGTCGATATCCGCATCGAGCGGCGCACGCTGCCGATCGAGGGCGAACAGTTCGTCTATATGTCCTGCGAACTGGCGCCGCTGCGCGACGACGAGGGCCGATTGACGGCTATTCTCGCCCAATCGCGCGATGTCTCTCAGGAAGCCGGCCTGCGTGCCGAAGCCGCCGCCAGAACCGCTGAGGCGGTATCCGCGAACGACGCTAAGACCAGGTTTCTTGCCGCTGTCAGCCATGAGCTGCGCACGCCGCTAAACGCCATTCTCGGCTTTTCCGACGTGCTTGCCGGCGAATATTTCGGCAAGCTCGAGAATGATCGCCAGCGCGAATATGTGGATCTCATCCACAAGTCCGGCGAGCACCTGCTCTCCGTCGTCAACACCATGCTCGACATGAGCAAGATCGAGGCCGGCCGTTACGAGCTCATGCCCGAGCCGTTCCGCGTCGCCGATGCGGTCGCCGCCTGCGAGGCCATGCTGTCTCACCAGGCGACGGAAAAGGGCGTCAAGCTGGCGAGCCGCATTACCCGCAGCGTCGGCGAGATCAACGCCGATCAGCGCGCCTTCCAGCAGATCCTCATCAATCTGGTCGGCAACGCCGTCAAGTTCACCGATCGCGGTGGCGTGGTGACGATCGACGCGGAAGCGGACGGCGCGATGCTGAAGCTCTCCGTCAGCGATACCGGCATCGGCATTGCGGCCGACAAGCTGGCGCTGCTTGGTCAACCTTTTGTCCAGATCCAGAACGATTATACCCGCCGCTACGAAGGCACCGGCCTCGGCCTGTCGCTGGTCAAGGGCCTTGTGGCGCTGCACGGCGGCGATCTTTCGATCCGCAGCCGCGAGGGCGAGGGCACGGTCATAGTCATCACGCTTCCGCGCGACGGCTCAGGTATCGCGTGCCCAGAGCACGAAGAAGAGCGCGCGTCGGTGACGGTGGAGTTTCCGCCGCGCCTCAAGGAAAACGAAGTCACTCCAACCGTCGAAGCGGAGCGGTTCGAGGGGAAAGGTTTGAACGGGGAACGGGGATATGGCGCCGCGCAAGCGAAAACAGCCTGAACGGAAGAAGGCCGCGCGGCGTGCGCCCGGCCTGGCCGGGCGTGGGCTGGTCCTTGCCGGACAGGGTGTGGGGCTTGCCGGCCGGCTGATGGCGCGCCATCCGCTGGTCTCGGGCGGCTCGGCCGCCTTCCTCGTTGTCTTCTCTTTCGTCGCTGCCAACGCTATGTGGTATCAGCACGGCGTGCACCCGTCGCCACTGCTGCGTACGCGCGTGCCTCTCGTCAGCGCCGAGACGGCCCAACGGATCGCCATCGCCAAGGGTGAAGAGATCGAGGCGAAGAACGTCACCACCTTCGTCATCGAGCGTGAGGCTGAGCCCAAGACGGACAATGTCGAAGATGTGATTGCAGCAGCGTCCGCGGAACAACCGCTGCAGAAGCCGTCGCCTGAGCGTGTTGCCAGCGTGCCGGACACGACGCCGTCGAAGCTTATCGCCGACATCCAGAAGGAACTGGGCCGGATCGGCCTTTACGACAGCGTGCCGGACGGCCGCAGCGGCCCGCGAACGACGGCTGCGATCCTGCGCTTTGAGGAGCGGTCCGGCCGGGCGGGGACCGGCCTTGCCAGTGCAGAGCTGCTAAAGGCACTTCGCGCCGCTCCAGGGCTGAAGGTCGCGCAAATCACCCCTGTCGGAAGGCCTCTTGCCGAGGCGAAAAGCGGAGGCGTGGAAATCGATCCTGTCGCCGCGGCGATCAGATCCGCCGAAAAGGAAAGCACGTTTACACCGCGCGCAGACATTCCGGTTTCAAGCGAGCTGGTGCTGAACATCCAGAAGGGGTTGAGCAACCTCGCCTATGCGGATGTGGCGGTCGATGGCGTCGCCGGCGAGCAGACGAAGGCGGCGATCCGCCATTTCGAAAAGCACTACCGGCTGCCGCAGACGGGCGAGCCCAACCCTCAGGTGCTGAAAAAACTGAAGGAAATCGGCGCGCTCTGACATAAGGGCGTGCCGGCCGCGGATTTGCCTACGTCGCCGCGCCCGTGTATCAGCCTGTCATGCGCCTGAAGTCTCATATCTTCGTCTCGTCCCTCCTGCGCCGCGCGTTTTCGCTCGGCGGCTATGCCGCAGTGCTGCGCAAGGGAGCTGAGGACGCCGGAGCGATTTTCATTCGCCAACGCACGCGGCTCGGTACCGAGACGCTCTTTGCCCCGGCACCGCAGAATTTCTTTGCCGATGAGGTCGATCTCGGCCGCAAATTCGAGGTCCGGCTTCGAGACAGCGACGCCGAGCGCGTCGATGCTGCGCTCGCAAGCGAGGTCCGGTTCGATCCCGATTGCTGGATCGTCGAGATCGAACTGGACGACCGCGGCGACCTTTTCGATGTCGTTTCCGAAGATGGGGCAGGGCGGCGATAAGCCTGTTTCCCGGTCAGCGGCGGGCGGCTTGACTCTCCACTTGGTGGAAGCCGTAGGACGCTCGCATGGACGATCAAATCTACTCGATAGGCGAACTTTCGGCGCTGAGCGGTATCCCGGTCAGGCGTCTGCGGTTCTATTCGGACAGGGGCCTGCTGCCGCCGTTCACCCGGACGCAGAGCGGCTACCGTGTCTATTCCAGTGCCGACCTTGCCCGGCTCGACCTCGTTCTTGCCCTGCGGGAAGCGGGCGTGAGCCTGAAAGAGATCGGTAAAATCCTGGTCAACCGAACGTCACTTGCGGACGTTCTGGCACTGCGGCTTCGGACGCTGGAAACCGAGATCCGGTCGAAGCGCCGGATCGCTGCAGCCTTGCGAGCGGCTTTGAAGATCCATGACCCTTCCCCAGCGGATCTCAGGAGATTGTGGACCGTGACAGAGCTTTCAAAAACGGAATTCAGAAAGGCGCTCGATCGCTTCTACGACGAGGTCGCCGGCGGCGCGCCGGTGGACGCGGAATGGAAGAAGAGGATGATAGATGCCGGCACGCCGGATCTTCCCGAGGATCCGACCCCGGAGCAGATCGACGCGTGGGCAGAGCTGATGGGCATGCTGTCCGACAAGGCCTATGCCGCCGAAATGCGCGCCCACATGTCCACCTTATGGACCGCAGACTTTAATCCCGCTGCCTATGCGCAAGCCGCGGATGAGACTTTTGCAAGGGTTCGGGCCGCCATTGAAAATGGACTTAGCCCACAGTCGAAGGACGGCAGGCAGATCGCTGCAGACTGGCTCGCGAACTCGGCGCGGGCGATGAAGCAAAACCCGGACAAGGCATTCATTGATTGGCAGCTTGAGCAGTATCGCAAGCACCACGCGCGTTCTGCACGCTATCAGGAACTGATGGCGCTCTTACAGGGGCAGGGGCCGCAGGCTCCGACCGGACGCGAGTGGAGCTGGATCATCGATGCCATGAAACAGCACTTCTAGGACAGGCGGTGCAAAGGTTGTTTGTGGAGAGGTTGCGGGCGCGCTTAGCCGCGTCGGCGACCGAAAAGCCTCTGGGGCGTCGCGTTGCTCGATGAGGCCGCAACCTTGCGGGCTGCGCGCTGGCGCGCATCGTTCGCAGCATTGTCGGCAAGATAGGCCTCATGCTTTGCCGCCGCGGCGGGTTCCCCGGTGTCGGCCTTGAGCCAGGCTTCGAGCTGTTCCCGGCACGCGGTTTGGTTCAGTGCGCCGACCAGCGCGTCTGCGTGACTTGTCTGGCCATAGGGTTCGCGCAGATGCGGGTACAGTGCCGTCAGCACAAACCCGGCATCGGCCGCGTCAACATCGAGGGCGACCAAGCTCGTTGCCAGCCACTGGCCGGAAATGTCGAGCAATATGCGCTCGACCTGCGGATCCTCGGCCTGCAATGCTTCGGCGAGGACGCGCGAGAAAAGGATGATTTCGCCGCTGCGGGCAAAACGGACCAGCAGGGCAGCGTGCACGTCGCTGATGGCTTGCCGCGTGGCTGCCGGCGAGATTTCTCGCGAACCTGTGCGGGCGAGCGCCTTGATCTCGCTGCGCAGTGCTTCCTCGCGTGTTGTGCGAAGCAAAAAGGCGTCATCCGCTTCATTAGGCAAGTGTTCGGTTGCCGCATCGGCATGTTTGATCGTGCCGGCGCGGGCCGCAAGCCCTGGCGGGTTGTGATGGTTGACCAGGGCGTCAACGACAAGCGGAGGAAGGTTCGCACGGCGCGCGATCGCGGCGGCATGCTCTGGTCCTCTCTCGCGGATGATGGCGATGAGGGTCCTGTCTGTAATTGCCTTCGACCGGGTGAGAAAAATCGCAGCGATTGAAATCGGCATGCCGCCGATCAACGCCGCGACTGCCTCGGGGATCTGCGGGCACTGGGAAAGGGCGGCCGCCGCCTGCCGGCGTGCTTCGTTGCTGGAGCCGAGAAACAGCGGCTCGAACAGTTCTGCAAACTGCTTCATGTCGGATTTGCGGGGCAGACGCAGGCTTTCGAAACCAGTGACGGTCGCCATCAGGACAACGTCCTTCAAGCGGCCGGTCTGTGGCCTTTCCAACTCACGAAAGCGATCCGTCACGATAATTCCCTGCACGCAAAACATGATCGCCATTGCCGGCGATCCGGAACGGCACACGTCGCAAAAATTAAAAGAAAAGCGTTAGCGCACTGTTAACTATGGATGTTGGAGCTTTATTCAGGCTTGCGGCATGGGGACAGCATGTTCTCGTGATAGATCAATGCGCTGGCCCGGCATTTGTCCGGGGACATCCCCCTCATCAGCCATAAAAAATCCACATGCGGTCCTGAGGTATCGCGGCGACGGTGAAGGGCTCCGGACGCCCGCCGACGTTTGGGGCCATGTGAAGAGGGGCCTCTCCATGGGAGATATGGAACTGTGAAGAAATTTATTCTGCGCGTGGCGGCGGTCTGCGCGCTCCTTGCCGCTCCGGCGATCGCTGCGGCTGCGGAAGGCTTTGCCACCGCCAATGTCAACATGCGCTCAGGCCCGAGCACCCGCTACCCGGCGGTGTCGATGATACCGGCCGGCGAATCGGTCGAAATCCATGGTTGCCTTGCGGATCTGCCGTGGTGCGATGTCTCGTTCTACGGTGGGCGCGGTTGGGTTGCCGGGCGTTATGTCCAGGCCGACTATCGCCGCAACCGCGTTTATGTCGAGCCGCGCTACTATCGCCCGCTCGGCATTCCGACGGTTGTCTTCCAGTTCGACAGCTACTGGGACCGCAATTACCGTGGTCGGGATTTTTATCGTGAGCGCGATCGCTGGCGCCGCGGGCCGGATTGGGTCGACGACCGCCGTGACCGCCGCGACTGGGAGCGTCAGCGCGAACGCGACCGCCGCGACTGGGAACGGGACCGGCGCCAGGAGCAGCGGGACTGGGAACGTCGTCAGCGCGAGGAAGAATGGCGCCGCGATGGAGAATGGCGTCGGGAGCGCACGGAGCGTACGGAACGCGAGGAGCGGCGCACTTGGGAGCGCCGCAGTGACGGCGTCCGGGTCCGCCAGGACGACAGCGGCGTATACGAAGGCGCGCGTCCGGTTCCGATGGTCCGTTGCCAGGTTGACGACCCCTACTGCGAGAACTGAGAGGAAGAGCCGCATCTGCGCGCTTCCAAGTTGACGGACAGACGGGCGGCTTTGGCCGCCCGTCTGCTTTTGTCGGCCTGCTTCATTCGGCATTTGGGGGAACCAAACGGCACCCGGCGCGTTGAGACCGCGCAGACAAAGGGAGCATTTGTAATGGTCGAGAAGAAACTACAGGCGGTCGAAAAAGTTGTCGAAAGCGTAGCGGAAGCGGGCACACGCGCCGAAGTGGACGCCCAGATCGCCGAGTTGCGCGCCGAAATTGCCCGGTTGACGGATGCTGTCTCGGCGATCGGGACGAGCACGAAGGCGGTTATGCAAGGAGAAGCGGATCTCTTGGCGGAGCGTGTACGCGAGCGCGTTCGCGATGAACCGCTGTCCACCCTCGTTGCCGTTGCGGGCGTGTCCTTCCTGTTCGGTCTGCTTTCCCGCCGTTAGGCAGGCCCTCCGCCCTTGGGCAGGAAAGTAGGCAGCAACAGCAACGAAACTGGCGCGGGTTGTTACTTTGGGTACATCGCGATGCTCTGCCCTAGGTAATAATGAATACAGGTCGAGGTTGAAGTGCTTGTATTAGTAACTTGTTAACCAGCCTGTGGCTCTATCGAGTCGGACCCTATAACATCGGTCCGCGTCGCGTGAACCAGAACAGTAACATCCGGGCGACCGGAAGAAGGAGCAAACGAGAAAAGCGCGCCTGTCCAGGTAACCCCTTGGAAAATGCGCTAGCCCGAGAACGGGCAGGGTGACATCTGTACGGTAGTTCATCCGTCTCAAGACTTTATGGAGACGAGCATGGCAGACGTGATCAGAATTCAGGACCGCAAGGTTCGCATACCACCACGCAGACCTCCGGCCATCTCAGGCGGAGCCCAAGTGCTTCTGTTTACCGGCATTCGCTACGAGCGCCTCGACGGCCGCGATCCGCAGCCGACGGCACCCGACGGCCGCCGCATCAAGAAGCAGTAAGCGTCGCTTCCATCAGCGTCAGCGACCGCAAGGGTTGCGCGCGTCTCCTCGGCCTGAGTGTCGGCCGTCTCAAATTTCAGCTTCTCCATGCCTGCCGAATACGGCTGTTTGCCATTGCAAGCGTTGACCGTGCGGCAATCGCCGCGGCTCTGTCGAGGTCTTAGGCCATCACCGCCGGAACGGCTCGCAGTTCGATTCCGCCAGGAAATTGCGGACCTGCTCCTCGAAGCTGTCGACCGGAGCCATCGCTCTCAGCACCGCATAGCCGTCCTGCTCCTTCATCTCCACCATGATCGATTGCGCGAGTGCCTCCGGGGGCGACTTGCGAAGCTCGACCAGCTGGATTGGCGTGGCGACGACCAGATCAAGCTTGCCGTTGACCGCCGTGTGGTCGTTCATGCTGAAGACTTCGTTCGAGTTGCTGTCGAAGACCGCGAGCGACCAGAACGGAACGTTGCCACTGGCGAGAAAGCGCGCCGGGCCGTCCTCGATGGAGAAGCTGCAGACGGCAGTCCTCAGGTAGGGGTCGTCATTGGCAAGCCCGGTTGGCCCCGGAGTGCTCGTCAGAGCAAAGAAGCTGTCCATCTCCAGGAGGCCGAGCACGCGGGTATAGGCATCGCGGCCGGTAAATTGCGGCAGTGCCAGCACGATGATGATGTGCAGCAGCGCGGCGCCGACCAGGCCGAGGACGGTGACGAAGAGCACACTACGCATCGCCACACCCCGTCCTGGTGATGACCGGCATGGCAAGGTCGATGAGGCCGGACGAGCCTGCCGTCGGTGTGTCGAGCAGCGTCAGGACAAGACGAAACGTGCCCGAATGGCGGATGGCCAGCCAATTGTCGGGTTGTGCGTTCGGCGAAACATGGATCGTGAAGTTGCTGTTCTCGCTGCGCAGCACCGTCCAGGAATTGAGCGCAGATGGCAGGTCGGAGCCGGGGCGGAGCGGCTGCCCGTCGTCGTTTGCCGCATAAAACGTCCAGAAGCGCGCCTGTGGCGTCAGCCCGGCCACGTCATAGGAGCAGGAAGCCTGCAGCTTCTCGCCCTTGTCGTCGACCTGGGCGCTGAACATCAATCCTTCCGCGCCGCCGTAAAGAAGCTCGCCCGCGCGGGCGCGGTGCGCCTTGGCATAGGGATCGGCATTGGCCGTCTGTGCCTCGGGGAAGGCGACCCAGGGGCCGATGGCGATGGAGCCGAAGCCGACCGTCGCCTTCAGCGCCCAGACGGCCGACGCAATGCCGCCGCCAAACGCGATGGCAAGGGAGAGGGCGACGAGGAAGGGAATTCGAAACAAGGGCGGCTCTATCGAATAGGATCTTGCGGCGAGGCACCTGAGGGTTGCCCCTCTATCTCGCCGAAATCTGCGCCCGGCGCAACGACATCCGCGATTTCGCGGCCGGGTCGGTTTTTGTTGGCGCAAGGCGGCACCAGGGGGTATCCGCGGAAAGGATCAATTGCTCGCGGCATCGCGGTTCGCCTGTCCGGTGCGTTGTTCTTCAGCCGCACCGAGGGCGGCGAGATTGCCGCCGGCCTTCTCGGGCGCCTTAAGCGCCGGCGCCTTTTCAAATGTTTCGCCGATCGTGCGCAGAAGGCGGGTGACGTCGGTCGACAGCGAGCGCGGCCGGACAAGCGGCGGCAACGCATTTTCATCCGGCTTGGCGGTTGCGACCTCCGGCTGCTTGGCTGGTGCTGCCGGCGCAATGCCTCCCGGGATCGCGCGATGCTCGATGCCTTGCTCGGCATAGTCCATCAGGCGCTTGAAGGTCATCGCCGGCAGCGAGCCGCCGGTCATGTTGTTGGTCGAGGTATAGTCGTCATTGCCGAACCAGACGGCGGTCGTGTAGTCGCCGGTGAAGCCGACGAACCAGGCGTCGCGATATGCCTGCGTCGTGCCGGTCTTGCCGCCGACGACGATGCCGTTTTCAAGCGCGGCCTTGCGGGCCGTCCCGATGATCGGGATTTGCGTCAGCATGGAATTCATCGATGCGTTGGCCGTTTCGGAGAGAATGCGCCGGGCCGGCGGTTCGTCGCGTCCGAAATCGTAGAGGATGTCGCCGTCGTAGTTGAGGATCTGGCTGATCCCGTGGCGGCGCGACTGCACGCCGCCGGCCGGGAAGACCGCGTAGGCCGTCGCCTGGTCGAGCACGGTCACCTCGGATGTGCCAAGCGGCATGGTCTTGTCGGTACGAACCGGGGTCTCGATGCCCATGTCCTTGGCCGTCTGGGCGATCAGCTCGGTGCCGAGCTTGTCCTTGGCGAGCCGCACGGGGATCGTGTTGATCGACTTGGCGATCGCGGTCAGGATGGTGATGCGGCCGGCATAGCTGCGGCCGTAATTCTGCGGCGACCAGCCCCGCCAGGTGATCGGCGCGTCGACGACCACCGTTTCCGGGGTCATGCCCTTCTCCATCGCCGCCGCATAGGTATAGACCTTGAAGGACGAACCCGGCTGACGCAGGGCGCGGGTCGCGCGGTTGAACTGGCTTTCGCCATAGTCGCGGCCGCCGACCATGGCGCGCACCGGGCCGCCATTCTCGATCATGACCAGCGCGCCCTGTTTGACGCGGAAGCTCTCGCCATATTGGCGCAGGCTCGATTCGACCGAGTCCTCGGCTGCGTTCTGCAGGCCCATGTCGATCGTGGTGCGCACGATCAGCGAATGCTGTGCGAAGGGACGGGCGATACGCTGGACTTCGTCGAAAGCCCAGTCGAGGAAGAAGTCGGGAGCCTTCACCTGCGCACGGTCGATGACCGTCGCCGGGTTGAGGCGCGCCGCAATCACCTGGCCTTCCGTCATCAGTCCGCCCTGGACGAGGTTGGTCAGAACCTCGTTGGCACGGCCGCGCGCGGCCGGCAGGTTGACGTGCGGCGCGTAGCGCGCCGGCGCCTTGAAGAGCCCGGCAAGCATCGCCGACTCGGCCAGGCTGACATCGGTGATCGACTTGCCGAAATAGAACTGTGCGGCCGCCGCCGCGCCAAAGGTGCCGCCGCCCATATAGGCGCGGTCGAGATAGAGCCTGAGGATTTCCTTCTTCGACAGATTGCACTCGAGCCAGACGGCGAGGAAGGCTTCCTTGATCTTGCGCTCGATCGTGCGTTCGTTGGACAGGAAGAGGTTCTTGGCAAGCTGCTGGGTCAGCGTCGAGCCGCCCTGGACAACGCCGCCGGCGCGGGCGTTCTCGGTCATCGCGCGGGCAAGACCAAGGAAGTCGATGCCCCAATGGTCGAAGAAGCGACGGTCCTCGGTCGCCAGCACCGCCTTGATCAGATGGTCGGGCAGCTCGTCGATCGGGACCGAATCTTCATGAATGATGCCGCGATGGCCGATTTCGTTGCCGTAGCGGTCGAGGAAGGTGACGGCGAAATCGCTCTGGGCACGCCAGTTTCCTTTGGTCTCCTCAAATGCCGGAAGGGCGAGTGCCAGCATCAGCACGGCGCCGACCGTACCCCAGTTCATGCCTTCGCCAAGGACCTCGAAGACGGCCTTCTTCCAGCCCGTGACGCGGAAGCGGCGAAAGAAAATGGTGGTGTTTTCCCACCATTGCGCCAGCTTGAAACCGGCATTCCAAACCGTCGAATCGATAAAGGAATCGATTCGGAGAAAGATGTGGCGCTTCTTCGGCCGGTTGTCGTCTTTCCTCGGTTCCCGCACGGTCTCAATGTCCTGAAGGCTCTACGGCATCATGCCGGCGCCATGTAATATTTGCACGGCGTCAAATTCCAATCTACTTGCATATCGCGCCGCCAGCCTTAAAAAACCGGCAATTTTCTGCGAAATTCCTCTCTGTCTGATACCTTTGGTCGGTGCCGAGCAAAGGACAAACAGGCAGCAACCCAAATCGCTACTGCGACCCTCGCGCGTCTGATGTGACCCGCCCGAGCCAGTAGCGCGGACGATTTGACGAAAGTGTGATGACGATGGGCGAAATGCCTTTCTGGAAGGCGAAGAGCCTTGAGGACATGACCGACACGGAGTGGGAAAGCCTCTGCGACGGCTGCGGCCTCTGTTGTCTCAACAAGCTCGAGGATTGGGAAACCGGCGAGATCGCCTGGACCTCGATCCGTTGTACGCTGCTCGACGGCGAGAGCTGTCGCTGCAAGGATTACCCGAACCGGCAGGCAACTGTGCCGGACTGCATTCAGCTGACGCCCAAGGAAGTGCGAGAGATCACCTGGTTGCCGCCAACCTGCGGCTATCGGCTCGTCGCTGAAGGCCGCGATCTCTATTGGTGGCACCCGCTGGTGTCGGGCGATCCGGAAACGGTGCACGCCGCGGGAATTTCAGTGCGCGGCCGCACCGTCGCTGAAGACGGCATCGACATCGAGGATTACGAGGATTACCTCGTCACCTGGCCGCTGGAAGTGGGTGAGGAAAGCGCGGATTGAGCAGACCTTGCGCAAGCTCGCGCAGTCACGTCGCAAGCTCCGTCTGCCGAAGTCCTGCGCAGACGAACACCGACGCCTGATTGCGGCTCAGTGGCCGCCGCCGTTTTTCTTGACGAGATTTTTGGGAGCGACGTTGCGCCAGGCGGTCTCCATCGATTGGCGCACCAGGTCTTCGTCCGCTTCGACGAAATAGAGGGAGGTCCAGCCACGATCTCCCCAGCCGCCGGGCACGGCGGCGCAGACGCCTGGCTCCATCTCAAGCAGCATGCGCTGTTGGTCCGGAGTAAACTTGAAGACCGCACGGCCGGCCTCGGGCAAGGTCATGAAAATGCGCTTGCCCACGCGGAAATCCCGGGTGCCGAAATGCGCATTTTCCTCCGTTCCCGGCAAGCTTAGCGCGAGTTTTTCAATCTCTTCGGTCAGCATTCGGCAAGAGTAACATGGTTTTGCCGAATGGCCAAAAGGCTGAAAATCACTACAAAAATCGCAGGGCTAACCCTCGGCATCCAAGGGTCGGCTGCCACGCTGGCGGCCGATATCGGTCGCGCTCCTATGTCGCGATCTTGCGCAAAAGCAACGTGCCACCGAACTCCAGAGGACTTCGGTGGCACGAGTGCTGGTACTGGAAAAGTAGATCACGGCGCGCAAGCACGTGCGCGGCGTTGCGCTCTTTATTCAGCCGGCTGGACTGGCTTCGGCGTAACATCGTTGGCAACGCGCATCGCGCGCCATTCGTTCTCGAACCGGTCGAGCAGCGATTGCGGTACCTTGGACTGCTGAGATGCGGCCTGGTTGTTCGCTTGCGTCTGCATCCGATCCTCCCTGGGTCTGTGACGGTTTCGTGAACTTTAATAACGCGGACAATTTCACATCGTAAAGGCTTTGTAAATCAGAGGCTTAAATCATTTAAACGATTGAAAAATATTTAAATCGATTAATTTTTCACTGATCCACAGCCGTCTGTCAATAAGCTTTGTGTCGGTGCCGTATAGATGTTCTTTTGAAGTAATTTGCCGGCATTTCCGCATCCTCGGTTCGTTGAATATTTTCGCGGTGATTACTGCATGTTCTGTCCGCTAATCGTAAGAATTAGATGCGACAATACATGCGCAAGACCTTCGCGCGTCTGCAAGGCAGCAGCGTGAAGGAGCATGGTCTCGCCCGTCCGATGTGCCGCGAAAAGGTTGAGATGCGCCAGTGATTTGCAGGGTCTGCCGGAATCGGAACGCGACCGCCTTGAATCAAATTGGCAGGAGGCTGACCCGATCCTTGAACAAGCAGCGCTAAAGGATTCGAGCGATTCGGGAATCAGTCCGCTCAAGACGGAAAGACGCCACGGCGGGCGCCTTTGAAAGCACGCTGTACGTGTGCTGCTGCGACCGCTCTAATTTAGCGAAACAGGCTTAACAAAAGGCTGACGTTCGCCTTTGTGCAGAAGGATGCGGCACAGCGGCGGGACTTTTCCTTGAGAGCGCTCACGCCGGGGAACCCGCCGCATCTGCGGCCATTTCCTGGCGAACAAGCTATTGTCGCGGGTTCCGTCTGCGCTGGAATCGCTGCAATCTAAGGTCGGATCGCGACGGGGCCGGTGCATTCCTTGATGGGTGCTCCACGCTCCGCAAAGCCGACATTCATTTGCCATTCAGCCTCATTGGGTTATTGCTTCTGCCATGATGCTTCCCAAGTCGAAAGTGCGTTCATGTCTTCACCAGTGATCATAGCCGCGCTTGCTGCAGGCCTTTCGGGCTTCAGCCCGCCGGCGATCAGCGTGCCGTCGGATATCGTCGTTCGTGTGTCCGGCGATTGCAGCGCGGCAGCGGCACAGGTCGTTGCCGACACCGGCGGCGAACTGCTGTCGGCGCAACCGACCTCCGATGGTCAGTGCGTGATCACCGTGCTCATTCCTGGTAATGGCGGTAGGCCGAAAAAGGTGACCGTCAAGGTCCCGATGTAAGCCGTCCCGGGTGGCGCCCTGTCCGGGCGCGAGGGACGCTGTGGTACTTTGAATGCCGCATGTTTGATCCTGAGATATTCGGCTAGGATCCAACGAAACATGCGGGCGGGATCGCCGCGAGAGGAAGTAACGACGAATGCGCATTCTGATTGTCGAGGACGACGCCAACTTGAACCGGCAGCTCGCCGAAGTGCTGAAGGAGGCTGGCTATGTCGTCGACCAGGCCTATGACGGCGAGGAAGGGCACTATCTCGGCGATGCCGAGCCCTATGACGCCGTGATCCTCGACATCGGCCTGCCGGAGATGGACGGGATCACCGTTCTCGAAAAATGGCGCGGCGACGGCAAGACCATGCCGGTGCTGATCCTGACAGCGCGTGACCGCTGGAGCGACAAGGTGGCCGGTATCGATGCGGGCGCCGACGACTATGTCGCCAAGCCCTTCCACGTCGAAGAGGTGCTCGCGCGCATCCGCGCCCTGATCCGGCGCGCGGCTGGCCACGCAAGCTCGGAAATCGTCTGCGGCCCGGTCCGTCTCGATACCAAGGGATCCAAGGCGACCGTCGACGGCGTGGCGCTGAAACTCACCTCGCACGAGTTCCGGCTTCTGTCCTATCTCATGCACCACATGGGGCAGGTGGTATCGCGCACGGAGCTGGTCGAGCACATGTACGACCAGGATTTCGATCGCGATTCCAATACGATCGAGGTTTTCATCGGCCGGCTGCGCAAGAAGATCGGCAACGATCTGATCGAAACCGTGCGCGGTCTCGGATACCGAATGCAAGCGCCGGGCAATGGCAATTAGATCGCTCACAGCCCGCGTTCTGGTGGTTTCGACCGTCTGGGCGGTCGTCTCTCTGGTCGTGATCGGCGTGGTCATTTCCGAACTCTATCGTCAGGGCTCCGAGCGCGGCTTCAAGGATCTGCTGCGGGCGCAGCTCTTCAACGTCGTCAACTCGATCTCCGTCAACGAGAGGACTGTGCTGTCAGGCAGCCCGCAGCTTGGGGATCTGCGCTTCTCGCAGCCGCAGACCGGCTGGTACTGGGTCGTCGATCCGATCGGCGAGTTCGATACGCCGCCCCTGATTTCAACCTCGCTCGGCAACGGAAAGCTGCCAATCGCCAGTGTCGACGAGGTCCCCTTCGACACCGGCTATGTGCGGTTCTACACCACCAAGGACCCGTTCGGTAACGCGGTCGAGGTTTCCGAGACCGAGGTCGTGCTCGACATCCAGGGCCACACGGCGCGCTTTCGCGTCGCCGGCAACCGCGACGTGCTGGAAGCCGACATCAACCGTTTCACCCGCAACCTGACGATTGCGCTCTCCATCTTCGGTCTCGGCGGTCTTGGCGTGAACGCCTTGACCATTCTCTTCGGCCTGCGGCCGCTCGATCAGGTGCGCCGCTCCCTGGAAAAGATCCGCGCCGGCGAGAGCGAGCGCCTGGACGGTGCCTTCCCGCGCGAGATCCAGCCGCTTGCCAACGAGGTCAACGCGCTGATCGACAGCAACCGGCGCATCGTCGAGCGCGCGCGCATGCAGGTCGGCAATCTCGCGCATTCGCTGAAGACTCCGATCGCCGTGCTGCTCAACGAGGCGCGGGTGCTCGAGGCGTCCCATGGCGAGCTGGTCAGGAGCCAGGTCGATGCGATGCAGACGCAGGTGCAATCCTATCTAAGCCGCGCTCGGATCGCCGCACAACGGGAATCGGTGCTGGCAAGGACGGAGGCCCAGCCGGCGCTGGAGCGCCTTGTTCGCGTCATGCGCAAGCTCAATCCGGAAAAGCAGGTTCATCTCTCCATCAATCCGCCGGGACTGGTGCTGGCGATGGAGCTGCAGGATGTCGAGGAGACCGTCGGCAACCTGCTCGAAAACGCTGCCCGGCACGCCCGCGGCGAAGTGTGGCTGAACGTGCGACCGGCACCGAGCGAGGTGCACGCCAAGGAACCGGGCCGCCAATGGATCGTACTCGATGTCGACGACGACGGGCCGGGGCTCAACCCGGATCAGATCGCACTGGCGATGAAGCGCGGCAAGCGCCTCGACGAAAGCAAGCCCGGGACCGGGTTGGGCCTCTCGATCGTCAGCGAGATCGTGCGGGAGTATCAGGGAAGCCTCACCCTTTCGCGACGGGACGAAGGCGGCTTGCGGGCGGAACTTGTCTTGCCGGCTGCCGTTTAACGTCGGGTGGGGAAATCCGTGAACTAAAATTATCGTGATCTAGGTGTCACACCCAGACTTGAAAATATCACACGGGCAGGGCCCCGCCGTTGCCTCGGCAAGCGGGGGATGCCAAAAGAAAATCAAATACAAGTCGTCATTTGGCTCGAATGGAACGAGCATCGGAAATGCGGCTTCGGATAGGATGATTGAGTGTCGCGGATCATGAGGAACCAGGCGGAAATGACACGGGCTTTTGTCGCCGGCGGCAGGATCGCGGTGATCGCATCGGCCGTAGCGCTTGCCGGGTGCGGCACGACGGGCAGCAAGGGCGCTGTCGCAAGCCTCGGTTCGTCGTCAACGCGCGGCGTCTCATCAACGGCCTATATCGCAGCGCTCCAGGGTGGCGTGATCGGGCGCCTTGCCGATCTCGACATCGGCACGTCAGACCGTCAGCGGGCTCTGGAGGCGGAGTACCGCGCGCTTGAAGCCGCTCCCGGCGGGCAGCCGGTGGAGTGGGCCGGGCGCGGCGTCAGCGGCTCCGTCGTCGCTGCGGCTCCCTATCAGGTCGGATCGCAGAACTGCCGGCAATACAGCCACACCGTCACCGTCAAGAGCCAGCCGAAGACCGCGCGTGGTGCCGCCTGCCGCAATCCGGACGGCAGCTGGACGCCGCTCTGACCGAGCGTGCTCTCCTGCAGCGTCTGATGCGGGCCGAGAGCGCCCAGGCGGTCATTGCGGCGAAACGCCTCAAATCTCCGTCATGACGGGTTTTCGAGTTGGAATGGCTTGGGCGCCATAGTATTGAGCGTCCATGTTGTTCTGGATCCTTGTCGCCACCCTGACGGCGGCCGTTGCCGTCGTGCTCATCCTCCCGCTGATGCGGGCAGGCGAGCCTCCATCGTCTCCCCATAGTCACGACGTCGAGGTTTATCGCGACCAGCTCGATGAGCTCAAACGCGACCAGGACAGCGGACTGATCAACTCCGATGACGCCGAGCTTGCGCGCGCCGAAGTGGCGCGCCGGCTCCTGGCCGCTGGCGAGATCGACAAAGGCGCTACGCCAGCCGTTCTCCAGCGGCGCGGGGTCAGCCGTCTGGCCCAGGCATTCGTGCTGCTCTGTCTTCCCGCCATCGGGCTCTGTCTTTACATTTTGACGGGGAGTCCGGGCATGCCGGCGCAGCCGCTTGCCGCGCGCCTTGCCGATCCGTCCGCCGACATCAACATTTTGATTGCCAAGGCCGAGAACCATCTGGCCGTCAATCCGACCGATGGCGCCGGCTGGGACCTGCTTGCCCCGATCTACATGCGCACGGGCCGGGTCGACGATGCGGTCGACGCCTATGACCGGGCGATCCGCCTGCTCGGGCCGACGGCCGCACGGCTGGGCGGCTATGCCGAGGCGCTGGTCACACGTTCCGATGGCCTGGTGACGACCGAAGCGCAGGTAGCACTCAAGCAGGCGCTGTCGCTCGACGCCAACGATCCGCGTTCCGAATTCTATCTGGCGCTCGGGCTGAAGCAGGAAGGCAAGAAGGACGAGGCGCTGGCGGCATTCAACAGGCTGATCACGATCTCGGCAGCCGACGCGCCTTGGCTGCCGCTGGTCAGGCAGCATGTCGCCGAACTCAACGCCGCGGGCGCTGGCAGTGGTGATGCGCCCGGCAATCCCAGCGGCGAGGCCGTCGCTGCAGCTGAGACCATGAGCGCCGGTGACCGCCAGGAAATGATCCGCGGCATGGTCGAAAGTCTCGAAAGCCGCCTCAAGGAAAACCCTGATAATCTCGAGGGGTGGGCGCGGCTGATCCGCTCCCATGTTGTCCTCGATCAGAAAGACAAGGCCGTAGCGGCGCTAAAGGAAGGTCTGAAGACTTTCCCGGCCGATGGCGATGGCGGCAAACAGTTGTTGGCGCTTGCGCATGAACTGGGGATCGCGACCGACGGAGTGACGCAATGACGCGGAAACAGAAAAGACTGGCGATCATCGGCGGCGGCGTCGGCTTCCTCGTCCTGGCGGCGTTTCTTGTCATGTTCGCCTTCAGCCAGGCGATTGCCTATTTCTACGTGCCGAGCGATCTCGAAAAGGCGAACCTGGCGCCGGGTACCCGCATCCGTCTCGGCGGCGTGGTCGAGGCCGGTTCGGTCAAGCGCGGCGACGGCAAGACGGTGACCTTCACCGTGACCGACACGTTGAGCGGCGTGCCGGTCACCTACACCGGTATTCTGCCGGATCTGTTCCGCGAGGGGCAGGGCGTCGTGACCGAAGGAACCTTTGTTGCGGGAAGTTCGGTTTTCGTCGCGGATTCTGTGCTCGCCAAGCATGACGAGACCTACATGCCCAAGGATGTCGCCGATCGCTTGAAGGCCCAGGGCGTTGAGCTCAGTGGCAAGGAGACCATTCGATGATCACCGAACTTACTGACCTCGGACAGTATGTCGCCGCGCAGATGCAGGCTCCGATCATCGAAATCGGACACTATGCGCTGGTTCTGGCGTTGGCGACCGCTGTCATCCAGGCGGTGCTGCCGATCCTCGGCGCCCGGCTGAACGATCGGGGGCTGATGGAGCTGGCGTCGAGCGCTGCGGTCGCCTGTTTCCTGCTCGTTGCCTTCGCCTTTGCTGTGCTCACCTTCGCCTACGTGACCTCGGATTTCTCCGTCCGTAACGTCTGGGAAAACTCCCATTCGCTGAAGCCGATGATCTACAAGATCTCAGGCGTCTGGGGGAACCATGAAGGCTCGATGCTGCTCTGGCTGCTGATCCTGACGTTTTTCTCTGCGCTGGTGGCCACCTTCGGCCGCAACCTGCCGGAGACGCTGAAGGCGAACGTGCTTGCCGTCCAGGCCTGGATCGCCTCCGCGTTTGCGCTGTTCATCCTTCTGACCTCCAATCCGTTTGCGCGGCTGATGCCGGCGCCGGGCGAAGGCAAGGACCTGAACCCGATCCTTCAGGACGTCGGTCTCGCCATCCATCCGCCGCTGCTTTATCTCGGCTATGTCGGCTTCTCCGTCTGCTTCTCCTTTGCCATCGCCGCTTTGATCGAAGGCCGCATCGATGCGGCCTGGGCGCGCTGGGTCCGTCCGTGGACGCTTGCCGCCTGGACGTTCCTGACGGCCGGCATCTCCATGGGCTCCTACTGGGCCTATTACGAACTCGGCTGGGGCGGCTGGTGGTTCTGGGATCCGGTCGAAAACGCCTCCTTCATGCCCTGGCTTGCCGGTACGGCACTGCTGCATTCTGCGCTCGTGATGGAGAAGCGCGAGGCGCTGAAGATCTGGACCGTGCTTCTGGCGATCATGACCTTTTCGCTGTCGCTGCTCGGCACCTTCCTCGTTCGCTCCGGCGTCCTCACGTCCGTCCATGCCTTTGCCACCGACCCGAGCCGCGGTATCTTCATTCTCGCCATCCTCGTCTTCTTCATCGGCGGTGCGTTCTTCCTCTTTGCCCTGCGCGCCTCGCACCTGAAGGCCGGTGGCATCTTCGCGCCGATTTCGCGTGAAGGGGCTCTGGTCTTCAACAACCTGATCCTGACGACGGCGACCGCGACGGTTCTGACCGGCACGCTCTACCCGCTGGTGCTGGAAGCCCTGACGGGAGACAAGATCTCCGTCGGCCCGCCTTTCTTCAACATGACCTTCGGCCTCCTGATGCTGCCGCTGCTCTTTGCGGTGCCGTTCGGGCCGTTGCTTGCGTGGAAACGTGGCGACCTTGCCGGCGTCTCGCAGCGGCTGTTCGCCGCCGTCGCCATCGGCCTGCTCTTTGGCACCGCCTACTATTACGCCATGAATGGCGGTCCGATACTGGCGGTCTTCGGCATTGCTCTTGGCGTCTACCTGATCGCCGGTTCGCTGACAGATCTGGCGTTGCGCTCGGGTCTCGGCAAGGTCGCAGGCAACATCGCCTGGAAGCGTTTCTCCGGCTTGCCACGCTCCGCCTTCGGCACGGCGCTCGCCCATATCGGCCTCGGCGTGACCCTGATCGGCGTCGTCGCCGTCACCGCGTTCGAGACCGAAACGGTCGTCGAGATGAAGCCCGGCATGACGGTGGAAGCGGGCGGCTATACGCTGCGCTTCGACGGCATGCGCAACGGCAGCGGGCCGAACTATTCCGAGGAGTCCGGGCACTTTACCATCAGCCGCGGCGGCGTTGCCGTCAGCGAGGTCTGGTCGTCCAAGCGCCTCTATCAGGCCCGCCGCATGCCGACGACGGAGGCCGGCATCCGCACCTTCGGCCTGAGCCAGCTTTATGTTTCGCTCGGCGACCAGATCAGCGAAGGCGGCATCGTCGTGCGCATCTGGTGGAAGCCGATGATCCTGTGCATCTGGGGCGGGACCCTGTTCATGATGGCGGGTGGCTTCGTGTCTCTGAGCGACCGCCGCCTGCGGGTCGGCGCGCCGTCGCGCGCAAAACGACCGAAGCCCGTCCGGGTGGAGGCCGCCGAATGAAACCCCTGCTGCTCGCATTCCTGCTGTTCGCCTTGCCGTTCGGACCGGCCTTCGCCGTCAACCCGGACGAGGTGCTCTCGGATCCGGCGCTTGAAACGCGCGCGCGCGCGATTTCGGCGGAACTGCGCTGCATGGTCTGCCAGAACCAGTCGATCGACGATTCCAATGCCGAGCTTGCCAAAGATCTGCGGGTGCTGGTGCGCGAGCGGCTGGCGAATGGCGACAGCGACGAAGCGGTTATCGACTATGTCGTCTCACGCTACGGCGAGTTCGTGTTGCTGAAGCCGAGATTCGAAACGAAGACCCTCATTCTCTGGGGCATGCCCGCGACATTGCTGCTGATCGGCGCGATCACGCTCGTCGTCGCAGCCCGCCGGCGCGCGGGGCAGGCGAAGGGCACGCCGCTGTCTGAGGACGAGAAGGAAAAGCTGAAGAAGCTGCTTCAGCCCTAGCTGCGCGCGAAGGCAGCGCTTTCACGCAATATCTGCACCAACTTTCTTGTTACCGGCGATTGCTTCCGGCGAGCGTTGCTGCGGTTCGCGGCAACGTACGGTCTCAGACGACTTTGCGGCCAACCTTGGCCACCTCTCGACAACATTACCAAAAATTCATCTTCCGGACAGAACTCAGTAAGGTCCCATCCGTTACATCTTTGGTCATCGGCTGTTCCTCCGGTCAGCCAAACGAGCCCGCCCTCCCTGCGGCGGTTTCGAAACCAGGTTTCGGTGCGGCGTTTCACGCTGCATCAAGGAAGAGAAAAGGCAAAACGGATGTTTAAGACCCAATCCCTGCGTCCCTCCCTCAAGACCGTTCTGAAGGCTTCGACGGTTGCCGGCCTTGCCGCCGTCATGTTGACCTCCGGTCTGCCGGCCAGCATCTCCCAGTCCTTCGCAGAAGCGGTCAAGGTGGAAGCACCGTCGGTACCGAGCTTTGCGAACGTCGTCGACGCGGTTTCGCCCGCCGTCGTTTCGGTCCGCGTCCAGTCGCGCGCCAACCCGGTTTCCGACGAAGGCAACGGCTTCAGTTTCGACTTCAACGGTCGCGGCTTTGATGAGCTGCCGGATGATCATCCGCTGAAGCGCTTCTTCAAGGAATTCGGCCCGCGCGATGGTGACCGTGCCGATCGCGGCCCCGGCCGCCGCAACCCGCATGGCGAGGGCCGCCTGCGCCCGACGTCACAGGGCTCCGGCTTCTTCATCTCCGAAGACGGTTATCTGGTGACGAACAACCACGTCGTTTCCGATGGCGCGGCCTTCACCGTGATCCTCAACGACGGTACCGAGCTCGATGCCAAGCTGATCGGCAAGGACAGCCGCACCGACCTTGCAGTGCTCAAGGTCGACGACAAGCGCAAGTTCACCTATGTCGGATGGGCTGACGACAGCAAGGTTCGCGTCGGCGACTGGGTTGTCGCTGTCGGCAATCCGTTCGGCCTCGGTGGCACCGTGACCTCCGGCATCATCTCGGCCCGCGGCCGCGACATCGGATCCGGCCCCTATGACGACTATCTGCAGGTCGACGCGGCCGTAAACCGCGGCAACTCGGGTGGTCCGACCTTCAACCTCTCCGGCGAAGTGGTCGGCATCAACACCGCGATCTTCTCGCCGTCGGGCGGCAACGTCGGCATCGCCTTCGCCATACCCGCTGCAACGGCCAAGGACGTCGTCGCCGACCTGATCAAGGATGGCTCCGTCTCCCGCGGTTGGCTCGGCGTCCAGATCCAGCCGGTAACCAAGGACATCGCCGAATCGCTCGGCCTGGCCGAAGCAAGCGGCGCGCTCGTCGTCGAGCCGCAGACAGGTTCTCCGGGTGAAAAAGCCGGCATCAAGAAGGGCGATGTCGTCACCGCTCTGAATGGCGATACGGTCAAGGATCCGCGCGATCTTGCCCGCAAGGTTGCGGCGATCCGCCCGGGCACCACGGTCGACGTTGCGCTGTGGCGCAACGGCAAGTCTGAAACCGTCAAGCTCGAAATCGGTACTCTGCCGAAGGACGAGAAGGACGCCGCCAAGAGCGACGACAGCCAGACGGATGAGGCACAGCCGTCGAGCGAGCAGGCACTCGCCGACCTTGGCGTCACGGTCGTGCCGTCAGACGACGGCAAGGGCGTCACCATCGCCTCTGTCGACGAAGACTCCGACGCCGGCGATCGCGGCCTGAAGCAGGGCGAAAAGATCGTCTCCGTCAACAATCAGGAAGTGAAGTCCGCCGACGACATCCTGAAGGTCATGACCGCTGCCAAGAAGGACGGCCGTAGCAAAGCGCTCTTCCAGATCGAGGCCGATAACGGCAGCCGCTTCGTGGCCCTTCCGATCGACAAGGGCTGATCGCGGCAGGCACCTAAATGACCGGAGCGCCGCGATTTCCTGGTGATGTCGCGGCGTTCGTCGTTTGGAGCGGGGCGAGGAGAAGTGTGCGCGCTTTTCCGCCCGCATCCCGCTCTCCCTTTCAAGAACACGCGTCAACCCGGTTCTCGGAAAAGTCGAAACCGGTTGAGACAGATAGGGATCCGGGACTATGGTCGCGCGTATGAAGATTCTCATCATTGAAGACGATCTCGAGGCGGCAGCCTACCTGGCGAAAGCCTTTCGTGAGGCCGGCATCGTGTCCGATCACGCCAGCGACGGCGAGAGCGGTCTCTTCATGGCCAGCGAAAACAGCTACGACGTTCTGGTGGTCGACCGCATGCTGCCGCGCCGCGACGGCTTGTCCGTCATCACCGAACTCAGGCGCAAGGAAATCCACACGCCGGTGCTGATCCTGTCGGCACTCGGCCAGGTCGATGACCGCGTCACGGGCTTGCGCGCCGGCGGCGACGACTACCTGCCGAAACCCTATGCCTTCAACGAGCTGCTTGCCCGCGTCGAAGTGCTCGGCCGCCGCAAGGGAACGCCCGAACAGGACATGGTCTACCGCGTCGGTGACCTTGAACTCGACCGCCTGTCGCATTCGGTGCGCAGGCAGGGCAAGGAAATCCCGCTGCAGCCGCGCGAGTTTCGCCTGCTTGAATATCTGATGAAAAATGCTGGCCAGGTCGTCACCCGCACGATGCTGCTCGAAAACGTCTGGGACTATCATTTCGACCCGCAGACCAACGTCATCGACGTGCATGTGTCGCGGCTGCGCTCGAAGATCGAGAAGGACTTCGAAGTGCCGCTGCTGCGCACAGTTCGAGGGGCCGGCTACATGATCAAGGATGACCGGGCGCCCGCATGAGCAAGCTTCGCGTTCTCTTCAGAACGACCGCAGTTCGGCTGTCCGCCCTCTATCTCATCCTCTTTTCTCTCTGCGCGGCCTTTCTCGTCTTCTACGTCACCGGCATGTCTGAACGGCTGCTGCAGCAGCAGACCCGCGATTCCATCACGGCCGAAGTTACCCAGATCGAGCAGGTCTATACCCGCGCTGGCATGAACGGCTTGCTGCGCTCGCTGGAGCGGCGTGCGCGCCAGCCGGGCGCCAATCTCTATGTCATTGCCGGGCCGAGCGGGGAGATCCTTGCCGGCAACGTCCAAAGCCTCGAACCCGGACTGCTCGACAGCGAAGGCTGGACCGAACGCCCCTTCGCCTATCAGCGCTATACGGACGAGACGAAGGATGACAGCCACGTGGCGCTCGCCCATGTGCTGGTGCTCGACAACGGCCTGCGCATTCTCGTCGGACGCGATCTGCAGGAGCCGCAGAAGTTTCGCGCTCTGGTCCGCCAGGCGCTGATGGTGGCGCTCGGCGTCATGGGGCTCGGCGCGCTCGTCATCTGGTTCGGCATCGGCCGAAACGCGCTGAAACGCATCGACCGCATGTCGGAGGCAAGCACCAAGATCATGGCCGGCGACCTCTCGCAACGCCTGCCGATGAGCGGCTCCGGCGACGAGTTCGACCGGTTGTCGGAATCGCTGAACGCGATGCTCGGCCGCATCGAGAAATTGAACGAGGGCCTGCGCCAGGTCTCCGACAACATTGCGCACGACCTGAAGACGCCGCTGACGCGGCTGCGCAACAAGGCTGAAGCCGCACTTGCCCGCAAGGGCACCAGCCAGCGCGGAGCGCTGGAGGAGATCATCGGCGAATCCGACCAGCTGATCCGTACCTTCAATGCGCTCCTGATGATTTCGCGCGTCGAGGCTGGTTCCTCCGCTGCCGAAATGAGCGACATCGACCTTTCGCAGATCGTTGCCGACTGCGTCGAACTCTACGAACCGGTCGCCGAAGATGTCGGCCTGAAGCTTGAAGCCGAGGTGGCGCAAAGCATCGTGATCGCCGGCAATCGCGAACTCGTGGGGCAAGCGCTCGGCAATCTCATCGACAACGCAATCAAGTACGCCGAGGGCGCCGGCAATCCGTTGATCCGGGTTTCGCTGGAAAAGCAGGATACGCATGTGGTGCTGGCGGTTGCCGACCACGGCTCGGGCATTCCACAGGCGATGCACGACGAGGTGGTCAAGCGCTTCGTCCGGCTCGACGAAAGCAGATCCAAGCCGGGCACGGGTCTTGGCCTGTCGCTCGTCGAAGCGGTCATGGAAATGCACCATGGATCGCTGCGTCTTGCCGATACCGTTCCTTCGGCCAGCGAAGGCGGCAAAGGGCTGACGGTGCAGATGGTTTTCCCGGTGACCACAACCTGATAGACCGTTTCGCGGAGAACGAGGACGGTGTGAGGAGGCGTGCGCGGTTTGCCGCTGACGCGCTGCCGTGGCCGAAGGGAGAGGGCATGCAGGAACAGGTGCAGCAGTGCTGGGAGATCGAGACGGCACCGATCCGTCCCGCAACCCAGGCCGATGCCAAGGCAGCACTTTCGGTGCTGAAGGACATGGCCAAGGGCCACGACCGGGTCGCTGGCCTGCTTGCCTCCGAAACCCCGTTCAAGACCTTCGTCGTATCGGCCTTTGCGCTCTCGCCTTTCCTGCGCGACACCGGCGGCAGCCAGCCCGCCATTCTCGAAGAACTGCTGTCCACGGATCTCTTGACCTTCCTCACCGAGCGGGTGAGGCGCGCCCGCGACGCCTGGAAGCCGAGCGGCGCCGGCGCCGCTCTTCCGGACACGGAAATCATGACACGGCTGAGAAAAGCCAAGCGCGAGCTTGCCTTTGCGGTGGCGCTGGCCGATCTCTCCCGTCATTTTGACGGTCGTGAAACGACGCGCTGGCTCAGTGAATTTGCCGGTGCCGCGGTCTCGGCGACCATCGATCATCTGCTCTTGAGCGCCCATGAGAGCGGCAAGCTGATCGTCAAGGATGTCGCGTGCCCCAGCGTTGGCTCGGGCGTTCTCGTCCTTGGCATGGGCAAGCTGGGCGCTTACGAGCTCAACTACTCCTCAGACATCGATCTCGTCGTCTTCTACGATCCGCAATCCGGCATCATCGTCGAGCGTGACGACGCGTCCGAAACCTTCGGCCGGCTGCTGCGTCGCCTGATCCGCATCCTGCAGGAGCGCTCCGGCGATGGCTATGTCTTTCGCACCGACTTGAGGCTGCGCCCCGATCCGGGCTCGACGCCGCTTGCCATCCCGGTCGAGGCAGCGATGCTCTATTACGAGAGCAGGGGACAGAACTGGGAGCGCGCCGCCTTCATCAAGGCGCGGCCGGTCGCAGGCGATGTCGAGGCCGGCGAGCGGTTCCTCAGAGAGCTGACGCCCTTCGTCTTTCGCAAGTATCTCGACTACGCGGCGATCGCCGACATTCATTCGATCAAGCGCCAGATCCATGCGCACAAGGGGCACGGTGAGATCGCCGTCAAGGGACACAACATCAAGCTCGGCCGTGGCGGCATCCGCGAGATCGAGTTCTTCGTCCAGACGCAGCAGCTGATCGCCGGCGGTCGTATGCCCGAGTTGCGCCAGCGCGCGACCGAACCGATGTTGCGCGCCCTCGTCAAGGCGGGCTGGATCGACGAGGAAACGGCCGATGAGCTGATCGAAGCCTATTGGTTCCTGCGTGATGTCGAACATCGGATCCAGATGGTGCGCGACGAGCAGACGCACGTGCTACCCGAGACCGAAGCGGAGCTGAAGCGCATCGCCTACATGCTCGGTTTCGAGGATACGGCATCCTTCTCGAAGGCCCTGTCGCGCGTGCTTAAAACGGTCGAGCGCCGGTACTCCCAGCTCTTCGAGCAGGAGGCGAAGCTCTCGACCGAGACGGGCAACCTGGTGTTCACCGGCCAGCGTGACGATCCCGACACGCTGGAAACGCTGAAGAAGCTCGGTTTCCAGCGGCCGTCCGACATCTCGCACACCATCCGCACCTGGCACTACGGCCGATACCGTGCAACGCAATCGGTCGAGGCGCGCGAACGGCTGACGGAGCTGACGCCGGAACTGCTGCGCGTCTTTGGCGAAAGCCGACGCGCCGACGAAGCGCTGCTGCGCTTCGACAACTTCATCTCCGGTCTGCCGGCGGGCATCCAGCTGTTCTCGCTGCTCGGCAACAATCCGGGTCTTCTGTCGCTGATCGTCAACGTCATGTCGTCGGCCCCGCGGCTTGCCGAGATCATTGCGGCGCGCCCGCATGTCTTCGACGGCATGCTCGATCCGGGCCTGCTCGCCGAATTGCCGACCAGGGACTATCTGGCGCCGCGCATTGCCAATTTCGTCGGCGGCGCGCGCCACTATGAGGATGCGCTCGACCGCCTGCGCATCATCGCTGCCGAGCAGCGCTTCCTGATCGGCATCCGGCTTCTGACCGGCGCCATCTCTGGCGCGCAGGCCGGACGCGCCTTTACCGACCTCGCCGACCTGATCATCGCCGCGGCGGTGAAGGCGGTGCAGGATGAAGTCCGCTCTGCGCATGGCGATTTCCCCGGTGGGCGCATCGCCGTCGTTGGCATGGGCAAGCTCGGCAGCCATGAACTGACGGCGGGCTCCGATGTCGATCTGATCCTGCTCTACGACTACGATGAGACGGCAACCGAATCCGACGGTGCCAAGCCCCTCGATCCGACGCGCTATTTCACGCGGGTGACGCAGCGGCTGATTGCGGCCCTTTCCGCGCCGACGGCCGAAGGGGTGCTCTACGAGGTCGACATGCGGCTTCGGCCGTCTGGCAACAAAGGCCCGGTCGCAACCCGGATCAACGCCTTCGCCAAGTATCAGCGTGAAGAGGCCTGGACCTGGGAGCACCTGGCCCTGACACGGGCGCGCTGCCTCTGCGGCGACGACAGGCTGATCGGCGAGGCCAATACGATCTTCGCCGAGATCCTCGGCCGCAAGCGCGAGATCGCCAAGGTCAGCGCCGATGTGATCTCGATGCGCGAGATGATCGACAGCGAGAAGCCGCCGAGCGACATCTGGGATTTCAAGCTCATTCCCGGCGGCCTCGTCGATATCGAGTTCATCACCCAGTATCTGGCACTCGTTGCACCCGCAAAGGGCGTACAGCCGCTTAAGGCCGGCACCAATACCGCCGATGCGCTGAAGCTCCTCGGCAATACCTTGATGAACCCAAACGATCTCGACGTCGCCCTAGAGGCGCTGCACCTCTTTACCGAGCTGTCGCAGATCGTGCGACTGTGCATCGAGGGTGAGTTCGAGCCGAAGGATGCGCCGGCCGGCCTGATCGATCTCGTCTGCCGCGCAGGGGACTATCCGGACCTGAAGACGCTGGAGGGAGACATCCGCCGGCTGTCAAAGGCCGTGCGACGCGTCTTCCACGCGGTCGTTTCCGGTTAGGCGTCGCTTTCTGACCCGTCAGGCGCGGTCGGGAATGCGAACCGAGATGATGGTGCCGACGTTCTCCGTCGAGTGGATTTTCATGCTGCCGCCATGAAGACGGGTGAGTGAGCGCGAAATTGCCAGTCCCAGGCCCGATCCGCCCTTGCTCTTGGCATATTGGCTCTGCACCTGCTCGAAGGGCTGGCCGATCTTCTGGAGCGCGTCGCGCGGTATGCCGATGCCGGAATCGGCGATCGTTAGCGTCACGGCCCCCGTGACTTTGCGGGCCCTGAGCGAAATGCGCCCGCCTTCGTTGGTGAACTTGACCGCATTCGACAAAAGATTGAGCAGCACCTGCTTCATCGCGCGGCGGTCGGCAATCATCGTGAGGCCCGACGAAATCTGCTGTACCACGTGGATGTTCTTCTGCTCCGCCGGAATGGTGGTGAAGCGAAGGGTCTCTTCGATCAGCGGCGCAAGATCGATCGTTTCGCGGCTGATGCGCATGTGGCCGGCTTCGATCTTCGACATGTCGAGGATGTCGTTGATGACGTTGAGCAGATGCTTGCCGCTGTCATGGATGTCGCGCGAATATTCGTTGTACTTCTCCGACCCGAGCGGACCGAACATCTGGTTCTGCAGGATCTCCGAGAATCCGAGAATGGCGTTGAGCGGGGTCCTGAGCTCATGCGACATGTTGGCGAGGAATTCCGACTTGGCGCGGTTGGCCGCTTCGGCACGGTCCTTTTCCGCCTGGTAATTGGAGTTGGCGACCGAAAGTTCAGTCTTCTGGCGCTCGAGTGTCATGCGCGAGGCAGAGAGGTCTCCGATCGTCGCCATCAGCCGGCGCTCGGATTCGCGCAGGCGCACCTGGTGCCGCTTCAGGAGCGTGATGTCGGTGCCGACGGATACCAGGCCGCCGTCGCGTGTGCGCCGCTCGTTGATCTGCAGCCAGCGCTCGTCGGCAAGCTGAACCTCGCTTGTCTGCGACTGGTTGGAGTGATCCGGGTCGGCAATGCGCCGTTCGACCACCGGGCGCGATGCTGCCGTCTGGACGGCGATGCGCTCGGTGCCCGGGACGAGCACGTGGTCGGGAAGCTTGTAAGCCTCCTGGAAGTGGGTGTTGCACATGACGAGGCGGTCATGCTTGTCCCAGAGCACGAAGGCCTCCGAGGTACATTCGATGGCGTCGGCGAGCCGCTGGTCGGCCTCGGCATAACGTTGCGCCAGGCGGTGCTGTTCGGTCACGTCCATGGCGATGCCGATCAAATGCGCCCGCCCCGAAGCGGTGCGGATGATTTCTGCACGGGCGCGCAGCCACACATAGTGGCCATCCGCGTGACGCATGCGGAACACCTGGTCGATCTGGCGCGCATCGCCGCGCGCGATCGTGCGGGCCACGCTGTAAATGCCGTGATCATCCGGGTGCATCAGCCTTGCTGCGTCACCGAAGGAAAGCACGCTGCTTTCGCCGGGCATGCCGAGCATCTCGTACATCGAGCGCGACCAGAACAGCCGGCGGTTGGCGAGGTCGAAATCCCAAAGGCCGCAGCGGCCGCGCGAGAGCGCCGTCTCGACGCGCAGGTTGGATTCGGCAAAGACCGAATCGGCATCGCGCGCGCGCTTGGCCTGGATGTAATAGGCGTAGAGCACCATCAGCAGGATCGCCGAAATGCCGGCAAAGAGCGTGACATTGAGCGAGACTTCGTCGCGCCAGGTCGTTTCGAGCTGGGTGAGCGGGGTTGCCGCCAGCACGACGCCGGCGGCATCAGCCAGTTGCGACAGCGCCACGATATGGTCGACGCCGCCGATCGACGTCTTCATGATGCTGGAATGCTCGCCGAAATACTGCAGCGTCGCGATATCGGGCGCGGCCGCTGCAAGCGTCCGGCCGATGAGCGCTTCGCCCCCATTGGTGCTGGCGAAGATGCGGCCATCCTTGCGGACCGCGAGAATGAACGTACCCGGATCGAGCAACCCGGTCGGCAGGTACTGGCTGAAGCGTTGCTCCGTTTCCGTGCGACGACCTTCGTCAAAGAGGGCGGCGCCATCCGCCTGGAAGGCGGCAACCGCAGTCGCGGCCGCAAGCCCGACGGCCTGGCGCGAGCTTTCCTCCATGCGGGCATGCTCGTCCATGATGCTGGACATGCGCGAAACCGCGACGATGATCAAAAACGCGATGATGAGAATTGGGATCGAGCGTTTGAGAACAGGCTCGGCGTTCGCCAGGCGGCGTGACGTCGGTCCGGCAAAGATCTTCGCCTGCGCGATGAACTCCTGTTCGAAGCCCGCAAGGCCCCGGAACTTGAGTCGCAACCGCCCGTCGGCTGCGCTCGCCCGTCGCGCGTCCGCCATCTTTCCCAAAATCAAACCCTCTGATGATTCGGCGCGCCGCTCGCCCGAATCTGACTCAATGAATCACAGGGCGATTCGCCTTGTCCAGATGCGCTGGTAAAGATTTCTTAACCATTTCTTATCGTTGGAAAATAATAGGGCGGGCTGCCGGCGCGGCCCGGCCGACTGCATGTTTCCTTCGATCGTCCTTGATTGAAGGACAAAAACATGCAGCATTTCAAAGCGCTACAGCGCCGCGCGTCTGGTAAGACGCGCGGCGCTGTAGAGAAAATTCAAGGGGTTGAGCGGTCAGGCTTTCAGCATGCGCTCAACGATGTCGCCGACATCCGCCGAAAGCTTCGATGCCGCCGCGATCTCCTTCAGCGCCTTGCGCGCATGACCGGCGCGCTTGTCCTCAAGCGATCGCCAGGAGCGCATCGCCGTCAGGATACGGGCTGCAAGCTGCGGATTACGCGGGTCGATGTCGAGGATTTGCCGTGCCAGGAATCGGTAGCCTTCGCCGTCGGCGCGGTTGAAGCCGGTCGGGTTGGCAAAAGCATAGGTGCCGACCAGCGAGCGTACGCGGTTCGGATTGTTGCCGTTGAACAGCGGCTCAGCCATCAACGCCTTGACGCGGTCGAGCGTCGAAGCACCCGGAATTGTCGCCTGGACGGCAAACCACTTGTCGATCACCAGTGCGTTGTCGGCGAAACGCTTGCGGAAGGTCGCAAGCGCCTCCGCGGTCTCGGCGGCATCCGGGAACCGGTGCGCGAGCAGCGCCAGCGCATGGCTGAGATCGGTCATGTTGTTGGCCGATGCAAATGCCTTTGCCGCGCGCTCCGGTCCCCCATCTGCCTGGACCAGATAGGTCAGTGCGCTGTTGCGCAGAGCCCTGCGTCCGGCGCTTGCAGCATCCGGGCTGAAGGAGCTGGCGGACACCAGCTCGTCGGAGAGCCGCAAGAAGGTGTCGCGACCGGCCGTGGCAACCGCCGTCAGGATCTGCTGGCGGGCGGTATGAATGGCGTCCGGATCGTTGTTGGTGCCGATCTCGCGGGCAATATCGGATTCGCTCGGAAGCGCGAGCGCCTGCGAGCGGAAAGCAGGCTCCAGCGAGTGATCGGCGGCAGCTCGGGTCAGGCCGTCGATGAGGGCCTGGTCGCAGGTCACCGGCTTGCCGGCGCGCACGTTCGCCGTCGCCGCGACCAGATTGGTGAGCGCGATGGCATTGAGCGCCTGCCAGCGGGCGAAGAGATCGCTCTCGTGATGCGCAATCAGCGCAAGGTCCTCGGCGCTCTGCTCGATATGCAGGTTGATCGGCGCCGAGAAGCCGCGGTTGAACGACGGCACCGGGCGCGAGGCAATGCCCGAGAACACGACGGTCTGCTTGCGCTCGGTCAGATGCAGGACGTCGCCGGTCAGGTCCGCGCCGGAGACCGCCGAAAGGTCGGCCTCACCGCCGCCTTCAAGCAGCAGGCCCATCTTCAGCGGAATGTGCATCGCCTCCTTGGCGCCCTGGCCGGGTGTCGGCGGCATGGTCTGCTCAAGCGAAAGCGTGAAGGTCTGCTTGGCGGCGTCATAGGCGCCGGACGCGGTGACCAGCGGCGTTCCGGCCTGATGGTACCAGAGCGCGAACTGCCGCAGGTTGCGGCCGCTTGCCTCTTCGAAGCAGGCGACGAAATCCTCGATCGTCACAGCCTGGCCGTCGTGGCGGTCGAAATAGAGGTCCATACCCTTCTTGAACAGATCGCGGCCGAGGATGGTCGCGATCATGCGGGTGACTTCGGAGCCCTTTTCATAGACCGTCGTCGTGTAGAAGTTGTTGATTTCGCGATACTTCGTCGGGCGAACCGGATGGGCAAGCGGACCGGCATCCTCGGGAAACTGTTCCGACTTCAGGTGCCGCACCTCGGCGATACGCTTGACCGCGCGCGAGCGCATGTCGGCCGAAAACTCGTGGTCGCGATAAACCGTCAGGCCTTCCTTCAGGCACAGCTGGAACCAGTCGCGGCAGGTGATACGGTTGCCGGTCCAGTTGTGGAAATACTCGTGCGCGATGATCGCCTCGATATTGGCGTAGTCGGCGTCGGTCGCCGTTTCCGGATCGGCGAGCACGTATTTGTCGTTGAAGATGTTG
Source organism: Ensifer sp. (assembly GCF_035999185.1). GTDB lineage: Bacteria > Pseudomonadota > Alphaproteobacteria > Rhizobiales > Rhizobiaceae > Ensifer. Next base: position 912 of record NZ_DASYHB010000110.1, on the reverse strand, counting down.
AGGCCCTTGTTCTCCATGGCGCCCATGTTGAAGTCGGAGACGGCAACGATCATGAAAATGTCGAGATCGTATTCCCGGCCGAAGGCCTCTTCGTCCCATTTCATCGAGCGCTTCAGCGCGTCCATGGCGTAGGAGGCGCGTGGCTCCTTGCCGTGTTCGACATAGATCTTCAGCGCGACGTCGCGGCCGGACATCGTGGTGAACGTGTCTTCGACCACGCCGAGATCGCCGGCGACAAGCGCAAAGAGATAGCTGGGCTTGGGATGCGGATCGAACCAGGCGGCGAAATGGCGGCCATCGCCCATATCGGCGCCACCGAGATAGTTGCCGTTGGAGAGCAGCAGAGGCGCGGATTTCTTGTCAGCGATGATGTTGACCGTGTAGACGGCAAGTACATCCGGGCGATCCGGGAAGTAAGTGATGCGGCGGAAGCCTTCTGCCTCGCACTGGGTGCAATAGATGCCGTTGGTGCGATAAAGCCCCATCAGCTGCGTATTGGTTTCCGGCGAAAGCAAGGTGGTGACGGTGATTTCGAACGGAGCGGTTTCGGGCAGACCGCGGATGGTCAGCGTGTCGTCGGCGACATCGTAGAGCGCCGTCGCAAGTTCCTCCTGGTCCAGCAGCAGGCCGGTCATCGCCAACTCGTCGCCGTCGAGTACGAGCGGAGCGGAGGCATCCGCGCCTTCGCGGCGATGGAAGATCAACCGGGCTTCGACCTTGGTTTCCTTCGGATCGAGTTCGAAGGTTAGATCCACTCTCTCCAGAACGAAGTCGGTCGGCCGGTAGTCTTCCAGATGAATGATCTGGCCAGTATTTGTCCGCATGGTCAGTCCCGCTTGCGCCGTTCTACTGGAGAATTTGTAGTGGGCGCCTGTGATGGTGAAAAGGCCAAGGGGCGAAAAGCCGGATATT